>CAZLQY010000017.1:0-47336 GCA_964561965.1 uncultured Verrucomicrobiales bacterium
AGCTACTGCCTGATTTTAACCGTCTGTCAGATCAAGTTCCTTTTTTTACATATAAGCCTCAAAATCAATCAGCCTTCCTCTCTCTGTTTCCACAACAGCTGCTAACCGATGAGAACCGTCCTTAAAATAAATAAACACTTGATTAAATTGAACACCATTGGATTTCACCATGCTCGCTGGAACTATAACATCCAGTATTTCTGTATCCCTCCCTTTATCTTCAAAAAACTCCTTCATCCTATCCCCATATTCCGATGGGCGGACAATATAACTTAACCTCTCTTCATGCGTCTTACTCATCAGGAAACCTTCTACCAAATCGACTAAACTCTTCCCCCTATGAGCATAAGCACTCACCGGATTATTTCCTGATTCTTCCACAGTTCCAATAATTAGCCCGCCCTCCTCCAATTCGGAAACATCTGGAGAAGCTACTTTTCGTTGAGTAGACTTTATTTCCACCTCTGCACTTTCACTTGGAGCTAATACAAAATAGCTTAAACTCCCTAACACCCCTAAGGTAACCACAGCCATCACCACCAAGGCCCACTTATAGGAATGTTTCACCCCGGCTTCACCAGCGTCCCAGTGGTGTTCCACACTTTCACGTTCCTTTTCTTCTTTCTGAATATCCTCCTCAGTCTTATGCTTCCACTCAGACGCTCCAGCCCCGAAAGCCCTTCGAAAATTCATTTTTTTAGCCACGACTACAACATACCCACAATTAACATTAAATTCAATCTTTTCTACAACGATTCACTTATATCCTTAAACCTCCTATATAAACTGTTAGTCATTTTTAACATGTTTCCCCCTATCTACACTCCTTTATCTTTCATTCATACAACAGATGCCAGAGATTAATCTTATTCTAGGTAACTCCAATCAACGATTCTCGGGAGTCACCTCAACAATGCTTCAAGTTCTACCCCACCAAGCAAAGCTAACAGATTTCACAATTATGGGTAAGCACCATGTCCCAGCTGTGCACCCAACTATTACTTTTTGGCAAACTCTTCAACTATGTAAAAAGCCTCTTAACACGGACGTTCCCAGAGTATTTCATGCCCGCAGAAACGATGAAATGATTCAAGCCTTAACGCTAAAAAAATTAGGCGCTAATCTACGAATTATATTTACCTCCACAGCGCAACGACACCATAGCAAATTCACTCAATACTTAATGAGTCAAATGGATGGTATTATCACAACATGCTCTGCCGCGAACCATTACCTAAAGAACTCCGCAGATGTGATTATACCACATGGCATAGATACGGAACGTTACCACCCAGTTTCAAACAAACAGGAAGCATGGAGAGAACTCAAACTACCTGGCGCCTACGGCATCGGTATCTTTGGCCGTGTACGACACCAAAAAGGCCATGATATCCTTCTCGACGCGATCTTGCCACTTCTCGATAAGTATCCAGAACCAACAGTCGTTATTGTTGGTGAAACCAAACCTTCAGAGAAAAAGTTTCAAGAAGCATTGCTAGCCAAAATCTCACAACATGGACACCAAGACAGAGTCCATTTTTTAGGATCTCAGGCCTTTCGTGATATCCCTAAATTCATGTCCGCCATGTCCCTAGTCTGTGCTCTGAGCAGAAATGAAGGATTTGGTCTAACAATCCCAGAAGCCATGGCCTGTGAAACAGCCGTATTGGCCAGCTCTGAAGGGGCCTGGGAAGAGATTATCAGTGAAGGGCACGATGGCCACATCGTGCCAACCTCTGATGTGCAAGCGACACGAAGCGTACTCGAAACCTTACTCCAAAACCCTAGCCAACTACTGGATATGGGCAAACAAGGCCGTAAAAAAGTTCTTACCAATTTCACAGTCCAACAAGAGGCTAAAAGGCTGTGTGACTTTTATCACACAGTGCAGCACCAATAAGGAGAATACACATGAAATCACACATATCCTCCCAATGATTCACCTTCTCTGGATTTAAAACTCGAGAGTTGCACCAAAGAAGACAGTCGTACCAGCACCAGGAATATCTCCAAAGCCAGTCACAACAAATTCTTCATCGAATATATTCTCTACACGAGCATTCAGTCTAAGAACGTCATTCACATCATAGCTACCATATGCACGGAAAATAATATTAGCATCAGTCTCTCCAGCAAAATTTCCGCTACTTCTCGTACTACTCCCCAGACCAATCGTCCAATTACTCCCACTATAATACACATCTATATTCGCTTGGTTCCTCGGGAACTCTACAACATCATTCCTTAGTAAGTAATCCCAGGTCGCCTTATAATGAAGAGCTTCACCTAAAAAGGATCCCTCCAGTATTGCTGTAAACCCAGCTACTTCAGAAACACCAGCTAAGTTCACATTTTGAGAAGTAAACGTTGCTAGAGAAAATACAGAACTAATGGCATTATCTAATCTATGGTAATAACCCGTCAACTCGAGGGAATGATTGTCCGCTAAATCCACGGTAACTCCCGCCTCCCACGTTTGAATTTCTTCTGGATCTAAATCAGGATTGGCCGTCTGAGGAAAACTCCCTCCAAACTCTCCCGCTTCTAAAGGAGTCGGCGTTCGATAACCATTCGCATAGCGGGCTCGAACAGAAATTGCATCATTCAAGTCAGCCCTCACCCCAAGATTAAAGCCTAAATCACCTGAGAAATCAGAACTATCTTGATAACGAAGACCTCCTTCTAACAAAACAGAGTTCGGCAAGGTATGTTGATATGATGCGTATATGGAGCTTTCATCAAAATTACCATCTGCCGCTCCTGTTTCACGATCAATCGAAGAATACTGCCCTCCGATATGAAGAACACCTTGATCTGATATCTCAGAGGAAGTGTCCAAACCTCCTGAAATAATACGATTGCGAGAAACAAAATCTCCAAAATCGCTGAAAATATCATTATCCTCTTCTGAGCGCCCGACATAAACCTTAGCATCTACAAAAGGATTCAATTGAAGGTCTAAACTCCCCGTCAGTAATACTGTATCTGTATCCACCAAACTTGTCCCAAATGAACTAAACGCATTAGGATCTAAAGTTAACTCGCTATTCTGTGTTCTTACAGAAAATTTAGCTTCTGCTGAATCATTCAATTCATAGGCGAAATTTGCAAAAAACGATTCATTTCTAAAGTCTTGAATAGGAACAATTTCATTCCGATCATTTTCATTAAAGCTCAATTCTCCTCCAATATTATATCTCAAATTCCCAACAGACCCTTTTGTCGCAAAATCTGTGGACCATGAGCCAAAGGAACCTACTTCTCCTGAGACTTTTAGACCAAATACTCCATCCCCATAATCATTATTCAGATAAATCACACCTCCAACTGCAGCATTACCATAAGAAGTCGGTTGCCCTCCTTTTAAAATTTCGACTGATTTATAACCAATAGAACTGGTATTCCCTAAGAAATTCCCCAATGCAAACGATGCACCTGATAAGGGGAAGCCATCAACTGAGACTTGAGTAAATCTGGTAGGTAACCCCTGAATCGCTACTGATCCAGTTTGGCCTAATTGACCTGCACTGGAAAAGCCGAATACTCCTCCTTCTGTATCCAATATATCTCTCAGCAGATAATTCTGAGAACGCTCTATCTCATCATCAGAGATAACACCAACGCTCGATGTTGTACTATCGATGCTAGAACTTAATCGATTTGCTGATACGATGGTAAGATCTAGCTCTTCTAAATCATCATGCGCGAATACTGTGGTCACAGAAGTTAAACCAAGCCCTACTAGATAAGCTCTCGTAAGAGCTCTATTATTAATCATTATATTATTTGTCGTGAATCTCTGAAATCCGCAGAGAAATTGGAACAATCAACAAGGCTGGTGATCTGGCTCCTCTCTACGTAAATCGTAAAAAGATACAGTGGCGGGACCGCTCCGGAATGACACCGGATTCCCCATCTATTTCCTGCCCGTGCCACGGGCTTCCTTGTTTCCCTGTAGCTCTGCCACAGTGCCTGTACGCTGAGCAGCAATATCGCTATTAGCAATACTTTTCTAGAGAAAGAATACAGGCTTAAGACTTATTCTAATTTCCTAAAAGGCGATCAAATGCATCTTCTAACTGCTCTTCTCTTGAAGGCTGGTTTTGGTATTCTCTCTCGAACTTAAGACTAGGTTCTCTATTTGGTTTCGATGCCGTCGCTAACTGAGTCGCCATATCATCCTTAGGGGCAGCTACCGTTCCCGCTAACTGTACAGTCATCCATAAGTAGCCATCTCCACCATTTCTCGTCACGTGGAGAGCATTCTTTCCTTCAAAGTAACCCTCTTTATCCTCACTCACCCCTATCCGAAGTTCTCCACTCAACTCCCCTTTTGTCGAAACCTTCAGACTGCCTTTTATCTGTAGTTCATTATAAGTGACCAAGTTTATCTCTTGGAGCTCCATTCCTGTAGAATTATATAGAAACCGAGCTCTCGCTTCATCTCTAAACTCATAACGTAAAATATCCGTATTTTCTAAAATTTTGCCTAAGCTGACAAGAAACGGAAAATGAGAGATCCGAATTGTTTGCCCATCAATTGGAATGTCTAACTCTAACGAAGCTAGATCATTTGGAGAAAAAACAACTTTGCCTGAATTGGTCCTAAATGAACCATGGATGTAACGACCTAGGCCATTGCCAAAAAGGTTCTCAATGGGGTACATATTAGCACTTAAATCTAACTTGTTCCTAGTCAAATGATCTGCTGCGAGTTCTCCTTGTACTTCTAGCTGTTCATTATAGTCATCAGCATTTTGAAACAATACATTAAGATTCATTCCTTTTTCTGACTTTGCTACATATCCACTCCCTATTTGTAACTTCTTCCAATGTAAGAACTCCAAGTACCCTCCCTCAAAATCAGCAGTGACACCATTTCCAGTCCGCAACCTTACAGTAGTGTCTCTAATCTTAGCACCACTCGCTCCAAACTCACAATCGAGCTTAGCAACATCAAAAATTCCACCTTTAAACTTCAACGGGGATTCTCCATTAGATTGAGGTTGCTCACCTTCACGCAATTTCAAATTTGCTTTTCTCACGTTAAAATCTTCAATCCGCCATGTGCCACCAAAAAAGCCAAGAGGGTGAGTATTCACAACTACGTCATTGAGTTGCAAATTCTCAAAACAACTCGTCTCCCATTTTAAGTCTACTTTTTGAACAGAGACCCGTTGAGGACTAACTCCCAAAGTCCCAACCTCAGCAGTCGCTCCCGAACAAATTTCGATCGTTTTCGTCACCTTCTCATTAAACTTCGAACTATTCCGGTAAGCTAATAAAACGGCTGAAGTAATGGCTATCCCGAACATTAAAACCACAGCACTAAACACGATGAATACTTTACGCTTCTTAGCTCTTCCCTCTTTTTCTTTTTTGGGCTGTTTTGAACGACGTTTCCTCTTCTTCACACGAATCACCTGAGATCCGTCCTCACGAGCTACGATTTGTGCACCTACAGGTAATTCACCAGAATTAATTCCACTCTGAGCCTCAAGATCCTCCGCCGCTATATCAGCAGCAGCATGATTACGCTTCAAACTACTCAGTAGCTCATCTACATCTGAATTATTCTTTTCATTCACAACAAGAAGAGAAGTTGAAGGGATAGAAACAAACTATGGGTTAATTCTCGCACCGGTGGGGTCGACCAATTCGGCAGTCACAAAAATCACAACAGCTCGAGTTGTCGGTACAATGCCCGATCTTTGAAACAAGCGCCCGACAACAGGTAAGCTTCCTAAAATAGGTACTTTATCTTCTACAATAACTGTATTTTGCTGCATCAAACCACCAATCGCTATCGTCGATCCATCAGAGATAGAGACCGAGGTGTTCGAACGAAGAATGCTAAAGATCGGTTGCAAGATCGTGTTATCAGTAATGGTCGCTAACGTGCCCGTACCGGTATCTCCATTAATGGGTGATCCATAGTTAATAAATCCGTCAAAATCTCTTAGCTCTGGATTAACCCTCAAATTTATATATTGTTTGTTCGGCCCAACTGTAGGCTCGACTTCTAGCCTAAAACCGAGGTTTCGGGTCGTAAACGACGTCGGAGTTGCTGGTGTCACAGGCGATAATCCTCCTGTACTTACAGTATTTGGCAACTCAGGTGGTTCGTATTCTTCAGGATAAGGGAATTCCAGCCCTGTCGTAACAATCGATTTTTCTCCAGAACGAGTAATCAAGGAAGGTTGCCAAATTTTATCTGTTGCCCCCTTTTGGCTAAGCCCTGTCAAAACAGCTGCAACAGTCGCATTACTAACTTCTCCTGTTACACCTAAAATACCGGGAGCTCTCTGAGGAGTCGTCGCCGTCCCGCTATCGGCAAAAGAGGCCGTCGCTGCTGCGTCTATTGCATCTCCTAAGCCCAAACCATCCCCACTACGTAGCCCTGAAGTCACAGGCCCAGCTGCAGCCACTCCTCCTATCGCTGGTATCACGCTCCCATTCCCTACGGTCCCCCCTGTAATTCTCGTTCCATTACCTGGAGCAGGGCTAACGAGCCAATCAAAACCTATTTCCTCTAAATCAGATTGTTCTACATCAATAATCGTCATTTTAACGACTACTGAAAGATCTCCTCCAGAGATCAAACTATCAACGACTTGTTCTAATAGATCTAAATTATCAGCAGTATTAGTCATCGTCACTATATTCGAGCTAGGAACATAGCTCACACTGGCTCCATCAGGAAAATCGATTCCATGCTTTTCCAAGTACTCTTGTGGACTTTGTCGTCTTAACCGTGTCCCAGAACCCAAATCAGGAATTTGAAACGGATCACCACCATCTGCCCCTCCATCAGAAGCAACATCGACTAAAAACTGAGGCGAGACCTTAAAGCTACGTGTAATATACTCTTCACTAAATGCGCCAACAGGCCGAATTTCCAATGCATACTCTCCTGCACGCCAAGATAAACCGACCTGATCTGATATATGTTGAACGACCCCCTCTAAAGGTACATTTCGTAATTTCAAATTGAAGCTTCGGGCTCGTACCAGTTGCCCCTCTTCTGTATTAGGATCCCCGAGATCCATGATCACATTAATCCCCTTTTTCTCAGGATCTAGCTCTGCCTGATCATGTTCACGGCTCCAAGCCACAAGCAACCCACTTATCTCTTCTAACGTTATTTGTTCTAAATCTACAATGGGAATGATAATATTCCTCATTTTTGCGAGAATTTCTTCCTCTCGGCTTACCACAACACCTCCTTGAAAAGCATTTCCAGAAGCACCACCAGAAAGATCAACAACAGGAGGAACTTCGATTTCCCACGTTTGGGCGACCTGTTTTAATGCATTCGCACGTGCCTCATCATATGCAGAATCAAAATACCTAGACTGTAACCTATGGATTCTCTCCATTCCTCGGCGAGCAGCTACATTATATCCATCAATCTGAAGAACTTCTTCGTATTCAACTAATGCCTTATCATAAAGCCCTAGATCCAAATAGCCTTCTGCTCTACGTAAATTCTTAGCGACAGCATCGATATCTTGCGTGTGTTTAAGACTTGCAACCGGATTATAACGAATTGGATCATCCAGTCTTGCCAACATATTTAACGCACCAACATGCCCTGGCGCCACTTCAGGTTCAAGGACACCAGAAAGTATTGAACGAGCCTCATTTCTCTTACCAACCCTCATGTATTCCCGACTGAGTTCTGTGGCAGCACTTCCATATCGTTCTGCGACTGCTTTCCTATATTCCAAAACGGCTGGAG
Organism: uncultured Verrucomicrobiales bacterium; assembly: GCA_964561965.1. Taxonomy (GTDB): domain Bacteria; phylum Verrucomicrobiota; class Verrucomicrobiia; order Verrucomicrobiales; family Akkermansiaceae; genus Rubritalea. Next base: position 7,742 of record CAZLQY010000017.1, read on the forward strand.
CCGTTGAAAGTAAACCTAACGCATTTTCATAAGCTTCATAAGCTCCGAAATAATCACCCCCGTTATATGCCTCATCCGCCTTTTTAACCAGCTCACTGGCAAGCAATGCATTTTCGGAACGGCGCACCGCCTCATCCTCCACAAGAGACTGAGCATAAGCTCCTCCTGACATAACGGAACAAGCCGCAACTGTGATAGCTGCCTTTAACCATTGTCCCTTTTGAACTCTTGCGATAAAATTTTCCATGTAAATGTCAGGCGGTTATACACATATCTACCTATCAGAGTAAGCGGAAAATCAGGAAAAATGACGCGTGTTACTAGCTCACTAGTAGACACACCAATAAAATCAACATTTTCCCTCTATCCCCCTCTTTGGAAAGAAGGAGAATAGGACTCTAAATTAGCCTCTATTCTCACAACAGGCTGCTCAAAAGGAAACTCAAGCTGTTCCTCGATAAATAACGATTTATGGCCTCGCCCCTGACGTGGTGACAACTCTGCTAGTACTTCTGTAATTTTCGAAATTAAGTCTTTTTTAATGTTCATAAGAACACTTTAAGACAATTTAAAATAATTCGTCAATAGGTTTTTCTCTCCCCCCTTGATCTTTCGGAGCTCTCACAACACGGTCGACAGCATGCTTAGATACAATATTTCCGTTTGCCGCACGCCCTTTAATCGCTATATCTGAGAAGTACAGTGGTCGAGCTAAATTCTTCAATCGCAATGCCGCCTTCAAATGGATTAAGACCACAGTCTGATTACTCTCTTCCTCTGTATCATGGACCGCGAAATATAGAATTCTAGACCCTTTCGTCCCTTTACTCAGATTGTACTCTTTATCTCGGGTGATCCCACCCACCTGAAAGCGTTTCGCATAAATGGCTCCATCACGGCCATCTCTGTAAATCATAGAATAAACCTTCGTCTTATCTTTCCTGAAAATAGCAACATGAGTAGGCCTCTTTCCCACAAACGCCTTTTCCGCAACTTTACTCACCTTTAACGTTCCATCCACAGAAAACACAATTATATCATCCATGGTAGAGCATTTCTCCAGAACTTCTTCTTTTTTCAAAGCGTAGCCAGCAAAGCCATTCTTCCGGTCAATATAAAGTGTCTCATTAGCGACCACAACCTGAGTACGGTTCACCTTCTCAAAGGTTGCAACCTCTGTTCTCCTCTCCTTACCCGCTCCATATTTCTTCTTTAAAGTGTTAAAATAACGAATGGTGTAACGGGTCAGATTCCGTAAGTTTTTCTCAACAACCTCTATATCAAGTTCCAAGCCTTTAATCAAATCATCGGCCTTAAAGCTATCATACTTCGAAATTCTCTTAATCCGGATCTCAGTAAGCTTCGTTATATCCTCCTCAGTGACTTCACGCTGAAGCAATTTCTTAAAGGGCTTCAGCCCCTTATCAATAGCTTTAATCACGGCTTCCCAAGTCTCGCACTCTTCAATATCCCGATAAATCCGGTTCTCAATAAAGATGCGCTCTAGAGAGCTAAAATGCCACTTTTCACGAAGCTCTCCTAACCGGATCTGTAATTCTAGCTCTAATAAATCTTTTGTCTGAAAAGCACTGTGTTTTAATATTTCACTTACTCCTAGGAACTTCGGCTTACCTTCAATAATGACACACGAATTCGGCGAAATACTCACTTCACAGTCCGTAAAAGCATACAAAGCATCGCGAACGATCTCAGGTTCTGCACCTACGGGAAGATGCACTAAAATATCTGCACTTGCCGCTGTATTATCTTCAATCTTTAAAATCTTAATCTTTGCCTTCTCATTCGCTGAAACAACACTATCCATCAAAGACCCAGTCGTCACACCATAAGGCACCTCTGTGATACGCAGTAATCTCTTACTCTCAATGTCCACTTTCGCCCGTACTCTCAACTTCCCTCCACGCACGCCATCTCGATAATCTGATGCATCCATCGCGCCACCAGTTGCAAAATCAGGCACAATAATGACAGGCTGATTACGCAACGCGGCAATAGCTGCATCAATTAACTCGATAAAATTATGAGGAAGCATTTTACAAGCTAAGCCCACAGCAATGCCCTCTACCCCTTGTGCTAAAAGCAAGGGAAACTTCATAGGCAATGCCACAGGCTCTCTATTCCTCCCATCATAACTTGGAGTCCAGTCCGTCGTCTTCGGGTTAAACGAAACCTCTTTTGCAAATGGAGTAAGCCTAGCCTCTATATATCGAGAAGCTGCAGCTCTATCCCCTGTCAGCACGTTGCCCCAGTTCCCCTGAGTATCAATAAGAAGGTCTTTTTGCCCTAGTCCAACCATGGCATCAGCAATAGCCTGATCTCCATGGGGGTGATATTTCATCGTATTACCAACTACATTCGCCACTTTATTGTAACGACCATCATCGAGTTCATTCATCGAATGAAGAATACGCCTCTGCACAGGCTTTAATCCATCCCCTACATGCGGAACTGCTCGTTCTAAGATAACATAACTAGCATAATCCAAAAAATAGTCGGAATACATATCCCTCAAGGTCACTTCAATGCCGTCTTCTTCATTCATAATCAACTATTCCCAGCGTGGAACGGCTACTATTTAACCAATGTTAAGTAGTGAAGCAACTGAAATTGCCCCAACAAATCACCTAGAGCTTTAAATTCAACCTCTAAGCCGAGAGTCTCTCATCGTAAAATCCTACCGAAGAAAATCACCTCAGCTCTCCAAACACCCTTCTAAAGCATCACACTTTCATACTTTAGGCGTCAGCACTCATACGCTGCCGCACTGCCTCATAAAGGCAAACTCCTGTGGCTACACTCACGTTAAGACAAGGCACTTTCCCTGCCATCGGTAAAGTAATTAGAATGTCACAGTTTTCTTCTGTCAACCGCCTCATACCATCACCTTCTGCCCCCATCACAATAGCACAAGGAACTGTAAAATCTGTTTGATATAAACCCTGCGTAGCCGCATCGGAGGTACCTATGAGCCAAAGACCATCTTTTTGCAGGCGTTTCATTGTCCGCGAAAGGTTTGTGACACGAATAAATGGAACAGATTCCGCTGCTCCTACAGCAACACGCTGCACCGTTTCCGTAAGCCCCACAGATTTATCCTTAGGAGCAATCACAGCATGGACTCCTGCTCCGTCTGCAGTCCGTAAAATCGCCCCAAGGTTATGAGGATCCTGAACACAATCTAGAATGACGAATAACGGAGTCTTTTGCGAAGCTAAAATATCATCGAGAACATCTTCCCCTTTCGCTAAACCGCCTCCACCTTTTCCCCTAACATGGCGATTATCTCGCGCTTCGTGATCTTTCTCTCTACGAGCCATCTGTCTTAAGTTCTACGAAAGCGGGACACTTTCTAATTCGGTGACGGAAAGCGGAACACCGTTTCACCGGTTCTATGTAAATCGAGCCGATCACGAGCCTCAGTTTCCTTATAACCAGTACCTTCTTGGATCGCACGATATTTACGAGTTTGAAAATCTCTTCTCTCTCTCGCTTCTCTTTCTTTCTCCTGCACCGTTATCAATTCCTCAGACATAATCTCAAGTTTACGCTTTTGAGGTAGTACGGTAACAAAAACAGCTCCACAACCCGCCAATACAAAACAGAAAAAAGCAAAGCGGTTCATATTCGCCATTTTTTGAGTACGCGCTTGCACTCGGCGGTGATCCGTATTTTTTCGCTTTAGTCCTTTTTGATTCTTTAGGCGAGCCATGGAGTTCTTTGATTTTCAGCAGGGTAACATTATTTTTTACCACCTGCAAACACTGCGTTCGCACCAAGAGCTTCTTCAATGCGGAGAAGCTGATTGTATTTAGCAATACGGTCAGAACGGCTCATGGAGCCTGTTTTAATCTGGCCAGCATTTGTTGCTACAGCAATATGCGCTATCGTGCTATCCTCTGTTTCACCAGAGCGGTGAGAAATCACAGAATTGTATCCATGGACTTTACCTAATTCGATAGCGTCGAGAGTTTCTGTGAGTGTTCCAATTTGATTCACTTTAATGAGAATAGAATTCGCCACACCAAGATCGATTCCTTTTTGAAGGAACTCCACATTAGTAACAAATAGATCGTCCCCCACTAGCTGAACCTTATCACCTACTTTGTCCGTCAGAGCTTTCCATCCGTCCCAGTCATTTTCATCACAACCATCTTCAATAGAATCAATAGGATACTTTTCTGTGAGATCAGCAAGGAATTGAGCTTGCTCTTCAGAATTCAGCTTCTGAGCACCTTCTCCTTCAAACTTAGAGTAGTCATAGACGCCGTTCTCAAAAAACTCAGAAGAAGCACAATCTAGAGCAAACGTAATATCTTCACCTACCTTGTAACCGGCTTTTTCAACAGCAAGAGATACTGTATCCAAAGCATCGTATGTGCCTTCAAATGTAGGGGCAAATCCACCTTCATCACCTACAGCTGTGCTAAGACCACGATCATGAAGCACTTTCTTAAGGCTATGGAAAATCTCTGCTCCCATGCGAATGGCTTCGCTAAATGTAGGAGCACCCACTGGGCGAATCATAAATTCTTGGAATGCAATAGGTGCATCTGAGTGTGAGCCCCCATTGATGATGTTCATCATTGGCACTGGAAGCACCTTAGCATTAGGGCCTCCTAAATAACGATAAAGCGGCAAGCCTGCTGCCGCTGCTGCCGCACGAGCAACAGCAAGAGAAACTCCAAGAATAGCATTAGCACCAAGATTTTTCTTATTCTTCGTACCATCCAAATCAATCATTATTTGATCAATCAGAGCTTGAGCAGACGCATCCTGGCCAACGACCGCAGGTTTGATCTTCTCGTTTACATTCGCGACTGCAGTGAGCACACCTTTACCAAGGTAACGGTCTTTATCTCCATCACGAAGTTCGCAAGCTTCGTGCTCACCAGTGGATGCACCACTTGGTACTGCGGCGCGCCCGAAAGCTCCGCCTTCAAGAGTCACGTCAACTTCGACTGTAGGGTTACCGCGTGAGTCAATGATTTCACGTCCGCGTACGTCAACAATTGTTGTAGATGCCATAATATATAATTTATTGTGTAGATTTTAAATAATAGTAGGAAAAATCGTTCTATTAAATTCTCCTAAGTTAAATCAGCGAAGTATCTCGGATAGCTTCACTGAGAAATTGTTATGCTTGATAATAGGCTTCAATCTCAACGACTTTCATCACCTCCCCAAGGTAGGTAACTTCATCACCAATCACCGCTCCAGTCAAAGCTTGCCCAAATTCTGATAGATAAGAAAGTACCGCATTATCGGCATCAGAATCCCAAGCCCCAAGAAGAGTAACTTTCTTGTCCCCTGATGCTCCTGAAAGCGTAACAATCGTGCCCATGCTTGCACATGTTGTATCAGATCCTGAGAAGTCTGTTCCTTGTGTATTTGAAATTTTCTTCTCTAGGTCACCTTTTTGGCGCATTAGAACTTTCTGCTGATCCTTGGATGCGTGATATTCAAAATTCTCACGAAGGTCTCCATAGGATTTTGCTACTTTAATATCTTCTCTATTTTGAGGGATTTTTTCTAATGAAAGAACTTTCAGCTCTTCCTTCAAGCGCTCGATACTTCCCCATGAAGAAACAAACGTCTCTTCTTTATGTTCAGATTCACCATTCACTAGGTCCTGAGTATTCGGCGCGACCTTAATCACCCGGGCCATTAATGACTTGCGGTCTAACTCAGGAAAGACTTGTCCCTGCATAAGACGGCGGCCGAAGCTACGGGCGTCTGAAGGATCAGCATCTTTGAGCATATCAGAAATCAATTCCTTATCCTCCATGAAATACGACTGAAGTCGTGAGCTCTTACGAGGCCCATCATCCATCGCATCACGCTCTAGCAGATTCAAAATAGCAATACCCACTTCACCATTGAATACCGGTTCCGCAAGTTTCTTGCGCTCACGACAAACCCAAAGTAACGAGTCCGCACCTAAGGTACGCCCTGCAATACGATGTTTTAAGAATTCTAATAGTTTATCGATTTTTTCTCTTTCACCAAAAAGCTTTGCTATTTCAGCAAGACCACGTGGACCTACTTCATCAAAGATTCCCAAGAGCTCATCTATCCATGCATCACCAAATGCTTCCGGAAATACCTCAAAAATAAACCGCTGCCTACTAGCAGAAAGTCCGCTCAATTCAGAGCCCAGGCGTTTACTCTCCTTCGTGATAATATCAGACAGTCTCGTCGCAGAAGGAGCCAATTCCATAGACTCAACATTTTCAATAATTTCATCTCGACTAACAAGAAAATCCAAGGCCTGCCCGAGATTAAGCTTCATAGCCTTACGGCAATCCACTTCAATCTCAGCTACCAATTTCTCAAGTTGTTCCTGCTTGTCAGCAAATTGATCTACATCTTTAAGGATAGCTTCCAGTGCTTTTGACTTTGATTTAAAGTCACGTGCATTTTCAAAATCTAACACCAATGATTCTGTAGGAGATAAATCTTGATCTCGCAGAACTAATGGATCTGTTCTTTTTGTTGGGACTACAGCCACTCTTGTGGCACGGAGCTCGCGCTTTGCGCCCTCCCACCATTTTTTGTATTTATCTTCGGGTATAACGGAACCAGAAAGTTCACGCTCTAACGCATCAAGCTTCATACTCCCCCCGTGGCTACTAACAGTACGGCGAACTAACTCCACGGGATCATCCGTTGAAAGACGAACCAGTTCATCCATCGCCTGTAACTTCTGGGCGCTGAAATGCTCTGGATCAAGCACCTCTGTCTTTTGAATTGCGAACTTAAGCCCCATCTCTTGTCCGCGACTTTTTTCAAAATCAATTACAATCTTACCTCCAGCAAGATCCCAATCCATAATCTTGCCCGCACCCCAATTTTTATGAAGACAAAAATTCCCGGGTGCTATTTGGGATAATCTTTCACCTACTGCCTGGTTAATACGGCCGGCCTCTACAAGTTTCGCAACGTCAGGATGCATAGCGGAAGCATGGGAAGCGTCTTCAGAAATTGCAACACTTTCCCGTTCTTTTCCTCAGGAAATCCACACTGAATAGTCATTTCTCTCTCTTAAACCATTTCATTCGACAAAAAAAATCCCTGATTACTCGATAATCAGGGACTTGTTACATGTATTTTACCAGAATTGGACTCCGACTATAAAGCGGCAAGTTTGTCCTTCAACTGATCTTTTGAAACGTTTGCTCCAACAATTTGATCCTTCACTTCTCCATCCTTGAAAAATAGCAAGCAAGGGATAGAGCGAACACCGTACTTGGCGGCGAGGGCCTGAGCCTTATCTACCTCTACTTTACCAACTTTGACGGTATCCGCTACTTCCTCGGAAAGTTCGTCAATCATTGGAGAGATCATCTTACAAGGTCCACACCACTCAGCCCAAAAATCTACAAGAACTGGTTTATCGGAGTTAAGAACTTCAGATTCAAAATTTTCTTCATTTAACACTAATGCCATGCTCTGAATATGTACTTATTTCTAAAAACGTCAAGAGCCGCTCTATGAAAACACGGCCACGACTGTGAAAAATCTACTATATCTCAATGATTTTTTTGCGATCTATTCAGACGGATCAATGTTATTGATCATTATAGCATAAGTGAGAACACCGCCAGAAACGAATAACAAGAGTATCGGAAGTAACATAATATATAGAATCTAAAGTAAGTTTAAAAAAAATTCGGGATAACCTTTTGCTTATTTAAAAAGCTCTCCAACCAGATCGAGCCCTTTATCATCTACCCATTTAATCATATGGTTTAACTGAACACCTAATACAATCAATGCAGCGAAGAAGGCTGCTACAGCAAGACCACCTGCAAATTTATCCCCACCTCGAGAAGAGTCATCATCCTGAAATGTCTGAATAGTAGGCGCCTGAGCACCTGCCTGAGCAGCCCCAAGAGGCTGGGTCAATGGCTGAGTCTGCTGAAGTTGCACTGTAGCCTGAGGCAGAGGCTGACTAGATCCTCCTTGATTATTTAACGGCTGCGTCGCCAATGGAACTGTTGCTGGAGAAGCTGAACCACCACTCAAAGGGATAGTAGGAGCTGTCGCGGCAAGTTTAGGCCCGGTTGGAGGAGCGCCAAGAGAATCAGTAGGAGGCGTTTTGTTCTCCGCCTTAAGTGTAACACGCATCGTCTCCGCTTTAAGAGGAACGGCAGTAGTCACATCAGGAAGATCCACATCCTTCGATTTTTCACTACCATCGGGAAAAGCTGGTGCATCTGAACTTGGCGGAGCCATAGGGGAAGCACTAGGAGCAGGAGCAGGAGCAGGAGCAGGACTAGTTGGCGGGGCTGGAGCGGGAGCAGCACTAGGCATTGGTGGCCCATCCTTCACTCCACCTGGAGTCGCCTTAAGTGTCACTCGCACAGTCTCTTTGCGTAAAGGGACTGCTGACGTCTTCTTAAGAGGCTGTGTCTTAAGTGGTTGTGTTTTTGGAATATTGTTATCGTTATCGCTCATGCAGACTAGGATAGGTAAAATGTCAGTTGTGAAGCGTGGTGCTTCACATAAGTTAAGATAGTTTTAACCTATAACGCCCCCCCTCTGTCAAACCTCCATGCACATTTTTTTGATTTAATTACTCAGCTTCATTGACAAAGTATGGCGAATCCTTGCACTTTATAGCCCTTATGAGCACCACACATTCGGTATTAGGTTCCTATTCTCGACCCCAGATTGTGGGCTCCATCCATGCTCTCGATCAACTCCCCCCCAGCAACAAAGTCCAAGAATACTGCGACATCGTTGAATTTAGACTTGATGCCTTAGCCAAGGAGTCCGCCCAAGCAGTAAAGTCCGCCATTCAACTCGTTGCTGAAGAATTACCTGTGCTCATTACGGCCAGATGCCCATCAGAGGGAGGCATGCACAATTTAACTTCTTATCAAAGAGCTTCTCTCTATCAAAGGTTTTCAAAACACGCTAGCTTATTTGACACGGAAATAGCATCCACTACAGAGATGAGCGAAGTCATCGAACTTCTAAAATCTGATGGTCTACAGCTCATCTTGTCAGCACATGATTTTCAACGTACTCCCGCCCCTAGTCACATCCGGGAACAAATAGACCTAGCACATCATCGAGGAGCAGATATTGCCAAATTCGCAGTCTTTCATCAATCACTGACAGACTTGCACTCCATGGCTCACCTCATGCAAGACTGCTTCCAAACACCTGTCGCCCTTATGGGAATGGGAGATCTCGCCCCTGTCTCCCGCGTACTGCTAGCGCAACTGGGCTCCGTCCTCAACTACGGATATCTAGGCAACGAGCCTACTGCGCCTGGCCAATGGCCTGCAAAGCTTCTCAAAGAAGCGATTCTTCATTCAAAAACTTTCATTTAGAATTCTGATTTTTGGCACCCCCCAGTACCTAAGCACTTTCTAGAACGGAAAAACTAGCCTCATTCATTGACCTATGACAATGGGCGAGTAGAATCTAGCCTGTGAAGAAATTGACCATCTCTCAGCTAAAAGCTGAAGCTAATGAGAAACCGTTCACCTGTGAATTAGATACTCAGGTACAACAAATTATCACAAAAACGACCAAGGGCGGAAAACCATATAAAGAACTAATTCTCGCCGATGCAGGAGCACAGCTTATACTCAAACTATGGGAGAACCTACCTCAGTTTACAGCAGTTGACACCCTCCCTGAGCATGCATTCCTTCGCCTAAGCGGAGATTGGACGCAAAATCAATATGGAGTCGAAGGGCTTCGTTGGCATTTCCGAGAACTCAATCATAAAGAGATCTCTCTTTTCTTAACAGGAGACGAACAAACAGCTCTCCAACAAGGGCAGGATTGGACTGATATCCTCTCGATGACCCATGGCATCAAAGACCCTCGATTAAAGGGCCTTTGCCTTCTTTTTATCGAAGAGTTCGACGAGAAATTCAAACGTACAGCTGCGGCAAGGCGCAATCACCATGCTCGGCGAGGAGGGATTGTTGAGCATGTTGCCCAGATGATGAGAAGCGCCCATGCTATCTGCACTGTTTACACTGCATTAAACCGAGACCTCCTCACAGCAGGAGTACTATTCCATGATTGCGGGAAACTATGGGAAAATAGTTATCCTGAGACTGGATTTACACAGGCCTACCACCTTCATGGTGAAATGCTAGGGCACATTCCTCTAGGTATCGAACTAACGAACAATTTATGGCTAAAACTCATGAATTCAGAGCAAGCAAACTCTTGGAGTCATTATATCCCTACTAATGAAGATGTTCGCCTTCACCTATTACACTTAATTGCCAGTCATCACGGAACTCACGAATTCGGCTCCCCTACTCTACCTCGCACACCAGAAGCCCATGCACTTCATCATATTGACAATCTCGATGCAAAGTATGAAATGTTTCAGCAAGGCTACAAAACAGGCAAAGAACTAGCCCCTAAGATTATTGAGCGCCAGTTCCCCCTTCCCGCTAATCTCATTCAACCTCTAGAGCACTACTGTAACGATTCCGAGCAGCCGCAAACTCATATCGCGGGCTCAGCAGAAACTGATTCCCAAATCATCCCTGTGGATCAAACCGACCCCCCAGAGGCAACATCGCTTCATGCTTCCTCACCTCCGACTGCCAAAACACCTCAAAAACCTAATACAGAAGAAGAGCATTTCTTTGGCCCTGAGCTCTTCTAATCCAAAACTTCCATCACAAAGGAGTCCTCTAAAACCAAACGAGTCAGTCTCCACAGAGACTGACTCGTATACCTTCCAAGCTAATTGTCAGCTAGTTAACAACAATTCGCGCTATCAACACAAGAAGATTCTTCTGAGGTCAAATTATACTCCTGACCTTTCGTCTCTCTTGGAGACCTCTCCTTCGCTCCTTGGCAAAGGTAACTTTTTGCTTCTTCTACTGGAATTTCAGTTAAAGGGTCGACTCTCTCAAAATAATCTGAATATGGAGGTTTCCCATAGATATCATATGTTTTTTCACACACAGCGTATCGCTTACCGCGCTCCATGGCATGCCCATCATCATCAAGAACCTTCTTAAATGGCCCCTTATAAATCACAGCTTGATTTCTCTCTAAACACTCGCCTTCTTTTCCTTTCCATGCACGAACTGTGACACTTCGGAATTCTATACCCTCCACCGTTTGCCAAGGCTCTGACTCAAATTTCACATACTCTACACCATAGAAACCTGCATCTTCAAAAGCCTTTAAAAAATCCTGCTCTGTCATTGCACCTGAGATACACCCACTCCAAAGATGCGCATTATTCTGCAAATGCTCAGGAACCTCTTCATCGGCGACGATATCAGAAATAACAGCTCGCCCGCCCTTCTTAAGAACACGATAAATTTCAGCGAACATTTGAGGTTTCATCGCAGAATCTACTAAATTCAGCACACAATTTGAAACCACAACATCCACGCTGCCATCTTCCACTAAGGGGCTTTCTTGTTTCAAAGACGTGACAGCATCATCCAATGCCATCCAATCGTTCACCTTCGCAACAGGCTGTTCCTTCAAACGGTCTTCCAACAAATTCAAATCTAGGCCCAAGTCCTGAATCCTGCCTTTACGGAATTCCACATTACTATAGCCAACCGCTTGAGCAACAATAGGGGCATTTCTTTCAGCAACTTCCAGCATATCGTCGGTCATATCAACCCCGATCACCTTGCCCTTCTCTCCAACAACCTGAGAGGCAATGAAACAAATCTTCCCAGTTCCACTTCCTAAATCTAATACAGTATCTCCTTCTTGAACCCATTTTGATGGATCCCCACAGCCATAGTCTTTCTCTATAACTTCTTGAGGGATAACCTTCAAAAACTGAGGATCATAATCTACTGGGCAGCACAAAGCTGCTTCCTGCACTGCCGCAGCTTCTGCGTACCGATCTTTCACCGATGACTCTACCTTCATATTCATTGTTTTATATCTCTTCGTGAGAGAAAATCCACTACAGAATTATTCCCGAGGAAGGTCGACATTCTTTCCATCGCCTTTAAACTAGCATGCATGGTCAACGAGCTTCTTCAAAATCTCATTCAAATACCCAGTGTTAACCCCGATTCTAACCCAAACACAGATCACGCGGGAGAACTCAATCTGGCCAAGTGGTTACACAACCACATGGTAGATATAGGCTTCACATGTCATCTAGATGAAGTCCTCCCGGGGCGGCCTAACCTTATTTGCCGTAGCCCAGGCAGTGATGATAGGCCCAGAATTTTCTTAGGGCCTCACCTTGATACAGTAAGTGTCGAGGGCATGACGATTGATCCTTTTGGAGGAAATATCCACGACGGTAAAATCTGGGGACGTGGAGCATCTGATACCAAGGGCCCGATGGCTGCAATGATCACAGCACTCACGACCCGGAAAGAGATTCTATCCTCATTACCCGTTGCCATAGACTTCGTCGCATTCATGGCAGAAGAATCCAGTCAATGGGGATCGAAGGACTTTGGCAAAAAGTACGCGGATCAATATGAATTCGGGATCGCAGGAGAACCAACTTCACTCGATATTGTCTATACCACAAAAGGCTCTGCTTGGTTGACCGTAGAGGCTAGCGGTATAGCCGCTCATTCTTCTCAGCCAGAACGCGGAGAAAATGCCATCATGTGCCTAGCACGCGCCCTAGATGTCATCAATCGAAAGTTATCGAACCGGTTAGCGACCTTCACCCATCCCGTCCTCGGACATAGCACCCTCAATGTAGGTGTGATCAGAGGTGGTTCGAAACCGAACATCGTACCAGACAAAGCCGAAGCCGAAATAGATATACGCTTCACCCCCGATCTTCAGGAACAGGGTGGGGCCCTCACAATGATGAACGCGTTTCTCTCTGAGGCCAAGCTACCACTGACAATCACAAATTCTCATACAAACCCACCTATGGAGGTCGCCAGGAATCACTCTATACTCCAGCACTTACTCGCAGCCAACCCAAGCACTGCTCTCGTAGGCGCACCGTGGCTCTCTGATGCAGCCCATCTCAATGCGGCAGGCATCCCATCTATTTGTATTGGCCCAGGCTCCATCAACCAAGCTCACACAAAAGATGAATTCATCAACATAGAAGATCTAAGCATGGGAGTCCTTTATTTCGAAAACATCATCGATTCCTTCATCCAGACTTAAGCACTATTCAATCGAAGGTAACTCTGGCTCAGGAGGAATAAATGGAGTGGATGGAGAGGATGGGCTTTCTGGAATATCTGGGACTTCTGGAATAGGAGCCACATAATTGCCAGCAGAAGGATCGATAATCAAAGGAGGTTCAATTGATGGAATTTCCGGGTCAGGAGCGACAGTGGGAACTCCATCAGGATTCAACGTCAAATCTTCTGGAATAAGCTCACCCACTTCTTCAGAAACCAATAAAGATTGGGGGGCTACCATAGCATCGGGGATAAAGCCTAATTGCCCATTCTCCGTCTGTACTCTAACATATAAACCTTCACTCCCTAAAACCTTCAACACCTGGCCTTGGGTCAGCACAGCAAAAGGCTGATCATTCCCTTTTGGCACATTGTGAAATAAGGGGGAACTCGGATGAACTGTCTCCAGTAGTGCCCCCTCTTCATAAAGAGAACTTTCTTCCGCAAGTGCAATCGCTTTCTTTCTCCTACCAGGAGGATCTAGAGGGTTGAAACTACCTTCCAGAGGAGCTCCTAACTCCCCTAAATTAGGGAAGCCTCCAGAACCACAACCAACGAGCAAGAACGAAGCCACAGTGGTAGAAAAGAGAGATCGTTTTATCATAATAGATACTTATAGACTAAGGTTTAAATTCAGGTCAACGGCTTTCGTCTCCCCAACAAGCTCTGTCAAGGTCATGACCGCCCGACCTAACTAAACACTCTGCTCCAAAAGCTCCTCATCAGGATAATCCAAGCCTTCAACCGCTCCAGCACTACGAATACCTTCTAAGGTCCTCTTACTGCCTCTCTTTGTCTGAGGCCCTGAAACTTTCTCTTTCACAACATCGACAACGCTAGGCGCAATAGCTGCCACCCCTAAGCAAAATAAAGAAAATGCAATGGGACGACGAGCACTCCTATGCATCATATCGCCTAACACCATTCCAGCAGCAGCTCCAATTAATCCAGGTGCTACAGAACTGCTTTTTTCGAGCCAATTATTCGGTTGTGAGGAATTTCCATAATCCATATCTAGGAGTCTATGGACTAGTAGCAAAATAAAAAGTCAAATCCTCTACTTTTTATTCCTTCCTTTCATAGACTCCTCCATTATGCTTATTTTCATGGCAGACACTTATGCTTTAATTTTAGCTGGTGGAAGTGGCACTCGATTTTGGCCGCTTTCCAGAAATTCTCACCCGAAACAACTTCTTAACCTTTTTGGAAAAGATACTCTACTACGACTTACCATAGATAGGCTCACAGGTTTAGTACCAAAAGAGAACATCATTATCCTCACCAATAGTATTCAAGAAAAAGGAGTTCGCGACGTCGCACACGAAATACCTCATCACAATATTATTGCAGAACCAGCGAAGAGAGACACAGCTCCAGCTGTCGCACTCGGCGTCGGTGTGATTGCAGCTCGTAACCCTGAGGCTACTATGATGGTCTTACCTGCAGACCAGCTCATCCAAGATATTAACTCCTACCACGAGGTAATGTCCGATGCTGTCTTAGTCGCACAAACAAGTGACGCTCTGGTGACCGTCGGCATCAAGCCGACTTGGGCATGCCCTTCCTTTGGTTATATTGAAAGAGGCCAACCATGCTCATTCGAAAACAATTCCTTAAACAATCAACCATTTGAAGTCGTACGTTTCCGGGAAAAACCTAATGCAGAACTAGCAGAGTCTTTCTTGGAACTTGGCAATTTTGCCTGGAATGCAGGAATGTTTATCTGGAGCATCCCCACCGTCATTAAAGAACTCGCACGCTACTCTCCTGAACTTGCCAATTTTGTCTCTGAGCTACTACATTCCGAGGATATCATGACTACAATCCATGATAAGTTTTCCAGCCTCACTTCCATTTCCATCGATTACGCCCTCATGGAAAAAGCCACCCAAGTATTAAATATAGAAGCTACCTTTGATTGGGATGATGTAGGATCTTGGATATCTGTCTCGAAATACCTTCAATCTGTCGCCGACGATAACCAAACAAACACACCCATCACCACAATCGGCAGTGAACGCAATATTATCTTCACCAAAAAGCAAGACACCAGAGTCGCCCTCTTAGGAGTCAACGACCTGATCATCGTCCAAACAGATGACGCTCTCCTCGTCGCAAATCGCCATCAGGCCGATCACATTAAAAAGCTCATCGAGCAACTTCCACCCGAAATGCGCTAGGCTTAATAACCTACTAACTTTCTTTCTGAATGAAGCCAATCTGATGACACAAAATCGTCAATAATGAAGCAATTAGCCCGAGTATCCTCCTCTGGACGGCTAATTTTCAACATCACAGGCCTCCCTCGTTCAGAAAACAACGCAGGATCATCTGCTACAGCTCGATAAAATTCAATATATTCTCTAGAAGTTCGCTCAATATAAGCCCAGAGATGGGTTTCCTCGTCTCGGGTTGTTAGCCGAAGACATTGATACGTCCTCTCATCAAATTGATAACTATAATAATCGTCCGCTTTAGCATACACTCGGAGAGGTGTATTTACAGATGCCCCTGTCTCTATCAGCTCTTCTAAAGTCACAGGATTATAGCACGCATAAGATTCCCAATCGACTTTATAGCCATCTTTTCCCTCTGTTACGATCACTAGCCCATCGCTCATCCCCTTATATTGCACCATCCAATAAGGAGTCAGGCTCAATGTAATTGGCTGTAGGCTGACCACCTCTACACTCTGAGATTCCCAGGGAAACTCTTTATAATATTGATCTATCAATGGTGACACCCGCTCTGGCATATCAACAAACTGTTTAAGATCTTGAACTGATTCTGCAGAAAAAAACAATCTCACTTGGTCTTTAATCTGAATAACCGCTTGGGCAGAATAATCTACCAGCTCTCCCTGCTCTCTTTTGGCTTGCACCAGTTTCATCTTCTCTTGTTCGGCTTCTCCCTGTCCATCTGGAAAAAAGAACACAGTCCAAGCAACAAGCCCTCCAACTAATACCGTAACAGCTAACAATAGACCTACCAGTAAGCCTCGAGAGCTCTCTTTTTCTTGCTCACCCCCCTCCCAAGTATCTTCAAACTCTCTTACTTCCAGATCCTCCCTCGCTATCACAACCGCTTTGGAATCATCCGAGCGCATCTTCCCGAATTTTTGCCCTGAAGCAGGAAGCGCTTCTTTTTCCTTCAAATCAGACTCGAGTGTTTTAGAAGACTTCTCTTCTTCAATGATTTTCAACTCTTCTTTTCGAGTATTCGTACGCTTTCTCATATTAGAACGAATAAACATTCTCATAAAAACACGGTAGACGCAACCTCTGAAAGGCTCTAGATTCTAGTTCAGTGAGCCACACTCCTAGACATCGTATTCTTATCACCACCGCAGGCTTTGGCGATGGACACAATAGCGCAGCCAGAAATCTGTTAGCGACCTTTGAACGCAATGCCTCAGTTAAGGTCATAGACCCATGCCATATGGCAGCCCCCGTGCTAAATAGATTTCTCCAGAATAGCTATCGAGGCATGACCACCCATTTCCCCAAATTATGGCACAAAGTCTACTGCTCCACGGATAAACAGGACTTCTCGAAACAGCAGCTCCCCTTCATGAGACCTCCAGAAGAACGGCTTTCTCAAGAAATCAAAGACTTCTCCCCCGATGCCATCATTAGCACTTACCCCTTATATCCTTACTTTATCGAAAGGCACTTCCAACAAGGGCACCCCCGAGTCCCAGTGTTCACAGTGATTACCGACTCCATAGCCATTAATGCAGCATGGATCAACGCTCCCACAGACTATTGGTTCGTAACTGATCAACATACAAAGCAAGACCTTCTACATCAAGGCCTCCCTACGGAAAAAGTGATTGAGACAGGCTTTGCCGTACACCCTAACTTTCAAAACCTACAACCTATTCGCTCAGACGACCCCTGCACCCCCTTTAAAGTCCTCTACTTCCCCACTTCTAAAAAACCTTTTGTTCGCAGAACAGCCCGCGCCATCTTCAACTCAAAACACACCAACTTAAAACTCACAATCGTTCTTGGGCGCAACTTTAGAAAACTATATAGCCGCGTCAAAGAAGTCCAACAAGCCTACCCTGAACAAGTTAACATCATTGGCTGGACAAAGAAAGTCCCAGAACTCATCAATTCCCACCACATCGCCATCGGCAAAGCAGGAGGAGCCACCGTCCACGAAGCCATCGCAGCAAGTTGCCCGATGTTAGTCCACCACCTAGTCCCAGGTCAGGAAGAAGGAAACCTTAATCTACTAAAGCTATTCCATGGAGGAGAACTCACAGAAAGCTCCAGAGATATCACCACAGCTCTCAATCGGTTGCTCGATAACAATGCCCAAGAATGGCGCACGATGAAACGCTCACTAGAAGCTCATAGGAACCCGACAGGCGCGGAAACTATTGCTAAGCTTGTATTGGATACAATAAACACCCCTTCTTAACGGGTACGCTGAGGGAGAACAAGATACTCTTTACGAGACGATGAACTGGGGTACCCCTGCCCCGCCCATTGATCATAAGCCGTCACACCCTGAGAAAGTAACACATTCATCTCCGCAAAACGATCACCACTATTTAAGAGGACAGAAACTAACCTTCTCGGAATCACACTACTCCCCCCATTCCCATATTTTTTGACAATCGAAGGCCTCTCCGTAGCGACCATCAAGCACTGGCCCGCCGAAGAACTAAATCCCGTTTTCCCCCCTATCACCCCCTTCTTGCCTAACAGCTGATTGGTAGACTTTACCGTAAATGTCTCTTTCTTCCCCGATTGGCGGAAGACACTCAACGTTCTACTCTTTTGCTTCACGTAATAAGCAAAGCCGGCATCCCTCATCGCATAAACGCTCAATACAGCCATATCAGAAGCCGTCGAATAACTATACTCCTTCGGTAAATCCAATCCATGTGGATTTCCAAATTTTGTTTTTTTCAACACCAACGCCCGAGTAAGTTGCCCAAGTTCATGCATAAATTCACCGACAGGGTCACCTGCTCTTTGGCGGTGCTTTAACATCTTCCCCCCCACATGAGAGGCTAAAGCGTGAATAGCTACATGATCTGAACCCAGCAACCCAGAATAAATTGCATCCCGCATACTAAGCCTATCCCCCACCTGAAGGCCCATCGGATTACCTCCTCCAAATGAAACCGAAGGCACATTCACCGTCACCAATTGATTTAAATCCTCCTTAGCCACACGGGCCCAATCCAACACAACCATCGCCGAAGCCACCTTCACAAGATCCGATATAGACCTCTTACGCTCAGTGTCTTGCGCTAAAAAAACACGCCCAGTATGAGTATCTGCGACAATATAACTTTGAGCAAAAGAAAAAGAAATCAAACCCATCTGAACAAATAGGCACATACATACCAAAACTGAATATCGTCTGAGGGTCATAGTCATCATAGAGGAACACAAATCTAGCGCTCATCTCCAAACTCGCAACTCAGAAATTTCGCTATTCGATCAAATGCCTTGCTAAACAAACAGACTCAAGGCAGCTTCCACCCCGATTAAGTCTCTGGAACATTCCGCACTTTAGGGGAAGTTCAGAGCCTACCCAGATAAAAAACACGGCAGGCCGCCAATTTGGTATCCCCCAAAAAGATACCACGGCCTTCTTATTTCGGTAGTCCTACAGCCGTGTCTCACGAAACACCAAGAGACAAAACAATGTCTGAACAAAGTAATAAACACAGCTCCGGCCAACCAAGACGCCGTCGCAGCAACAACCGCAATCGCAATACCCAGAACGGAGGAAATCGCAATGGAAACAACTCCCGCAATCGAAACCAAAATGGACGCCGTGGCCCTAAGAAGCCAGCACCGCTAGAAATGACATTCTGGCTCAAAGTCAAAAAATTCTTTGGAGTCCTTGACGAAGAAAAAGAACGCGCGAAGCAAAACGCCAAACGGCGCGCCAACCGCAAACCGGGCACACCGCATGAAAATGCACCAGGAACAGACAAACCCAGCCCTAAGTCAAACACCCGCAATGCAAAAAGCAAGCCAGCCAAAGCTTCATCCAATGAACGCCCTGCCGTCACCAATAGCCGCCTCTACTTAGGAAATCTCTCCTTCGAAGCTACGGAATACGAAATAGAAGACCTCTTCAAAGGTATCGGGAACGTTAAAAAAGTAGAAATCATCTACAACCGAGCCACACACCGCTCCAAAGGATATGGTTTCGTCGAAATGTACAACGTCGATGATGCAAAACGCGCTGTTGAAGTCCTTCACAACCAAACCTTCATGGGCCGAAACCTCGTCGTCAATGGTGCGAAAGAACGCCAAGCTAACAACGAACGATCACCTAGGAAAAAACATTCCGATAACGAAACTAAGCCCGACAGCTCAGATTCAGCCAAAGCGGAAGAAGTAACATTCACAGACGCAGAATCTTAAAAACATTCCAATCGTCTCAACCTTAAGCCCTCACTACGTCCAACCGTAGTGAGGGTTTTTTATAGGCCAAAGAAACACTTCAGATAGATCAACCTCATTCCCCACAAATACTATTCCTCCCCTTCTCCATTGAAAAACAATTGGCAAAATAACACTTACTGTTACTCTACTTCCATGTCTGCCATCTCTATTGACCTCAAAGAAGAGATCCTTCGCCTTAAGAAGGAAAAAAATGCTGTAATCTTAGCTCATAATTACCAAGTCGGTGAAATTCAAGACATCGCCGATTACGTAGGAGACTCCCTCGGGCTAGCGTACCGAGCTCAAGAAGCAGATGCCAATGTCATCTGCTTCTGCGGCGTCCACTTCATGGCAGAAACAGCAAAAATCGTAAACCCAAGCAAAACCGTCATTTTACCAGACGCAGATGCGGGGTGCTCTCTCGAACAAGCCTGCCCAGCAGAAGACCTCGAAGCTTACCTTAAAGCCAACGAAGAGAAAAACTACTACGTCATCGCCTACATAAACTGCTCTGCAGGAGTAAAAGCACTCTGCGATGTCATCTGTACATCAGGCAACGCCGTCAAAATCGTAAACCAAGCCCCCGCAGACCGCCCCATCCTCTTTGTACCAGACGCTAACTTAGGAGCTTGGGTCATGGAACAAACCGGCCGGAAAATGGACCTCTGGAAAGGGGCCTGCTATGTCCATGTCGAATTCACACAAAATTCTATTCAGAAGATCAAAAATGAATATCCAGACGCCCTCGTCGTCGCCCACCCAGAGTGCACCACAGCCGTTCGCCTACTAGCAGATGAAGTCTGCTCTACAGAAAAAATGGTAACTTACTGTAAGGAAGCACCGGTAGACAACATCATCGTCGTCACAGAATCAGGCATGCTCCACCGCTTACAAAAAGAAGCACCAGAGAAAAATCTCATCCCAGGCCCAACAGACAAATGTGCCTGTAATGACTGTGTCTATATGAAGATGAACACTCTAGAAAAACTGCGGGATTGCCTTGAAACGCTCCAACCTACTGTGGAAATGACAGAGGATATCCGGCAACGCGCGGAGCTTCCGCTCCTCCGCATGCTAGAGCAATCAAAGTAAACTCGGGAACTAACTGGACCAGCTCTGCCCTCCTTCTTATCCCTTCTATAAAGGAAGGCCATTTCATGAGGGAACAGGGCCACCTTCCGAAAAGGGCCACCTTCCAGCACTCCTCCTCTATCTTTGCTTCACATTGAGAGATTAGTGATGAGTCGCATCACCAGCACCATTGGGTAAACGAATCCTCTCCACCATCTCTTGTACATCATCAGGTGGATCTGGAGTAAACGCACTAACAATAAAGGCAATAGAGAAGTTTAGAATCCCTCCTAACACCCCTATTCCTTCAGGAGTAATTCCGAATAAATATTGCTCCTGAGTCCCGCCCAAAAACTGGAAGTACACGATATAACTAAAGGTAAACGTCATCCCCGCCACCATACCAGATATCGCTCCCGCACCATTCATTTTTTTCACAAAAATCCCCAGCAACAAAGTCGGGAAAAAAGAAGATGCCGCTAGACCAAACGCAAACGCCACCGTCTTAGCAATAAACTCGGAAGGGGGATGGATGCCAAAGTACACAGCCACCACTAAAGAAGAAAAGGAAGCTATCCGAGCAGCCGAAACTTCCTGTTTATCCGTCAAATCCGGCTTCAAAATTTTCTTTAATAAATCGTGAGAAATCGAAGTAGACAGTACTAACAGTAATCCTGCCGCAGTCGATAATGCCGCAGCAATACAACCAGCCATTAATAGAGCGATCACCCACTGAGGCAGCCCCCCCATATGAGGATTCGCCATCACCATAATATCGTTGCCGAAATAGAGCTCATTACTCCCTGCCGCCACCTCATTGCTGTACAAGCGCTCACCTGAAGCCCCCCTCTCCTCTCCTTCCAAAAAACTAGGCTTTCCTTGAAACACCAAGCCAGAGAGACCCTCCTCAGATTTCTTGGGGCCAAAATATTGGATCCGCCCATCAGCATTTTTATCCACCCACGCCATCTGCTTACTCTCCTCGAAATCCTTAAACCACTGTGGAGCAGTCTCATACCTCGTATTATGTAAACTCTCGATCAAATTTACTCTCGCAAAAGAGCCAATCGTAGGAGCTGTGAGATAAATAACCGCAATGAATACTAACGTCCAACATGCCGAAGAACGAACGGCCTTCACATCCTTCACCGTGAAAAACCGAACAATCACGTGCGGTAATCCTGCAGTCCCTGCCATCAATACAGCCGTCAGACAAAACATATTCAACTTAGAAAAAGAACCATCTGTATATTTTGAGAACCCCAGCTCCTCATTCATACGATCAACCTTTTCAAGAAACGGCACAGCCTGCTCCCCGTTTTCAGCCACAGTAGAGCCAATCAAGCCCAATTGAGGTATCACATTCCCAGTTAAAGCCATCGAGATAAACACAGCAGGCAAGGTATAAGCAAAGGCCATCACACAATATTGAGCGACTTGAGTATAGGTAATCCCCCGCATCCCCCCCAGCCCAGCATAGAAAAACACAATCGCACCACCCACTAAAACCCCACCTGTAATATCTAAAAAACTAAACAACTGGGAAAACACAACCCCGACACCCCTCATTTGCCCCATAATATAGGTCATACATATAAAAATAGCACAAACAACAGCGACGATACGTGCGGTACGGGAATAAAACCGATCTCCAATAAAATCTGGCACCGTAGATTTCCCAAACTTCCTCAAATACGGCACCATCAACATAGTCAACAAAACAAAGCCACCAGTCCACCCCATCAAATAGGCAGAACCATCATACCCCTTAATTGAAATTAGCCCCGCCATTGAAATAAACGTCGCAGCAGACATCCAATCTGCAGCAGTAGCCATCCCATTAGCAAAAGAAGAAACCCCTCCTCCAGCCGTATAAAACTCCGCGGTAGACTTAGCCCTAGATCTCACCGCTATTCCTATATAAAGAACAAACGAAAGCCCCACAAATATGTAATTCCAACTACCCTGAGACATAATCTAACCCTCTTCTACATCTTCAAATCCATAATAAGCATCTAACCGATTCATTGAATATCGATAGACAACTAGTAGTAGAACAAAACTCAAAATAGACCCTTGCTGAGCCATCCAAAATCCAAACCGAGCCTCGCCAATGCGAAACATATGTTCATCTAACCAATCCCTCCAAAGAATCCCACACCCATAACTAACAAAGAACCAGATAGAAAGCAGGACTAAAACTAATTTCACAGTCGCCTTAAAATAGGCCTTCGGGTCTGATTTATTCATAGTAATCTCATCTTAAATCTCACAATAGCTCCATTTACCATAATGAGCATTAGCATCTTAATAGTTAACCCATGAAACCTCCGCAAGGTAAAATGTAAATTTCACACACCTGCCAATACCTCACAGAGCGAGTTCACCCCACCACGGCACGGCAAGTCATTCAACTTGCATCTAGAGCAAGCTCAGTTATGTTCCTATCCATGAAATCTCTATACAACGTCTTACTCGCTTTAACACTGACTTTGACAGCGTTAAGCCAAACTGAAACTCCAAAAGAAACTCCTAATTCTCCGGAAATTTCTGACATTAAAGTTCAGTTACAACTGGAAAAAGGCCCTGTCGACATCACTTTATTTGCCTCAAAAGCACCCATAGCCTGCGCCAACTTTCTCAATCTAGCGACACGGGGCTTCTATGACGGGAACCATTTCCACAGAGTCATCCCAGGCTTTATGGCACAGGGAGGCTGCCCACTCAGCACAGGCACAGGCGAACCTGGCTATACCTTTAAAAATGAAAATCATCCATCACTCACCTTCGATAAAAAAGGCCTACTCGCCATGGCGAACCGAGGACCAGACACCAACGGTTGTCAGTTTTTTATCACCTATGATCCCGCAGCCCACTTAAACAGAGGCTACACCATTTTTGGTGAAGTCACATCAGGCCAAGAAATCATAGACAATCTCGTAGGGAAAATCTCACGCCCAGGCTGGAGAGGTGATGGCAAAGGAGATCAAATCAAATCTATCACCATCCTAGATTCTCCAGAAGCTCTATTCAAAGCACAGAAAGAGAATATTGACCAATGGACAAAAATCCTAGATCAGCGCTACCCTGTCAAAGAATAGCGTCTCTTAACATTCACCTATTTCAAACCACTTCATTATGCCCATTTGGTTTCCTCCAATTTTCGCCTTTCTCCTCGGGTCCATTCCCTTTGGCCTACTCATAGCAAAGACCAAAGGAATCGACATCAGAAAGCATGGCTCCGGAAATATCGGCGCCACCAATGTACTCCGTATCGTTGGTAAACAATACGGAATTTGCTGCTTATTCCTAGACCTCCTTAAAGGGCTCATCCCTACAATCGTAGGTGTCAGCCTCATTCGCTATGGGGACGACATTCACCAAATGTCGATTCCCTTCCTTATAGACCTCAGTGAATCACTCCCCTCTACAGACCAGCTAAAAGTACAATCTCTACAAGTCTTCACAGGTCTCTGCGCCATCTTAGGGCATAACTACTCACCATGGGTAGGGTTTAAAGGAGGGAAAGGGATCGCAACATCTGCTGGCGTACTCATAGGATTAATGCCCGCAGCTGTCGTCATTCTCTTTTTCATCTGGGTCGCGCTCTTTTTCCTCACGCGCTACGTATCCATCGCCAGCATTGGAGCATCCTTAGCCCTTCCCTTCCTCACAATCTATGGGTCTTACTATCACGGAAAACTAGCAAATGGTACTTGGAACAAACCTCTCTTCCTATTTTCCATCATCATCGCCGTATTGGCTACTTGGAAGCACCGCTCCAATATCAAAAATCTAATGAACGGGACCGAACACCGATTCGAGAAAAAAACGAATTCGCCAACAAAATGAAATCACGCTCCTTTCACAAAGCCGTCATCCTCGGCTCAGGATCATGGGGCACAGGCCTCGCCTCCGTTCTGGCACACCATTACAGCCAAGTCACCATCGTAGCCAGATCCCCAGAAATAGCACAGGAAATCTCCCAGCAGCATACCAACTCAAAATACCTTCCCGGTATCACCCTCGCAGACACCATCTGTGGATCGACCCAATCCACAGAAACGATCGATGCCGATCTCATCCTCCTCGTCATCCCCACCTCCGTCATGAGAGCCAGCGCCCAAGCACTCTCTGCTCTACCAATACCAGAAACCACACCAATCGTCTCCTGCTCAAAAGGGATTGAACGCGTCAGTGGAAAACGGATGAGCCAAATACTCCAAGAAGCATTTCCCAAAAACCCCATCGCAGCACTCTCTGGCCCAAATCATGCCGAAGAAGTAGCTCGGGAAATGGCCACCTGCGCCGTAGTAGCGACCCCAGATAAAGACCTCACCAGCTATCTGCAACAAGCATTCACCGCCCCATCCTTCCGCACCTACACTAGCGATGACATCGCAGGTGTAGAGCTAGGAGGCGCGCTCAAAAACGTCTTTGCCATCGCTGCCGGCATACTCTCCGGCCTAGGTCTGGGGGACAATGCCACAGCTGCACTTATCACACGAGGGCTCGCTGAAATGACCCGTTTGGGAACACTACTAGGGGGCAGGGCAGAAACCTTCGCAGGCCTCTCCGGCGTCGGAGACCTCATGGTCACCTGCTATTCATCTCACTCTAGAAATAACCGTGTCGGCAAAGCCCTCGGCAAAGGGGAAAACCTTCAAGACATCACAAACCGCCTAGGCATGGTCGCAGAAGGTATCCCTAACACCCGCTCCATTTACGAATCAACAAAACAGCATCAGATCGAAACCCCCATCATCGATGCCGTCTACGATATCATCTATCTAGGAAAGCCCGCCACAAAAGCCTTCCAAGAACTACTAGACAGAGAACCTAAACCTGAATAAGCGCAGCCCCCCCCCAGCAAACAACATCTCTATAAATAGAATAGATATCAAATATTTAGGCCTTACCTTTGCTAGTCAGCAAAGCATATAGAAAAAGCCTCAGTCCATCAATCTCATCAAAACCCAAGTGAGCTGAATTTTTTGGAACAACCTCGTTAGATGAAAATCAACATCTCAACATCTAACAACACATTCTTTATTGATATATATTACAGCTTCATCAATCATTTATGCCTCACCGTATTAACACCATTCCTTTGACCTCGCAATGTATACACCTGAAGCTGAACTTCTTCAAAAGATCAATTCCTGGATAAAGGAAGGTAAAGGCTTAACAGCATGGGACGCCGTTAAAGACCTTCCCCCCCTTAAAACATGGCGAGGCAAAGGCGTACTACCCATTGCTGCACGCCTTGCCCAAGCTTTAGGAAATCAACAACTAAGTTCAGTCCTAGATTGGATTCATTGGAGGGAGGATCGTGAAAACGAGAAAGCTTATTTTCAAGCACTTTTCTTCAGACTACAGCACCGCTCTCCTTGTGAATTCATCCCTGAAATAGAGCAACGCTTAAAACGGGCTCATTTAGATCATCACCGGAAAGCAGACCTTCTCACTTTTCTTGGCTGGTGTTATAGTACTGTCAGGGAATTCACTAAAGCGCATCAGCTCATAGATGAAGCGATGGAATTAAGACCTAATTTCTCGTGGTTCTACGTCGAAAGATCCGCCGTTTTCAGCACTGAAGATAAATACTTGGACGCCCTAGAAGCCTCAAAAACAGCTTGTGAACTAAGGCCTAACTACCGCCCTGCTGTTCTTTCTTTTATCTCAAATTTAATTCAACTCGGCCGAGATGATGAAGCCATCCTCGAAGCTAAACGCGCTTGCCAAGCCTCCGATCAACCAGCCTTCCCTCTCCAGCTCCATACTTTACTCAGCGAGCGAGACCTAACAGACGATTGCCGTAAAGCCTTAGCTGAGTACGAACGAAAATGTCCTCTCATGTCAGCGTCTACTAAAGACTGGCTCATGTGCAGGCAAGCTGATTTCTATTATCTCGATGGTGATCATAAGAATTTCTTAGAACTCGCACATAAAACAAAAAAAGATGGCTACTACCAACTAGTTGCCAACCATTTCAAACAAGCTCCCAGCACAGCGACTGGACGAAAAAAACTCCACGTCGAATTCATCCGCCAGCATAACATGACCTGTGCACCAGCAACCATGGCTGCCATTGCTCAGTATTTCGGTAAAAATCACGACCATCTAAAAATTGCCGATGCTATTTGTTATGAAGGGACACCTTGGCATAAAGAACGTGACTGGTGTGAAAACAATGGATTTGTCACAAAAGAATTTTTAGTGACCGCAGAATCCACAAAAGCACTAATCGATGCTGGTATTCCTTTCACTTTAACAACAATCGAAGTCACATCCGCTCACCTCCAAGCCTGTATCGGTTACGACGATAATTTAGGGACGATCATACTACGCGATCCGACACATCGCCATTACGGGGAAGCTATTCTTTCCAAATTAATCGAAAAACACCCAATCTCAGGGCCTCGGGGAATGCTCATGATCCCCACCGATCAAGCGCATTTACTCGACTCGATCGATCTACCTGAGACGGAAACCTACGATCTTTACTATCAATTTCATAAAGCGATTGAAAATCACGATACAGAAACAGCTGAGGCAACGATTCACTCATTCATTTCTCATCATCCTGACTCCCCCCTTAGGCACAAAGCCGCTGCTATTCTAGCGAACTACCAAAACAACCCCACATTACACCTTCAAGAAATAGATTGCCTCCTTAAACGGTTTCCTAAAACTCAGTCCCTCATCTATCAAAAGTTCAATCTTCTCACCCAACTCTCCAGATACTCCGAAGCGAAAGCTTTACTCGCCAGTGTTAGAAAAGAAAAAGACAGCGATCCTATCTTCTTAACAGAAGAAGGAGAATTATTAGCTTCCGACTATCGAACAGCAGATGCCGCCTCCTACTACTTACGTAAAGCCATCTTGCTAAATCCTTACGAAGGGCGTACCCATGCGGCCTATGCCTATTGCCTAAGCACGCTTAATAAAAAAGAAGAGGCCCTTAGATATAGGAGATCTGCATCACGCCTTAACCCTTCATTCGAACCTTACGCTTCAGATTATTATGAATCAACGCGTTGGTTAAGACAAGATGAAGAAGGTATTCATTACCTACGAGAAAGAGCGAATGATCTTGGAAAAAAAGAAATAGAGCCTCATCTAACACTCCTCGATGCCTTATCTGAAAAAAACAGCCCAGAGGCAGCCACAATGGCAGAGCAGCTCCTAACACGATTTCCTGCAAATGGAAAATTATTACTCAAAACATGTAGACTCTTCAGTAATTGGGGGCGCACTGAAGACGCAAGATCTCACCTCCAAAACGCAAAAGGCCAGGTTCGTGAAATTGACCGTCTACGCACTTCTGCTCAATTTGAATCATGGTGCGGTGACAGATCAAAAAGCGTAGCACTGTGGAGACAATTACTAGAGACTACCCCCCTATCCATTGCTGCATACGATGCTATCGCTCTCCACATCTCTGAGGAAGAAGGGCGTTCTGCAGCCGTAGACTTCCTAGCTAAGGCAGTAGACCAAAATCCCGACTTTATCCCCTTGTTAAAATCATATGTCGAATGGCTGGAATACAAAGGCCCTGATACATCCATTCCTGTATTACAACGAATTCTTAAACTCGATCCCAATGATCTCTGGACGGAGCGCGAACTTGCTTTGGAATTCAGCCGAGCCAAACATAATACCTCCGCCATTGAACACGCCAAAAATGCTGTCGATCAAAACCCTCATAATGCCATTTCTTGGAACACTTTAGGGTTAGTTTACTCTGATGCAGGGCAACAAGAAGAAGCCGTTCATGCTCAAAAAAAAGCGATAACATTAGCGATCGATGTCACACAATCTATCAAAGCATTAATCAATCTCGCCAGTAATTTTAAAGAAAGAACACAGTTTTTACAATTTATAAGAGAAGAACTAATTGCTCAGGTTTCCAACGGAAGCGGTATCCAAGAATACGCAACTCAGGCCTATCGTATCCTTGACCCCGAAGAACTTCTAACTGACCTTCAATCATTTTGCCACGAGCGCCCAGATCTCTGGGAAACTTGGTCATCTCTCAAGGACCATGCCAGCGCGATGAATAAGCCCGAACTGGCAAAAGAAGCTGTCGATCAAATGGTGGAAAGGTTTCCTCTTTTGCCCAGATCTTGGATGGAGCTAGGATTTATCCACCGTGCCTCTGGCCAAGTGGAAGAAGAAGAGGCAGCCTTCTATCGAGCTACTCAACTTTCCCCCAGTTGGGACTGGGCTTTAAAAGAATGGGCTACCAGCCTAGAATCCCTCGGTCGATATGATGAAGCCGTGGAAGCTCTAGATCGCACTATTCATTCTGACCCCCTTATCGTCAGTTCACACGGTTATAAAGCCGATCTTTTATGGAAGTTAGGAAACCGAGAAGAAGCCTTTGATACCCTCATCAAAGGAATCAAAATAGGTCCTTTCTACAATTGGGGCTGGGAAAAGCT
Source organism: uncultured Verrucomicrobiales bacterium (assembly GCA_964561965.1). Classification (GTDB taxonomy): domain Bacteria; phylum Verrucomicrobiota; class Verrucomicrobiia; order Verrucomicrobiales; family Akkermansiaceae; genus Rubritalea. The sequence goes on from CAZLQY010000017.1 coordinate 36,836, forward strand.
CGACGAGTGGGCAAAGACTCTAAACCGCAAAGAACATCTCATCCAATGTATAGAAGAAATTACGGCAGACCGAAAGCATATCGCTCGGTGGTGGAAACAACTTTCTGATATCCACCTTAATTTCGAAGATAACGATAAAAGCCTCCATGCTATTGAAAAGGCCTTGGAACTTGAACCAGACGATGCCGGCTTCATTGAACACAAAGCACACTTACTCACCAACAAAGGCCGCTATGATGAAGCTTTGCAGCTTTGCCACACAGAAATACAAAAGAAACGACCACTCTCTCTAAGAGGCCGTGAAGCTTGGATTCTAATGCAATTAGGGGAAGGTGAACAAGCTTGGGAACTCATGAAGACTATCGCGGATGAGGAGCCTGACTATTACTGGGCCCAATACCAACTAGCCCAATGGGCATCCGATATTTCATCATATGAACACCTAAAAACAGCAGCGACCCAGCTCGTACGCCTTCAACCAGAGAATGCTATTTCATGGGGATGGCTCGCTAAAGCGGAGCAAGAGCTCAATCATGATACAGAAGCTCTCCAAGCATTTACCAAAGCATTCAGATTAGATCCAACCTACACATATGCTGGACGAAATAAACTACGCATTGAAAAAGAACATAAGAATTTTACCGCCGCTCAAAAAACATTATCCCTTCTAGAGCACCATATCGAATCTAGCTTCCTCACTGCTGACGCTCTCTCGATCGGGCTACTATTAAACGATGACGATGAAATAGAAACTCGTTGGGAACAAATACTCCAACAAGCCAAAGAACTCGATGAAGACCCCTTTGCCTATATTGAGGGCTTCTGGGAAAAAACAGGGGAAATCAAAGATTACTACAGCCGGCTGAAACAACGCATTCAGGACGGGAAGACCGCTAGCTACGCAGAAGCCTCTGCATGGGGCCGCTATATCTCAGACTCTTCCAATTTTTCTAATACAAAGAAATTCTTTAAAATGACCTTACAGTCATCCATCCCAGAAGAATATAAAGCAAGCTCACTCCTCCCTTATATCGAAACGATCACCTCATACGACAATCGGGAAACATTATCGAAATTCATCCGAAAACACCACAAGCTTCTATCATCACATTATCGATCATGGAGTGGAGTCCTTTCTGCCTTCGCTTCTGTTCCGCTTGAAAAAGATTGTATCCAATGGGGTAAAGATTGGAAAACCTTTCGCGATGAAGTTAGCCCAACAGACCTAGCTTCTTATGCAGCATGTATTGATAGCCAACAAAGCATAGAAGAGGGCTATGCCCTCCGCCGTGAAGCATTAGAGAAATTCCCCGATTGGCAAGACACCGAAATTTTACGCCTCTGCACAGCACTCTACGACGCTACATCTAGCCGTTACGAACAAGCAAAACAGCTGTTCTCCGGGTTCACTAAAGAAGATATCAACAACCAATACTACGAACTCCTTTTCCACCTTACAAAATCCGTCATGTATGCTCATGACGGTGATCTAGAGAATGCAAAATCATCCTTCGAAGCCTCTCAAGGTATAAGAAAGTCCTGGCCCAAGGACAAAGCGATTAAACGTTACTCTGATATTAGTGCTCAAACAATAGCTCAAGAACTCAAACTTTTCAAAGGCAACGGAAAAACCCTAACAAGGAAATGGGGCAGCACGTTTTTAGAAAACTATTCACAATACTGGTGGATACTATTAGCCATCATCATCATTATTATCCGGTATTTCGATTAAATGAAATACGACTTCATACTCCACCATCCATGTGGATAAAAAAGCACGTCTAGAGAACACTTAAGAAATGCTTCTATCCAAACCTAAGAAGTCCATTTTATCACATAATTACTAGCGGCTCCTCGAGAACTGGCGATGATGTGGATCTGGCGGAACTTAGCATTCGGACTTTTTTTCCAAACCCCTTCTATATTTTCATTCCCCAAATGATAATTCGACCTAAAGTACACCGAGATGAGCGAAGAGTTTAACTTTGACATGACAAGTGATCACTTCTTCATGCAGCAAGCACTGCGTGAGGCGCATAAGGCGTATGCTGCCGGGGAGGTTCCCGTTGGTTCCGTCATTGTAAAGAATGACAAAGTCATCGCTCGCGCTTGGAACCAAGTAGAAACGCTCAAGGACGCTACTGCCCATGCCGAAATGCTCGCTCTCTCTTCCGCTCAGGCTTACCTAGAAGACTGGCGCTTAGAAGGGTGTACCCTATATGTGACGAAGGAGCCCTGCCCTATGTGTGCAGGAGCTATTGTCCATTGCCGACCTGATCGCCTAGTCTTTGGCTGCGGAGACCCTAAAGCTGGAGCAGCAGGCGGGTGGATCAATTTGCTGCACTCTAATCCTCCTCTCAATCACAAATGCGAGATCTTGGGTGGAGTGATGCACAATGACTGTCTCGGCCTTATTCAACAATTTTTCCAAGAAGCTAGAGCTAGAAAAAAAGCCGAAAAACTAGGGCGTAAGACCTCCAATCCAGAACATTTAAACTAACCTCATGCCTCTCAATAATACTCAAGATGATACCTCTTCCAGTCAATTGCTCTTAGTTTTCCTCAAAGAGCCGATTCCGGGCAAAGTGAAAACTAGAATAGCCCAGGAAACTGGCGAGCATACAGCCTGTCTCTATTATCAAGCTATGGTTCAAGTCCTCCTAGAACAGTTAGAGGGCCTACATGATACTGATATCCGGTTTTATTACGCTCCTGACGAAGCGAATGAGGCTGTACCATTTTGGATCTTACCACAGCTCCGCGGCGATGTAAAAAAAGCAGGGGCCAGTTACCACTTCACCCCTAACAAGGCAGCGCCAGACCTAACAATTCAATTCCATCCACAAGGGGAAGGCCACTTGGGTGACAGGCTTCAAAGAGCCTTCAATCAAGGGTTTCTAGACCGTTATAAAAAAATCGCGGTCATCGGCTCCGATTGCCCAGACTGTGGTTCTCGTTGGATTCAAGCGGGGCTAACAAAACTTAAAGGCGATAAAGATTGTGTCTTAGGCCCCAGCCAAGACGGAGGTTACTACCTACTCGCATTACAGGAAGAACACAGCTCTCTCTTTCAAAACATAGACTGGAGCAGTGAACAAGTCCTGGAGCAGACAATCGCAGCAGCAAAACAATCTTCCTTATCCACCCACTTGCTTCCAGCCCTCAGAGACATTGATCATAAAAAAGATTGGGAGGAAGCTCTCGAATCTCCCATCGGCGGCAAGCTCAAAGCAGCCTTAAAGAGAATAGAAGAACAGAGTTAATCTAGATAGACTTACTAGCGCTCTGAACAAGGCCTCTAACTTCGCAGCCCTGGCAAACGAGATAAATCCCACATCGGATCGATCTCTCCTCCATCGATCAAGACATCGGCAAGATGCTCTGCTAAGATAGGAGCATACATCACTCCTTTCGAACCAAGCCCATTAAAGAAGGCTACCTGCCTATGCTGAGGATGAAAGCCTACTACTGGCTGGCTCTTGCGAATAATAGGCCGCACTCCCACTTCATGATTTCGCACAGTGTATTCAGCCGAGGTCAAGGATGAGATCCGCCGCTGCACTTCATTAAATCCAGATTTCAATAAATCAGAATTGAGAGCTTCCCATTGATATGTGGCGCCACATTTCCATACGCCGCCCCCCAGTGGCACCATCCATCCATTACGACTCACAATCTGATTTTGATCTAAGCCCGGCGCATTAATTGTTAGAATATCTCCTTTTGCACTACGGTGAGGCACATAGCCAAACCAGCTTTGCCCTTGCCCTACAAGACCAAAGGCACCCTGGCAAAGAATTAAATGTTTCGCCTTCACCCCCTGCCACTCTACGCCTTCCTCCTCGAGCGCTACATCTTCTTCCCGGAAATTTGATTCTCGGTAGGATCCACACTCTTCTAATTCTTTCTTAACAAACTTTAAATACATTTTTGTATCTAACCAACCCGTATGCTTCATCAAGAACGCTCCATCTTGCCCCAGCCACTGCTTTGCATCCACCTCAGCATCCAGTGTTTCTAACCAATCCGAAACCTCATCTTGTTTACGCTCTAACTTATCACGTTGTTTCAGATCATCATATAGTCTCAATATCGGCACGCTATGATACATGCTACAGCCCCACACCTTCTCTAACTTCTGATACCATCTTAGAGCATGAAATAGCGCTACATCTTGCTGAACTCCTGGGTTCATTGCCTTCCCGGCTAACGTAGTCATCAATCCCGCTGCGACTCGGCTGGCCGACCAGAGGTCTCCGCGATCCACAAGAAGAACAGAGCTACCACGCGCACGCAGAGCTAAGGCCAGAGTACTCCCGGCTAAGCCCTGACCGACGATGATGTAATCCACCGTCATTCCCAAAATTAACGCTCTAACTCTAGAACCTGTTGACGGATGACTTCATTAGGGTCGACAAAGGAGGCATCATACCCCTTCGAGTAATTAAAGAGATGTTTATGAAAGTACTCAAAGTAGGCCTCTTTTTGAACATCGTTCAGCTTATACCAAATGCAGACATTGTAAGCACGAGTCACTTTCATCATCATTTTTAAAGTAAGTCTGCGCCCTTGCCGAGCACGCTGAACCTGCTTGTGCGTTAGCTGCTCTGTAGAAACCTCCACCATTTCAGTATTGGACATATTCCAAGAGGTCATCATCGCATCAAGCGGCTGGGCACCTAGTTCATTCTCACTCATCCGAAGTGACTTAGCTTGGAAATTCTATCCTGTAAAGGCTTAGCCATGCAAAATGGCTGTTCAAGTTGATTGAGATGGAGCAACGTCCCCCTCGTGGATCCAATCAAACATAAGAAAGCATTCCAGAATGCGCTCCTGCGATGGTTTTCCTCAGAGGGAAAGGACTACCCGTGGCGGCGAACACAAAACCCATGGGAGATCCTCGTTTCAGAAGTGATGCTTCAACAAACATTGGTGAAGACCGTTCTCAATTTTTATGAACCTTTCTTAGCCCGTTTCCCCTCTCCTCTTGAACTTGCTCAAGCCTCGGAAGCCGAAATCCTAAGTGCTTGGGAAGGGCTCGGTTACTACAGACGTGTCCGCAATTTACAAAAAGCGGCTAAGGCCATCTGTCAGCACCACAGCGGGGTATTACCCAGAGAGCACGATACGATTCTAAGCTTACCCGGGATTGGGGCATATACAGCAGGTGCGATCTCTTCCTTCGCTTACAATGATAGCCAAGCTATTGTTGATGCTAATGTGGCGAGGGTCTTTGCCCGCCTCTTTAACTACCAAGAGCGTATCGACACCACGACGGGAAACAAACAGTTATGGAGCTGGGCACGCGCCTTAGTTCACCCAACGGCAGCTAGAGAATATAATTCTGCACTGATGGAGCTGGGCCAAACTTACTGTAGTCTCAAGGCTCCGAATTGCCAAAACTGCCCTGTACAACAATTCTGCTCAACTCCAGCGCCAGAACAACTTCCAAAGAAGAAACCAAAGCGAAGTACTATTCTCCTAGATCAGTTCTGCATATTCGCTTACCGCAGAGACGGAGAACGGCCTCAAATCCTGCTCATGCAGGAAGCCTCGGGGCAACGACGAGAGGGTATGTGGAAACTCCCAGAACGTAAATATGAAGAGCTGCAGGCGCTCCCCCTCCTCTATCAATCAAACTACGCGATCACACATCATAAAGTGACTCTCTACATCTACCTCGTCGAATCCGAATCAAAACCGGGCCCTCTTCTTCACTCTCATAACACAAACGAAGCATGGTTTCATCTGGACGAGCTCAGCTCTATCCCCATGCCGAGCCCATTCAGGAAGGCGATAAATCATCTCTTGCTAGACTATATTTGACATTTCATTTATACTGTTGATTCGAAGAAATGCTCCACTCTCATAGCGCAGGATATTGCGACAAATGTCTTTTTATAATGCGATCTATGATTGTTTGGCCCACAAATCCCAGTATAACTATAATAATGATACGATCTATATTACTCCTAAGTTTCCTCAATCTCACAGTAGTCCATGCAGAACCTGAGCAAGAACCTGAGCAGGTAGCAACTCTTGCAGAGAGCCAACAGAAGTGGGTAAAATTCTACAAAAAACAAAACATCCCAAATCCGGGAGAAATGCTCATTAACACGGATAAGGAGCCTTCTCTAGACCAAGAGTTTATAGACCTCTACAATGGGCAAGATCTAAGTCATTGGCAACAATATGGTGGGGCGCACAGCTTTGAAGCCACTCCCGAATATATCGAAGGAACGTGTGTCAAAGGCCAAGCTTCCGCCTATCTCTGCACAAAGGTAAACTATACAAATTTCATTTTCACAGGAGAAATTCGTTGGATCAAGGATATGAACACAGGCTTTCTATTCCGCTCCAAAGCCCGCACAGTCACTAACAAAAAGGAAAAAATAGTTACGGAAGCATTCGGCCCTCAAGTAGAAATGGAAGGTTTCAAAAAGCCTGACCGTGGCTGGTCTGGCGGTCTGTATCGCCAAGGCTGCGGCGGCTGGACTTACCCTCTTTGGTTAGAACAACATGAAGAGGCCCGCAACGCTCTCGAAGCGGAAGGCTGGAATAGAGTCACCATTCTTGCCGAGGGCGAAACTGTGAAGACTTGGATTAATGGAGTCCCTGCTGCGAACTGGGTTGACCCCGAATTTTTCGAAGGCTTTATTGGCCTTCAGGTACACTCAGGAGGCAGCGGTAAGGTTCAATTCCGAAATCTAAAAATAAAAACACTTTAAATAAGCTCGTTGCGATAAAACATTCACACCGTTTATCACCCTCCTCCCGATCAGGGTACTTCAGCTAGTATTCACAAGCGGCACAAGCCACAATCGGCTATACCGCTTGTTTCCGCATCCCAGCATCGGAACATCCCCCCAATGATACACAATCACATTAGCATCGTGATGGTCTACACTCGCGAGACTATGATCGTATGACAGGCCTCATAGGATGACGGCGTCACAAACATCCATGTAGCGCCCTAATAGTTCAGCTCACCTGGTGATTCCCTCCTCCCAAATATACACGCTTGACGCCTCTTCCTCTCAGCATCTACTCTCCAGTCTTAGCTGCTCTTGACGAGCACTCACAAGAAAGCTTTTAAACTTACACACCGCAAACCACAGTGGAACTCCAGGATATCCGTAAAATTGTAGAGCTCATGAACGAGCATGACCTTTCTCTCTTTCACCTCGAAAAAGGGGACTTCAACCTGAAGCTAAAGAAAGGAGCTGATGCGGAAGCGATTCAGGCAGCCATGGCCGCCATGCCACAAATGGTAGCGGCAGCCCCTCCCGCCGTAGCACCTGCTGCACCTGCCGTAGCTCCTGCCGCTAACACAGAAGCAGCGCCTGCCTCAGACGGCACTCCTATTGAATCTCCCATGGTTGGCTCATTTTATCGCTCTCCAGGGCCAGACCAAGCATCTTTCGTTAACGTTGGAGACACTATTTCAGAAGGACAGACAATCTGCATTATCGAGGCAATGAAGGTCATGAATGAAATCAAATCCGAAGTATCCGGTACAATAAGTGCCATTCATGTGAATGACTCCACTCCAGTACAGTTCGGAGATCTACTTTTCTCCGTTAAGTAGTTTATTCTGAGCAGTGCGCATCTTCATTTGCTCACCCAAACTCTCTCTACGAATCTGACCATACCATGCTCAAGAAAGTTCTAGTCGCTAACCGAGGCGAAATCGCCCTCCGTATCATCCGAGCTTGCCGCGAACTCGGGGTAGCTTCTGTCGCCGTATACTCGGAGCCAGACGTAGACTCCATGCACGTTCAACTCGCCGATGAGGCTGTCTGTATAGGGCCTGGCCCCAGTAAGGATAGCTACCTCATGCCTGATCGCATCATCGCTGCTGCTGAAATTACAGATGCAGATGCCATTCACCCAGGATATGGATTCCTCTCCGAGAATGCCAGATTTGCTGAAATTTGTGCGACATCGGGCATTAAATTTATAGGGCCATCGGTAGACACTATCCGCCGAATGGGCGACAAGAACTCAGCAAGAGCTACTGCGCTCGAATACGGTGTCCCCGTCACACCTGGATCCGAAGGCATTTTACGTGACGCGGAACACGGCCTGGAAGTCGCCACAGAAGTAGGCTTTCCAGTAATGATCAAAGCCACAGCCGGTGGGGGTGGCCGAGGCATGCGCCCAGCGATGAATCCAGAAGAGTTTTCTGACATGTATCACCAAGCCTCTTCTGAGGCCATCGCCTGCTTTGGCAATGGAGACTGCTACATTGAAAAACTCGTACTCAATCCACACCACGTAGAGATCCAAGTCATTGGGGATACACATGGAAACTTTATCCAACTCGGTGAGCGTGATTGCTCTATGCAACGCCGTAATCAGAAAATTATTGAGGAGTGCCCTAGCCCCCTACTAACTCCTGAATTACGGAAGCGCATGGGCGAAGCTTCTAAAAAGCTGATTGAATCCATCGGCTACGAGAATGCAGGCACTATCGAATACCTTGTAGACTCTGAAGCGAAACATTTCTATTTCATGGAAATGAATACTCGGATTCAAGTGGAGCACCCAGTGACAGAGGAAGTAATGGGCTGCGAGCTCATTAAGGAGCAAATCCGAGTTGCCTCAGGAGAATCACTCTCACATCACGTCCTCAATGCCACGCCACGAGGCTGGTCAATCGAATGCCGCATCAACGCAGAAGACCCCTATAATAATTTTGCACCCAGCCCTGGTAAGATAGACCTATGGTATGCTCCAGGCGGCAAAGGCGTACGTGTCGATACCCACGTCTACAGCGGCTACACCGTTCCTCCTTACTATGACTCTATGATTGCAAAACTTATTTGCACAGGAGCTACTCGAGAAATCGCCATAGCACGGATGAATAGAGCTCTTCAGGAATTTATGATTCGAGGCATTAAAACAACAATTCCATTCCAACTCGAAATCATCAATCACCCAGACTTCACCAATGGGACATACGATATCGCATGGGTAGGAAGATTCCTTAAAGAACACCTAGAAGGTTAGCCAAAACAATTCCTCACACCTCAAATAAATCTCGTTAGATTCTCCTCTACGGGATTTTTTTTATTGCTTGGCTGGCCATTTTTTTAAAAAAGATGGGCTAAATCCACTCAAAAACAGACAAAACACGTCAAATTAAATCGACCGTTCTGAGATTTAACTAAATTTTCACCTAAAGATACCTTCCCTTTTAAAAATAACTCATGCACTATCCTGACAACAAAATTTTATTTGTAACTATTCCCATTTTAATCCCTAAAGCCTTTTCCCTAGTTATCAAATAATTTTTCACACAATTAATTCATACATTTATATGGGTATTTCAATCACTACAGAATTTATCCCTCCCACACTACAAGAGTTACAAACTCTTTTTCCAGGCTACACTCTTTCACGTTTTATAGCAAAAGGCGGCATGGGCGCAGTTTACCTCGGTAAACAACTATCCTTGGACCGCCCCATCGCTATTAAAATTTTACCCAAAGAATTTGGGGACGATGTTAACTACCGTCACTCTTTTGAAAAAGAAGCAAAAGCTCTAGCCCGCCTCAACCATCCAAACTTAGTTGGTATTCACGATTTTGGAGACGTTCAAGGCATGCTCTACATTATTATGGAGTACGCACCCGGCCGATCTCTATATCATACCGCACACGGCCACTCAGCAGAGGAAAAAGATGCCGCACTTTTGGTCCGTGATATGTGTCTCGGATTAGAACACGCGCATGAGCACGGTATCATTCATAGAGATATCACTCCTACGAACGTCATTATTGACGAATGCGCTCGCCCAAAAATCATAGACTTTGGTCTAGCAAGACCTGTTAATGATAACCGAACAGAGAAAATCGTTTTCGGAACACCTGGTTATATTGCACCAGAAGTACTTTCGACGAAAAACCCAGTCGATCAACGTTCAGATATTTTCTCGTTAGGTGTTATTCTATACGAACTGTTAGTTGGGGAAATTCCTGACACTCCCTATCAGCTACCTTCTTCCGTTAGTGATACTGATCCTAGGTTTGATACGGTGATTCGAAAATCTATAGATCCTCTACCTCAGAATCGATACTCTAGCGCGGGCGAAATGGCCAGAGACCTACAGTATCTCATTGATCATTTCGACGACTTTTCGGTAGTCCGCTCAACCCCTATGATTAAGGACCACCAAAAGCCTAACATAAAAAAATCGTCCTCCACCACTAAAGAAGTAGCACCTTGCAGCTCACCAAAACCTCACCCCCTAACAATATCAGCAGCCATTGTTACGCTAGGTTTCGGAACCTTCCTTGCTCTATCTCCAGAAAAGGCACGAAGCGGAGTACCTATCTTAACGACTGAGGAAACTAACGGAAAAGACCAACAGACATTTGTTAGCAGCCCCAATCAAAGAATCAACACAAGCAAGAAACATAGCCCATAACGGTATAGCGCAGTTACTCATACGCATTAACCTAAGAGTTTCATCATGCTGATCATTTGGCAGTTACGG
>CAZLQY010000018.1:0-44733 GCA_964561965.1 uncultured Verrucomicrobiales bacterium
CTAGCTACTGCCTGATTTTAACCCTCTGTCAGATCAAGTTTCTTCTTTTACAATTCAGAGCAGGGAGATAAGAGATTATGGATGCTAGAATTAATTTGATTTTGGAAAGCTTAAGAGCTGTTGCATTACCAGCTGAAGATCAATATGAAATGTATCCATGTTTTGTATTGATAACTGATGAAATTATCACTTCTTTTAGTGATTCTTTTTTGTTAGTTGAAGGGTTGTTGGAGGATAGACTTTTGTCAAAAGATTCTTTTGATGCGTTAAATGAATTAGATAATTGGTTTGAGTTGAATTGTGGGGATAAGAGTATTCTTCCAGAGGAAAGCTTAAAAACGCATTTATTTTGGCAAAAATCCCGTGAAATAGCAAATAGAGCAATTGCGCTCATTTCGGAGGACAACACATAGGAGTAGTAAAGTAGTAAGCGTCCTACAAAGCACCACTAGTCATTGAGTGGTAAATGTCGTAATCGTATCAGCTATGACGTTTATGGCTATGAATGAAGAATCGCAGATACTAAAAACCGATGCGCTTGGGAGGGTCACTATTCCCAAGGCGAAGCGGGAGGAAATGTTGTTCAATTGCTATTTCCCCTGCTAAGTTCACTCCATGGCCCGGACAAAACGTATGTTAGCACCTTTTCAGGAGGAAGAGGGTGGGATGTATCACTGCATTAGCAGGGTGGTGCATCAGCGATTTTTGTTAGGGAAGGAGGAGAAAGAAGAATTTGTGAGTTTGATGCGCTTGTATGAGGCGTTTTGTGGAGTGCGGTTGATGACGTACTGTGTTAATGAGTAATCATTTCCATCTTCTTGTCGAGGTGCCACCGCGCCCGAAGGAGCGGGTAAGTGACGAATGGATTTTAGAGAAATTGGCGTTGTTGTACTCTCCTCAGCAACTTGCAGATGTGAGACATCAATTAGGCTTGTTCGCTAGAGTTGATACGGAAAAGGGGCGCGAGGAATATGAAGCTTACCGAGAGAAATTTCTCTATAGAATGTGGGATCTTGGGCAATTCATGAAAACCCTCAAGCAGCGCTTTACTCAATGGTATAATCGCCATCATGGCGTAAAGGGAACGCTGTGGGAGCAACAATATAAAAGCGTAATCGTAGAGAGTGGCGAGGCGGCACGAGTGATGGCAGCCTATATCGACCTCAACCCCGTGCGAGCAGGTATAGTGCAAGACCCGAAGGACTATCGGTGGTGTGGTTACGCCGAGGCTGTCGTAGGGGCGACGTATCGAGAGGAGAAATTGGCACGAATGAGATTAGTTGAACTGATGAAAACAGTTGATCGTTCTCATCAAGGAGCGGTACTTCCAGAAGAACTTCAGAGCTACGGCTGGAGAAGTATAGCAGGTCGATACCGATTGATGTTATTTGAAGAAGGTCGGGCAGGTTACGAAAATCCGGCTACGGTGAATTCAGATTCTCAAAGGCAGCAAACACGCCGAGGCTTCACAGAAAAAGAAATAGAGATTGAGAAAGAGCGTGGGGGTAAACTCTCCTTACCAACCATTCTCCGGAGCCGTATCCGCTACTTTAGTGACGGAGCTATCATAGGATCGAACCGTTATGTAGAAGAAGTCTTTCAAGGCTGCCGAGCATGGTTTGGCCCAAAGCGGAGGCGAGGCTCTAAGGTAATCCAACATTTTGTAAATCGATCTAGAGAGGAAGGAAGATCATCACCTTCCTCCCAAATCTATCCATTACCGAAGCTTTACGCTGCGCGGCAAGTGCAAGAGTAGGGGGATCTAAACAGGCGGTTCAATATATGAATGAACCATTGTTAGAGTGAAGGTAGTAGGAGAAGTCTAGGTTGTTTTTAAGCACAAAAACAATAAGGAGAGCAAACTGCCACCTCCTCGGCAAGAGCATCGTGAGATCATTTACTGGATGAATAAAGCAGGAAATAGACTAACTGAAGCGGTCCCATTCACTCAGCCACATAAATAGGTTGCCTAGAGGGGGCGGTGCTCAACCTTGATGATGGTGGTGCGTTTGGGGAAAATGGGTAGATATACTTCTTGATAGTGATATCACATTTTTGTCGTCTTTGCCCGGCTATTCCCTTGCCCTGGTTAGGTTCCCGCAGAACCAGCTTTCGTTCCCTTAAAATCTATTGTTTGGGAGCGGGCTATTCTTAATTAGAAATCCAGATTTTACGGGGGTTTTCCTTAAACGTAGTGATTTTCTTTTTATAAATAGAAGCAACTTCGTTCTGAAACTTTGAGAGCTCTTTTAATTCTTTAGAATGATAGCCAGATATCGCTAATCTTTTTGCTTTTTTGAAGTCAGAGCTAGCATAGTTCATTGCGTAGTGGTAAAACTTCAGGTAATTTTTGGTTAAATCACCATCACTCCAATTTTTGCCTCTGGAGCTGGCGTCAGCTAACATACTGGAAAGGTTCTGAGCACTATTGATGATCGGGTGTTCAGAATACTTGGAGCGAGCTTCCTGAGCTTTTTCGGAACGATAGGAGAACCCATTACTTGTAGGGTGGAACTCGAGAACAGCTGCTAAGACGTTTGTGGTTTCATAGGTATGCTGAATGGCCGCTGCGGCTGAATTTAGTTTACTCAGTGAAGTCATGCTCCAATTCATACTAACTTCATTGTCACAACGAGTAGCTAATCGGCGTGATTCTTGAGAGGTGTCAGCACTCGTCCAATGGTCTGAGCGGAGGATTCGAGTGGAAACCCCGACGACATCGAATGTCGACAGATCAACGACTGGTCCGCCACTGTTTCCAGGGACGATATCACAAGTTACCTCAATTTCTCTTGCTCCAATACCTTTTATAGTCCCTTCAAGCATCACGCTGACTCCTTGACCATGACTATTTCCAAGGGCGATAACATCTGACTTTAGAGTAGAGGGGCTGGGGGCAAAGTGGAAATAATGCTTCCTTGGATGACGCAGCGTAATTCTGGCTAAATCGACTCCTTCCCCTCTAGCGCATTCTACTTTTATTAAGTCAGAAATTCGTTTGTAATTAGAGTCATAAATAGACAAAGAATCAAGAGTGGCTACGTGTGTATTGGTATAGACGTAAAATGAATTGCCTTCTTTGACAATAAACCCAGAGCCCTTACCTTCGTCAGATTCTATGGTAACCACGGACTTTAAACATTCATCGATAGAGGTTGGGGTTCCATCCGTAATCGTTACTGACGAATTTGATGTTACTTCTTGAGAGTAAACTGTACTGAGCAGAGTGAGTGCAGAAAATAAGATTCCGGTGAGGATAATAGGTGGTCTCATGAAAATATAGAGTTGTTGAGCTGTAGAGGGTAGATTTGATATAAGACTGTCAACTTGTTGAAGGTTGGAGAAAGTGTATAGATAAGCTTCTAAAGTTCACTAAAAAAATTCAAAATCGACGTTATGACCCAAAAGTAGACTCAAGAGAGAATGCATGGAACTACACCTTTCCCCAAAAAAGCAGCTACCCATGTAAGCTGTAAGAAAAGCTACAAGGGCAGCTGATTTATAAAAGGCAGCGTAAATTGAAACTCTGGAATAGGGCTAAATAAAGAACCGAATAACTCCCTCAGTGCCCTATTTTTAGGAGGAGTAAATAAGGCTTACGCTACGAAAGAAAAGATCTTCGAGGGGTTCATCGCTTTTTTCTTCCAGCCCACTGGTGTAGGCTGCAATCCGTGAAGAGACTAAGAGCCGTTAATTCCATAATTACGCTCCAGAGAAAGCTGTACATATAAGAAAGGGATACAAATATTCTCACGCCCCTGTTATTTCTAGATGTAAGGGGGCAGATTGTTTTACGGTGTGGTATGACTAGTAGCAATCGTAGTTGTTAATTGGATAGTATCCTTGCTTGTAGCGCCCGGTATTGTAGTAAGATGTTTTACTATAGCTTTTGTTATAATAGCGCTGATTTGATCCATAGTGATGACCTTGATTATAGTGATGGCCTTGGCTGTAGTGTTTGCGTTGATTATAGTTATAGTGGTCCGACTTGTGTTTCTTATTACTGCGGTTGTTGTTAGCGATTGAGGCTCCAATAAGTCCAGCTGCTACAATACCTACTGCTGCTGCACCAGGGTCTACAGATTGTACAGGTCTTCCTGCTGCATCATACGTGGTTGTACAGCTTGTCATAGCGATGCATCCTGAAAGAGAGAGAGTTAGTAGTAGGTTTTTGTTCATAGCTTGAATAGGTGGTTCGCATCATTCGACGTGATAGCTTCCCGTTCTATTCATAAAAAAGAGGTTGTTTTATTGTAAATTGCTTATGGTCAGTGATATGTAATTCATTCGCTAACTGAATCAAGGAGGTGTGATGATCGAAAAAAAGACAATGAATTGTTTACATTCATTGCCTCTGGGTGATGAAGAAACTGTGATAGCTGGGGCTTCTTTTTGAGAAGAAGGTGGCTAGGTGGGATTGGGCTATTTGCGGTGGAGCCAGATTTCGACACGTCTATTTCTCGAGCGCCTTGTTTCGGTACTGTTATCTGCGATGGGCATGGCTTCTCCGAAGCCTCGAGCTTCGACTTGTGCGATGCCTCTAGAGCGGAGTTGTTCCGCGACGATTTCTGCTCGGCGTTTGGATAGTCTTTGATTTCCCGAGAGGCTGCCGATGTTATCGGCAAAACCTATGAGTATGACTCGAGCATTTTGATAGGCTGGTTGTGATAGTAAATTAGAGATTCGGTCGAGGTTGTTTCTTGAGTCGATATCTGGTTGCATTGATCCAGTTAGAAAGCGGAGGTTGGCTTGTGTGTTTCTTCGGTCTGCGGATTTGATGAGTTCTTTATATTGATCAGGGATTGTGATATCTTTGAGTAGTAGTTGTTTGTATTTATCTGCGGCTATCTTGTCTGTTTCTGTGACGAGGCCTTGACCAACGAGTCCTACGGTGTCTACGACGCTTTGGCCTTCATTGGACATTGTAAACTTTACAAATTCTCTGGCTATAGAAGATGAGTTAGAGGGGAGGTAGAAATACAAGAGGCGTGCGAGGGGATAGTCTTGTGATTTGACTGTAAGTCTGGATGGCTGAAATGCGGTTAGTTCTTCGGTTTCGTTGACGGCGAGACCTTTGACTGTGGTGTCGATGTAGGCTAGCCCACAGAAACCTATACCCCCTGGGTTTGTGGCAACACTTCTGATCAATAAGTTGGTGTCTTCGAAGCGTTCTATATTATCTTTGCGTAGGTCGAGTTTATGAGGTTTCAGTACTTTGGATTTGAAGGTGTCCCAAGTACCTGAGTGTTCATCTCTGGCATAGATGTATATGGGGAGGTTTGGTCCGCCGACTTCAGTCCAGTTTGTGATTTTGCCTGAAAAAATTTGGGCTACTTGTGGAATTGTGAGTGATGGAATTGGATTACTTGTATTGAGCACTACGGCTACTCCATCCAGTGCAATGGGGTATTCACAGGCGGGGGTGTTCATTTGGCCGAGCTTTAACTCAGCTAGTTGCTTTTGTTCACTGTCTTTAATTTTACGCGAGGCCATGCCTATATCACAGTGTCCTCCGGCTAGGCCTACATTGGAGATGTCTTCTGTGGAGTTGAAGGCTGTGGATGATCCATGTGCCTTGATTTCTATGATTCCTAGAGAGTTTTTTGTGGGCCGCTGGAAGCTGATGGTGGATTCTACACCTTTAGATTCTGTGACGATGTTTTGGTATCCTTTAGATTCTAGATATTTTCTGACAAGGGCTGGAGCTAGGTTGGCTCCTACTGTGTTAGAACCATGTATGGAGAGTACGGTTTCTAGCTCGGGGCTGGAGAAGTCTACTCCCATTTGAATTACAAAGTCCTTGGCTACGTTCTCTGCTGTTGTTCCCTGCGTGGTTGCGATGATGGAGAACATGCGATGGCGGTCTGAGTTTTCTTCTTTGATTTTGGCATCTGCGCTACTATTGGGAGGCCCTGATAGGACCAAGGTGCCGGTTTTGGTTTCCTTGGCGATGCCTTCTTGCTTAAAGTAGTCAATGAGGCTTAATCGGTTTTGCCTACGTTCGTTGAGCTGTTGAAATTCTTCTTCTGGGCTCAGTGCTAGAGTGTGTGATGTGGTACAGAGGAGGTAGAGTAGAGTTGCTCCTAGTTGTAGAAAGGATGGAATGGTTTTCATTGTTTCAGCATTTGTTGAAGTGAAGGTGCTTGCTCTGTGGGTTCTTTAAGCATTGTGTTCAGTGATACCGTTTTTTTATGGTTCGGGGTGGTTTTTTGTTTGTCTAATGATTTAAAATTTTCTTTTGAGTGAATCATGTCTGTTAGTGTTGTGTTAGATTGAAACGGAATTATTTCTGAGGTGGTCTCTTCCGGGATTTCCTTGATGAATTCAGGGTCAGGAGCTCTGTTGATATTTTCTTCGGTTTCATCTGTGATGAGTATTTGGTGGTTATCGAAGTTTTGAGAAGGTGTTAGCGATGGTCCTATGGATAGAAATTGTGGGTTTTGATGAAGAGTTGGAATGGGTTTTTCTTTGTTAGATAGGTAGCTGTAACCGAGGTAGCTTGCGGATGTTAAGAAGGCTGCACCTACAAATACTGCTGCTGTTTTCCAGTTGTTTTTTGATGCTTCTGGGTTGGGCTCTGATTGGAATGGTGTCTGTTCTGGATTGCTTAGATATTGAACTGTGGAGGTGTTCATATTGACTGCTGAGGTGACGGAAGATGTCTGCTTTGAGATGGAGGTGGTGAGGATGGACTGTAAATGACCTAAGGGGACGTCTAGAAACATGGATAGCGCTTTTTCTAGAGGGATGTGAGGTTCTTTCTCAGATTGGTATCCCCATAGGACAAATAGTTTTTTCTCTTCGCCTTTTTTATAGATTAAGTAGCGTTGGATGGAACTTCTGGGCGAAGGAACTTTTAAATTGAGGAGTATGGATTGCACTTCTTTTGGAAATTGCTCTTCTGTGATTCTTCGTCTAACTCGCATCCAGCCTTCCATTAGCCGGAGGAGTTCACCTTTTGGGATGTCGCCTATGTTTATGACTGGTGTCGCTTGTGCGATGAGGTTGCGGTTTTTACGGTCCAGTTGGATGTATTCTGGACCGTTGGGTGTGGATTGGATGAGTGGGAATGTTCCTGAGAAACTTTCGGACAGAATTTGCTGAACTCTTGGGTCTGTGTAGGAGGATTGGGAACGTGGCCCACTAAGACCAGCAGGAGTAACTGGTTGTAAGGTTTCTGTGTTGATGAATGTGTTGTTGTCTTGCATGTGTCTCATTGTTTGTAACAGTTTTTAGAAATTTGAGGATGTTATGAATGTGACGAAATTGTTAGGTTATGTGTTAGAGGGGGATTATGAGTGCTATTTGAGCAAAAATATCTGGTTCTTGTTTCTGGGCTTTCTGGAAAATAAAATCTTGTTTTTATGATGCTTATGGTGGACTGTAACAGTGGTCATAAGGTTATGAAAATATGTGAGATACAAGATAGATATTGGGAGTGCCGATTAGTCAGAGAGGGGGGCTTCGTGAGTGTTTATGAGTTTTGTAAGGAGGTGGGGATAGAGGAGGCCGTTTTTTATAAATCATTCACTAGCCTTGAGGCTATTGAGGCGGAGTATTGGAGCTCGACGGTGCGTATGACGGTGGAAACGTTGAATTCTGATTCTGAGTTTTTGAGTTACACTCTGGAGCAAAAATTGTTGGCGTTTTTCTATACGTATATTTCAGGCCTTCAGCCATACCGCTCGCGGTTGATTGTGAGCTTCCCTTCTGTGGGTGGGATGTCGAAGCTTCTTGGTATGAGAAAGGAGTTTCTGGAATTCGCAGATGCCTCTGTGAAGGCTGCTGTGGAGCTGGGTGAGATAGCGGATCGTAAGAAATTGACAGAGATGTATGGCGCTGGGTTGTTTGAGCAATTTAGGATGGTTCTGGAGTTTTATAAGAGAGACCAGAGTTCTGGATTTGAAGATACTGATGCGTTTATTGAGAAGAGTGTCCGGCTCGGTATTGCTGTCGCTACAACAAATGCTTTCGATGCAGGTTTGGATTTTGCACGGTTTATGGTGGGAAGGTTGCCTCGGGTGCGATGAAACAACAAAAATCGATCCCGAAGCATAAATTTACGAGGGCGGCAACACTTGCGGGTGCGGGAGCTCGTGTCGGTGCTAGTTATTTAAAATATGAAGCGAGGAAGCGTTTGACTGGGAATGCTGATAAGTCTGACTTCCATAAAGATACTGCTGCTGAAGCGTTTGATACGTTTAGCAAGATGAAGGGGGGGCCTTTGAAGTTGGCTCAGATGCTTTCGATGGACCAAAATATGATTCCTGAGCAGTATGTGAATGAGTTTTCCAAGGCTCAATATTCTGTTCCTCCTCTTTCTTATCCTCTTGTGGTGAGGACGTTTCAGCGTGAAAAGGGGAAAAGCCCCACAGATATCTTTGATCATTTTACAAGAGAGGCTGTGGCGGGTGCTTCGATCGGGCAAGTGCATGAAGCTAGCTTGAATGGGGAGAAACTGGCGGTGAAAATTCAGTATCCAGGTGTTGCTGCCAGTTTGCAGAGTGATTTGCGAATGGTGAAGCCGATAGCGATGCGTCTATTTTCTTTGGATGCTAAGGCCATTGATCCTTATTTGAATGAGGTGGAGGAGCGTTTGGTGGAGGAGACGGATTATATGCTGGAGCTGAGAAGAAGTCAGGAGTTGGCAGAGCAGTCAAAGCATCTGAGCAGGACGAAGTTCCCGAAGTTTTATCCTGATTTAAGCTCTGAGAAGATACTGACGATGGAGTGGATCCCGGGCGTATTGATGGATGAATATGCGAGTTCTGGAGCTTCTCAGGAGGAGAAGACTGCGGTGGGCCAGGCTCTGTGGGATTTTTATCATCATCAAATTCATCAATTGAGAGTGTTTCATGCCGATCCGCATCCAGGTAATTTTAAGGTGAGTGAGGGGGATTTGTGGGTTTTGGACTTTGGATGTGTGAAGAGCTTGCCAGAAGATTTTTATTTGGATTATTTTGAGTTTATGGACTGTACGCTACCTGCGGATGAGGAGAGGTTTGAGCGTGTGTTGAGGAAGGTGAAATTGTTGTTGCCTTCGGATACTCCTGAGCAGGTTATTTTGCTGAAGGAGGTCTTTAAAGAGAGTATTGAGTTGTTATCTCGGCCGTTTCATGCAGGCCAATTCGATTTTGGGAATGAGGATTATTTTGCGGAGTTGGCTGCCTTTGGTGAGAAGTCGAAGCTGAACCCAGAGCTTCAGGCGCTGAGTTCTGCGCGCGGGAGTGCGGATGCTTTGTATCTAAATCGTACTTATTTTGGTTTATATCATCTCTGTGGATCTCTAGGTGCTGAGGTGAAAACCAGCTTGCCGGAGTTTCTAAATAAAAAGGGGTTGATTTGATGGAGGGGTTTTGAGTAGCATAAAACCATCGGTTATTTTTCGAAATAAAATTGATTTTTCTTGACTGTTGACATGACTCTAGTAATTCCTCTGTCCGCCTCGATCCTAATTTAAACATTGGGAGGGGGTTTCTGGTGCTAGAAAACAGAAAAATATGAATTTAGTGATAGAAAAAAATTCTACAACGATACAGGGATCCGAGAGGTATCTCTAGATGATTTATAATGAATGAGGTAGCTTTGCTTTAGTAGGGCTGCCTTTTGTGTTTTTCAGGCAACAATAGACCAAAATGAAAGAAAATTGAGTGATTAGATTTCATTCTTGAAAGGAGCAGGCGAATGAGCTTGTGCCCTACAGGACTGAAATCTGCTCATTCTAGTTGGAGATAATCTGGGCCTATGAGGCTGAGGTTATTAAGAATTAGAAAGAATAGAACTAGGATCCTAAATACCGAACATCTGCTCAGGCTGGAAACAGTGCTGGGCTTAACCGCCTCTAAGCAACTATAGAATCAACCATGGCCGAAAGACGCTACTTTGGAACGATTGAAGAAGTCATCCAACCTCCTAACCTCATTGAGGTTCAGAGTAAATCTTATGAAGACTTCTTGCAGAAAGATGTGCCCGCATCTCAGCGAATTGAAACTGGACTCCAGTCCGTATTACGGGAGGTTTTCCCTATCAAGAGCTATGATGAAACCATAGAATTGGATTTCATTGCTTACGATATCGAAGACTCCAAAATTACGGCTTTAGAGGCTTTACAGACTGGTGAGAGCTTTAGTGCTGCCCTGTATGTGACCTTTAAGTTAAAGGATGAAACTGGCACAAAGAAGGAGCGTGTTTACATGGGCGAGCTTCCAATGATGACTCGCCGTGGTACATTTGTGATCAATGGAGCAGAGCGAGTGATCGTATCCCAGCTTCACCGTTCACCTGGTATTTGTTTTGAGAAGTCTCAGCACCTTAATGGAAAAGATCTTTTCTCTTTCCGCATTATCCCAGATCGTGGGTCATGGCTGGAGACTCAGTTTGATACGAATGATTTACTTTACGTGTATCTCGATCGTCGTCGTCGTCGTCGTAAGTTTTTAGCGTCTACTTTCTTACGAGCTCTTGGCTACCCGACGAACCGTGATCTTGTTTCTCAGTTTTACGATATTGAGAAGCTGAAGCTGAAGAAGGAGATGGATGAGGAAGAGTTGGCAACCAAACTTCCTTTTGAGGATATTTTTGATGGTGAAGTGACTGTGGCTAAGGCGTTTGAGCCGATATCAATTGGTGTCGTTCGCCAACTGATTGCTCTTGGTACTAAGACGATTGAAGTGGTGAGTTCTGGCCCAGAGGATGTCTTCATTAAGTCTCTTAAGAAGGATCCTTCTCATGATGAAGAATCAGCTCTTAAGGATATCTATAAGAAACTCCGTCCTGGTGATCCTCCTACAGCTGCGAATGCTAAGGCTCTTCTTAAGCGTCTTTTCTTTGATGAGAAGAAGTATGATTTAACTCGCGTAGGACGCTATAAGATCAATCAGAAACTGGGAATCGATGTGGATTCTGCAGAGCGCACTATGGTCGGTGAGGATTTCCTCAATGCTGTGAAGTATGTTCTGAAGCTGAAGGGTGGAGATGGTGTTCTTGATGATATTGATCACCTTGGTTCTCGCCGTGTACGTGCTGTTGGTGAGCTTCTTGCGAATCAGTGCCGCGTAGGTCTTGCCCGTACAGAACGCTTGGTGAAGGAGCGTATGACTCTCTTTGATGTGAATATTGAGGGTATGACTCCTCAGAAATTAATTAACCCTAAGGCTCTCAGTGCTGTGGTTCGTGATTTCTTTGGTCGTTCTCAGTTATCTCAGTTCATGGATCAGACGAATCCTCTTGCGGAGCTAACGCATAAGCGTCGTCTTTCAGCTCTTGGGCCTGGTGGTTTGAATCGTGATCGTGCAGGATTTGAGGTGCGTGATGTTCATCCATCTCATTATGGACGTATTTGCCCGATTGAGACTCCGGAAGGCCCTAACATTGGTCTAATTAACTCTATGTGTACGTACGCACGTATCAATGAATTTGGTTTCATCGAGACTCCATACCGCAAGGTTGTGGACGGTCGTGTCACCAATGAGATCGAATACGTGACGGCTGATCAGGAAGAAAACTTCCTAATTGCTCAGGCTAATAACTCGATTGATTCGAAAGGAAATTTCCTCAACGAGCGCGTGACGGCACGTGAGCGTGGTGAGTTCCTTGAAATGGATCCTAAGGTGGTTCATTATATGGATGTTTCTCCTAAGCAGCTGGTTTCCGTCGCTGCAGGGCTTATTCCTTTCTTGGAGCACGATGATGCGAACCGTGCTTTGATGGGATCAAACATGCAACGACAAGGTGTGCCCCTTCTTGTTTCTGAAGCACCATTCGTTGGTACTGGTCTAGAAGCAAAGGCTGCGGCAGATTCTCGCTCAGTTATTATTTCTGAATCTGAAGGGATTGTCGCAGCATCGACTGCGGAAATGATTATTGTTTCTAAGGATGGAGCGTTACCTGTTTCCGATGAGCAATTCATGTCAGATTCTTCTTCCGTGAACTCTAATGTGGAGAAGGGTGTATATGTTTATCCTCTTCGTAAGTTTATGCGTTCCAATGCGGGAACATGCATGAACCAAAAACCGATTGTTCATCGCGGTGACAAAGTGAAGATTGGTTCCGTCCTTGCAGATGGTCCAAACACGGAAAACGGGGAATTAGCCCTCGGACGTAACGTTCTTGTGGCATTTATGCCTTGGAATGGTTATAACTTTGAGGATGCTATTGTCATTTCTGAGAAAGTGGTGAAGGAAGATATTTATACTTCGATTCACATTTCTGAATATGAATGTGCTGCTCGTGATACAAAGCTCGGACCTGAAGAGATTACACGTGATATTCCTAATGTCGGTGAAGAAGCTCTGAAGAACCTTGATCACGATGGTATTATCCGTGTTGGTGCGGAGGTGAAGCCAGGTGATATTCTCGTTGGTAAGATTACACCTAAGTCTGAAACGGAATTGGCCCCAGAAGAGCGCCTTCTTCGAGCGATTTTTGGAGAGAAAGCTGCTGATGTGAAAGATACGTCACTTCGTGTTCCTTCAGGTACCATTGGTATCGTTCAGGACATCCGTATCAGTACCCATGGCGTAGCACGCCGTAAGGGGGACGTGGATCCTGCTGAGATGAAGAAGCAGTTCAAGAAGATCAACGATGACCATAAGAAGAAAAAAGATACCCTGATCAGTCAATTAACTGAGAAGCTTTCTGACATTCTTCTCGGTGAGAAAATACCTCTTGATGTGGTGAATGCTCAGACAGGTGAGATCATTATTCCTGCGAACCGTAAGATTACGAAGACTCTTCTTCGCAAGCTTGCTGATATTCATGACCATATTGAGATTGATCCTTCTCCGATCAGAAATAAAATTCTTGAAATCATTTCTTCCTTTGAAGGCCGTTTCCAAGAGCTTGATACAGATCGTGAACGTCGTCTTGATCAAATCGAATCTGGTGATGAAGTAGATCCGGGTGTGATTAAGGAAGTAAAAGTCTATGTAGCCAAGAAGCGTAAGCTTTCTGTAGGTGATAAGATGGCTGGTCGTCACGGGAACAAGGGTGTTGTCGCGGTGATTGTTCCTGAAGAAGACATGCCTTATACAGAGGATGGGACTCCAGTAGACATTTGTTTGAACCCTCTTGGTGTGCCATCTCGGATGAACGTGGGGCAGGTTCTTGAAACTCACCTCGGCGTTGCTGCCAAGGCCCTTGGGTTCACTGTTGCGACTCCTATTTTCGATGGTATTCCTGAAGAAAAAATCTGGAATTACATGTCAGAAGCGAAGAAAGTGGAAGGCTTCACTTGGATCGGCGACGGAAAAGATGGATCTGTGGGCGGTAAGTCCACTCTGATTGATGGCAGAACAGGGGAAGCAATTCACCAGCCTGTTGTAGTAGGATATATCTACATGCTGAAGCTAGGCCACCTTGTTGCAGATAAGATTCACGCTCGTGCGGTAGGACCATATTCACTTGTGACGCAGCAACCATTGGGTGGTAAAGCTCAATACGGTGGCCAGCGCTTCGGTGAGATGGAGGTGTGGGCTCTTGAAGCTTACGGTGCTGCCTATACGCTACAGGAAATGCTTACTGTGAAATCTGATGATGTTCAGGGCCGTACACGTATCTATGAAGCGATCGTCAAAGGGGATAATAACCTGGAAGCAGGTACTCCTGAGTCATTTAACGTTCTCATTAAGGAGATGCAGTCTCTCGGTCTAGATGTTCGCCCTGGTAAGAAGGGTGATCGACCAGCGCATGCAAAAGAAGCTCCAGATTTCAGTGGAGGTTTTGATCTCAATGATGATAGCCCGCCTAATCCAGCTAGCTCTGATGTCTCCGATGATTTTTCACTAGATGACCTTACGCTATAATCTCAACACAATTAAAAACACCAATAACAATTAACCGATAAATAAGATCATGAGTGTTGAAACAAATCTTCGCGAACTCTTTGGCGTTAACGATAAGCCTGAAGCTTTCGATCACGTCGCGATTACTGTTGCTCGTCCTGACATCATCCGTGGATGGTCTCAAGGTGAGGTGCAGAACCCAGAAACAATTAACTATAGAACCTTCAAGCCTGAAAAAGGCGGTTTGTTCTGTGAGCGTATCTTCGGTCCAACGCGTGACTGGGAGTGTGCCTGTGGTAAGTACAAACGCATCAAGCACAAGGGTGTCATCTGTGACCGTTGTGGAGTAGAGGTGACGTTGTCTCGCGTTCGTCGTGAGCGTATGGGGCACATTGAACTTTCTGTTCCAGTTTCTCATATTTGGTTCTATAAGTGTATGCCGTCTCGTATTGGTCTCGTGCTAGATATGAGCGCACGTCATTTAGAACGTGTCATCTATTATGAGGACTACATTGTTACGGATTCAGGGACTACTCCATTAGAGCTTGGGCAGCTTCTCACTGAGAGCGAGCTGCGTGATGCGGAAGAAGATTACGGTGAAGATACGTTCCGCGCTGCCATGGGGGCAGAGGCATTACAAGACCTTCTATCTCAAGTTGATCTTCTCGACCTTGTCAAAGAGTTGGAAGAAGCTATGGAGACAACACGCTCTAAGCAGGTTCGTAAGAAACTGGCTAAGCGCCTTAAATTGGCACAGGGCTTCCATGCATCGAATAGTCGCCCTGAGTGGATGATTATGAATGTTCTTCCTGTGATTCCTCCAGACCTTCGTCCGTTGGTGCCTCTAGAAGGAGGGCGTTTCGCCACTTCAGATTTGAATGATCTCTATCGTCGAGTCATTAACCGTAATAATCGACTTAAAAATCTTCTGTTACTGAAGACTCCAGAAGTGATTATCCGTAATGAGAAGCGCATGCTGCAGGAAGCTGTGGATGCTCTCTTTGACAACGGTAGACATGGTAGAGCTGTCACTGGTGCTGGTAACCGTGCTCTTAAATCGCTCTCCGATATGCTGAAAGGAAAGGGAGGACGTTTCCGTCAGAACCTTCTTGGTAAGCGTGTTGATTACTCTGGTCGTTCTGTCATTGTTGGTGGTCCTGAGTTAAAACTTGGACAGTGTGGTCTTCCTAAGAAAATGGCACTGACACTCTTTGAGCCATTCATCATCCGCCGTCTTAAAGAACTTGGGTATTGCCATACAGTTCGTTCGGCAAAGAAAATGATCGATCGCAAGACAACGGAAGTTTGGGACATTCTTGCTGAGGTGACAAAAGGCCACCCAGTGATGTTGAACCGTGCACCGACTCTTCACCGACTATCGATTCAGGCATTTGAGCCAGTATTAATCGAGGGATCGGCGATTCGTGTTCACCCACTCGTGTGTACAGCTTACAATGCAGACTTTGATGGTGACCAAATGGCGGTTCACGTGCCTCTCTCTGTAGAGGCGCAGATGGAAGCTCGCCAGCTGATGTTAGCACCGAATAACATTTTCTCACCTTCTTCCGGTAAGCCAATTACGACTCCTTCTCAGGATATCATTCTTGGTGGGTACTATCTAACGTATTCACGTATCCGTACCGCGGCTGAGCGTGAGCGTATGAAAGAAGTTCACTTACCTCTTTTTGAGAATACAATTGAAGTCGAGTTCGCGATCGCATCACGTAAGGTGAAGTATCATGATCTCATTCGTTTACGTAATCCAGACTTTGGGAAAGAGTCTGTCTTTGGTGATACAGAGAGTAAGATTATTGAGACGACTGCCGGCCGTGTTCGATTTAACGAAATTTGGCCAGAAGGTCTTGGCTTTATCAATTTCAACGTTGGTAAGAAGCAGATCGGAGATGTCATTTGGCGTTGCTACCAAGTTTCTGGTAAAGAAGATACCGTAGTCGCCCTAGATGCACTGAAGGCACTTGGATTTAAGGAAGCCACTCGTTCAGGTATCTCTATTGGTATTGTCGACATGGTGATTCCTGAAGAAAAGCCTGCAGAGCTTGAAAAAGCATATGCCGAAATCACGACTGTCACAGAGCGTTACCAAAACGGTGTGATAACGAATGGTGAGCGCTACCAGCAGGTGGTGGATACTTGGACACGTTGTGGAGATAATATCGCGAATGCCCTATATCGTAAATTAGAGCATAACGAAGGTGAAGAGATGGCAAACCCTCTCTTCATGATGGTTGACTCTGGTGCTCGTGGTAATAAAGCACAGATTAAGCAGCTTTCCGGTATGCGCGGTTTGATGGCAAAACCTTCTGGTGAGATCATTGAGCGTCCGATTACCTCGAATTTCCGTGAAGGCCTCTCAGTACTAGAGTACTTCATTTCCACACACGGAGCTCGTAAGGGACTTGCTGATACCGCGCTTAAGACTGCGGATTCTGGATACATGACACGTAAGCTGGTTGACGTATCTCAGGATGTGATCATTAACGAGACCGATTGCGGTACTGTGAATGGTATTATCGTGAAACCTATCTTTGATGGTGACGAAGAAACAGCTTCTTTATCTTCACGTATTTATGGAAGAACATCATGTGAGCAAGTCAAGGACCCTGTCTCTGGTGAGACGATTCTTGAGGTGAATGATATTATTTCAGAAACTCAAGCTGATGCTGTTGAAAATATAGGCTATGAACGTTTAAAGATCCGTTCGATCTTAACATGTGAAGCCGAGAAGGGATGCTGTGCATATTGCTATGGATTAAACTTAGCCACTGGTGAAATCGGTAAAGACGGTGAGGCAGTAGGTATTATTGCTGCTCAGTCTATTGGTGAGCCAGGAACGCAGTTAACTATGCGTACCTTCCACGTTGGTGGGGTAGCCACAAACGTGGCAAAGCAGCCTGAAATCAAAGCGAAGAATGGCGGCACAGTCGTTTACAAGAATCTACGTACTGTAAAAGACCCAGAGGGTAACTTTGTTGTTCTGAACAAGAATGGTTCCGTTCTCGTGAATGATGCTGGAGGGCTCACATTAGATGAAAACTTCCTCGTCATTGGTTCAGTCATCAGTGTTCCCGATGGTGAAAAGGTCAAGAAAGGTAAAGTCTTTGTGACTTGGGATCCGTATAACGTTCCTATTCTTACAGAGAAACCAGGTAAAATCGAATTTCGTGATATGATTTCCGGAATTACTGTTTCTACTGAAACTGATAAGGAGACCGGTAAGAAGGGTATGGTTGTCACAGAACATAAGGAAGACCTTCATCCAATGGTTCTTATCTTAGATGATGCCACTTCTGAAGTGTTAGCTCAGTATCCTGTTCCAGTCGGTGCTCACCTTTCTGTTGTAGAAGGTCAAGTAGTTGCTGGTGGTAGCCAACTTGCTAGAACACCGCGTAAGGCCTCTAAGACGAAGGATATTACAGGTGGTCTTCCACGTATTGCAGAGCTTTTTGAAGCCCGGAAACCGAAGGACGCTTGTACCATTGCCAAGCTTGATGGTGTCGTTTCTTTCGGAGCGAACGTTCGAGGTAAAAAGAAGGTCATCGTTACAAATGAGGAATCTGGAGAAAGTGCAGACCACCTTGTCGCCATGAATAAGCCTGTTACTGTGGGTGAGGGAGATATCTTGACTCGTGGTGAACAGATTACGGATGGGCCAATTTCTCCAGAAGACCTTTTGGAGGCTTGTGGAGCTCAGGAACTACAGGAGCACCTCGTCAATGAAGTGCAAGCCGTTTACCGACTCCAAGGTGTGGAAATTAATGATAAGCACATTGAAATCATTATTCGCCAAATGCTTCGTAAAGTGAAAATCACGGAGCCAGGAGATAGTGAATTCCTATGGGGTGATCAAGTGGACCGCACAACATTTGTGAAAGCTAACCGGGAAATCGAAGTTCAAGGTGGTAAAGCTGCAGAAGGAGAGCCTGTTTTACTAGGTATTACCAAGGCATCTCTAGAAACAGATTCTTTCATCTCTGCAGCATCCTTCCAGGATACGACGCGCGTGTTGACAGAAGCTGCTACTCTAGGGCGTGTTGATTACCTTGAAGGCTTTAAGGAGAACGTGATCATGGGTCATCTAATCCCAGCTGGAACAGGTTTCCCTACGCATAAGGAAGCACGCTTCGAGTTCACTGAGCAACCAACAATGCTTACTCCAGAAAATGGAGAAGCTGCCACTGGGACAGAAGGAACGGAGGCCGCTGCTATTGTTACTGCAGAGGATGAATTCACAGTGTAATTCTGTTTAACGAGAAATACTTTTATCCCTCTGATCATTCGTGGTCAGAGGGATTTTTTTTGTAAAGAAAGAGCGATAGAATGAGATTCAACAGATAGCCTTGCTTGCAATCTTGAGAAAGAATAGCTATCTATGATCATCTAGTCGATTATGTCTGTATCCATTAATTTCAAGAAGGCGAATGTCCTCTCCATTTCATTAGCAAAGGTTGGTAATGCTCAACGCGGTGAACCTCTTAAAACATCACGTGATCTCTGTAAGTTTGAGGGGGAGGATAATGAGATGTTGACGCATGCGTTTCTTAAACCATTCCGTAATTTAGAACGCTATTCACTCCACCATCATTCAGATATCCAACTGAATGAAATGTATGGTTATGCAGACTCGATCTTTAGCCAGCAGGAACGATTCCTGTCCTTTAGCCGTAAAATAGCGAGACTTCTGTATGATAAATCAAAGCACCCCAACATTAAATCTGGAGATTTATGCATTGCTCTGATTGGAAATGTGTATGTGAATAAACTGCCTTGCACAGCGATTAGTATTGTGAAATCAGAGAGCCTTGTACCGTTTCTGGAAATTTCAGATAAAGAAGGGGATCTTCAGTTAACGACTCATAACGGGATCTATCCAGATAAGATCGATAAAGGGACGTTGCTTGTTGATTTCCAAAAGGATGATGGTTTTCTTGTCTACACGTTTGATAAGAGTGGTGCAGATACAAATTTTTGGGTGAAGGAGTTTTTGAGCGCCAAACCGCAGAGAGATGATGAATATAAAACGAAGCAATATGCAGAAATGTGTGCTTCGTTTGCGAAGGAAGGATTACCAGAAGACTTAGGAGAAGAAGAGCGGTTTCGCCTAGCGAATCAAGCGACACAGTATTTTTCAGAAAAAGAGCAGTTCGAGCCTGAGTCTTTCCAACAAGAAGTATTACAAGAGCCAGATCGTATTGAGGCCTTTCGCTCATATAAAGATAACTATAAGGATGATGAGGGTAAAGCCCTTGAGGAGGACTTCCAGATAGCCGGTGGAATTGCTAAGAAGGCGATGGGCAAAGTAAAATCTGCTGTTAGGTTGGATTCTGGAGTGCTTTTACGGTTTACCCCAGATTTTGTGGATCACCCAGATAGTATTGAACGTGGCTTTGATGAGGCAAGGGGGCAAAAGTTCATTAAGTTGTACTACGAAGAAGAGCTTTAAAAAGTTAGTTTTTTGATAGAATTTATCAGAAAATCAGCTTGGTATATAGCTTACACCTCATACTTTTAAAGATAGTTAGTGATCAAGTAAGGTGAATTTTTATCGATAATTACATGATTTATGTGAAAATAGATTAAATGGTGGTGGTGTCGTAAATTTAGCACACTTTTTTCTGGGAATGCCGTTCGGATTGAGCAAAGTAGCCGTGCTATGAGAAATAAAACATTAATGACAGTAGTTGCCAGCGCTGTACTTGCTGGTTCCGCTTTTGGTGAAGACGAGATTGATTACTCGTTCTACGCTGGATATGATACAAACTATATCTTCCGTGGTGCTGACTTCGGAAACGATCTATTTTCTTACGGAATAGACGCCTCTGGTTCATGTGACTGTGGCTTTGATTGGTACGCAGGTGTATGGTTTGGCTCTTACCGTTCTGGAGATCTTGATGGTTTCAATGGGAATGATGAAAATGAGACTGACATCTATGGTGGTGTTTCAAAGGATTTAGGGTTTGTTACCGCTTCTGTAGGATTTATCCACTTCTCCTTTGATTCGAACAATACTGGTGGTCTTGGAGTATCAGAAGACACAACAGAAATCGTGTTTGGTCTTTCAAAGTCAATTGGTGTCATCGATCTTGATTTTACTTGGTATGAAGATGTTGATGCCTTTGATTCTACATATGTTGAGTTCAATGCGTCACACAGCCGTGAATTGACAGACAGAGCTACATTAAACCTTGGCTTAGGTTTTGGTAACTACGATGATTTTGGTGGTACAGACAGCTATCTTTTCTATAGTGTTACTACAGGTGTTGACTATGCATTGAGTGATAAATTGACCTTGAGCACATACATCACAGCTGAGTTCACTGAAGGAGCGAGAAACGTCACTAACGTTGAAGATAACGAGTTCTTCGGTGGTGCTTCTCTTTCATTCTCTCTATAATTTTTATTAGAGACATTTTTTCTATGAGAGGAAACCTTATTAGGTTTCCTCTTTTTTATTGTGGGAGTTTGTAGATTTGAGGTGTATATTGTTATATACCATCATCAATGTGATCTGTTATGTTAGATAAAGCGTTTTCTTCTTCTTTGTTTACAGACAATCACCGTCAGCTGTCGAACCTGTTAGTCTACCGTGCAGAGATGGAATCTACCAGTCTTTGGGCCAGACAAGCCTTGTCTCTTGAGAGTGGACAGTCTGGATTACTTGTTGTCACGGATTATCAAACTTCGGGGAAAGGCCGGCGAGGGGGGCGCTGGTCTGCAGCACCGAATAGCTCATTGTTGTTTACTCTTGTTGTAGAGCCGGAATTAGAAAGGCATCATTGGCCAAAACTGGGTTTGGCGACGGGTCTAGCCGTTGTGAATGTTCTATGTGAATTAGGATTCCCAGCAGAGCTCAAATGGCCAAATGATGTTTGGTTAGATGGGGTGAAATGCTGTGGAGTATTAGCAGAGGTCGTGAACGAGAGTGTACTTTTAGGAGTGGGTTTGAATTTAACTAGCTCGCCAGAGGAGGGGACCTGCCTTAGCGACCATATTCAAAATTTTTGTTTCTCTAAGGAGGACCTTCTGGGCCGATTGGTGAGTGAGATTATTCGCTTAGGCAGTATGGTGGATCATGAGCGGGTGATTGAGCAGTGTAATGCTGTACACGCTCTAAACGGGAAGAGTGTTAGCTTAATTCGAGGGAATGATAAGATACTTGGTGTCGTCGAATCTATTACACCGAATGGGGCTCTAAGATTACAGACAGTAGATGGAGCCTGTGAGCTTATGCAAGCTCACGAGGTGCGTTTGGTTGAGTGATCTATTACTCTGTTTCCCAGATCATGTGTTTGATACTGAGTTCTTGGGCAATGGCGAGCGCTTCTTTTTCTCTAGGGCCACCGCTAGCGGCTATTTCTTTTGCAATGGCCACTGCAGAGCGCCATTGCTCTTCCTCTTGTAAGATGGTGAGAGCATCGAAGGCGCATTCATAATACCAATGCCACTCTTGTGTAGGGTGCTTAGAGTCTACAGTGTTTTCATGATTGATGACATTGAGGTAGATATCGAGTGCTAGATCTAACCGGCCAATACTTTCGTAAGTTTCCCCTAGAAAGCTGTGTAGTTTGTTGGATGATGATTGGCGGAGGCCAGGCTGCTTTAGAAGCTCTGAATAAATTTCGATGGCGATATTGGCGCTATTTGGATCTTGGCCTAGTTGGCGTCTGTTGGCATCTGCTAGGAGGATTCCGAGGTCTTGCTTGATCGCGGGTAGTGTTGCGTTTGCATAAGATGTCTGGAGTGAGGCTTTTGCCCTATCTAGCTGTCCTAGATCGATTAAGATTCGAGCTTGTTGAATGACGGCTTCTTGTTTGAGATTATGCTCGCTATCAATAACGGTTTGAAAGATTTCGATGGCTTCGAGGAGAGATTGGGGGGTGTTTTCACCACGTGCCGCCATGGCATTATAGAATGTGGCATAAATGCTTAAGGGGTGCGCTGGTTGATCAAAAGCGAGTTTACCGAGAACTTGGCGGGCTTGGTTTAATGCTCCATTGTGAATCATTGCTTCACCTAGCCTTAGGTTCATATGAAAGGAGTCTGGATGTTCAGGGTTTTCTTGAAGGAAGGCTTCTGCGGTTTGAATGATGTCTTCCCAGTTACTCTCTAATTCAGCAATGCGAATTTTGATTCTAGCGAATTCGTAGATTTGTTGCTTCGATGTTATGGAGTCTTTGGCCAATTGGAGCTCGGTTTCGGCGCGAATCGTTTCGATAGGGTCAGATTCAATGAAGGCTGCAGCTAAGGCTAGGCGGACTTCAGCGTGTCTTGGGTGTTTGTGGTGCTTGTTGAGAAATTGATCTAACGAGGTGCGGGCTTCAGGATGTGAGTTACGGTGCATCCAGAGAGCCTTTTCTAGGGAAAGCTGTGTGCGTAGCTTCTCGTCGTCAATTTTAGAGTAGCGCTGATCAAAGGCGGCTAGGCCTCCTTCTCTAAGTGCAGCAGATCCAGCATTGATCAATGCTGCGGTTGCAAAGTGTTTATCGAGAGATTCTGATGCTTTTGTGAAGGCTTCTCTAGCTTTGCCCCATTCTTCTTGATGGACTTCTATTTGCCCTTGGATAAACGCCGCATTTTGTTGCAAGCTGGGGGAGATGACGTTGGCTTGTAGTATTTCAAGTGTGTTGAGAGATAGAGCATCATGGCCTGCTTCTAATTGAATTTTTGCCGTATCTAGTAAAGACCTCTGAGAGAGTATGTGTGTGGGATATTGAGCGCGTAAGTAAGCTAAGAGAGTAAGCGCTCGTGATTGTGCTCCTGCTATTTCCTGAGTGGAGGTGAGGAGTGCTAGGTGATAGAGAGATGTGGCCGCTAGATCGGGAAACTGCGCTTCTATGGTGGAGGAGGGTTCGATGGTTTTGAGGGAGTCAGGGGAAACGGCTTGTTTCAGTATTGCTGTTCCAGGTAAGAAGGTGACTTTCGTTGTGGGCTCTGTCGGGAGTGTGAGGGACCATTCTTGTAGTTTTAGTAAAACTGGGTGGTTTGGCGCAGGGTTTTGAGGCATCCATTGAGCGAGGCGCTCGATCATTGTGACAAGTAGAAATGAATCTGGATGTTCATCGATAAATGTTGTTAAAAAATTAAGCGCTTCTTGGGGGTCTCCTTTTGCGGCATGGGTGTTTGCCTTTGCTAGTGCGGAGCCATGGAATATACGCTGGCTGATATGAGGAGGGGAGGTCTGTAGCTCATCGAAGAGGGCTAAGGCCTGATCGTATTCATTTTCCGCAAGGTAGCAACGGCCTAACAAGTAATTTTTCGCGTTTAAAATGGCTTTTGTGGCCGAGTCTGTAATTTGATCAAGGTGTTCTTTGGCTAATTCTATATTTCCTGCATCAAGTTCTATTTCAGCCAATGTCATTCTGGCCGGGAATTGGATTTCAGGATTAGAGGTTTCGATTGCTTTTGTTAGGATGTTGAACGCTTCTTCTTGATTGCCTAAGGATTGCTGGAGGCGAGCATTAGATAGGAGTGAGTTTTCATAAAAGGGCTGATCTGTGCGCATTTCAGAAAACGCTTCTGATGCGGCTTCGAATTGACCTGATGCCGCTAGAGCTTGAGCCTTCCAGTAGGCTGCTTGAGGGTGCTTTAAGAGGTCTTTATTTTTGAAGAGGGGGAGGGCTAAAGAGCCTTTTCCTGCACGGACATGGCACTCTGCAATGCGCATATTGATTTCAATCTGTGCGCTGGGGCTTAGGCCCTGTGTGGTACGTGCCGTTTCGAACCGTTTCGCTGCTTGCTCTGGTAGGAAATTTGCCAGAGCAGAGAGGCCGTGTTGGTAAGTAGCAATGGCAGCTAATTCTTCCGAAACAGGCGTGTTTTCTTTACCGACTACGAGCGAGGCTAGTAAGTAGGTTACGAGTAGGGTGGACCGCCATGCATTCATTATTGCTTATTCTTATAGGATTCTTTCATTGAGGCAAGTGGTCTATGTTAAAATTGAAGCTTGGCTTTAGTTTATTGAGGGTGAGTGGCGATCTTGAATGTTGGTTAGATCAAAGGGGGTGTCTTGGTAGAGTTCGTTGATGAAGTTATTAAATAGCAAAAATGCGTAAGGTCGCCAACGATTAATGGGCTTTAGGCTGTCGTCGTTATTGGGGTAATATTGCTCAGGAATAGGGGTGGTTATTCCTGAGTCTTTGTCTCGTGTGTATTCTTGCCCTAATGTGTCTGCATCATATTCTAGGTGATTAAGAATGAATAAATCTCCACTTGTTTGGCAACGCACCATGCCTACACCGGATTTTGGGGAATCTGCTAGGACGATTAGTCCTGCCTTGATCATATCTTCAGGGTGATTGGCTGTGTAGCGGGATACGGGCATGGGGAATCGATCGATGAATCCCTGCATGAGTCTTGTGCCGGAGTTTTGGTTGAGTTGGTGATCATAAATACCAAAGAGTTTTTCTGACATTTGGTATTTTTCTATGTTGTAGAGTTCTTTAAGGAGTGCTTGTGCTCCCCAGCAGATACCGAGACGGCGGAAGACATGTGTCCGTGACCATTGGATGATTTCTTGTAGCTCTGCCCAGTACTTCACGTTTTCGAAAGGAAGTGTTTCTATGGGAGCCCCTGTGACGATTAGAGCATCAAAATATTCGTCGCGGATATCATTGAGTGTACGATAGAATTCGATGAGATGGCCTTTACCAGTGTTCTTTGGGGTGTAGCTGGCGGTTGTCATCAGAGTGAGCTCGACTTGGAGAGGGGAGGCGCCAAGTAAGCGTGCGTATTGAATCTCTGTTTGCACTTTGTTAGGCATCAGATTCAGCAGGAGTACTTTCATTGGCCGTATGTCCTGACGAGATGCGGATGTGCTATCAATGAGATCGACTGCTTCTGCCCGAAGGGTTTCTCTGGCTGGGAGCGTATCTGGAATTTTAATAGGCATAGACTTAGTGGGCGTGAATTTGATAGACAGCTTGGCGGAGAAAGGCTGTGGGATTTTCTGCATCTGAGAGTTCTTTGGCAGAAATTAATTCCCCCCCTGTTAAGGAAACTGTGCTACCTGAGCGGCTAAGGAAACATCGAAGGAGAAGAGAAGTGCGTACTAATCGACTGAAGGCTCCTGGTAGTTGAAACCACCAGGGATTAACCTGATGGTATTTGATAGGTAAGATGGGAATTTTTGCCTTGAGGGCGATTTTGGCAATGTGTTCTGACCATGGTGAATCTGTGATGGTTTCATGGCGTCGTTGGAAGTGGGATACTGCTCCTGCTGGGAACACAATGATGACGCCGCCCTGTTTCAGGTGGTTCAG
Organism: uncultured Verrucomicrobiales bacterium; assembly: GCA_964561965.1. Classification (GTDB taxonomy): domain Bacteria; phylum Verrucomicrobiota; class Verrucomicrobiia; order Verrucomicrobiales; family Akkermansiaceae; genus Rubritalea. The sequence continues at coordinate 25,058 of CAZLQY010000018.1, forward strand.
AGTTGATTTTAGCGTTGGTAAGTTCTGCTTTATTGCATCAGATTCTCCAAAAATCATTAAAGGAAGCAGTTTGCCTTCCATTCCGGGCATTTTTGCAAGTGTCGCATTGGCAAGAGTTTTTGAATCGGGTCTAATAGAAGTACTGAGGCCGATTAAGGAGGCTGCATCTGCCACTCCTAGGGGGTGATTAGCGATGATCATGAGGCCTCCTGTGGATGGGATTTGATTGATGAAATTGTGGTGGTCGATCCGTACATCGTTGAGCTGGAGTATTCGCAGCATTGGGTTGTTGGGGAAGCTGGCAGCCGCTTCTTTGCACATTTGGCGGATTTGACTGACTCCGATGAGCCATTCTGCTCGTTTTCTCCAGATAGCTCGACGTCCTTTTCCCTTCAGCCATGGGAGTGTTGTTGTAATGTCGAGAAAAGGTTGCTTCATACAGGAATTTTCCCTTGAGGGGGAGAATATTCAAGTCATTTGCAAGAGTATTTCTATGTGGGAATGGATGGGGTAGTATAAAAATAAAGCCTCTTGAGAGGATTAAGCTCAGTTCCCTCTTGAAATTCAGAGCCTTCAACGAGAAGCTGCGGCTGTGAACGACGTGCCAGTCAAACCAACATTAGAAGAATTTCGTGATCTTGCGAGGCAAGGGAACGTGGTGCCGCTGCATGCTCAGCTTGCCGCAGATTTTGAGACGCCGCTCTCTGCCTATATGAAACTTTCTGAGCAGGGAGGAGCATTTCTTTTTGAGAGTGCAGAGAGTACGGATGCTAGCGGGCGTTATTCGATTATGGGGACTAGACCGAAGGCGATGTTTATCGCTACCGGTAAATCCATTAGCTATACGGAGGGGAAGGAGTGCCGGTTTTGGGAAGCGGAGAGGGATCTTTTAGAGGAGCTGGAACGTTTGATGTCCAAGTACAAGCCTGTGTCTCATGAGGGAGCGCCTCCGTTTTATGGTGGAGCGATAGGATATCTTGGTTATGACGCTGTTTCTCAGTTTGAACCTGTTATCCAAGAGAACACAAAAGATGATTTAGGGCTGCCAGATGCTATATTTATGTTAGCAGATACAGCTCTTGTGTTTGATCATCGCTTACGCCGTGTGATGGTGGTGGCCAATGCATTTATAGATGAGTTCGATACAGTAGAGGCTGCCTTTTCCGATGCCCACCAACGGATACATGAAATGCTTCAGAAATTGGATCAACCAATTCATGTAGAACCTCTAAATGGCCTAGCATCGTATGAAATGCCTGATTTGGTGAGTAATACAACGCAGGAGGAATACGAAGGTATGGTCCGAAAGGCGAAAGAATATATCGCAGCGGGTGATGCATTTCAAGTTGTACCCAGCCAGCGATTTGAAGTGCCTTTCGAGGGATCTCCTATCACGCTGTACCGAGCGCTGCGCCACGTGAACCCATCTCCTTATATGTTTATCTTAGAGTTGGATGAATTCTCTCTTGTTGGTAGTTCTCCAGAAGTGCACGTGAGGTCTATTGAGGGAAGAATTGATATTCGGCCTATTGCGGGGACTCGCTGGAGGGGGAAAACGACGGCTGAAGATGATGCGTTAGCAGCGGATTTATTAGCAGATGCTAAGGAGTGTGCAGAGCATTTGATGCTGGTGGATCTTGCTCGTAATGATGTCGGCCGCATTGCGAAGCATGGTAGTGTGAGTGTAGATGATTTCATGATTGTGGAGCGCTACAGTCATGTCATGCATATTGTTTCCAATGTTCATGGGACGCTTTCTGAGAAACACACTGCTTACGATGCGTTAAGATCGACGTTCCCTGCTGGAACTGTGAGTGGAGCCCCGAAAATCAGGGCGATGCAAATTATTAATGAGCTAGAGAAGAATAAGAGATGTTCCTATTCCGGTGCTGTTGGGTACTTCGGCTGGGATGGGGGGCATGATTCCTGCATCGCGCTGCGAACATGTTTATTAAAGGATGGAAAGGTTTATGTGCAGGCTGGAGCAGGTGTCGTAGCGGATAGCAATCCTACTTACGAATACGAAGAGACTAGGAATAAAGCGATGGGTATGCTGCGTGCCGTTGCTCTTGCAAAAACGATCAAGGAATAAAAGAACCATGTTACTAGTAATTGATAATTACGATTCGTTTACCTACAATTTAGTACAATATTTTGGGGAATTAGGAGCGAAGATGAAAGTTGTGCGAAACGACGAGATCTCGGTGGATGAAATCGATCAGATTGCTCCTGATCATATTTTAATTTCCCCTGGTCCATGTTCCCCGACAGAAGCTGGGATTAGCTGTGCTGTGATTGAGCAGTATGGAGGGAAGGTTCCTATTTTGGGCGTTTGTTTGGGCCATCAGAGTATAGGGCAAGTTTTTGGTGGGAACGTTGTCAGGGCTAAGCAACTCATGCATGGGAAAACCTCTTCCATTATACATCAAGGCCAAAGTGTCTTCCGTGGATTATCGAGTCCTTTTACTGCGACTAGATACCATTCTTTGGTCATTCAGCCAGATTCTATTCCGAGCTGTTTAGAGGTGACGGCGGAAACAGAGGACGGGGTGATCATGGGTGTGCAGCATCGAACCATGTGTATTCATGGGGTGCAATTTCATCCTGAATCTATTTTGACAGAAGGCGGGAAGGTGATGTTACAAAACTTTCTGGATATGAAAGTTTGCTAAAAACTCATGGGATTACTAACTCATTCTGAACTCAAATCAGCCTTGCCAGAATCCGGGTTACGGAAGGGTGATCAATGGCTGTTTTCTTCACGCCCCTTTGAGCTGACGAAGGGGGAAGCGCGGAGCATGATGCGCCTAGGTCATCCTTTGGCTAAATTCCAGCGAGCAAGTGAGTCTATTTACCAACGTAGTGCGAAAGGACTGTTGCCAACGTGGATTGCGCAATTACTGGATGCGGGAAAACCTGAGTGGCTGATAGAGCAGCAGCGTAGTGCTAGACTGGAGCGGCAGCTCCCGCAAGTGATCCGGCCTGATCTTATTCTTACGGAGCAAGGCTATGCTCTAACGGAACTTGATAGTGTACCCGGGGGTATGGGAATCACCGCGTGGCTTAGCCGTGTCTATAGTGATGCTGGCTTTGACGTTTTAGGAGGTGCAGATGGGATGCTTGATGGCTTCCGGAGTGTCTTACCTGATGGAGGAAGGGTGTTAGTTAGTGATGAATCGGCAGACTACAGGGGTGAGATGCAATGGTTGGTGGATGCTCTTGGAGAGGGCTATAGGATGGAACGTGCAGAAGATGATAGAGGGGGTAGTGGTGCAGCGTATCGATTTTTTGAGTGGTTTGATTGGCAAAATATTTCTGCGGCGAAGTCTTTGGCTGGTAAGGCAGATTTAACGCCTCCTTGTAAGCCTCACCTTGAGGAAAAACTTTGGTTAGCATTACTCTGGTCTCCAGCACTTCAGACACTATGGCGGCGTGAACTAAGAGGGGCTCATCTACAACGTGTTCAAGGAGTTGTTCCCTATAGCTGGGTAGTTGACCCTGCAGAAATGCCTCCTCAGGCTGCATTACCTAAACTAGGGGTGCAGACTTGGGCAGAGGTCGGCCAGTTTAGCCAAAAAGAGCGAGAATTGGTTTTGAAGATTAGTGGATTTCATGAATTAGCTTGGGGCTCTAGAGGGGTGAAAATAGGGCATGATGTACCAAGCGATGAATGGTCAACCTCTGTGAATACAGCCGCGGTAGAATTCGATCGCTCTCCTTGGATGATGCAGGAATTCCGAGCAGGAAAAATGATTGAGCACCCTTATTTTGATCCGGAGACAGGTGAAGAGAAACTGATGCAGGGGCGGGTGAGATTGTGTCCTTATTTTTTCACAAACGCTGGAGGTGAAACTAAGTTTGGAGGTGCTTTAGCGACCATTGTTCCTGCGGATAAAAAGAAAATACATGGGATGAAAGACGGTGTGTTAGTCCCCTGTGTTATAAAGGACTAGGCTAAGAAAGCACCTCGATGTTTTGTCCCTTATTTGATGGATTGCTTTAGAATGATTGAGGTTGTTTTTTACTGAGAACGTGACCAATTTTGATTGTTGCCTGACCTAAGGGCGCATTATTCCACAATTACACAAAAATATGTTTAAAGAATTTAAAGAGTTTGCCTTTAAGGGCAATATTGTTGATATGGCGGTTGGTTTCATACTTGGAGCCGGCTTCACCACAGTGGTAAAGTCACTGGTTTCTAATATTATCATGCCTCCTCTTGGTTTGTTACTAGGCGGAGTTGATTTTAAGTCTATGAAGCATGTTCTCCAAGAGGGTGTCGCAGAGGCAGAAGGACAGGCAGCAGTGGAAGAGGTAGCCATTACCTATGGTCAGTTCATTGATGAAGCGATTGCATTTTTAATGTTAGCATTCGTAGTCTTCATTATTGTGAAGAAATTTATTAGTGGCCTGAAGAAGAAAGAAGAAGAGAAGCCAGAAGAGCCGGCAAAGCCATCAGACGAGGTTGTCCTTCTCACAGAAATTCGCGATGCTTTAGCGAAGAAGTAATTTTTTATGAAGATGAAGCCAAAAGCGTCGCTATAAACTTGAGGGAATACTCGGGGGATTGGAGGCGCTTTTTTATTTCTTCCCTTGAATGGGGCGATCAGTGTGCGCTATGGCACTAACCTAGAAATCTTTTTTTATAGCGAGGGGGGACTTTTTCTAAGTCTACTTTTAAGAGGCAATAAATAGCGTTATTGAAGCTTGGCTCGGTCTGGAAGGAAAGGAATTTAGCCCCTAACGCTAAATAGTAGCGAATGAGTGGTGGTATCGTTCTCTGTTGCCCCTCAAGCTCTAAGATTAATTTATTGAGGCTGCCGATTCCACTTGTTGCAAAGGCTTCCGTGGCTAGTGAGTGCGTCGTTGTGCTAGGTTGAAAGGGGTATTTGGCTGTGATCAAAGCTCTGAGCTCTGGAGATGCACTATGGAGGGTGTCGAGAGTATTGACGATGATTGCTTGTGAAAGTGGGCTGAAGGAATCTGAGATTGTGACGGAGCCAAACATGCTATTGATGTTGAGCTGGTTTGCTACAATTCCTAAACCTTTCCATAGTAAATCCAACATTCTAGGAGATTTTTGAAATTCTGGAAGAATGAAAGAACGTGATAGCTCGAGGCTACTACCTAGCTTCTTATAAAATGTGGGGTCTATTTCAAAGAGGTGATCTAGGTAAACTCCATCGGCCCCGTATTGCTCAAAAATTTCTGATAAAATCCCAATACGATAGGCTCCTGTGAGCTGGTGACTACTGCGATGCCATAAGACAAGGTGGTGGTAGTATTGGTCTTCTGGAGAGAGATCAATATTGCTCCCAGAGCCAGCTCCGATGGCATGGAATGTCTTAGCGCGGCCTCTGCCGATTAATTGTAACATTTCAGGGAATTCGGCTCCTTGAAAGAAAAAGACGGAAATTTCATCGGTTTGATGAGTGAGATGCTTCTGTTCTAGGGCTCTTAGGGTCTGCTGAGTGAGTGGAGCTAGAACTTCAGTGTTTGCTGTTTCCTCTGGGACTGTCGGTGCTTTTATTTGTTTGGGCACTGAGCGATCAGGCTCTAATTGTGTTAAGAGTTCTATCATGAAATGAAGTGATTTGATGGAAATGCTTTAGCAAAATGGGCGTCGAAGCCTAGCTTTAACTATATTCTGGGAGGAAAACGGAGTTGGTGAGCTAGGATATACCTAAAGAAGATGAACTCCAAATGGCTATGAGATCTGCTGTGTATTCTGCTTTCCCTGCCTTCATAAGTAAATGATCAGCTCCTGCAAGAGAAATAAATGATTTTGGGTGACTGAGTGCGGAATAGATATCTCCTGCGTTTTCCAAAGGGACTGTGGTATCCTCAGGAGAGTGCAGAATGAGTTTCTCAATACCTTTCAAACGGTTGATTTGATTGAGGTGAGATAAATTTTCTAAGTCGTCTAAGAATACTTTACCTATAGTAAAGGTTCTTCCTGCTAGCTCTACTTCAGCAGCTCCAGTTTCTTCAATGGTTGAGATGTGTTGAGAAAATAGATGTTTCACGTGGGCTGGTTCAGCAGGCGCTCCAATAGTGGCGACTGCTTTTGTCGATGGGATGAGAGAGGCAGAGGCAAGAACGGCAGCTCCTCCGAGGGAGTGGCCGATCAGTAATTGAGGTGCTTGGTGATGTGCTTCTAGCCACTGGGCGGCTGAGATAAGGTCTTCTATATTTGTACGGAATGATGATTCCGCAAAATCACCTTCTGAGTTCCCCAAACCTCGAAAGTCGATACGGAGGGTTGCGATGCCTTGCTTTGCTAGCCGCCTAGTAATTCTTTTTTCGGGGATGAAATCTTTTCCGCAAGTAAAACAATGGGCGAAGAGGGCGTACGCTTTAGGAGAGCCTTCAGGTAGCTCAAGAATGCCAGAAAGGGTACCTTGAGGGGTGGTAATGCTGATTTGGTTTGAGCCGTGGGTAAGAGGAGTAGAAGGCTGGGCCTTTTCTTGAGAATTCAGTTTGTTGTAAAATTCCTCAATCTCTTTGAGGTTGGATTCCGTGAAGAGGATAGCCAGTAACATGGCTCTGGCGGAAGTGTCGCCACCAGCTAAACCGTTGAGGCTTATACGCTGTAGAAAAGATAGATTAGGCTGTAGAGCGATAAAGAGAGTTAAAGGAAACGCTTCGGGGAGGTGGCAAGTTAAGCCGATTGTAGCAGAAGCTTTCATGAGGTCTGTCCCCATCAAGGACATAGCCTGTTCTAGATGTTGATCGACGGGTAGCGCTGTGTAGTGGCCCTCCGCTGCTGCGGACTGAAAGGCGAGAGATATTTCTTTCCCTGATCGTACAGCATAGGCGGCACGAATGAAGAATTCTGCAGCATCTGGAAGCTGTGGATCACCGTGGGTTAGGCTGGTCTGTAACCGTGCAGACTGGATGGAGCTCTCTAGATCTGTCTCCAAATCAAGTAAAGGGGCCATTCTGGAAGCTCCCGCTAAATCATTAGAGTCAGATGGGCTTAGCCCCTTATTGGCAAGAGTTTGTTGTGTAGCCCCATCTAAATAACCTGAGTAAGAGCTCATCCCTTTTAACCAAGTGTTACGCCAATGCTCAGGATCAAATGTCCCATGTTCCTTAAGGCTTTGTTGTAGAAGTTTTGCCTGATCTCCATAGTGTGTGAGGTCACCCGCTGTTTTTGTCGTATGATAGGAGCTTGCAGGTTTACTATAGCCTTGAATGCCTGTGGGATAAATGCGCTGCAGTTTAGCTTGATTATACACCCAGTGAGGGCCTAGCGAAAGAGCATCAGCAACTAGGGCGGCTTTGAGATAGATATCCTTCATATTTATTAGAGAAAGTTGAGATAGGTTGATTCCATAGAAAAATTGGGAATAAGTTTTAAATGCTAGCTCTCTTAGTTAGAGTAAGCCATGAAAGATGAATTTCAACAACTGGTCGATGACCATTATCAAGCTCTATACCGTTTTGCCTATTCGTTGGCAAAAAGCCCTGATCGGGCTTCCGATCTTGTGCAGCAAGTATTTTGTGTTTGGGCGCAGAAGGGGCATCAACTGAAGGATAGGAGTAAAGCGAAGACTTGGTTATTTACGACGTTGTATCGTGAATTTTTAGGGCAGGCAAGGAGAAGAACTCGTTTTCCTGAAGATGATATAGAAGACTCTGATTATCAGCTTTCCGCTGAAGAGACGGATACACCTAGGCATATGGACGCTAAGCATGCTGTCGTGTTATTAGCGAGTTTAGACGAAACATTTCGAGCTCCGTTAACGTTATTCTTTCTACAGCAGCATAGTTATAAAGAAATTTCATCAATTCTGGATATTCCGATAGGCACAGTGATGTCTAGGATATCAAGAGGCAAAGAACAGCTACGTAAAAAGATGAAGGATGAAGTAAGTGAGGAAAAAGTAGTAGAGTTAAACTCCAACGATTATAGGAAAAATGGATAAAGAACAAGCCAAGTTTATTTTACAAAGTTTTCGCCCAGATGGTGCCGACGCAGGGAATCCGAATTTTACGGGAGCGCTTAAATTAGCAACTGAAGATAGAGAACTGGGAGAGTGGTTAGCCGAGGAAAGGGCTGAGGACGGAGCATTTGCAAAAGCTCTATGCTCTTTGCCTATCCCGGAAGTATTGCGAGATGAAATTCTAGCCGTATTGGAATCTGACGGAGCACGTCATGAGGATGAAAATGACGCTTTATTTATTGGTGCCTTAGCGAGTGTGAAAGTTCCTGATAATCTTAAGGAGCAGATCATGAATAGCATGGAAGTGGAATTGTCCGTGAACCTAGAGCAATCACGGATAGTGAAGTTCCCTGTCTTTCCAATGCTAGGAGGTCTAGCTGCCGCAGCAGCATTAGTTTTCAGTACTTATCTCGTAATTTCTTCTCAAGAGTCTGGAGCGAAAGACATCGTTGCTCAAAGTTCTACTGGAGAAGTCACAAGTATGCTAGATTCTCGTTCTGTGCAGATGGAAATGGGGAAGGTCCTTCAAGTCTCTATAGATGAAATAGGCTTTGAGTATACTCCTCGTCCGGGCGAAGGGCTGAAACAGGTGAGTTCTTGGTTGAGTGGTAATCATCATCCAATGCCTGTATCTATCCCACAAGGCCTAGAGAATGCAGAAATTGTAGGCTCAAAGCCCGTAGCACTAACAACAGGGCATAAGGCCTCATTAGTCACTTTTCGGAAAGCAGATGTTGGGGAGCTCCATATGATTGTTTTAGATGCTAAAACAGTGGAAGACCTAGGGCGCTTTGATGCGCTTGATAAGGTGGGAATGCGCCGGTGTGAAGCTTGTCCAGTCTCTGAATTTATGATCACGCGTTGGCGGGATAGCTCAAATGCCTATATGCTTTTATCAAAGGCCAGGTCTGTTCAAATCCAAGAGATTTTCTAAATTTTTGGGAGGAGTAACAGCGTTACTAAAATCATAGCAGAATGTAGTAGTGAGCTATATGGAGAGCTTACTCTACATTCTGAATTTGTTCACGAATCTTTTCTAGCTCCGTTTTACCTGTTACGACATGTTGAGCTAGAGAAGAATCATTGGCTTTGGAACCTATGGTGTTTAATTCTCTATTTAGTTCTTGGCAAAGAAAATCAAGAGACCTGCCAGTAGGCTCAGAGGCATATAAGTAATCTTTGAAGCGATTAAAGTGAGCCCTAAGACGGGTGGTTTCCTCTGTAATATCACAACGCTCAGCAAAAATAGCGATTTCTTTAATGACGCGTTCATCCGAAGGATCTAGTTCCAGATTGATGTCACGCAAACGTTTTAATAAATTTTCTCTGTGTCGTTGGACTACAGAGGGGGCGTGCTGTTCTATACGTGTTGTAAGATCTTCTAGTAGATTGATGCGATGACGAATGTCTTGTTGTAAATCTGTACCTTCTGCCGCTCGCATCGCTATGAGTTTCTCGAGAGCTTGTTCTAAAGCTGGCTGAATAGTTTCCCAAGCTTTATCTGTACTGAGGTTCTCTTCCTCAAATAGAATGATATCTTCAGTACGTAAATAGTCAGAAGGGGTGAGGGCACAAGGCTGGCCTATGTGTTGTTCTATTTTTTGAAAAGCATCAGAGAGTGCTTTCGCTTTTACGAGATCGACCTTCAGTGGAGTGGCTGTTTCACGAGTTTGCTCGATGGTAATGGAGACATTAATGCGGCCGCGAGAAAGCCTACCTAAAATTAATTTTTTGATAGTGGCATCAAGTTCAGCATGAGCTCGCGGGATTTGTACAATGACTTCTCCCTGTTTACGGTTAACAGAGCTGAGTTCTACTCTGGCGATGAGGTGTTGGCTCGCGTATTCCGCGCGGCCAAATCCAGTCATGGAATGCATAAAATTATGTTGGCTTTGGTGGCTTTGGTGGATTTTTTTTGGAGGAGCTAGTTGTGTCTTGTGTCGATGTTTGCTCAGGGGGTAGAGGAGGCTCCTCTACCTGATTGCTATCGTCCAGCGGAGTGTTAGATTTTTCAATTTCGGCATCCGCAGCTTCGGTGATCTCATGGCAAGATTGAGTATCATCTTCTCCCTCTTCAGAACTATAATCTTTGTCTGAGTCCGTTGGTTCGGACCAACGGTCAGGAGCGGGGTGATTGAGTCTTGTCGGGTCGACGTAATCAGGATCGTGTTCTCCGTTTGGATATTGCGAAGCGATAGGAGAATGATCTATTTCAAGCTCTTGGTCATCGTGATAAGGCTGAAACTCATCTTTATGAGAGTCTTTTGTCTCTTGGTGACTGTCTGACTCTGTGATGGAGCTGTCGTGTTCGCCGTGATGCGGGTCTATGGCATTCCCGTGCTCGTCGTGATGCGGGTCTATGGCGTTCCCGTGTTCATCGTGATACGGATCTATGGCGTTCCCATGTTCATCGTGATACGGGTCTATGGCGTTCCCATGTTCATCGTGATACGGATCTATGGCATTTCCATGTTCATCGTGATATGGGTCTATGTAGTTTCCATGTTCATCGTGATATGGATCGATATAGTTTCCATGTTCGTCGTGATATGGGTCTACAGCGTTTTCGTGTTCATCATAGGAGTCATGTGAAGGAGTGCTATGAACAGTAGCTTCTGGTTTACTGAGACGAGGCTGTTTGCTGGACTGCCAGCGTTCTGCTTCTTTCGCCTCTTCTTTGAGCTCTTTTCTGTAATCGATATAAGCGAACCAGATACAACCTTCATAAAGTAAGCACATTGGCAGAGCTAATAATGAGAGAGTTAATGCATCACCAGTAGGTGTGATGACGGCAGCTACAATGACAATAGTGAGAACAGCGTAAGCTCGGCTATTATTCATTGTTGGATAACTTAGGATGCCTAGCTTAACAAGTGTGATGACTACGACAGGTAGTTCAAAGGCTAGACCAAAGATAAGTGTGAACTGGGTAGCAAAGGTGATATAATCACCAATACGCCATTCGTTTTCAACATCCATTCCTTTACTGAACTCGTAAAAGAAGTCGAGAGTTCTGGGTAGGACGAAGAAGTAGGCGAAGCATACTCCTGTGAGGAAAAGACCAAAACCTACAGCCATAGCTGGCCATAAAGCTTTCTTTTCTGTCTCCTTTAGCCCAGGTAGTATGAATTGGAGGATGAAGTAGAGTAGTAAGGGGAATGAAATAATAATCGCGGCAAAGAAGGAGAGCTTTAAAGCCAACATAAACGTTTCTGTAGGCTTCAGAGAGCGCATGTAAACGACCTTGTCCTTCGCATTGGGATTAGCATTAGGTTGGTCCTCAATGAGCGCAAGTATTGTGTCTTGTAGTTCTGTTTCTAAATGTAGGCTACGGATGTAATCAGCCTCTTGTGCTTTATTTACTTCTTCTGTAGCGTTGGGGTCGTTTAAGAGTTTTGCGATACGATAGTGGCCTGCTGCTTCTACATGATGGGCTAAAGTGGGGTCTTGTAATGTTTGTAGAAGAATAGTCCGGTGTGCAGTACTGATACCTTGAGTTTCGGCAGAGATCTTTTTGGCTCTCTCCCAAATATCTGCATCGATTGATTTGGGGAGTTTGGATTCTTGTTTGAGCCGCCAGACTTCCTCAATGGGGCGGCGTAATACCTCCATTAGTTCGCTATGAAATACGTAGCAACTAATGGTGGCCACCATTAACGTGATGACTATTTTTGTGACGGTGTTGCGTAGATCTTCTAGGTGCTCAAGAAATGGTTTTTCGTTGGCATTAGAAGAAGCTTTATCACGTAAGTTGAAAACTTTGTTAAGTAAGAACATCTTTGGTACGCAGGTGTCTTAGCTTGCGTAGCTCCAAATGAGAAAGGTTTTTTATGGTTTTCTTTCGCCTTAAGTGAAATTCTGAGGAGATAGACGAAGTTAGCGCGATCCTTGCATGGTTCTGCCTAAATAGTGGGTGGTAGGATATTGGGCCGATGTGGGTCTGCTAGATGATGGGGTTATGGATGCGTTTTGTGAAATTCTATGATCCAGTAGATTGAACTTCAACGTCTGATGTTTCCCCTAGTATTGGATGTTTTTGGTGGAAAGACTGGCTCTTATCGAATGGTTTTATAAGAGTTCTCTTAGGTTTGGATAGGTTTTCGCTGGTCAATGAGGATATTCTTGCCTACCTAGCCTTTATGGAGTGAAGGATCTCTTAAACTATACGATTATGAAAATGGAAGGATTGGAACTAGCTAAGGCTTGCGCACAGATTGCAGAAGAGGTGCAGGCGGAGAATGTTCGTGTATTAGATCTTCGTGGCTTGTCGAGCTTGACCGATTTTATGGTGATTTGTACAGGATTGTCGCAGCCTCATTTGAAAGCGGTTTTGCGTGATATCGGCAACGATTTATTAGAGAAACATGATGTCAAGGCTCATGAAACGGAGGGAGCGCCTTCGAGTAAATGGGTGGTTCTCGATTTTATTGACGTAATGGTACACGTCATGGATGAAGAAATGCGCTATTTATATAATCTAGAGACCCTGTGGGATGACGCAAAAGAGGTTGATTGGTCAACTAGCTAAATTGGCTTTTGGTCGACTGGTGGCGATGTGACAAGGTAAAGCAAATAACGGTGTGGCTTTCACTCAGCTTGCCAATTCACTTATTTAGCGATTCGACATTAGCGATACGGAGGTGTCAAAAAGGTGAGAGTCTTATTGCGCTGCCGTTATTTGTCGTGCCGGAGAAATATTAAGCTGATTAAGCTAATTCACGGTCACTGGCATCAAGTACAATGAGTGAATCTTCTACATTGACTGTTTGGCAGAGAGTCGAGGCCATATAAATGGCATCTTCGAAGCTTTCTGCAATAGCTAGTATGTGTTTCTTATTGTCAGGTGTGCGAATTTGTAAGCGGAAGGGGGGCGTGAAATTTTGGAACACTAAGGGGCAAGTTTCTTTTGGTGGGGTATATTGCGCCTGAGGGTAGTGTGTTTTCAGAAAACGCTCCATTCTGTGGTGGATTTTCTGAGGGATGAGTTCGTGATAACGAAATTCTTCTTCGTGGAGTTTGCCGTTGGGGCTTTGAATTTGTAGGGAGAAATTATAAAACTCTGGATCGGCCGTGAATACGATAGCGCTGCCAGTGTGGCCGACTTTTAGCCCGGCGCTAAAGATAAGGTGTTCTTCGTCTACAGGAGACTGTGTATCAAGTAGAACTAACTCGACTTCTTCCCCTATTTTCATTAGAGCATTTCCAATAGCTTCGAATTCAGGAACGACAATTTCTTGAATAATTCGTTCCATTTCAAAGCACCCAACACGCAAGGACTGCTTTGCCCTAATCTCTTGATCATCAGGGTCAAAGTATGCAGCTAAGTGAGGATGGGCTTGCGCAGATACCATGTATCTATAGTGTGTAGTTGAAGGGGAAAATTTTTAAGGGGAACTACAACTATTCAGCTTCTTTTAAGAGGATAGGGCAAGCCAAAATCCCAGATTATTTTAATATTTAGCGTGTTCGTTAGGTGTTTTTTGCTTTATTTCAATAAATTTGCATTATTCTGCCGTGTCAGCCTCTATATTTTCTTCCGTTTCTGAGGTCTGAGCCTCAGATGATTCCGGAACAAAGGTGAGAACGGTACCGTTAATGCAGTAACGCTGGTCTGTAGGAGTATTAAATCCTTCGCCTTCGAATACATGACCTAAATGAGCATCACAAGTGTTACAGCGAACTTCGACTCGCTTCATTCCAAAAGCATGGTCTACAATAGTTTTTATGTTTTTATTCTCTGCTGGAGCGTAAAAGGATGGCCAACCAGATTTAGAATCAAACTTTGTGTCAGATCCAAAGAGGTGAGTTCCACAGCCAATACAGTAATATTGGCCGTCGCCCTGTTTTTTGAATTCTTTATAAATCTGACCGTTTGGGGGCTCTGTTCCATGCTTACGAGCAATGCGGTATTGCTCTTTTGTGAGTTGGCTTTTCCATTCATCATCTGATTTTTGGACGAAACCTTCTGGGCTAATTGGCGCTTGGCTTTGAGTACTCATGGTATTATCAACTTGCTGACTGTTGGCTGTTGTGAAGACTAAAATCAATGATCCTAGGGCGGCAAATATAATAATTGAGAGTCTTTTCATAGTGATAGGATGAATGAGGGGGGCTTTTATTCTCAAAAAAATACAACTTTAATTTTAAGATGAAAATGGAGACAAGAGCCCTTTTCGCTAACTGCTCGGCCCTGAGTATATTTTAGGGCTCTAGAGATTACGTTCTTGAATCCATCGAATATTGCTTTGAAGCTCTTGTTGAAGGTTTTCGAGGGTGCTATCACCTCTTAGTTGTTTAATTTCCGTCTCGTGGCTTTTCGTCCATTGAAGTAATGCCTCTAGACCTCTGTGACCAAATAAGACGAGTGTTTCATAAAAGATTATAAATCGTTTTTACGCATCTGGTAGGAAGGAGAAGAATGAATCGATTAGTTCACGCCTTTCATTGTTCATTAATGTTTATTGGGGGAAATGGTAGTGCTACTCAGTTGACTTCCTATTTGTGTGGCTATAGAACGTCGCTTAATGATGAAACGAGTAATCTTTTGGGCTGTGGGACTTATCTTGATGGTTAGTTTAACTTCTTGTGGGCTGCTTAATGCTCCTCTGAGTGTTGCTGGTGAATTGATAGAGGCTGCTGTGTCAATTCCAGGGCAAGCGCTAGGGCGATAAGATGAGATTACACGGAACGGAGAGGGATTTCTTGACAGTTCTGCTAGGGTATCAGAGGTTATTGCCCAGATTTTTATGAAAACTCACAATAAGCACATTATTGCTGCTTGCCTAAGTGCATTAGCAATTAGTGGAACGATAACGACTATGGCTGAAGCTCAAGATATAAAAGCACCAGAAAATGTAGCAGCTGCACCAGCAACTGCAGAAACGACAACATCAGGCTTAACTTCGATTCTTCTTCAAGAAGGTAAGGGGACTGAAAAACCAGGAGCGAGTGATAAAGTCACTGTTCATTACACGGGCTGGACGACAGATGGCAAAATGTTTGATAGCTCTGTTGCACGCGGTACCCCTGCTTCTTTTGGTCTTAATCAGGTGATTAAAGGCTGGACAGAAGGGTTACAACTGATGGTGGAAGGTGAAAAACGCCGTTTTTGGATACCTGCAGAACTTGCCTATGGGGAAAATCCAGGAGGAGGCCGTCCTGGCGGGTTACTTTGCTTTGATATTGAATTACTTTCTTTTGTTTCTGCGCCAAAGGCACCTGCTGATGTCGCTGCGGCACCTGCGAATGCAGAGAAGACGGAATCTGGCCTAGCCTCTGTTCTTCTATCTAAAGGTAAAGGAGGAGAAAAGCCCATTGACCGCTCTGTCGTCACTGTTCATTACAGTGGCTGGACGACGGATGGAAACCTTTTTGATAGCTCCGTTGTACGTGATACACCTGCAACATTTCCATTGAACCGTGTGATTCCTGGTTGGACGGAAGGTTTGCAATTGATGGAGATAGAAGAGAAACGCCGTTTTTGGATACCTGCTGATCTTGCTTATGGGAATGATGGGCCTCCGGGAGCACCGAAGGGTACACTTTGTTTCGACGTACAACTTCTTTCTTTTGAGACACCACCACCGCCACCAGCGGCACCTGACGATGTCGCTGCTGCCCCAGATGATGCCGAGAAAACGGCTTCAGGATTAACTTCAAAAGTGCTGAAAAAGGGGACAGGTGATGAGAAACCAACTGCGGAATCTGTGGTAGAGGTTCATTATAGTGGTTGGACGCTGGATGGAAAAATGTTTGATAGCTCTGTGGAACGTGGTGAAGCGGCGACATTCCCGCTCAACCAAGTGATCAAAGGTTGGACAGAAGGGTTACAACTGATGGTTGAAGGTGAGAAACGTCGCTTTTGGATTCCAGCTGAGCTTGCTTATGGTGAGAACCCAGGAGGTGGCCGCCCAGGTGGGATGCTATGTTTTGATGTCGAACTGATCAATATTAAGTAAGAAGACGAAATACGCTTTTCAATGTAAATAGGGTCGCTACTTTGCGTAGCGACCCTATTTACATTAAGACCTATGGAAGAACTTGGAACAATACAAACACTATCAATCAGTCGCCTGCTTCCTCATGGAGCTTATTTAGAAACTTCAGTTGGTGATGTATTGCTTCCAATCGCAGAGGTGCCAGAAGGTACTATGGAGGGAAGTTGGATTGAAGTCTTTCTTTATTGTGATTCTGAGGACCGGTGGATCGCTACCATAAAGAGACCTCTCGCTATTGTGGGGGAGTTTGCGACTCTTGAGGTGGCAGATACGAATCGTGTGGGTGCTTTCTTGAGGTGGGGATTAATGAAAGACCTTCTGTTACCTCATGGGGAACAGAAACGGAGACTGTTTCCTGGAGATAAGGTGGTTGTACAAGTTGTTGTAGATCGGCAGACAAACCGTCTGATTGCGACTCAGAAGCTTGGGCGTTTTCTTGATAAGACCCCTCCACGGTATTTAGAAAATCAACAAGTGGAGGCGTTAGTCGTAGAGCGTACGGATATTGGTTATCGAGTGATTGTTGATGGTAATCACTGGGGCATGATATACCGTAGTGAGGTATTTCAAGAGGTTCGTCTTGGTGAAACACTCGCAGCGTATGTCTTACTCACTAGAGAGGACGGAAAGATAGATGTCACCTTACAGAAGCCTGGGCCTGATAAGGTGAATGCATTAGAAGAGATAGTTCTAGAAAGGCTCCGTGCTTCCGGTGGCCGCATAGAATTAGGAGATAAATCTTCCGCTGAGCTTATTCAGGAAGAATTTCAGGTGAGTAAGAAGACGTTTAAAAAGGCCTTAGGAGCTTTGTATAAAAAAGAGTTAGTGACGTTAAACCCGGAAAGCACTCATCTCGTAAATTCTGAGAGTTAGTTTGAGATTGTAGCATCATTAAGCACTTAGCTGGTGAGGGTAAATGATAAGGTGCTGTGAAGGAAGGATTCCACCTGACATACTCGTGCGAAGATAGCACGGTATGAAATCTCGTTAGATTGGAAGAAGTCAACTGATCGACCTAGCTCAGAGAGCAAAGGTCTTGATAGAAAATGAGGTCTATAAGAAGTATTCGGGTGCTTTCTCTTCCTCTAATTCCTTTGTGATTTTACCACACATAAGAGAGCAAAGTTCAAATACAACGGGATCACAAACTTGATAAAATACTTTGACCCCATCTTTGTTTTTGGAGAGTAAGTGGTTTTCAAAAAGAGTTTTAAGATGTTTTGACACAGTGGCTTGTGGTATATTCGTCTTGTCGACGATTTCCCCTACGGAAAGAGAATCGTTTTGAAGAGTATCCAGAATTTGTAAGCGCACGGGTTCAGAGAGCGCACGGAATAGTTCCGCTATTCTGCCATATCCTTCTTGAGAAAGGTTTATATTATATGCATCCATCGGAATAAATGATTATTAATTCGTTCCTACAGGGGATTATTATGAAACTAGACGTTAAAACAACCTTAAATAAAATGAAAGCGGGGAATACTCAGCTAGTGGATGTGAGGACACCTTCTGAGTTCGAATCCGTAAATATCAAAGGAGCAGTGAATATCCCATTAGATTTACTTGCTGACAAAACCAACTCTATCCCGCTAGAGGGTGAAACGATTCTTATCTGTGGATCGGGTATGCGCGCGCAGAAAGCTTTTAGTCTTCTCAGTACCAAAGGCTTTGAATCCCTTAGTATTTTAGAAGGAGGTATGCAATCATGGGAAACAGCGAATGCCCCATGTGAATACGGGAAACAGTCCATACCCATTGAAAGACAAGTGAGAATTACGGCAGGTGCCCTGGTTGTTGTTGGCGCTGGGCTGGGAATATTGGTAAATTCAGGATTTCTGGCTATCCCTATTTTTGTGGGGTGTGGTCTAGCCTTTGCAGGAATCACAGACAGTTGTGCCATGGGAATGCTTATTGGCAGGATGCCTTGGAATAGAGCGTAATAAAGAAAGGTTTACGGATATGATTATGAAACAAATTTATGACCCGTCCCTTTCTCAGTATGCCTACTTAATTGGGTGTCAGCATTCTGGGGAGTCTTTACTAGTTGACCCTCAAAGAGATATTGATCGTTACCAAAATATTGCAGAAGAGAATGGCCTGAGGATAACTGCAGTGACAGAAACACACATCCATGCAGATTTTCTCAGTGGTGTTAGAGAGTTTCTTCATAGTGATGCTTCCATAAAAGCATACCTCTCTGATGAAGGGGGGGTAGATTGGAAATATGAGTGGGCCAAGGAATATTCAAATATCAATTTACTAACTGATGGTGATGAGATCCGTATTGGGAACATTGTTGTTCAAGTACTTCATACTGCTGGGCACACACCAGAACACGTGAGTTTCCTAGTCACAGACTTTGGAGGAGGAGCTAATGAACCGATGGCTATGCTTACAGGTGATTTTGTGTTTGTTGGTGGTGTGGGGAGGCCTGACTTATTGGAGACAGTTGTAGGGGAAGTTGGTTCTCAAAAAGAATCTGCTAGGGCCCTCTATCAATCTATTCTTAAATTTTCAGAACTACCAGATTACATACAGGTGCTACCAGCTCATGGTGCGGGTAGTTCTTGTGGGAAAGGTCTCGGTGAAATTTCTAGTTCTACAGTGGGTTATGAAAAACGCTTTAATCCAGCAATTAAACGTGCTCTAGAGCAGGGGGAGGAAGCATTCATTACAGATATTTTATTAGGGCAGCCAGAACCTCCCGTATATTTCGCACGAATGAAGAAGCAAAATAAAGAAGGGGTCGCTATCCTCAATGCTCTGCCTGTGTTAGAACACTTATCTGCTAAACAGTTTATTGGGGAAGGAGTCGATGAGTGCTCCGTGATCTTAGATTCTTCGAGAGACCGTACAGACTTTATGGATAAGCATCTGAGAGGGTCGTTGTTTGCTCCACGAGGTGATAAATATTCTGTGGTGGCGGGTTCATATGTCGAAACCACGGAGACAATTTTTCTTTTACTTTCGGAGGAAAGTGAATTGGATGAAATGGTCCGATCACTTATTCGAATTGGGTTAGATGATATTGCCGGTTATATCACATGGGATCAGCTCAGCAATTTAGAGCAACTATCTTCATCGATGGTAACAACACCTCGTAGCGAAACAGTGGCAATAGATATTTTAAGACGAGAAGCTCCAGAAGTGAATGTATTGGATGTGCGAAGTGTCGGGGA
The DNA here is from genome assembly GCA_964561965.1 of uncultured Verrucomicrobiales bacterium. GTDB lineage: Bacteria > Verrucomicrobiota > Verrucomicrobiia > Verrucomicrobiales > Akkermansiaceae > Rubritalea. The sequence continues at coordinate 44,183 of CAZLQY010000018.1, forward strand.
GTTTGACGCTGGGCATGTCACAGGTTCTCAAAATATGGCGTATACTCGTATTGCTGCGGAAGTCAGTTCACTAGTAGGGCAGCAGTATATTGTTCATTGTGGAAGTGGATTGCGAGCTTCATTCGCTGTGCCATACCTTGAACGTAAAGGAGTGGAGGTTATTTATGCCGATGGCTATTTTAGCGACTACCAGGCATTGCCCAATGTGACTTCTGAATGAGTAGTTATGCCATATCCATCTGGGTGGACTGATCTAGATAAAGAACACAAATGGTTAGTTGAGAGTACGTCTGGTGCTTTTATATGTTAAATAAGGCGCCTAGAGATATCCGTTTCACAATGAATTCTATTACTTTTCGCTAGCACTTGGTGCATTGTGATTGCCGGTAGACAGTGATTCCGTTTGTCTAAAGAGGCCAATGATAGGGATAGCTTGGGGTCACGCACAGTGTTTTCTAACTACTATGCATTTTATGATTGAGATGATTGTTTGATTTTTCCCATACGCATTAACCTAAGAGTTTCATCATGCTGATCATTTGGCAGTTACG
>CAZLQY010000019.1:0-2896 GCA_964561965.1 uncultured Verrucomicrobiales bacterium
CAGAATATTAATAGAAACGCCAAATCACTGGCAACGTTTAGGAGACCACTTCACTTCCCGCCGATATGGGCGACTGCTCGTAGAAAGTCAGGCCCTTGGCCTCTGTTCCACTCGCCAAATTGGATGATTTGAATAGGCAACCCATCTTTGGTCGTAAAATCACGGCCAAACTGGCCATTGAACCAAAGTGACTGAAGTTCTATCTCTGAGGGTAACGGCCGGAATGGTGGCGTACTTTCAGAGAGTGCCTCTGTGCAGCGTTGCCGAAGCATTGTGATATAGTCCATACTTAGTATTTTATAATGCGCCAGAAAGAGGCGGTATGGGCATACTAGCAAAAGGGCCAGTCTTTAGGCCAGCCATAGAAGCAGTCATTTGTCGGCAGATCCATGGACTATTTGCCGCAAGAGGGAAGGCGAAATCCCTAATCTTACCTAATAGGGGAAGATCACTTTGGAAAAAGGGCGTGATCGTCCTAGTGGCGTGTTGATAAAAGCCAAGGTTGTTTCGGCGCCTTTCACTATAGATAGAGAGAGCCGTGTTTATGGGGTATTCTGAAATGCAATGACTGAGCTCTACCGCATCCATTAGGGCTAGGTTGACTCCTTGCCCCAGCTGTGGACTAAGAGCATGAGCGGCATCCCCGAGTATGGCGATACGGTTGCCGTGCCATTGCTTCATCGTCACATCATGATAGGTGGCGACAGGAATTTGATGGTGATCGTGGATCTGCTCTAGATACGTTTCCGCCTGTGGTGCTAGATGGAGAATTTGTTGTTTCCATTGATCTATGTTAGAGTGCTTCCATGCCTCCACTTGATCGAGGCGAATAGACCAAAATAAACTGAGTTTGTTGGTACAAGTACCAGTTGGTAAAAAACCGACTAATTTCGATGTGCTCTCGACGCTCTGCCAGAGAGTATTTGGAGCGAAGTTATCGTCGCGCTGGCCGATGAACCAAAGTGCCCCCCAGGGGTAAGTGCGGATGCGATGGGGTAAGCCGCTGAGAGTTCTTGTGTGTGAGCGGGAGCCATCACAAATGAGGACTAGGTCGTAAGCACCGTGGCTACAGTTTCGTTGGTCTGTTAGGGTGATGCGTTCTGATTTGGAGTCTTGGTGAAATCCTGTTATTTCGTGATCCCAGAGGAACTGAATATTTCTTTTGTTGATTTCTGATAGAAAAACATCGAGCAGAGCAGGGCGGTGTGTCCCTGCTCCAAAGAGGTGAGATGCTAAGTTTTTATAGTGAAGATCAAGAAGGATTTTGCCTTTCGAGTTCGTACAATAAAGTGACGTGATTTTATCCACCTTCTTTAGCAGGGCAGGGAGTAAACCTATTTCCTCCAATACGTTCATGCCAGAAGGCTGTAGCATGAAGCCTGCTCCTAGTGGTAAATTACTCTCTGCTCGCTCAAAGATGGTGACATCATGCCCTTGGTCGTCTAACATTAATGCCGCAGCAGGGCCTGCACTTCCTGCTCCAATGATGGCGACCTTATGAGGCATGATTCAAGCGCGTGATGATTATTCAGAGGTGATGGGCTGTGCGATGACAAAGGGGTGGACGACGGCCGCATTGAAGCGAGTCTGATCATGTTCCCACCAGTCAGCATGTAAGTTGTCAGGCTTGACTAAGTCTGCTTTCTTTAACCATGCCTGTACCTGTTCTTTATTGTCATCTGAGAAGGCTTTTGCGACTTGTTGAAGGTCTAAGCTAGGATCAGCATAGATCATCGCTCCAGATTGGTAATGCGGTTTCATATATTCCCAGTCGACATCGCCAGTGTATTTAGCGATTTTATCTTCTTCACTCATAGTATTCTCACCGAGGATATCGTATTTTAGAGGGGCAGATGGATCAGAGCTCATGGTTTAAAGTTATATTTGTCGGGTTGGCAATCACGTTCAAGCTTCTCGTAGGCTATCGATGATGGTTGAATAGGTATAATGGATCTCTACAGATTGGTAACTCGTCTTTTCTTCTGGATAGGAAGTGGTGCGCATGATCTCGGCAAATTCCTGGAATAATAAGACTTCATCCGTTCTATGAGCTGTTTGGAAGATGGGGATGATTGTTTCCAAGAACTCTATCCATGTGATCGTTTTAGCTTCGAAGGATAAATATTGCTCCGCTAGGAAACTCTCAGGTTCAATCATAGACATAGAGACGCATGAAAGGTGAAGAGGACTTAGAGCCCAAGCTTTAGACTAATAGAATCCGTGACCATCTTTGGGTTCGCCTTTCCCTTAGAGGCTTTCATGACTTGGCCTGTGAGCCAGTTGGCCATCTTAGGGTTACCGCCTTGAATTTCAGCCACTTTATCCGGATTGGCCGCGATGACTTCATCAATGATAGAGTCGATTAACCCTGTATCCGCTGGTTCAAAGCCCATGGCCTTGGCCTGATCTGCGGGGGAGATATGTGGCTGTTCCCAGATAGCTTCGAAGACTTCTTTGGCTTGGTTGTTAGATATGGTTCCTGCCTCGACTAAATGAACAAGTTCGCTTAAAGCCGTCGGGCTAATAGGGCTATCAGAAATACTTAAGAACGTTTCATTGAGCTTTCCTAAGAGGATATTGATGACCCAGTTGGCTATTTTCTTACCAACTTTGGAGCCAACTGCGGCAGCTTCGAAGTAAGCCGCAAGATCTAGCTCACTGGTCAAGACACCTGCATCGTAAGGGCTGATGCCGAAGGTAGCTTCGAAACGATCTCTTTTATCATGTGGTAGCTCTGGCAGTAATGGCTTCATCTTCTCGACAATAGCGGCAGTACGGACAGGGAGTAAATCTGGCTCTGGGAAATAGCGATAATCTGCTGAGTTTTCCTTAATACGCATGACGGAAGTCTCAGCTAGCGCATCGTCCCAGCGGAGAGTGGCTTGCACTTGTTCCT
>CAZLQY010000019.1:2906-44636 GCA_964561965.1 uncultured Verrucomicrobiales bacterium
CAGCATCGTATTCTTCACATTGGCGTTCGATTTCGTAAACGATGGAGCGGCGGACGGCGGAGATAGAATTGAGATTTTTGATTTCCAGCTTAGTCTGTAGCTCCGTCGTTCCCTTTGGTCGGACAGAGATATTCACATCACAGCGCATTTCCCCCTTCTCCATATCGGCATTAGAAACTCCGGCATAGATAAGGATTTGTTGGAGAGACTTTAGATAAGCGTAGGCCTCTTCTGCGCAGTCGATATCAGGCTCTGTCACTATTTCCATGAGGGGTGTGCCCGCGCGGTTAAAATCTATGACAGAGCTGTTACTGAGGTGGGTAGATTTGGCCACATCTTCTTCCAAATGGATGCGGTTGAGTTTGACCACTTTCCCTGGGTTAGGAATAGTTTTTTGAGCATCTTTATGGTAGGCCAAATCATAAAGCGGAATTCCCCCTCCTATACAAAGAGGTAAATCGAACTGGGAGAGCTGAAAGTTCTTCGGCATATCCGGGTAGAAATAATTCTTTCTGTCCCATTTTGAAATCTCAGGAGAGCTGCAGCCGATCATGAGCCCTGTGAGTATCGTCTGCTCGATAGCGAATTGATTGAGCACAGGGAGCGCGCCAGGGAGACCAAGGCAAACAGGGCAGACATTGGTATTTGGTTCGTGGCCAAATCCAGTGCGGCAACTGCAGAACATTTTTGACTCTGATTTAATTTGGCAATGAACTTCTAGCCCGATGGTGGCAATGTAATCTTCTACTGGCACGGTATATGAATGGTGAGTTAATCTCTGAAGCGCAAGCTAGCGGAGAGGAAGCAGGGCGGCAAAGGATTTTTTATACAATAGGTAAGAGTGAATACGTAAGGGATCTTGGATGAGTGCTATTGAGCGAGATTTTCTTCTACGGCGATGGTTTCGAGTTGAGCCTTGATCTCTTCGTTTTGTAAAATTTGGTCGATTTCTGGATGATTTAATAGTTCCTGAAATGATTGTTCAGTGATGAGCTCATGGACGCGTTCACTTGTAAGGAATTTCCAGATTTTAGGCTGCCGTAGGAGTTGGCTCACAGAGTCATTCTCTATTAATGATTGGTAATCTTCTTCGTTGCTGCAGGAGATAGCTAGTTTCGCAAGATTGAGTTTAGCCTCATTCAGTAGTGGGTCGAGAGCTTGGAATTTCTCACCGACGTTGCTGCTGTCGATCATCGTTTTTAGCTGTGCAATCCAGTTTGGTTGGATCGTATTATCATGGCGCCGTTCCGATAAATAATCGAGTTCAGCTAAGCTGGCTTTTTGGCGGAATTGTGCGAGGCCGAACCATAGTAGCATCGTTCCTAAAATGAGAGAGACAATAGAGGCGGGTATACCAAAGGCGATTTTACTGAAAAGGCCATGTGTCTCAAAGGGATTAACCAGAAACTTCAAAATCTTCTGCAATAAGAAAAATGTACCTATGCCCACAGTGCCACTGATGAGAGGAGGAGCAGTCTCTGGGATGTCTGCCCAATAATCGCGCAAGAAGTCTAGACCATGGTGGTAAGCAAAATAGGCAGCTATTGCGGAGCCAAGAATAGTCAGGATCATAAAAAGAACTCGGACGAGACCTTTCATAAAGCCAACGACAGCGAATGCGACGATGATGAAAGTGAGTATACCATTAGTTCCTAAATTACTGAAATCCATAATGTCTGTTGGCGAAACGTAGCAGGAGGGGGGGAGAGGAAAAGAAAAATACGTGGGTGTTGAGGGTCTCTAGTTGGGAGATGGATTATCGAAGAGGATGTGGGCGTAAAGGTCTTTTTTCTTTATACTTGGTAGAATCTTGAGTTTTCTTCAAGTATGAAGTGCCCTCAATGTATTCAGCCTATCCACAGGTCTGCGGAGACCTGTCCTCATTGTGGTGTATCTGTGCCTTCTTTAGCCAGGGAATTTGAACAATATCAGGGAAGTGGCCGCCGAGTTTACGATGCGGCAGGCGTGCTTCGTGTGAAGGATAGAAAACTGATTGAAGACATGTTACATGGTGCGGAGAGCGAGTTCCCTCAGCTGTTTATGGGGTTTGTTACCGTGGCCTTGGAAGACCATCAAACTATCCAGAGTGCTGGAGTTTGGATGTTAAATCAGGCTGATTTCGGTAAAGCTGAGGAGGCGACACTAGCACAAGGGGGCTATCTCTTTGTCATAGAAGTACAGAGGAAGGAATGCTGTGTCATACATGGCCTTCTTCTGGATCCTTTTTTAGAAGAGGAGCAGACGTTTCAAGCTCTATCTGTTGCTCACCCATATCTCCTAGAGCGTGATTATGTAGAATCTGTGCGAGCTATGTTAATGAGCTCACGAGCATTGCTCCGGCGCTGTTCAAGGAGGTCAAAAAAGATTTTAAAGAGAAAGGGCCTTTTGGGGAGAGTTCTTGAGAGAAAGGAATCTATGTCATGAAAGTGTGCGTATTTGGTATCCTATTGTTCCTTATAGCCTTCTGTCATCAGGTGTATGCTATTTCAGAGTTACCTGTCCCGGAGGTACCTGTCCCGGAGGTACCTGTTCTGGAGCTGCCGGTTTCGGAATTACCTGTTTGGGGTGAGGAAGAGCGGGAGTTATTACAGAAGGGGGAAATTATTCCAGGGCGGGCACTTTTAACGAAGGAGGGTGTCCCAGCTGAACTGCTCATAGACTCATGGAGAGAGGAAAGGGAGCAGGTGGAACCCTTGCCAGAGGTCCCAAGTGTGATTGAACCCACACCAGAGCTGCCTGATCCACAACATTTATTGGATGATCGAGTCAATCTTACGGCAGATATCTTGATGCAATATTTTGATCGCCGGCCTGAACATTTCCTTATCGATACTCAGGAGCTGTTGAGCCGGCAGGAATGGAGAGATATTAATTACACCTTAGAGAGGCATCAAAACGTATCTCCGATATCAGTGTATGTGTATATCTTTGGTAAGGAGCAGAAGGTCCCAGAAGCCTACTGGCCTGAGATTGTGTTTGAAGAGAATTTTATGGGAACAGAGGAGTCCTGTGCCATCGTCTATTACCATTTTGGAGCTCCAGAGCGAAGTCGCTTCTATCTTGGTGGAGGGGGACTTGCTGACATTGAACTCTGGAAGAAAAAGGAAATTCTATCGAACTCTAGGATGAAAGCGAGAGATAAGTCCGCGGCTTTCTCGCAGTTAGAGGACTTTATTGGACAGATCTCAATGCGCCTGTATTGGATAGAAGAAGACTATAAGCGGAAAGAGAAAGAAAGATTAGCCGCGATAGAAGATCATGTAACGGTTGAGGCGGAGCGCTCTCCTGGATTTCTTGATTATTTAGAACAATGGCTGCCATTTATGGAAGGTGTGTATCCAAAGATCGCCGCAGGAGGAACTCTGATTAGTTTATGTGGAGTGGGGTGGATTCTCTGGATAAAAAACCGGAAGTTTGTCTTTCCAGAGGTAGAGTCAAAGCCCAGATTAGGAGGAATGAATGGGGCCGGCTTTGGCGGCGTTCTCTCTTTTAAAGACCCCTTAGTGCCTCCATCAGCTCAACGAGAGCAATTTGAAGAGCTACTTTAAAAGGGGCAAAAAGAGTGGAAAACAGAGGAGAAATTAGGTGAATTGCAAAAAATTATTTGCAATTGTTCTTCGAATACCGTAGCACTCCGCCCCGCAATGCGAGCCAGCCTCGCAACTATTATCAATTTTCAAAAGGGACAGATCCATGAACATCATCGATAAAATCGAAAAAGAGCAACTGAAAGAAGAAGCATCGGACTTTAGTGTAGGTGACACTGTGAAGGTTCACACTCGCGTTGTTGAGGGTGGCAAAGAACGTATTCAGCTTTTCACCGGTCTTGTGATTGCACGTCGTGGATCCAGTGTGAATGAAGCATTCACTGTTCGTAAAATCTCATACGGTGAGGGTGTAGAGCGTGTCTTCCACGTCCATTCTCCACGTATTGCTAAGGTTGAAGTGACATCACGTGGCAAAGTACGCCGCGCGAAGCTCCATTACTTGCGTAACCGCGTTGGTAAGAGTGCTCTTAAGGTGAAGCCTGCTGATAAGAAGTAGACCTTACATTCAAGAAATATTTGAAGCTCATTGCCTATAGAGGGTAATGAGCTTTCTTGTTTTTACGGTTATAGAGATGTAAGAAAGTAGATGCCAGCTTGCCAAAATAGGCTGAATCTAGCAAGCTGCAGCCCCATGCTAGCTAATCTTAGGTTAATGAATTTTCGCTGTTTTGAGCAGCTCTCTATTGAGCTGCCAGAGCGTGGAGCGATATTTGTTGGAGATAACGCCCAAGGTAAAACTTCTGTGTTAGAGGCTATGTGTGTGCTGATTCGCCTTAGCTCCCCCCGGGTGAAAAAAATGCGTTCAATGATTCAAGTCGATCAGCCAGGTTTTGGTATAGCGGGGCAATATCTGGGGTGTGACCAACAGGTGAAATATTCTCGAAAAGGGCTAGAGATGCAGATGGATGAGGAGGAGCTGAGTAAACAATCTGCTTATCTAAGTACTAGTGGCCTCGTCGTATGGATGGGGAATGAAGATTTAGATTTAGTACGAGGTGGGAGTGAGAGCAGAAGGAGGTATCTTGACTTCCTAGCCAGCCAGATTGACTTTGGGTACCGCCGTGCACTAGGGCGGTATAAAAAATGTGTGAAAGTGCGTAACATGCTCTTGAAGGCAAATTCTGTGAGGGAAGATGAGTTGAGAGCTTATGCTGAAGTGATGATAGAAAATGGGGATTACGTTAGCTCTGTGAGGAAACGTTTAGTCTCTCAGTTAGAACCTTTAGTGAACCATGCTCAACAAGAAGTCAGCCATCGGCCAGAGAAGGTAACGATGCAATACATTTCAGGAGGAGGGGAGAACCTTAGATCCACGTTGGAAGCCTCTTATGAACGCGAGAGACGCCAACGACAAACAGTAGTGGGGCCTCATCGTGATAATGTGAAGCTGACGATCAATGAATTAGATGCAGAAGAATATGCTAGCGAAGGCCAGCAGAGAACCTTAGCCATAGCTCTGAAGTTAGCTCAGGGCGAGGCGCTCAGAGAATTGGGTCAACGAGTCCCCATTTATTTACTCGATGATATCTTTGGCGAGCTAGATCCGTCTAGACGGAATGCCTTGATGGCATACTTACCTGAAGCAGCGCAGAAGTTTATTACGACAACGAATCTGGACTGGATGAATAGTACGTGGGGAGAATTGAGGCGGTTTCATGTGAAAGCAGGCGCGGTGGCATTGGCCGATGGGTCTCACTGAAGCTTGTGAACGGGAGTGCGATGGGAGTGCGATGGGTGAAGCCTCTTAGCTTTATATGCTTTCCTCGGGACTAAGTAGTTGTTGGAGTGCTCCGGAGTTTAAATGTAGTTGTTGCGTTGCACCTGTTAGTAAATCTGTGGCTAATTCGTGCTTTTTATCCTGCATTTGGTGAATTTTTTCTTCGACGGTTCCTTGGCTTATGAGTTTATGTACGATGACAGGTTTGTTTTGACCTATGCGATAGGCGCGGTCTGTTGCTTGATTCTCTGCAGCGGGGTTCCACCAAGGGTCATAGTGGATGACGGTATCTGCGCCTGTCAGTGTTAGGCCCGTACCCCCAGCTTTTAGGGAAATGAGAAACACGGAGCCTTCTCCCCCCTGGAAACGTTCTACCAAACTGTGTCGGTCTTTTGTTTCCCCTGTAATTTTTAGGTAGGGGAGGGATTGTTGTTGGAGGTGCTCTTCCAGTAAACGGAGCATAGAGGTGAATTGGGAAAACACTAAGACTCTATGGTTTTCCTGGATGAGAGTGTGTAGTAGCTCTTTGAAGAAGTTAAATTTAGCAGATTCTATATGGCGATAGCTCTCATCAAGCAGGCTTGGGTGGCAGCAAACTTGGCGGAGCTTTAGCAGGGCGTCTAGGAATACGATGTTAGATTGATTTCCCGTCGCAGCAGCGAGAGCTGTTCGGACTTGCTTATCCATCGTCGCACGGACGGTTTCATAGAGATCTTTTTGTTGTTCATTGAGGGGGATGGTATGGAGAATTTCTGTTTTTGGAGGTAATTCTTTAGCGACATTATTTTTTGTCCGGCGTAGGATAAGTGGTCCTACTCGGTCTGCGAGTTGCTGGGCTCGTTGTTGATGACCGTTTTTTTCAATGGGAGTTCGGTAGTGTTCATTGAAGTGGTCTGCTGGACCAAGTAAATTTGGCATAAGGAAGTCCATTAAACTCCAGAGTTCACCGAGATTGTTTTCGACAGGAGTTCCAGATAGGCAAAGTCTGTGGTGACTATTCAACTTTCTAACGGACGTTCCTATTTGTGTGCCAGCGTTTTTTATATGTTGCGCTTCATCAAGGGCGAGAAGGTGAAATTGCTGGGACTCAAAATGCTCGATATCTCTGGGAAGTAAGGCGTAAGATGTTAGGACGATATCATGATCAGGGATGTTTAAGAAGTGAGCGTGGCGCTTTGGCCCTTGTAAGATGAGGACGGATAGGCCTGGGGTGAATTTTGCAGCTTCACGCTGCCAGTTGACGACTACTGAGGTGGGGGCGAGTATGAGGGAAGGTAGGCCTCTGCTACAGCCTGTTTCCTTATCTGAGAGGATGTGAGTCAAGCACTGGAGGGTCTTTCCCAGTCCCATATCATCGGCCAGTATTCCATGGAGCTCGTTATTTCTGAGGAATTGCATCCAGTAGAACCCTTCGAGCTGATAAGGCCGGAGCTCTGCTTGAAGTCCATGTGGAAGTGGTACTCTATCAATGCGGTGAAAATTGTTAATGACTTCTGATAGGTCTTGAATTTCCTTTGGAGCATCGGTATCAAAATCTGTTTGATTGGCTAACACAGCGGCATCAATTTTTTGTAGTTTGATTGGCTGGTTCGTAAATGTAAATTCCATCAAGCGGCCTAAGGTCTCCAGAATTCTCCGGAAGCGCCCTACGGGGAGAGCGAGCCCACGGCCATCGGGAAGGAACACCAGAAATTCTTGTCCCTGAGGCAGCCCCTTTGTGCATTCCAGGAATCGATTTTCGACTAAAGTAGCGAGTATAGGTTGGAGCTCAAAGCTTTCTCCGTTGATTTCAAATCCAGCAGAGAGGTGAAACCAGCCTTTGCCTTCTTCCACAATCTCGGCTCTCCAATGCTCTGTTTGGAAAATCAAGGGCTCTAGCCCAACTTGTGGGGAGAATTGTACCTGCCAGCCTCTACGCTCTAAAGCGGTAGTTCCTTCATGCCGAAAGCGCTGCCAGTAGAAATCAGGTTGAGACCATTCTTTACTATTGACGGCCCATAGAGTGCCTTGTTGCGGAGCTTTAGAGAGTTTGCGGAGTGAGTGAGGGGGCGTTTCTGCTCCAGGCTGTAAGTCCAGTGCATAGAGAGTTTTGCATGCTTGCATCTCGCTACTCCAATTTCTAGATATGGTATCCGAGCCTATCTGAATAGGTTTGAAGTTGCCGGAAGGCTCTAGAGATACTTGGACTGTCCCATAAATGGCGTAGGCGTGCGCATAGATTTGGGGGAGCCATGAGTGGCGGTCGTTCTCAGGGCGTCGTTCTACTCGTAATAGGAAGAGAGGGGAAGGTGGCTCTTCTGTTTGTCTGCTTTCGTTAGGAAGCTTAGGGGGGGTGGGAGTTGTAGGAAGAGTGAACTGTTGGTTCACATTTGAGGCTGGGATCGGTGGTGTGGTTGGTGTGGTTGGGGGAGCTTGTTTGTGACCAAAGGCCTTTGGGAGCCGGTCTGCTTTGAGAAGGTATTCTAGAGTGGCTACGGCATGTTCGCAAGAGATCGCAACATCACAAGAGCAGGAACTCTCCATGACGATGCTGTTGTTTTCCATCCATAGGCTTATCACCGTTTCATACTGATTCCCCGCCTTATCTGTCATATAACCTATGATTTCCGCATCTCCGGTGGGAAGTAGTTCTGCGTGAGTGGAAGTGATTTGCCGCCCTTTCGCTATTTTTAGACCATGGGATAGAGCTCTTTGATCGAATGCTAAACGCCACGGATCTTCACGGAGAAATCGATCTATATGTTGTTCACTAATGCTCACGCAGTGAGTATGCCGAAATGGGGAAGAAAGGAAAAACTATTCCCTAGGCAAGCAATCAGGCCATGTATTCTAATGAATGAAATTTAAATGATCGTAGCCCATTCGCTAAAAAAGAGTTATTTCCTAGGTTGACAGAGCCTAGAACGTACTTGTAGTTTCTTCATTAATGGATGATGCGTTGTTTAAGCAAGCTCGAGGTATTGCACAAGCTGTGCGGGAATCTGTGACTTCAGTAATTCAAGGTCAAGATATGGTGATAGACCGTGCTTTATGTTGTTTGGCCGCAGGGGGGCATTTGTTATTAGAGGATTATCCTGGTACAGGTAAAACAACGTTAGCAAAGGCGATTGCTTTATCTGTGCATGGTGCCTCATTTCAGCGAGTTCAGTTCACTCCTGATTTATTACCTTCGGATATTTTAGGTGTTTCCATTCTTGATCCCCAGTCTCACCAGTTCCAATTTCAAAAAGGGCCTGTATTTTGCCATGTGTTACTAGCGGATGAAATTAACCGGGCATCACCTAGGACTCAAAGCGCTATGCTGGAAGTAATGGCGGAAGATCAGGTTACTGTGGAGGGGCATTGTTATGAAATGGACGAGATGTTTCTGGTGATCGCCACGCAAAACCCCGTCGAGTTTAGGGGGACCTATCCATTGCCCGAGGCTCAAATGGATCGATTTGCGATGCAATGTTCTTTAGGGTATTTAGACGTAGATTCTGAGATGAGTGTCCTAACGGCGCAGCAATTCTCTCATCCCTTGAATGATCTCAAACCTAAGGTGAATTTAGAAGATATTTTACAGCTGCGCCAGATTGTCAAAGAGATCACTGTGTGTGAGGAGGTTCAGCGTTATATTGTGAGATTGGTTTCTGCAACACGGAGTCACCGCGATGTCCTACTCCCTGCTAGTCCACGTGCATCCATTGCTTTGATGAAAATTTCTCAGGCGATTGCACTATTGGCAGGTGAGAGCTATGTGACACCTGATCATGTCCAATCAATCGCAGAAGACGTCATTGCACATCGTTTAGGCATTGATCCAGAAGCTAAATTTAGTGGGCGAAATGCAAGATCTATTGTTCGTGAGATCATGGCTAGTCTAGAAGTGCCTATTTAGAGATTTATCATGAGAGGGAAGGAAGTAGAAGAGAGTATCCCTAGATTTTTTCGTCGTCTGCATTGGCTGTATGTCCGCTTGGGGCGATTTTCGTATCAATTACGCTATCGTATGACAGCTCTTGCCTGGAGCTCAGTCACAGCTCTTATCATCATTACGTTGTTATCCGGATTAGGCGTTTTTCTTTCCTTAGTTCATATCATCGGGTTCATTATAGCTCTATGGATAGTGGCCTTTATGAGTCTTTGGTTTTATAAAGGTGAGGTCACTTTAGTAAGGAAACTGGGCCGTATAGGAGCAGTGGGAGTATCTATGCCTTATCGTGTAACGTTATCGAGAGGACGTAGAAAAATCTCTAACTTCATGTTTATAGAGCAGCCTCCAGATTCGGTGCCTAATCTATCAGACTTTTATTATAGTAGGGAGCCAGGGGAAGAGCTAAGAAATAAATTTGATCAACACTTCGCATTCTACCGTTGGCAGTGGCTTTTAGAGCGTAGTCGGTTTTTAGTACCGAGTTCTTCAGAAATGTTATCTTTACGGGAAGAGGAGGAGATGACGTTAGACTGTGAACTAACACCTCTTAGGCGGGGGCTTCTGGAGTTATCAAATGGGTATTGTATTATTCCTGAACCTCTTGGAATCTTTCAACGTTATCGTAGGGTTAAGCAATCTACAGATCTGTTAATTATACTCCCAAAGCGATTTCCCTTACCGGAATTACATTTACACGGGCAGTCAAAAAATCAACTGGGAGGGGAGGCGACTAGCCGTGTCTCAGGTCAGTCTGGCGAGTTTGTTTCTCTGCGTGATTATCAGCCAGGGGATAACCGGCGAATGATTCATTGGAAGAGTTGGGCTAAGACGGGTAAACCGGTGATAAAAGAAGTCGAAGAAGAATTCTTTCCTCGCTATGGCTTGGTATTAGATTGTTCAGCTCCATTGGATAGAGATCATCTTTTTGAAGTTGCCGTGTCATTAGCCGCATCGTTTGCCTGTGCTATCGATACAAAGAATTCTCTCTTAGATGTGATGTTTTTACAGCAAGACCTAGAGGTTCATACTCTGGGTGGAAAGACGGGAAGATCAGAAGCGATGTTAGAAGTGCTGGCAGGTGTGCAACGTCAAACTGAAGTGAATTGGAACACCCTTCAGAACGCTGTGGCCTTACAGGGTGATGATCTAAGCTCGTGTATTGTTGTTCTGCATGATTGGACGGAAAAGAGGCGTGAGGTGTTAAAGTTTTGGCAGGCTTCTGGTCTGGATCTATTCGTCTTACTCGTTGATGAAACAAAGGAGATAGCACAGCGCCGATTAAAAGATAACAAAGCATGTTGCCGAGTGATCCCTATTGGCTGTCATACAGTAGAGGAAGACTTATTACAATTCTCTCATTAGGTGATAGAAGTATCACTATGAAGACAAAAATCTGAGGGGAATCTTGAGGGCATAAGGGTGTCGTTGTTCCAGTGTCGCTGTAGAATAACAGGAAATGGTTTTACTAATGAATCTACTGAGAGTTCTCCCGTAACCAAGCGAGCATACGTTGTCTTTGTGGGTGCCCTGCCATCTGCGCCGCCATCAGTTTTAGAGCTTCCATCGTTTCTTCTCCGACGCTTAGTTCGAACTGGTTTCTTAAGTTTTCCTTGGCTTGCTCGGAAGCTATGGCGAGTTGATAAGAAGAGGAGAAGATAAGGTGCAGTTGGTTGTGGACATTATGGTTCTTGAGTACTTCCCATTCTCCTTTATCGAGCCAGACACTGCCTGTGGCTGGGCTCCGGTCGATATGGAATGGTAATCCGTGCCCTACTTGGTAACGTATGAGGATACAGCCTGATTCTGGACAAATGGCAGCTGATTTATAGTCATCATTGAGATTGATTTCAGGGATCGTTTTGTTTTGGCTTGAGATGTTGTGAGAATTCTTTTCCTTGTGATGTTCCAGCCACTTCCAGTAAGCGTGTGATTGAATATACACTCCTCCGGAGCTGGGGCAAAGCCAGGCGTCAAGCTGTTCCTCTAGTTCGATAGGAGTCATTGCTATATCTGCACGAATGGGGCTGTTCATATATTATAAAATAGATGAGATTGTTACGTGTGCAACGAGAGAATGAGAATTTTTGTTTTTTCTATCGCCGTTGGCAAAGGACTTTGAAGGCGCTGCCTGCTCCGTCTTTGGCTAGGAGGAAGTTATGGACTTCTGAACCATCATGAAATGGGAGGAGGAATTCTCGTTGGCTTTGACACAGATCAGTCGAAATTTCCAAATCGTTGGACCAGCTGATAAGGTCTGTGAAGTTTACGTCGCAGGTGATATCTTGGCGTCCTATGTTCAAGTATAACTCTTTTCCTTGTAAGCTTTGGTGCATGAAATAAGCTCTTAGGCTGCCATTGGGCCTGCGGTAATAGACATCTGGATAGTTGTCCCCATAGTCGATAGTGATCATACGGCCAGATTTCCATAGCGGAGCCCAGCTTTTCAGCCACTGGTGATAACTTTCGTGCACTTCTCTGCGTTGATGATGTGGGGGATTTGATAGTGCTACACTCTGAGGGGGAGATTGGCAGGGTAGAAAGTGTTCTTCGCCTTCTTTAATATGTAGTTCCTGAAGGGCCGTTCCATTATGGCGAAATACTCGAACGGGAAATGCGTCGACTAGCTCATTGGAAAATAAAAAGGCCTGGCCTTTAGAAGCCTCCAGAGCTGCCGGAAGAGAGTGATGCCAGATCGCCTTGTTTTTTAACTTAGCTTGTTGTTGTAATCGGAGTGGTTTTGAGGTCTCAACGATATGGTACGTACTCATGAATCGTATCCAGAGAGGTAGGTGCTTGAGTACACTTTGGGCTAAGGAGCCATCTCCTGCTCCTATTTCAATAAGGTGGATTGTTTTGATCTTATCTTCCTTAATCCAAGCTTGAATTTTAGAGGCAAACGCTTTTCCTAGGAGGGGAGATAATGTGGCCGTTGTGGAAAAATCAGCTCGGGTTCCTCCTACGGTGTTAATGTGTTTGGAATAATATCCTTGTTCTGGATGGAACAGAGCAAATTCCATGAACTGATCAAACCGTTGAATGGGTAAGGGGTGTTAATGTTTTCCTGCCAATACTTCGCAACCTCTAATATCAAGTTTTCCTGATGTTAGGACGGGAATCTCATCGACGATAAGGATTTTCTTGGGGCACCACAATGAGGAGATTCCAAGATCTAAAAGCTTATAGCGTAGATCAATGCACTCTTGCTCTGGAGAGGAGCTGGGCAAGGTGGAGAGAAGTAGAATGCTTTCTCCCTTACGTTCATCTGGTATGCCGATGACGGCTATTTTTCTCTCTGCTTCATCGCCTAAATCGAGAACCTTGTGGATGGCTGCTTCCAGAGTTTCATGAGGTACCATCTCACCCCCAATTTTAGAGAACCGTGAGATTCTTCCTTCGATATAAAGGAATCCGTTTTGATCGACGCGGCCTACATCACCAGTTTTAAACCAGCCATCGATGAGGACTTCCTTGGTTTTTTCCTCATTGTTTAGATAACCTGAGAAGATATTGGCCCCTTTTAGCCAAATAATTCCGGAATGATCAATCGGGACAGGGGCGCCTGAGCCCGCATCGCTGATTTTAACTGCGATGCCTGGCAAGAAATTACCGACAGAACCGTGACGGTTTGTGGGGATGATAGGTTCCTGCCCTAGAGGAATAGGATCAGGGATATTTAAATTCGTACCAGGGGAGGTTTCTGTGAGACCGTAACCTTCCTGAGGGCGGATAGAAAACTTTTTTGCAAATGCATCAGCTAATGATTCAGGCAGTTTCTCAGCACCTGTGACAACGACTTTGAGAGGCGCTAATTGCTCTTTTGTACTTCTCCTTATGTAACCACGCAGGAATGTGGGTGTGGAGATGAGTAAATCGACAGAGTGTTGTTGAATCAGTTCCGCAAGGCGCTTGGTATCTAGAGAGGAGGGGTAGGTGACTAAGTTAATCCCGTAAATGATAGGGTACCATAGTGTTACTGTGCAGCCAAAGGAGTGAAATAGAGGTAAACTACCTAGTATACGTGAGTCGACAAAGAGTGGAAGCCGGGAGCCGAACTGACAGATATTGGCCAAGACATTACGGTGAGTGAGTGGCACGCCTTTTGGATTCCCAGAAGAGCCGGAAGTGAATAGTAAGACAGCTTCTTTTTCCCCTCCTTCTTTTGAAATACCGAGAGTCTTCGCAAGAACATCCAAGGGTAGTAACTGAGCTAAAATGGCCCAGCGTTTGATTTGCTTTTTGAGGTGGGGAAGAGATCGCTCAATGAAAATGAGATCTCTGGTAGGAGGCCAAGGGAAGTTAGAGATTTTGCGAACAAAAGGATCCGTGGTGATATATCGATCTAGATCTGCTTGTTGGATCGCAGATTTCACAGCATCTTGGCTGGCTGTGAAGTTTAAGTTGACTGGGATTTTACCTGAGAGGATGACAGCCAGATTCGCTATGAGCCCTCCATGGCCAGGGGGTAAAATAATTCCAACTCTAGCTTTATTGGTGCTGTCCTTGATTTGTTTACTGAAGGCTATGGCGATCCCTAAGATTTTAGAATATTCGAGGTTCGAGTCTTTCGAACCATCAAAGATACTATATGAGCCATTCTTTTTTAACCCTGCTAGTAGATGATACCCTAAGGATTGATTCAGGAACTCACGTTGAGAAAATGTCTTTTCTCCTGCACTAAGTAGTCCCTGATACCAAGAAGGAATGGAGACAGAGTCCTGCGATATTTCTTGTTCAAAATGAAAGAAGGAAGAAGGGATCTTCGAGTTGCGTTCCGTTGGAAGTGAGATTTCACTGGGGATGGAAACGTGAAGGGGAACGATGGGCAACTGAAGTGCACAAACTGCGGCTAGTGCATCGTCAGGTATTCTTGAGACTGTGCCATTTTGGACCGCGCTTAGGCCTGGTATGAAGATGATGATGCCGTTGTCTCCAGCCTGTGATAAAATCTGTTGTCCAACTTTAGCGAGTTCTGGATCTTGTTTAGAAATAGTCGCTGCTGAAACACCCTCTCTATCGAGGTGGTGCTTTACCGAATCATCAATGATAGCGTCCTCGGTACAGAGCCAAATAATGTTTCGGTGAGAAAAGTACTGTTCTAAGTAAAGCAAGTGCTGAAAATCAAGTCGGCCAGGAAGCACTAATGTGGTGCTTTCTGGGATATGAACTTGTCCGAGAACTTGCGTTGCTTTACTCATATTGTTTTTTGACTGGATTGTTGCTTGAACACCGAGTGAAGGATTCCGTTGACGAATTTTGGCGATTCCTGAGTACCAAATCGTCGTGCAATTTCAATGGCTTCATTGATACTTACTGGGGCTGCTATATCTTGACAGAAGAGAATTTCGTAGGAAGAAAGGCGTAACACAGCACGATCAACAGGGTTGATGCGTTCTGGTTTGTAGTTCTTGACGACTCCTGCAATGACTTTATCAATCTGTACTTTCTTAGATAAGATGCCAGCTGTAAGAGTGTCGACTTGTTCTCTAAATGTAATAATTTTTTCTTTAGTAGCTCTTAGGTGGGAGACTTCTGGTTGATCTGGGAAGTTCTCGGGCTGACGTACCATAGCTACTCTTTCAGAAATTCGGGAAAGTGCACGCACTATAGAGCTAAATGGTTCTAACTGCTGTTTTAATTGAGGGAAATCGGATGAAAGCTGCTGGAACGATAGCCTTTCCTCCATCAGGCCTGAATTAAAATTGAAAAACTCCTGAATAGCGTCTTTCAGCTCTTTAGAGATATCTTGGCGCTCTGGGTCGTGAAGGAGACGAATTCGATCAAGTTTAACCTGCCATTGACTCTCTAGTGTGATGAGAGATTGTAGTGACTTGACTAGCTTGGCAGTGTGTGGCTCTGCGGAGAGATGTGAGAGAGCTGGCTCACTTCGGTCAATAAGTTTTACAAAGCGTATTTCTCTCCCCTTATTCAAATGTTGAAGTGCTTTGATTCGCGCCTTTAGCATGGCTACTTCATTTGATTCTTGAGATAGTGCCCAAAAGGTATCGATGAGAGCTTCTGGAGAAGCTCCGCCTTCAATGTCTGCACAATAGAGGAATTGGATCGCACTCTCTCTGATTTCACGTCTATTATGCATTACTTGGATATTGTCGCTGATTTAATTTATTACCTCCGTTATTGTGAGGTTGGAATTGTTCGAAAAGGTCCAACATCACAGTCGCTGCTCGTGCAGCTTCAACACCGCGGTTGAGTTGGCTTCCGATACATCGGGCATAGGCCTGTTTTTCATCATTTACCAGTAGAACTTCATGGATGACTGGTTTACAATGTTGAACGGCGAGATTTTGAAGACTGTTGGTCACGGATTCTGCTACGAGATCACCGTGTTTTGTTTCTCCACGGATAATAAGCCCAAGCGCGATGATGGCATGGGATTGATTTTTTTTGAGAAGAGCGGCTACAGTCACAGGGACTTCAAATGCCCCTGGTACGTAGATGACCTCTACTCGGCTGTTTGGCATTAGTTCGTTAAGCTCCTTGCGTGTATTGTCGACTAACGCTTCTGTGAACTTCTCGTTGTAGCGCGAGACCACAAGGGAAATGTGAGATTTTTTTGTGACGTTTCTTGGTTTTGTAGGTAATGTCGTCGACATAGTCGAGATATGCCTCGCTGTGAATGAAAAGTCAATGGAGGATGCGAGTTGATCTGAGAGGATTTTTAAAGTAAAATTAATCTCAGACAAACGAATGCTCTAAGAACGCTTCTCATATAACGGTATGAATTTTTTGAAACTATGTAGGGATCGACTTTTTTTTGCGACGATTAGCTTTGCTCTAGCCAGTGGAGGCGTTGCTTATTCTCAGCAAGAGATTACTAGTTTTGATGCTCTTAAAAAACTTGAAACGACATTGACTGACATGGTGCCACGAGTGATGCCTGCTACAGTTTGCCTTGTCGGTAAAGACTCTGGTGCATCAGGGAGTGGAGTCATTGTGAATGCAGAAGGCCTCATTTTGACAGCTTCACACGTCATAGAAGGGGAAGAAGTGATGGAAGTACTCTTTCCTGATGGCAAGCAGCACAAAGCACGTGTTTTAGGAGCGAACTACACGAAGGATGCAGCAATGATTCAGCTGGAACCACTTGAATCAGGGGAGCCATGGCCGTTTGTCTCTATGGGGAATTCTGATGAAATGCAAGTTGGTGACTTTGTTGTCGCTCTAGGGCATTCCGAGGGTTTTGATCCATTGCGTACACCGCCTGTTCGGTTTGGGCGTGTCGTCTCATTAAATTCGACCGGTTTTTTTAGTAGTGATTGCACCCTAATTGGGGGTGATTCAGGAGGCCCTTTATTCAATCTGAAAGGCGAAGTAGTCGGTATTCATTCCTCGATTGGATTGAGTGCCATGGCTAATAATCATGCTGGAGTGAATGGGTTTAAGGCAGATTGGGAAGATCTTCAGTCTGGTCGCTCATGGGGGAATTTAAGCTCAAACCCATTGGCCAATCCCGAATCTCCTGTAATCGGCTTTGGAATAGGGGGCATCAGAGATGGAGGTGTGATTGTAGGGCGTATCTTTGAAGGAGGGCCAGCTGCTAAGGCTGGGATATTAACGGGAGACCTGATCTGGGAGATCAAGGGCGAACGAGTGAAGGAAGGAACTTCATTATTAATCGAATTGAGCCGCCAGAGACCAGGGCAAGAAATAGAAATGGTAGTGAAACGAGGAGATGTTTTACTAGATGTCGTGGTTACATTAGAGCGGCGTGGAGACTTTTACAATAGATAAGACCTATGAAATATGTATTACTAACAATCGCAGCAGTAGGTAGTTTTACCTCTCTAGCAGCGCAGGATTTCGCAAGAAAGGGGTTACCATATTTACGTAATCGTGAGTTGATAGAACTACAAAATCAGGCAAATCATTTCTATGATACAGTAAAGCCAATTGCTGCTGAAAATAAGAATAGTGCCGTTAGTGTAGAATACAGAGGGCGCCGTTTAGCGCTAGGCACGGTTACCTCTGCAGGCGTGGTTTCTAAGTGGAGTGAGTTGCGTCCATTTATGGACTCCTTAACGTACCGTCTCCCTTCCGGGGAGAGAGCTGGAACGAAAGTTATCAAAGTCTTGGAGGAATTTGATCTCGCGATTTTGAGTGCACCTGAGGGGCTGACTCCAGTAACATTTGGAGCAGAAGAATCAAAATTAGGAGAATTCCTTTTAGTAGCAGGGCCAGGAGGGGAGGCCCACAGTCTTGGTGTTGTTGGCGTCGCAACACGTAGCTTGAGAGAATCTGATAAAGCCTTCTTAGGCGTGGTGATGGATCTAGGTTATGAAGGAAAGGGCGTACTAATTAAAGCTGTGCAGGAGAATTCAGGTGCAGCGAAGTCTGGTCTGCAGGCCGGAGATATTGTGTTACAAGTTAATCAGCAAGATTTATCTGGAGCCTTAGAGATGGGGCACATCTTACAGAAGAAGAAACCTGGAAGTTCTGTACAGATAGCGTACGAACGTGCTGGGGAACAGTTTGTAAAACAGGCGAAACTCGGCGGGCGCCCGAATGATCTACAGAAGGGGCCCCAGGAAAGAATCTCCAAAATGCGGAGAATGGGTGCGGAGCTTAGTCAATTGCGAAGCAATTTCCCCAGTGCATTACAGTCTGATATGCCTATTGAGCCTGAAGATTGCGGTGGACCTGTTTATAACCTAAAAGGTGAATTCATTGGGATAGCCATAGCCCGAGCTAGTAGGACGAAATCCTACATTATTCCCGCTATGGAGCTTCAGTCTTTAATTGAACCATATAGTTCAGAGGAAATTCCAAAGGCGCTTATCGAGACCCCTCGAGCAGTACCTGCGGAAATAGATCAGCCTGTGGAAATAGATCAATCTGCAGAAATTCGTTCTGCGGAAATCCGTAGTCAAATTGAGGCGAAAAGAAGAGAACTTCAGAAGCTGGAAGACGAACTCCGGAAAGCTGAAACGGTGGAATAACGGCACGGGGCATTTACCCGTGAGGTCGCGGATCTCAGAAGTTGACTTGTTGCCTTAGAACAGAGTGTGATTTGAAGGTTTAAGGCCACAAGTCCAGTGATTTTGTCGCCTATTCAGATTAGAACGTAGTTAGAATGGCTTCGAGCATTGGGTGCTTTCTGTTTACTTCGCCTTTCTTGCAGTGGGCACAATGAAAGTACTTTCGAAATGGCTAGTCGAAATGGCTAGTTCACTTTTTTGTAAGGGCCTGCTTTAGCGGGGCTTACTGGTTCTAAGACTTCGGTTATTACTAAGGCATCGGTACAAGAACGCCCTTCATCGGTTTCCTGTTCTCGTACAGTATTTGATGTAAAAAGACTTGGAATCAGTTGATAGAGGATAACGGAAGTTATGGTTAGAGAGAACTTCTAGAGAGAACTGTATGGCATGGTGAAGATTTGTTCTCCTTTATCGAGCCTTCCAGAGCGGAACCCAGTCATGAACCATCGTTGCCGTTGGGCAGAGGTGCCATGAGTGAATGAGTCAGGCACGACATAACCTTGTGATTGTTTCTGAAGGGCGTCATCTCCGATGGCTGCAGCACAGCGAATGGCTTCCTCGATATCACCTTCTTCGAGGTGTTGCCAGGCTTTGTTGGCGTGGTAGGCGCATACGCCGGAAAGAAAATCGGCATGGAGTTCTAGTCTGACAGAGCTTTGGTTGTATTCAATTTTAGAGACTTTACCGTGTTTTTGATGGAGCCAGTCTGTTAAGCGTAAGAGGCGCTGTACGTGATGGCCGACTTCGTGATAGATCACGTAAGCTTCGGCAAAATCTCCTGCGGCTTGGAATTGATGCTTTAATTGGTCAAAGAAGCTGGTGTCTAAATAAACGCTTTGGTTAGAGGGTAGGTAAAAGGGCCCGGTAGCAGCATTTGCTTGTCCACCAGGCATTGGTGTTCTTTCTGTGAATAAGATGAGTTTGGGCTGTTGATAGGGCATTTGTAGTTGTTCTGAAAAGACGTTGCTCCAGACAGTTTCCGTATCAGCTAAAATGGTTCTTATGTATTGAGAGGTTTCATCATTTTTGTCGACCTGAGAGACTGCTGCTTGGTTCGTCTGGTTGCCCGTGCCACTACTAAAACCCAGAAGGCTAAGAGGATTTACTTTAAAGACGAACATGGCAATGAGTGCCCCGAAGGCCATGAGCATTTTGGTCTTAAAGCCTCCACGCATAAAGAGAGGGAGTAAGATACTAGCAAGGCCGGAGGACATTCCTCCCCGGAGTGAAGAGGATCGTTGCCCTCTTCTATCTTCTACGTTTGAACTTTGTCGTCTACCTTTCCAGCGCATTTGAAATGATTATTGGGTTGAAAGGTAATTTATTAGAAAAGGAGGAAGAAGGAAAGGATACTTCTCATATTTCTATCTAGTCGTGCGAATGAGGCGGAGGGGATGATAGCGAAAGAATGCATTCGTTGCCATCCTAGAGGGAGGCATCTTATAGGGGCTTATGTTAGGAGGTTTAAGAGATGTTTAAGGTTTGTTTGATTTCCGAAAGGGTCTTGGTATTAAAGATATCTTGTCTTGTTAGCCAGCCCTTGCGCGCGATTCTTACGCCGAGTGCTAGAAACTGAAGGTGTTCCACCCTATGGGCATCAGGGTTGATAGAGCATAGCACTCCCTTGTCTTTAGCTCGCTTCCACCATCGCCAGTCCATGTCTAGGCGGCGGGGGTTACAGTTCAGTTCTATGATTGTTCCTGTTTCCGCAGCGCAGTCTATGATTTTTTCATGATTGATAGAGTAGGGCTTTCTTCTTAATAGGAGGCGCCCGGTCATATGGCCTAACATTGTGATATGAGGGTTTTCCATCGCGCGAATGACTCGTGCCGTCATTTCTTGTTCGGGGAGGGTAAAGGCATTGTGTACGGATGCGACGGCGTAGTCTAACTGTTGAAGTATGTTGTCTTCGAAATCTAGGCTGCCGTCTTTAAGTATGTCGACTTCTGAGCCGGCGAGAATTTGAAAGCCATCCCATTGTTTATTGAGTGTTCGTATTTCCTCGATTTGTCGTAAGAGTCGATCGGGGTACAGCCCGTTGGCTTGAAAGGAAGATTTGGAATGATCTGAGATGCCGAGGTATTCGAGGCCTAAATCCATGGCTGCTTCGGCCATTTCCTCTAAAGAATTTCTTCCATCAGAGGCTGTGGTGTGATTGTGGAATGTTCCTCGGATATGTTCGAGTTCGATTAAGGATGGAATGTTTCCTTGATCGGCAGCTTCTATTTCACCGCGGTTCTCACGAAGTTCCGCTGGGATGTATTGCAAGCCTAAGGCTTGGTAAATTTGTGCTTCTGTTTGAATGTTCGGTGGGGCTTTGGCTTCTTCCTGTGCTGTGAACCCATATTCATTGAGAGACCATCCTTGCTGGAGGGCGATACGGCGTATGGCGACATTGTGTTTCTTGCTCCCTGAGAAATACTGTAGGGCAAAGGGGTAGTGATGGTTTTTTACAGCGCGAAGATCGCATTGTAGGCCATGATCTAGACGGATTTGCGCCTTTGTTTCTCCACAGGAAATGATGGAGTAGACTTCGGGGAGTTCTGTGAAGTACTTGGTGAGCTCGGAGGGGTTGTCTGTGGCGACGATGAAGTCTAGATCATGGAGTATTTCCTTCGATCTCCGGTAGGAGCCCGCATGTGAGCATTGATGTGTAGACGGGTGCTCTCTAAGGCGATTTAGGAGTACTTCTGCTAAGACGGCAACGTCCCCTAAGCGGAAATAGCTAGCAAAGGTTTCTTTGATCTCGATCGATTCGAGGATTTTCTCCACGGTCTTTTCTCCAAAACCACTTAATTCAGCGATACTACCGGACTGGCAAGCGGCTTTCAGTTTAGGGATAGAATCGATGGCAAGTTTGTCATAGAGTGTTTTTATTTTTTTGGGGCCAAGACCTTGGAGCTCAAATAGATCAAAAAGGCTGGGAGGGAAGGTCCCTTTGAGTTCATTGTAGTAACTCATGGTGCCAGTGCTGGCTAATTCATGGAGTTTGCTCTGTAAGGCCTCTCCTAGACCGGGAATGTGATCGAGCTGATTCTCTTTAGCTAGAGTCACAATATCTCCCTCAAAGTGACGGATGATCTGTGCTCCGTTTTTGTAAGCTTTGGTTTTAAAGACATTGGAGCCTTGGAGCTCGAGTAGGAGAGCGATGTGTTCTAACGTATCGGCAAGGTCGTCTGCGTGCATGAATGGGTGAGTACTGGATTTCAGAGAGGGAGATTCGTGTCGCAAAATTATCTCGGTTCTTACTCTTGTTCAAGTTTCTTTGGCTGGACTGAGGTGAGAGCACGCTAAGAGCTATGAGTGATAGGTGGTTTCTGTCCGTCGTTCTTAGGGTGGACTATGTTCTGAGCCAAAGAGATTTAAGGTACGCCTCACCAGTATATTCTTCTGGCATAGGTTGCTCTGTGATTTGAACAGGCTGGGTGATGCCTTTATTGACCTCTTGAGTGAAGTCGCTCAAATTCATTTTTCGGCAATTGGTCGATGCTAGGATCCAGCCTGATGGTGCTAGGCAGCGCATCGCTAGTTCGATTAGGGTGTGGTAGTCTTTTTCTACCCGAAAGACGTTACCCTTCTGGTCTCTGGAAAACGTGGGGGGGTCTAGAATAATACCATGGAATGTTCGATTTTGGCGGGCGAAACGCTTTAGCCAATGGATGGTGTCTCCTTTACAGAAGTGGTGTTGAGTGGGATCGAGTTGATTGGCTTTGAAGTTGTTTTTGGCCCAATCTAAATAAGGCTGGGAAAGATCCAGAGTGGTGGTTGTGGCGCCGCTGAGGGCTGCACAGACGGAGAATGCACCTGTATAAGCGAAGGTGTTTAGTACTGTTTCTCCAGGGTTTGAGTATTGTTTGACTAAACTTCGGTTGTCGCGTTGATCTAGAAAGATTCCTTGTGAATATCCTGATTCCAAAGAGATGTGGTACTGAATATCACTTTCTTTGGCGAAAAATGTGCCGGTGACAGGAGGTCCAAATAAGAGAGTGGGATTGAGTTTTTGATTCTTGTCGAGTTGTTTCCAATAGACGGTTTTGTCTTGTCCTTTTAACCAGGCATACAGATCATTATGGATCTGGCCAGTTCGTGTGGCGACGATCCATTTGTCAGCATAGCATTCCAGGAAGTGGTCTGCCAGGCCGTCACCAGATCCGTCTAATAACCGGAGGGCGTTTGTGTTAGAGTTTAATAGGTGGCTTCGCTTGGCGATAGCTTTGTCGAAAAGATGTCTCACGTCTTTGTTGCCATCTCATTTCTAGTAGCTATGATCCAGCGCGAAATGTCTGACATGAAAACTCAATTGAACTCTGCTGTTGTTGCTGGTGATTTACTAGCATCTTCTCGTGATAATATGTTATCTTTTCTCGCTGGTAGCTCTAGCCCTGTCGCTGTGGCTTCGATTGAGGAGTTGGTGGCGGATGCAGAGTGGTCTGAGCTCAATGATCGATTTTATAAAACCTTGGCATTTGGAACTGGGGGCTTACGTGGCCGCACTATTGGGAAAAAGGTTACGACAGTTGAGCAAGGAGCCGGGGGGCCATTGGATCGGCCAGAGCACCCTTGTGTGGGAACAGCGACAATGAATTTTTATAATGTCGGTAGGGCGGTGCGTGGAATGGTGAGTTATTTAAAACGTTATTTGGCTGGGCAGGGTGAGAATAGAAAGCCTCGCTTAGGCTTTGCGCACGATACTCGTCATTTCTCTCGTGATTTTGCCGAGTTTTGTGGGAAAATTTGCACAGACTTGGGGTGCGACGCTATTTTATTTGATGCTTCCCGTGCGACGCCTCAACTGTCGTTCTTAGTTCGTGAGTTAGATCTGGATGCAGGCGTTGTTCTGACTGCTTCGCACAATCCCTCTCATGATAATGGATTTAAGGCGTACTTTAATGATGGTGCTCAGTTAGTCGATGAGCATGCGGATGGTGTGATAGCAGAGGTGGATGCGATTGTGAACGAAGCTTATGATGCTTTGCCTGAGGCAGAGAGGGGGGCTCTTACGGTGGAAGGAGCTGAGGCGGACCGGCGTTATATGGACAAGTTGAAAACTCTATTACTCCGCCCGGATCTGCTTAAGAATGGCGGAGCGAAAGTGGTGTTTACGAATCTTCATGGCACTGGAGGCCATATTTCTGTTCCCATGCTCAGGGAGCTTGGCTTTGATGTGATGACTGTGGAAGAACAAGATGCTCCAGATGGGCGTTTCCCCACTGTAGCCTCGCCGAATCCTGAGAATGCTCCCGCTCTCGCCATGGGGATTGAGCTGGCAGAGAAGACAAACGCAGAGATTGTCATCGGTACTGATCCTGATTGTGACCGTATGGGTGTCGTTGTTCGAAATGATGCGAATGAGATGCAATTGCTGACAGGGAATCAAATAGGATCGTTGATGGCATGGTATAGAACGAAAACGTTCTTTGATCTGGGGATTTTGAATGATTCAAATCGAGGCCACGCTTGTTTGATTAAAACATTCGTTACCACAGAGTTACAAACAGCGATTGCTGAGAAGTATGGAGTGAATATGATTAATACTCTGACAGGCTTTAAATATATAGCGGCTAAATTACAGAAGTATGAAGATGGGATACCTGCTGAGAAGAAAGGGGATTATCGTGAATTATCTGAGGAAGAGAGCCGTAAGCTACGCCTAGAGTACTCCCGTTTCTTCATCTTCGGAGGCGAGGAAAGTTATGGCTACTTAGGGGCAGACTTCATTCGTGATAAGGATGGAAATATGGCTGCTGTCATGTTTGCAGAGGTCGCTGCGTATGCGAAATCTGTGGGTCAATCCGTAGCAGGTTTATTAGATAATATTTATAGGGAATTTGGCTTCCACCTAGAGCAGGGCAAGGCCATGGTGATGGAGGGGGCAGAGGGCGCGGCCCAGATTAAATCCCTAGCCAGTTCATACTCAGACAACCCGCCTGTGGAATTAGATGGATCAAAGGTCGTGAAAGTGGCGGATTACAACCGTGTTCACTATGAAGATTCTGAAGGAGATGAGATCGCTCTTGCTGGAATGATTATTGTGGATCTGGAAGATGGAAGATCGTTTGCCGTGCGCCCATCGGGAACGGAACCGAAGATCAAGTTCTATCTCTTTGGGAAAGAAGCTCCATCTGAGGACTTGGCTGCAAGTAAAGAACGAGTGAGCTCTGGTCTAGAGACTCTGTGGTCCGCACTAGAAGCTGATGCGAAAGAACGAATGGCATAATATTGTTAGGAGAAGATGAAGCGTCCCCTATTGTGTTTTTTTTAAAGAGATCAATAGGGAGTACTAAATTTGAAACATGGATTACATGAGTTCTAACTCACTGGAAGTATCTGATATTGACATTTTCTGCGAATGAGAAAAGCCTGCTGCACAAATCGATGAAGGATTCTGTAGTAGCGACATTTATTTTTGATGGAATAAGTCAGCATGGTGCTGTGCAACAGCATATGATGCATCGCTGGAAATTCTGGATCCTATTGAGAGCTACTGTATGCCTCTTCGCTGTGATAGCAGGGGGCTATCTCATTGTTACGCGAGGGCAGCATGTACTAGCTGGTTTTCTCGTTGCTGGTGGAGCGGCTGGGTTTTTACGGCCCATGGTATGGCAGATGTGGAGCGAGCGCCGCTTGAGGAAGCACCCCGCTTATGGGAAGGAAGTTTCATTTTGTTTTGGGATACATGAGATCACCATGAAAGGTGGTGCAGGAGACGCCACATTGCGATGGGAGAAAGTATATGAGGTCGTATCATGCAAGAGAGGTATTTTAATCTACGTGAACGCAAAAGATTATCTGTGGGTACCAAATTCTGCATTTGTTTCAGCTAAAGAAAAGCAGAGAGCCCTACGTTTCTCTTTATAACTCATATTAAACCTGTTATATTCCATTTGAGGGTGAAGGGTATTCACTTTTTTCGGCTTCTTCTTTATTGACAGATAGGCGTAGATTGAGATGATACATAATCCTCTAGCTGCATTTAGTAGCATTTAAAAAAAATCGAATTCGAGGAAGATTTACATTGTAATTACATTTAAAATGTATATATCTAGTGAATGACCGCTTCTAAATTAACTCAAAATCAACGTTCTGGATTTGCCCTCGTTTCGGCAGTTTCGGTACTAGCGCTCTTATTATTGATAGGTCTTGCGATTCTCTCACTGTCGACATCCACGTCGCGTGAATCAAAGGTAGAACGGCACACTGAGATAGCTCGAGCGAATGCGCGTATGGCATTAGCCATAGCCATTGCTCAGCTACAAGAGGCCCTCGGGCCAGATCAACGAGTAAGTGCTACAGCTGATATTTTAAATAATGATGCTCCTGGAGGGGTTGGCCTGACAGGTGTTATTTCTGGCCGAGAGAAATGGTTGGGTGTGTGGAAGAATACGGTGACCTCGAATGATCGTGAATATCCATTAATCGGTAAAGTGCCTGATGATGGATCTGGGAATTCTCCATATGAACTCACAGGTGTTTATAATGATTTGCGAGCTTCTGATCCTACTTTAGTGGACGGGGCATGGAAAAATGAATTACATCAAAGCTGGTTAGTCAGTGGTTCTGAGTCTGATGCTCTTGTTGAAGGCTCTGCTGAAATGGAGGAGCTGGTGAGTGAACGTAATTCGATTTTGTCATCAGATCCATCAGGTGACGATGTCACTGTTATTCCTGCAGTGAGTGTTCCTAAAGTATCTGTTGATGAAGGAAACTACGCTTATTGGATATCCGAGGAGAATCATAAGGCTCCACTTCATCTGACGTATCGTGACCCGTCTGCTTCAGGTCTTGCTAATTTCCCTCATGCGGAAGGGGAAAGAGTCGCTCATTTAGGGGCTGCTCCCGTGGTTGATGTCTCAGGCATTAGAACGGGAACAGGAACGCAAGCCTTTGAAGGTTTTCCTGAGTTTAACCCTGACGGTGGGAATTTAGAAGAGAATGTTCGTGATATTAGTAAAATGTTAACACGAGATACAGCTTCATTAGTTGAAACTTCGGATCGAGGTGCAGAAGCAGTAAAAGATCTGATTCACGATGTTTCGGTCTATTCTCAGGGATTGCCAATAGATCCAGTTTTAGGGGGGCTAAAGAAAGATTTAACACCACTATTATTTGGAGGAGGGGATGAAACTGTGTCATTTAATCCCCCTAATGCAACTGCGTCTAACCAAGGGTTTAGTAGTAATTTCCCAATTATCCCTGGTTTTCGTCATGGTTTTTCAGGGCCCAAATTCGCCTCATTTAGGCATTGGGCATCTATGGCTATTCCTTATGGAGAGACGATGACTGCTGAAACAAGACCATTTAACGAGGGTAGCAGGGATACGTTAAGAGAGAGAAGCAGTGAAGGTTGGGCTTGGTCTACAGAAGACTTAAGTGTGCCGTGGTGGAAAGCTGGGCATGATCGGCTTAATGACACTAGGCACGTCTCTGATGGAGTGTATACAAGTGAATCAGAATGGGCCGAGAGTGGAGCAAAGTTTCATCCAGTAATGACTGATGCTCGGTGGTACTATTATTGTTCTCCTAATTTCACCGCAGGTGCTACCAATAAAAAAATTAGATTCCATATCATTCCTAGAGTTGGTTTATGGAATCCATACAACCGGCCTATGGAAGTGCCTGATTTGTTAGTGATGATGCCGAACCCGTTTGCTCAACAACAAGGTACAGCTAAGTTGGTGTTTGGGGAAAGTGTTTGGAGAGCAGTCATAAATAGAGCCCGAATGGTGTTAGCTATTGATGGGAATAATAGGCCCATTGCAGGAAGAACTCCTTCTGTTGACCCTGAATCCAAAGAATTTGCAATGTGGGATTTATTTTCAAAATGGCGTAGGGTTAATAGATTTCTTTCGGTCGATGATAGAGCTCGAAGAGAAATATCAGGAGAATTTGGATTGCGTATTTACAGTGGAGAACGGAGTGACGCTGACCGTGGTGATTTGGCAGACCCTGGAATAGGTTTAGTACCTCCTTCTAGATGGTTAGCATTTGTTCTTGAGGCTCAAACTTTAGCCCCTGGGCAAAATGCTGTTTATAGTCCTGTGACAACGGGAGCTGCGATTTCTGGAGGTGGAGGAGTAGGTCAAAGTGAACCTTATAACATTAGTGATGTATTACAAAATAGATTGTCAGCTGAAGTGCCGCAAAGTGAGCTGAATAGTTTTTTTCATGAGCACACAATGACTTTTGTGGCGATGCAACATCAGAATAGAGGAGCTGATGCTGATAAGGCAATTTATGCTCAGAGAAATCGTGCTGGAAGGGTTATAAATAATAATACGCGAGTGAGTGCACCTAGGGATAGGGCGTGGGTTAATTTTGGTCCAGGTGCGAATAAGAATACAGGCTTCTTTGTTCCCATGGAATTTGTAGACACCATACCTGAATTCGATTTTGCGGAGACGAAGGAAGTTCTGATTCAGGGTGAATCGGATGAAAATTTTCCCTTTATGCTAAAAGCGATCAATTCTAATCGTAGTGCGTCTGTCAGTGAGATAGCCGGATCTGCTGGATCTGCTAGTGGTTCTAGAGCTGAGGATTTCCCTACATTACAGTTAATGCTTCATGGTAATAGTGGCCTAGTCGGTAGTGTTGTTTCAAGGAGCCAGTTTACGATAGGTAGTCCTACAGCCGCTACCTTCGGAGGATTTCAATTTGTACCTTATGAAAGTATTCCCGCCTCTGCTCAGCAGATCCCTCCAAACCATGTGGTAGGGACCAAAATGCTTTGGTTGAACGAAGAAAATGCAGAAGGACAGGGAGGAACTCCATTTCGTGCGGCAATCTGGGATAGTACAGATACGCCGAGTGATCCTGTTTATAAAGCGTTTAATCCAGCTTCCATAGCTGATTGGAACTTACGTGCAGGATTAATAACTAGATCACCTTCTAGCCCGGCGACTCGATCTGCTACGACTTTTGGGGGGGCGTTGGGAGATGAAGGGGAGGCGAATGTTAGTAGCGCAGCTTATCTCAGAACGAATGGTGCGTGGTCGTTGCAAGTTGCTTCAATCAACCCTACAAATACGAACGGTGCAGAACCTCAGATTTCCGACATCAATGGATTAGAATCAAAAAATCCATTTCTTGAAGCAGGGGCTAATAATTCTGATAGAAATGTCGTTTTATTTGACATTCCTGATCCGGATACAGGAATACTATCATTGATGGACTTTAGACACGCTCCTCTTAGTCAGAACTCATATCACCCAACATATGTCGTAGGTTCGTCCAAAGCAGATATTCATGCTCCCAGGATGTATACTGCCAATGAGGGTTGGGCTGAGGCGACAGAGAGTAACTCAGAAAACTTCATTGCATCAGTTTTAGGAACAGGAGATACAGCTTCTGGTTCTGTCGGGCCAACAAGTATTCCGCCATCTATAACTAATAGAGACAGGCGGATTGGACATGCTCCTAATTTTGGGCATATTTATCCGAAAGAGGGCTCTGGCCGTATGGTTAGATTTTTAGATGTGGAAGGGGAAAGTCGTTCTGCCACTGCAGAGATACCATTTTTTGATATTGCTTTTGAAACCAATCAAAATTTATGGGACCAGTTTTTCCTTTCAGGAACACCTATCCTAAATGATAGAAGCTCGACTTGGGATGCTACTGCTCCTTCCATCAATCAGCGCTATAAATTTAACACAGACGCGTCATTGACTTCTAGAGAAGTTGAAAACATTTTAGATAGCGAAGGTGATAGGTTAGATTGGCTCTTTTGGAATATGGCTGAAGTCATTAAAGTAAATGGGCAGTTTAATATTAATTCTACTTCAGTCAGTGCTTGGCGTGCAGTCTTGGGCAGTAATAAACAGTTTGCTTTGGCTCTCGCAGATGGAAGTAATATAGATCAAGGTAATGTGAAGTTTTCTAGATTTCATCGCCCTGTTTCGTCAACAAATAGCAGTGCCAGCTTGTTTGGTGGAGATGGTTGGGACTCAAGTAGGACAATGATATCTTCTGAATTAGACATTCTTGCTCAGTTTATTGTCCAAGAAGTGAAAGAAAGAGGTCCTTTCATCTCTCTTTCTGATTTTGTAAACCGTAGGTTAGGAGAATCGAGTAATCCGCATACAAGGATGGGTGCAATAGATAGTGCCATTGCAAATGCTCAGCTTAACGCTCAATTCGTAAGCGAGTTAGCCTCATTGTCGAGTGACCCAACCGATAGTAATCATGCATCTTACAAAGAAAATACAGATTCAGCAAATATTGAGGAGACAAACTTAGCGGATTCAAGAGCGTTTGGTTTCCCGGGTTACTTAATGCAAAGTGATATATTAGCACCGTTAGCTGCGAATATATCAGTTCGAGGTGAAAGCTTTATTATACGTACTTACGGTGACTCAATGGAGAATGGAGTGGTAAGGGCCAAAGCTTACTTAGAGGCTGTCGTTGTTCGATCACCTGATTATGTTGATAGTGAAAACGAAGCTACAGATGCAAGTTCCACTATGGATTATAGTAATGGTGAAATTCTTCCAGGTACTCTTACTCCTAGTAATCAAAAATACGGACGTAAGTTTATTGTAAAAAATACTCGTTGGATTAGTGGTCCAGAGGCTTAATATAAATAATAATGAATCTAAAATATTACCTACTACTTGGTCTTTTGTTGGAAGGAGTAACCTTCGGGCAAGAAACTCCCATTCAGGAAGAAGAGCCACCGAAGGCAAAAGTATCAATTATGGCATTGGGATTTAGGCCGAATGTTAAATTTAAAAAAGCAACGCAAAAAGATATTGATAAAATTGTGAGTATTGAGGGTGAAACGAATGAATTTGGAGATAGTGTGGCCGCTGGATATACTGGTGCGGCTATTTTACAACTTCCTGATAAGGGAGCCGTACCTCCTGCTTCTTTAGAATTGCCCCTTACGGTGGAAGAAGCTGAAAAGGGGAAATCTCCTAGTACAGTGGTAGTAGGGTTTAATAGTTCGAGAGGGCAAAGTGAAGTATTCGCGAATAGAAGGATAGGTTTGAAACAAAAAGGAGAAGACACACCGTTTGTTACAATACCTCCCTTAAAAAAAGATTCGGACAATCTTATTTTATTAATCCCTCGGGGAAAGGCCCCTGGATATTGGCTGAAGCCACCGAAATCAATTCATTATGATTTGTCGACAGAAGAGTATGTTGGTAAAAATCTTGTTGTCAAAAATTTGACGGGTCTACCAACTCAAATAGAATTGCACGATAAGAAAGTAACGGTTAGACCTGGTAAGACACATTCGTTTGAAGATTTGCCTACAGGAAAAAGATTATTATACCGAGTCAGTGTCAATAAGGGAAAATCTGTCATTCGGTATACGAGAATAATTTTATACGAGGAAAGGCTTCTAGTACAATTATTATTGCCACAATATAAAGAATCGAAAACAGCAAAAGCTTTACGTATTGAGGAGATTGTTCTCAATCGGCCTGTTTTGTCTGAACCTGAACCTGAAGAAAAGGTTGAAGGTGAATCAGAAGAAGCACTTTGAAGTCCATAGGGGGGAGGAATAGAATTCCCCCCTCTTTTTTATTCTTATTACTTGAGTCTTAACTAAATGTTTAGAAAAGGTTCATTGAGTTGACTGTATTCGATGATGGAAGAGATTAAAATTTTCAATTCTAATAAACCGTTAGAAAAAACCATAAAGTGGGAGTTGCCAAATAGCCCTGATCCCTGTATGTCCCGCGGACGCTGTCTCTTTTTTGGTCAAACTGATGAGGGGCATGCAGACTAAATTCTAGACTCATGGCTGATTTAAGCAAATACAGAAACATCGGGATTTTCGCCCACGTGGACGCTGGTAAGACTACCACCACAGAGCGAATTTTGGCTCTTACAGGAAAAATCCATAAAATTGGTGAGGTTCATGATGGTGAGTCTACTACTGACTTCATGGAGCAAGAGGCTGAGCGTGGTATTACCATTCAGTCAGCGGCGACTACCTGTTTCTGGGACGATCATCGTTTCAATATCATTGATACTCCTGGTCACGTTGACTTTACTGTCGAAGTGTATCGTTCCCTCAAAGTTCTTGATGGTGGTGTTGGTGTCTTTTGCGCTTCCGGTGGTGTTGAACCTCAGTCAGAGACTAATTGGCGTTATGCTAACGAATCTGAGGTTTCACGTGTCATTTATGTGAATAAACTGGATCGCGTTGGAGGTGATTTTTATCGTGTTGTGGATCAGGTGAAGAATATCCTAGGCGCCACACCTCTTGTGATGGTTCTCCCGATTGGTATTGAGTCTGATTTTGTAGGTCTATGTGATCTTCTTACTCGTAAGGCTTGGATCTGGGATGACTCTGGTCAGCCAGAAAACTATGTGATCGAAGATATTCCAGCCGATATGGTGGATAAGGTAGAGGAATACCGTGCTCAGCTTATCGAGGCTGCTGTGGAGCAGGATGATGAATTGATGATGGAATACTTAGAAGGTAATGAGCCTTCGATTGACCAGATTAAAGGCTGTATTCGTAAGGGTACCATTAATCTTGATTTCTTCCCTACTTATTGTGGTTCTTCCTTCAAGAATAAAGGTGTTCAGCTCGTGCTGAATGCTGTTGTAGATTACTTGCCTTCACCTACTGAGGTCGATCCTCAGCCAGAGGTTGATCCTGAAGGGAATGAAACTGGTGAATTCGCGGTTGTTTCCCTCGAGAGACCTCTTCGTGCTTTGGCGTTCAAGATCATGGATGACAAGTTTGGCGCGTTGACCTTTACTCGTATTTACTCAGGTAAGCTAAATAAGGGGGATTCGGTGCTTAATACCTTTACTGGTAAGAATGAGCGTATTGGCCGTATTGTAGAGATGCATGCCGATGAGCGTACAGAGTTAGACTCAGCTCAGGCTGGTGATATCGTCGCTCTTGTAGGTCTTAAAAACACTCAAACAGGGCATACTCTTTGCGATCCTAAATCGCCAGCGACACTGGAACCTATGGTGTTTCCTGATCCGGTTATCTCGATCGCTGTTGCTCCCAAGGACAAAGTCAACGCGGAGAAACTTGGTGTTGCTATAGGTAAGATGGTGGCAGAGGATCCTTCGTTCTATGTAGAAACTGATGAAGATTCTGGCGAGACGATTCTGAAGGGAATGGGTGAACTTCACCTCGATATCAAAGTTGATATTTTGAAGCGTACACATGGCGTTGAAGTCACAGTAGGAGCTCCTCAGGTCGCTTATCGTGAGTCTATCACAAAACGTATTGAAGATAGCTACACGCATAAGAAACAGTCTGGTGGTTCCGGTCAGTTTGGTAAGATCGATTATATTATTGAACCTGGTGAGCCTGGTGAGGGCTTTGTCTTTGAATCGAAGGTTGTTGGTGGTAATGTTCCCAAGGAGTACTGGCCAGCTGTTCAAAAAGGTTTCAGGACTTCCATGGTTGAAGGGGTATTAGCCGGCTATCCAATGGAAGATGTCCGCGTCACTCTTGTCGATGGTGGATTCCACGCTGTTGATTCCTCTGCTGTAGCGTTTGAAATTGCAGCTAGAGCGGCATACCGTACATCTATCCCTAAGGCAGGACCACAGATTCTTGAGCCTATCATGAAGCTGGATGTCTTCACACCAGAAGATCACGTTGGTGATGTGATTGGTGACCTAAATCGCCGTCGCGGAATGATTCAAAGTCAGGAAACTGGTGCTACTGGTGTTCGTATCAAAGCACAGGCAGCTCTTTCTGAGATGTTTGGTTATATTGGTGACCTTCGTACGATGACATCTGGCCGTGGCCAATTCTCTATGGAATTTGATCACTACTCAGCATGCCCGAAGAATATCTCTGAGAAGGTGATCGCTGAAGCAGCTGAGCGGAACGCGAAGTAAGGCCATACAGTAGTCTATCTAAAATTTTAAAGCCATGAGAGGGTGCTCTCATGGCTTTTTGTTTGTTGTTGTTCCCTCCTTTTGGGTGATAGGTTGCCAGTATGTTACAGCATATTGTACTTTTAAGCTTTCACGATTCCGTTTCGAGCGAAGAGATTGATGACTTGATGTCGAAGTTACAGGCTTTGATCGGGGTGATTCCAGGATTGGTAGAGATGAGTCATGGAGAAAATAATTCGACGGAGGGGCTGAGTGAGGGATATACTCATTGTTTCAAGATGAAGTTTGATTCGGTCGATTCCAGAGATGCCTATTTACCTCATCCTGCTCATCAAGCGTGTGTTGAGCATTTGAAGCCTTTGGTGAAACAGCTTCTTGTCTTTGATTTTTAGAAGTGGGGAGTTTCTGTCTATCTCTAAAGCTTGGAACGAAAGCTTTGGGTCGGAAAAAATACTTTTGTCTGGATCCGATGAGAGGAGCAAACAACGAGCAATGAAGAGACTATGACGGGGAGGGTAAGAAAGGAATAAAGGGGTCGTAAAGAGACTACCATAAAGTGGTGCCCCGAGCCGGAATCGAACCAGCGACACAAGGATTTTCAATCCTCTGCTCTACCAACTGAGCTATCAGGGCCTATAGTCTGTGACTGCCGAAGCAGTGGCGGATATGTATGAGGTCTTTGTGGTTTTGACAATAGAAAAATGATAGTATCTGTGCTTTTTCTATGGTGTGGCTTTCCGATTGGATGGGTTTGTCTTTGGAGGAGGTGTTGATGGGGGGCTAAAGTTGTCTGGCTAGGAGGTGTAGGGTGAGTTTGATATTTTGCTCTAGGCTCTCTTTGGAAATGATGTCGAGGTTGTCTTGAGGTGTGTGCCACCAATGTTTGTTCGCGAAGTCTCCGAGGATATCGATAGTAGGAATGCCGGCTATGGTGTTGAGGGGGACGTGGTCATCCAGTATGGGGCCTCCCCGTTTATATTGCTGAGAGATGCCTAATTCTGTGGTGAGTTCCAGTGTTTGCTCAATGAGTTCTGGGGCGCTGTTACTTGGTAATATGATGGAGAGGTCTTGATGGCCGATCATATCGAGGATGATGCCGATGGTGGGTTTTTTCTGATAAGCTCGCTGTACAAGGGCTGCGTAATGACGTGAGCCAAAGAGTGCGGTGTGTAGATCAAAGGTATCACCAAAGGCTTCTTCTCCATCAAAAAAGACGAGCTCTAGTTTTTTGGCATTTGCTGGCGAATGCTTGTGTAGATAGGCTGATATTTCGAGGATTGCTCCGACGGCAGATGCGGCATCATCTGCGCCTAGAAATGTTTCACCGGGTAAGTACTTGGAGTCTATATGGGCACCGAGAACGCCTTTGGGGCTGCGTTTCCAAATAGAATGGGCCGGACTACCTGTAGGTTGATACCTGGCTATGACATTGGTAAAGGTGCGCGGCCCTATGGGTGTGTCTGCTGTGAAGGTTTGTTCGACGGCTACCCAATTGTGTTTGGCTAATTCTTGCTTGAGGTAGTTTCTGACATTCTTGAGCCCTTGTGTCTGAGTGCATCTGGGGCCGAATTGTAAGATAGCTTCTGTGTGTTGATAGGCTTCTAATCCGTAGTCTTTTTCAAGGACTGTTAGTTGATTCTCGTTTGGCTGGGAGGGTTGTTTTGTCTCAGGCTTACTGCATTGGCAAAGGAATAATAAGAAGAGGAAGAGAGCTGAGGTGGGTCTGAGTAAGTTCACTGTGTGCAACTTCGTTTAGTCATTGTTAAAAATCACTGAGGGTGACACCTAAGAGATCAAGAATACGATTTAGGTCGTTCTCCCCAAGGTATTCGATTTCGATAGTGCCTTTTTTGGAAGTGTGGTGGATTCGCACTTGGGTGGAGAAGTCGGCTTCTAGTTTGCTTTGTAGTTTTTGAATGAGGGTGTTTTGCTCCAGCTCGCTGTGTGTTTCCTGTTGCTTTGTTTTAGGAGTTTGTTCTACGGGCTGGTTGATGGTTTGAGCGAGTTTTTCTGTGGCTCTTACTGTCAGCTTTTTCTTAATGATTTGATCTGCGGCTTGGAGTTGACGTGTTTGATCTCGTACTGCCAGAACCGCCTTTGCGTGGCCTACTGTGAGGCGGCCTTGGACGACATAGGCTTGTACATCTTCGTGAAGGTCTAGGAGGCGCATGGAATTAGCGACTGTTGCTCTGGATTTCCCGACGCGCTCGGCAATCGCACCCTGTTTCATGGAGAATTCTTTAGCCAGGCGGACGTAGCCTGCAGCTTCTTCTATGGGGTTGAGGTCTTCGCGCTGAAGGTTTTCTATGAGCGCCATTTCCAAGACGTCTCGGTCACTTGCTTCACGTATGATGACGGGGACTTCTGTAAGCCCTAATTTTGTGGAGGCTCTCCAACGGCGTTCACCAGCGATGAGTTCGAGCTGGCCGTTGACGTCTCGAACGATGAGTGGCTGAATGATGCCGTGTTGGCGGATTGACTCGAGTAGTTCATCAATGTTGCCTTCTGTGAAATGTTTTCTTGGCTGGAGTGGGCTAGGCACTACGGAGTCGATATTGACTCGCCGTACTTCATTTTCCGCTGTTCCCGGGGCTGAGGGAGAGGGGTTGAGAGCTGGCTTATTGAGGGTGCTATCTTGCTGCTTAATGAGGGCCCCTAGCCCTTTTCCTAATGCCTTTTTCGCCATAGATTCTTAGAGTAAAACGATTGATGAGTTCTTGGCAAAGATGTTTTTGATATTTCGCTTCTGTTAAGAAAATACTTTCATGGAGGCCTCTAAATTCGTTCATTCATGACCTGTGTACTTGACGAATGGCTATTGCTGAGGATGAATACAGCTGTATGATGATTTGGTTCAGTAAATTACTGTTGGTTGTACTTGGATATACGATTTGTTGTTCTGAGGTGGTGGCGCAGGAGGAGCCTCCAGTAGGCATGGCGGATTCAGCTCAAAAGGCTGTGCAAGCACTTGGGGACAAGGTCGTACTGGGAGATTTAGAGTATGCGTTTAACCATATGTACCCTCGGTGGCAAGCTAGGTTAATTAAACAGATGGGAAAGAGGGAGGATCTGTTACTCCGAGTACAGAAGGCTGAGGAGCAAATGACTCAGAATGGGATTAGCATTATTAAGTTTAAGGCAAAGCGGGCTACTTCTTTCTTTCGTGTCTGGCCTATTCGGAAAGAAGGAACGGATCCGAACTCGAATGATCCAGAACATTTTATTCATCAATGGTTAACGTTTATTCCTACCGAGACGACATTGAGAATTATTGATTCTGATAATGTTGAGAAGAGAATCCGGCGTTTTGTGCAATCTGGATATCAGGTGGCGATTACTCGGGAAGATGTAATCGACTGGACCTTCATAGATGGCTCTACTTTATCTATGGAAAGCTTACGGTCATTATTTCCTTCTATCCCTGCGGGAATTAACGATATGAAAGATCCGATCACGGGGATTCAGATTCTACCGAACTCTCGTGGAGCGAAGGAGATAGAATAGAGCGTATCAATTGATTGAACGAGGGGAAATAGCTATGGCTAAGGGGAAGAAAAAGAAGAAAGATCCATTGGAAGAAAAGGCCAGAATTGCACGTTTAGCGAAGGCAATGTGGCTAAGAGGCCAAAGTGAACTCTGTGAGGTAAGAGATTCTGAGATTCATGGAAGAGGTGTGTATGCTGCTCAAGATATTGAGGAAGAAGAGCAAGTCATCGAGTACCTCGGTGAATTTATTGATAAGGAGGAAAGTGAGCGCAGAGCGAATGTTCAGAGTGAACATGCGGAAATGACTGGTGATGCGGCTGTGTATATTTTCACTCTGAACGATGACTGGGATATTGATGGTGATGTGCCGTGGAATCCGGCAAGGTTAATCAACCATTCTTGTGATCCTAATTGTGAAGCATGGATCGATGAAGATCAGATTTTTATCTATGCTTTGAAGGATATCGCGAAAGGGGATGAGCTTACATTTGATTATGGGTTCGATATAGAATGTTACGAGGATCATCCCTGTCGTTGTGGATCGGATCAATGTGTGGGTTATATTGTGAGCCGTGAACAGTGGAGTGAATTAGCGAAGTTAAAGAAAGAGAAAGCCGCTCTAGTCACGAAGTGAGGGGGATGAGGGGGGAGGAGTAACACCTCTCGTTGTTGATGAAGAAATGCTGTGGATTGGAAGAATCTGACAGAAAAAAGTCTGGTTCACCCTCCTAGTGTAAGGCAATCTCTGGCTATGGAATCATTTGATGTTGTAGGAAATTATCGCGCCCAATGGGGAGAAGGTCCAATTTGGTTTAACGAAGCTCTCACTTATGTGGATATTGAAAATCATAAGGTTGTTCGATATACGCCGGGGGCTGATCAGGAGCAAACTTGGGATGTGGGAGAGAGAGTTGGCACCGTCGTCCCCCGGAATACAGGTGGTCTGGTGATCGTTGGTGATAAAGGGTTCTCTTATTTAGATGAGCAGACCGGGAATGTCTCTCCTATCGGAGATCCCGAGCCAGAGAAGGTGAATAACCGGTTTAATGATGGGAAGTGCTCACCAGATGGTTACTTTTTTGCAGGGACGATTTCTTTGGTGAAACAAGAGGGCGATGCGAGATTGTACCGCCTTTGCAAAGATGAGAATATTAAAGAGGTATTTGGCCCTGTGACGAACTCTAATGGCATTGTGTGGTCTGTTGATGGCTCCGTCATGTATTATATCGATACGCCACGTGGGGAAATTTTAGCATTTGATTACTCTGATGGAGAGATCTCCAATGTAAGAACTGTGGTGGATACGAAGCATATCCAAGCTTCTCCTGATGGGATGACGATTGATGAGCGAGGTCACT
Organism: uncultured Verrucomicrobiales bacterium; assembly: GCA_964561965.1. Classification (GTDB taxonomy): domain Bacteria; phylum Verrucomicrobiota; class Verrucomicrobiia; order Verrucomicrobiales; family Akkermansiaceae; genus Rubritalea. The sequence goes on from CAZLQY010000019.1 coordinate 40,748, forward strand.
TATGGGTAGCGTTCTGCCATGGTGCTTGTGTCGCCGCATTTGATCCTGTTTCTGGGAAAGAAGTTCACCGTGTCGAATTACCATGTTTAGAGACAACAGCTTGTGCCTTTGGCGGAGACTCACTCAGTGATTTATATGTGACTACTGGTGTTCATAAATCAGAGGTGGAAGAGCATGCAGGGCGTCTCTTTAAAGTGACAGGGCTAGGCGTTTCTGGCCTAGCGTCACATTCGTTCCGTGGTTAGGCTGGTATGACAAGGCCGGGCCATTGCATGCTTACCCTTGTCCTAACGGATGAGGGTGACGGTGATGGAAGGCTATTGATTTGGGCAGTAGATAGGTCTGTTGCCTGAAGTATGGGATCAGTCAGGATGGGTTGAGGTAGATGCTGCCATCTGCTGTTTGATATAGAGAAGGAGATTTGTCACTCCGTCTTCTATCAGGTCCGCTACATGTTCGAACCCTTCGTCACCCCCATAATAGGGATCGGGAACATGGGTATCTTCGTAGTTCTCGCAGAATTCCACAAAATGGCGCACCTTTTGTAAGGTGGCCTTCTCTGTAGTTAGGGCGCAGACATCTCTATAGTTTTCCTCATCCATTGTGAGGATGAGATCAAAGGTGAGAAGGTCTTCTTTCTCAATAGGGCGTGAGGAACCGGAAACTTGGATTTGGCGAGAGCGTAAGGTCTTGGCCATCCGCTCATCAGGTGCTTTACCTCGATGAAATCCAATTGTACCGGCAGAATCGATAGTAATTTGATCGAGTAGACCTGCTTGTTTCACAGCGTGGCGAAAGATGTTCTCACCAGCAGGAGAGCGGCAGATGTTGCCTAGGCAGACGAAAAGAACCTGATATTTCATAGCGAGATTATTTGCACTGGTTTGATCATCCCCATCTAAATTTTGTGCGGAGGGTGGAGAAAAAGGAACGACCGGCGAGGCGTACAAGCTGAAGTGTTCTATCGGAACGCTCGACTCGGATGTTGGCCCCGGGAGGAAGTTCGATAAGCTCTCTGCCATCGACAGTAAAGATCGTTGGATCTTCTAAAGCATCAGCCTGGCAGAGATCAATGATAGAGCTATCCGCTAGGACTAGGGATCGATTGGTAAGGCTATGCGGGCAAATGGGAGTGATGACAAAATTCTGAGCAATAGGGGAGAGGAGAGGGCCCCCAGCTGCAAGAGAATAGGCGGTGGATCCCGTGGGAGTAGCGACAATGAGGCCATCTGCTCTATAATGGTTGAGGAGATCTCCATCAATGTAGGCGTCGAGAGAAACGAGCCTGCCGGTTTGACCTCGGTTGATCGTAATCTCATTTAAAGCATGATGCACTGAGTGTGTGCCATCCGGAAGTGTGAGCGTGGCCTTGAGCTGTGAGCGGGGCACGATCCGGACGTCATGATCTATGAGAGACTTCACTAGTATATGGACTTCATCATCTGTACAGCTAGTGAGAAAGCCCAGTGTTCCGATATTGATGCCGACAACGGGGGTGTCTGTTTTACCTAATCGGCTGACGGCGTTGAGCATGGTGCCATCACCTCCTAAGACGGCGATGTAATCGGATTGACTAGCGAGTTCCTCGGCGATGATACCAGAAGTTTGGCATAGAGCTTGAGCCGTATCTTGCTCCAATAGAGCTGTGATATTGTGGCGCTGAAGCTCTACTAAGAGTGTTTCTAAGGCAGACTTAGCCCCTTTTTTATGTGGGTTAACGATGATTCCGATGGTCATACTACCGGTGTTTTAGAGTCTTAAATGGCTTCAATTTCTGTCCTAGAGACACCACGGAGCTCAAAGATGCGTACGATGGTGGCCTCAATAAGGTTATTTGGGCAAGAGGCACCAGCGGTGATGCCGATGGTGACCTCCTGGCTAGGGTCTACGATGGTGGAGTAATCTGAGGAAATTTCTTGTTTTTGTTCCAAGTCATAGTGAGTGATTGTCTTTAAAGAGTCGATACAGTCTGCTGTACGGACAAAGAAGGTAGGAAGGTTCTCTTCCCCTATTTCGACGAGGTGCTGGGTATTCGAGCTATTGTAGCCGCCGACGACAATGAGTGCATCCATGTGGCCTTTTAACATGCCAAAGAGAGCGTCCTGGCGCTCTTGCGTTGCCCCGCAGATCGTATCAAAGATAATACAATGATCATCATTCCCGTCTCGTTCGAAGATAGCTTGGCGCACACGATTTTGAATTTCTTCTGTTTCTTCTTTGAGCATGGTCGTTTGATTAGCCACGCCAACCTTTGTCAGATGGATGTCGGGGTCAAATCCATCTGAGTAACCACCTTTGAATCTGTTTAAGAAAGTGGACTTATCTCCGCCGTGTTTGATATAATCACAAATGTAATCTGTATCGTCTAAAGTGAGAATGATGAGATATTGTCCATTTTTTGTGTCACCCATTGCTCGGGATGCCGTAGCTCGTGTCTCCTCATGGCCTGATTTACCGTGGATAATGGAAGTGATACCCACCTTTGCGTAGCCCCGTACTCTTCTCCAAACTTTCATGACATCGCCACAAGTCGTGTCCACCACCACAGCTCTACGTTCTTCGATTTTATCCATGAAGGCCGTGGGGGCACCGAATGCAGGGACGATGACGACGTCATCCTCTGTTAACATGTCATATTGTTCGTTCATCTCCTTCCATGGAAGAGAGACGATGCCCATATCTGAAAGTTGGCGGTTGACTTCAGGGTTATGAATGATTTCTCCAATGAGGAAAATTCGGTTGTCAGGAAAGACTTTTCGGGAGGCATAGGCGAGATCAATCGCACGCTCTACCCCATAGCAGAAGCCGAATTGCTTGGCTAATCTAATGGTCGTGTTCTTAATCGTTAAAGAGCCGCTTCCCTGCTTGATTTTATCGACGATACCAGAGCGGTAGTGATTGCTAACTTCTGCTTGGACTTTTTCCATCACGTCTGGACGACGTACATTGACCCGCTTCTTCTTCTTTGGTTTTGCTTCGCTCATACCTTATGCAAATAGCAAAGCCTTGAACGGAGTCAAATGCACGCGCAAAGTGCGTGTGCCGGGCTTTCTTTCTTAGATTAGTAGGGTAGCAGTAACTGGCTAAAAACGATCAAATGCTATGATTGATCGCCAGACTAGTGGCCAGTTTGGAACGGACAAGGGGTTTAACGGAGGTGAAATAGCTACTAAAAGGAGCCACCCCACAATGGGTATACACAGAAGTTCTATCGAGGAAGAACTCATTGACGGTTATATTGATTAATCGGTTAATTACCGGATTACGAAACCATTCCTACAGCGATTCAAAATGATCTAACAAAATGTCTGGATCATTTTTGGAAAACTTAAAAATTGGGTTTCCTTCACATTCATCCATATAAGCTTTTGCCTCACTTACTCCCAACTTAGAATAGAGAGATTTTGATACTCGATAAATAATTTTCGCTTCTTCACTGTATTCATCAGCAGAAAAATCGCTACTGCCAGAATAAGAGTCCTCTAAAAAAACAGCTGTGACATAATTTTCCTTTCGCGAAACCATCGAGCAGAATACATGGTATTCTTCGGTACTAAGCTGAACACTAATCGAAGCTCCATCTTCGATGTCGCTCACGTTGTCTATACTGAAACTAGATATCTCTGGGAGAGCGCTGTTCAGACTCGGACAATAGAGAAACTTGTGATGCTCTTTGTCCAAATCTCCAAGCTGAAAACCATGAGAGTCAAAAACATTAAAAATCTCTTCTAAGCATTCTTTTACAGCCAATGGGACAGCTAGCTCAAAATCTATCGCTATATTCATGTTATGGAAAATTCTTAGTTATCACAGCAACCCCTCGTTTAGTAATTTAGAAGTGGTCCCTAGAAACGTTGCCAATAGCGTATTAATATATCTGACTGTTCAT
>CAZLQY010000020.1:0-42622 GCA_964561965.1 uncultured Verrucomicrobiales bacterium
CTCCCATGCCTCCCATGCCTCCCATGCCTCCCATGCCGGGTGAGAAGACTGCGCTATCAGTGTAAAAGGTGTATTCTATGATGACTACGAGATGGCTACGCCTGTCTTATTTTTGAGGACAATGATCGAGGAGGAGTTTGTTCAAAATCATGAAATGGAAATGTTTTATGACCGTGTATTCTGATTTCTTTGTAATGTAAGCTTTGCAAAGTTCCTCTGGGTCGATAGATAGTGGTCGAACAGTTTCATTTCTTTTTCTATGATTAGCGCTTCTACATTATCTTCTGACGAAATCAGCCAAATTCATCAATGGGCCGCCTCTGGTGATCAACTTCCCGATATTCAAAAAAAACTAGAAACGGAGTTAGGCCATTCCGTGACTTTTATGGATACACGGTTTTTGGTTTTAGACCTAAAGGTGGAACTTATTTCTCCTGTGAAAGAAGAGGAAGAAGCTCCAGCGGAGAGAGTGGCCACGGGAGAAGTGAGTGTCTCTGTGGATGAGCTGATTCGGCCAGGTATGATGATTAGTGGCCGTGTTACTTTCAGTGATGGTGAACCCGCATTATGGGGATTAGACCAGACAGGGCAGTTAAATCTGGATGCAGATACACCAGGCTACCAACCTAGTGAAGACGATGTAGCTAAGTTCCAAAGCCATTTAAGAGCACATCTTGAAACAATGAATGGCTAGGGAGCTGACGAAAGGACCTATGGAACAAGGAAACATCCTTTCAAGGTCTGTTCACGTAAGAGGGTAAAAGAGCAAGAATCGGAAATTTCATTTCGCTGTTTATGACTCTAATTTACCGAAGGGGCCTGCGGGGGTAAGTTTGAAAAAATGATTTGGGATCACAATGCTGGAACATTCCTTTGTCGTTTTAAAGGGAGTGAAAACGCTCCAGAATGGATCCCGTTGATAAAAATGTGCTAAAAAAACGGAACTGTAGGCACTCTGAGAATGAGCACACTATTCTTTGAGAGAATAACACAACGAACGGTCATATCATATTTTGACGCTTGTGGTGTTTCCTCTTACCAAGTATAGCTGAAGGACATTTATGTTTGTATTTCGTCTAATGATCAACCTACTTCTAGGCCTTGTTGTGCTTTCTTCTTGCGCTAGTGAGAGTGAAGTAACGCAAAGTGAGGTGGCTCAGAAGGGTTCGTTGAATAAGTTTAATGAAAACTACAGTTACGATGAAGAGACTGGAGTTACAAAGTCTGATTCTAGAAGCCAGTACGAAAGCCGTTCCGCATATACTGGAAACCGAAGCTTTGGCGATCAAACTTATAAGACTGAGAGTTATAACAAGAAACGGTGGGGGGGAGACTCTGAGTATAAGCGAAAAGCTTATCAAGGAAATACAGATGGTAGTCAATACCAGTACTCACCACACTTTGTACAGCAACAGGCGAGAGCTCAAGGGCAAGATGCTGCTGCTGCGGGGAAGAAGTTTAGTTCAAGAGGAGAATACGCTACAAGTGCTTCACGCTTGAATGGAACGGAGCGTATACAAAGAAAAGCCTCCGCTCAGGTAGAGAGTAGAGGTGCTGTGAATCAAGGCCTTAAAGTTATCGGTTACGAGGATTACGGGAATCTCAATGTGCAGGAAACGAATACTCTTTTGGGGCGTTAACAGATGAATGTGCTGCCATAGATTGGTTAAATGTGTTGGCTACCTTGTTACCAAATCGTCAGGGACGTGTCTGCTTTTGAGTGATGGTTGTAAACAGGGGGGGAAGAAGGAAACTGATTGCTTTATCGCCCCATATTTCAAGTCACGTCTAGTTTCGTTGAAAGGGAGTCTGTCTAATGTTACGAAAAATGAGGCCACCGAGGGAGAACTCGATGACCTCTATTACATAGGCTTTACTCGTAAGTAGAGCCCTCTTGCGGTTTGACGGATCTCTTATGGCTTGAGGAAAGATAAAGTCAATGCTGTTTCAACAAGGGGCAAAGGAAAGCTGAAGGGCTCCTTCGTGAGATGGAAGCAAGAGAGCTTCTTAAGGAAAGAGCATTTGTTGGTTGAGAGGGTGAGAAAGTGAGCGAATAGGCCTTTCGCTCACCTTGGCAATATACATTTAGGTCACTTTTCCAATCCGGTAGCCCAAGTAGCTAGCGCAAAGCCCTCCGAGCACAGAGGCCAATATGTAGGAGATTCCCAGGATTGGTAGCTGTGCTTGTAATAGTTTTTGAGTATCTAGGGTGAAAGTAGAAAATGTGGTGAATCCGCCAAGAAAGCCTGTGATGGCTAGTGGTGATAGCCAGTTCGGTTGAGCTGTTTTGCTCCACCCGTAAATCCACCCAATGAGAAAGCACCCAATGATATTACAGAGGAAAATGGCAAGAGGGAATTTTCCAGGTTGGCTGCCTATCCAATGAGAGAGCCCATAGCGCGCCATAGCTCCTAGCCCTCCACCAATAAAAATATAGAATAGGTTCATCGCTTGGTTGATTAATGTTTTTTAAGGAGGATGCCGTGTTTAGGGCTAAAGAGAAAGGATAGTATAAAGAATGCTCCTAGAGTCATGACAATTCCTGGGCCAGGCTGTATGTCTGCTATAATGGAGAGCGCGATGCCTATGACACCAGCCAGAGCGCCAATGAGACCACCTCCCCAGAAAATGAAGGCGGTGCGATCTGTGTATAACAGGATAGTGGCAGCAGGTGCTACGAGTAAACCAACTGATAAGACGCAGCCAACGGCCTGTAGGGAGGCGACGAGCATGAGGACAAGTAGGATAAAGGAAAGATACTGCATCAATCTTGTAGGCACCCCTTGAGCCGCTGCGACGTTTGGTTCAAACAAAGTGAGTAGAAGAGGACGCATGAAGAGGGTGCAAGCTGTGAGAGTGAAGGCGCTAATGAAGAAAACGATTTTTAAGTCAGAATCACTAACAAAAGTGATTTCCCCAAATAACCATTCATGGAGATCAACAGAAACTGGTAAGAAGGGGAGTAATGCGATACCAGCAGCGAAGGCAGAAGTATAAAGTATGGCTAGTGCTGTGGCTTGAGGGATTCTGGAGTTCCTTCCAACAAGTACTGAGCTTAAGCCAACTAATAAACAGGCGAAAAGTGCACCAACAAAGGCATTGATCTGAGTGAGCTGCCCTGTGAATAAGACGGCGACGGCTATGCCTGGAAGCATCGTATGTGAAAGGGCCGAGACTGATAGAGCGTTCCTTCGTAAATTAACAAATCCACTGAAGAAGCCGTTGGCAAACCCAATTAAGACAGACGCTAAAAGAGCTCGCTGTAAGAAGCTATGTTCTGCGATGAGTTTGATTACTTCGTTCATAATGAAAAACAGGCGTCAATATTTGCACTAGTTAACACTTCTGAAGTCCGGCCAAAGGCGTGAACAGATTTGTTCATTAATAGCGTTTGGTTAAAGATACGTGGTGCTGTATTGATGTTATGATGAGAGGCTATGATGAGGCGACCTTCTTCCGCTAAGGTTATAATAGTCTGTTCCAAGAGTTTGCAGGCGGTGGGGTCTAGACCAGTGAAGGGCTCGTCCAATAATAAGACATGAGCTTCCTGGCAGATCGCTCTGCCTAGAAATGCGCGCTGTTGTTGTCCGCCCGAGAGTTCTCGTATCTGGCGGTTTTGGATCTCAACTAACTGAAGGTTGTCTAGTGTTTGATCCACAGCTAGGTGGTCTTTTTTTGAAAAAGGAGAGAACATCCCTGTCTGAGGGTAACGGCCCATTTCTATCAGCCCCCTTACAGTAATGGGGAAATTCCAATCGACTTCTTCTCGTTGCGGTAAGTAAGCGAACTCACGAGACCATTTTGTGATGTTCGACCCCCTCCAACTGAGTGAGCCTGTAGAGCGTTTCGCGAGCCCTGCAATGGCCTTGAGTAATGTCGACTTTCCCGCGCCGTTAGGCCCCATAAGGGCCACACGATTTCCACAAGAGGTGGAGAAAGAGATGTTTTCGAGTGCTTGTACACGGCGATATTTAACGCTTAGTAAATCGACAGTTAATTCATGATGGTTGGCGTGGTGAGCACAACAATCATGAGGATGTTCAGAGTGAGGCACGTGATTGTGTATTCCTGTTACCACTCGAAAATTGCGATGTCTTGGATATTACTGTCACCACGAAGAAAAGCATTCTTTTCTTCGTGATTTTCAGGAGCAAGTTCGATTTCTACGAAATTTTGTTCACTAGGTGTATTCCAGTCGACTTCTACTAAGATCTCTGCGACATGACTTTCAATGTTAGTGACGATCACATCGGAGTAAATGTGACTGGCTAAGTCTTCGCGCTCTAGGAGGACGTCTTCTCCCTGTTGGATTTTTAGTGATTTTGGTAGGCTTGAGAAATAGAGCGTAATTTGTGTATTGAGTTTAGAATCGTCGTGGCCAGTAGATTCATTCGCTGGTACTTCATGAGTACTATTATGTACCTCTAAGACTTCTTGGAAAAGTTGTTCTGCATCGACCATGATTCCTTTCATGACAAAGTAGATTCCTCCAAAAATACAGGCGATGATGCCAAGTCCTAAAAATGGTGAAGATTTCATAAAGAAATTCATCGTTGATATAGTTTCGCAACGCAAGCTTTTTGCATTAAGAAAAATTGGTGATAGAGGGACACAAAAACACTCTATTTAACATGAAATAGAGTGTTGTTAAAGTTTTTGGAAGGGGCGAAGGGGCTGTACTATCGACGGCGACGAAGGAAGGCTAACGCTCCTAGGCCTAATAAGATGGTAGTACTTGGCTCAGGTACTGGTGTAGGTACGATTTCAAAGAAAACGTTATCGATGAAAGCAACCTGATCGTCCTCTAGCGATCCGCTTGTTTGAGAGAATGAGAAAAATGGTTCAGCAGTCGTTGAGGGTGTAGCACCCTGTCCAAAATCCGCCCCCAATGTGCCGGTGTAGCTGATGGCGAAGACTCCTGGAGCTGTTTGACTTTGGCTGGAAAGCGTCGGTCCATTTCCTGTCGCTCCTGAAAGTCTTGCTTGTGCACGGCCTATTCCTGCGCCTGGGAGTAATGCGCCTGGAACTGCGCCATCATCAGGGATGTAAAGATCAAATGATATTGTATACGTTGCAGAAGCATCAAAAACACCAGGCCCAGGGAGAGTGAAGACTGCTGGTGAGGCTGAGAAGGCGGCAGATGTGTTGCCCGCAGAGATACTGAGTTGGACTACGTTACCAGAAGCTGAGGTGAAACCTGGAACGGAACCTGATGTTACAATAGTAAGAGCTTCCATTGCAGCCGAACCAGGATTGTTTCTTGTGCGGAGTGTCGTGCCTGCTAAATCTCCATTGGCACCTACTGACGTATCTCCGACTGTAGCGCTATCAAAGTTTTCATTAATGAGGACAAATGCTGAGGAGTAGCTCGTGAGCGCAGCCGTGAGAGATAAAAAGAAAGAAATTTTTTTCATGGTTTTGAAATGAGCTTATATCGGAAAGACTCTGGTGTAATCGGAAAGACTCTGGTGTATGTTGTTAAGATGGAGTGTGATAAATTAGGGAGAGAGATTGCATTATAGGACACACTGAAGGGGAATGTCAAAAAAAAGAGTTAATTAGGATATTATTGTTGTGTTTTTGAATAATTTATTGAGTTTGATAGAGATTATTGGAGTGTTACATACTAAATTGCTCAGGTTTTTTGATAAAATCGGATATCATTCTATCTTAAACCTTATAGGATGTGAGGGTATTGATATTCTTCTTTCGATGAAATAGAGAATGATGAAGAAATGGAGCGTAGAGCTGATTTTTCTCACAATTCAATAGAATAGGGTATGGGGAGTATGAGGAACTCTAGCTATTGAGATATCTCATCGCTACGTCAGGGTCTTTTTGATGAACATCTTGGTTTGAAAAAAAACGTACCTTTGATTACTCTGCTTTTTGAGGAGGCAGTTATGACTCTCCATAAAACGGAAATGATAGTTGTTATGTCATAACTTGGTGCATAGGTCTTATTGATTTATCTGTAGCTTATCTATTAATATGTGGAATGGGGATACTATAGCGATTTATTTTAAAAAAGTGATCGTGTAGTTTGTTAGGTAGCTTTGAATATTGTAAATTCTTTCTGGAGCATAAAATAAAAAAACGACCTCTGTTTTCAGAAGTCGTTTTTTAGAAAGGGCCTGGATACAATTGGGAATTTAAGTCGTTAGACGCCTCGCCCTCGGCCTGTAGATGTTGAAGTGATACTCTAACTTATTTCGTTTCCTCTGCGTTATCGAGGATTTGGTTGAGAACGTATGGTAGAATGCCGCCGCTGAGGTAGTAATCTACTTCTGCTGGGGTGTCGATACGGACGATGAGTGGTATTTCTAGGCTTTCTCCACATGCTTTGGTGACGACCATAGAGGCTTCTTGCATTGGCGTTAACTCACCACTGAGTCCGTTGATGGCAAAGGATGCCTCTGCTAGGTCGACTATTTTGTCGTAGTCAGCCTTATTTTTGAAGTTTAGTGGTAGCACGCCCATGCCGATGAGGTTTGAGCGGTGAATGCGTTCGAAGGATTTAGTTACTACTGCACTTACTCCGAGAAGGCGTGTGCCTTTAGCCGCCCAGTCACGGGAGGATCCCATGCCGTAGTCTTCCCCGCCGATGACGATGAGGTCTTTACCATCTGCTTTATAGGCCATAGCCGCATCGTAGATGAAGGCTGGTTTTCCTGTTCCAATGGCAGAGATTTCTGTATCCGGTTTTGGGACTTCTTGTGGTCCAAAGTATTGTGTGTAGCCACCCTCGACACCTTCACACATGAGGTTTTTGATGCGTACGTTGGCAAAGGTACCACGTGTCATGACTCGGTCGTTCCCACGGCGTGAACCAAAGCTGTTGAATTTGGCTTTTTCTACACCGTTTTCGAGGAGGTATTGGCCTGCTGGTGAGGTAGGGACAATAGCACCTGCTGGTGAGATATGGTCTGTGGTGACGGAGTCTGCAAAGATACCTAGTGGGCGTGCATTTGTGATGTCTTTTGCTTCTGTCGCTGGTGTGCGGGAGAAGTTTTCGAAGAATGGTGGATTCTGGATGTAGGTAGAATCGTCATTCCAGCCGTAGGTGGCACCTGTAGAGCTCTGGATGTTTACCCAGTTTTGGTTGGCATTATCGAGATCACTATAGAGTTGATTAAAGACTTCTGGCACGAGTGCGGAATCGATGACTTCTTTGAGCTCATCTTGGCTAGGCCAGATGTCCTTAAGGTAAACGTCGTTATTGTCTTTATCTTTACCGATGGGGTCGTTCGCTAAATCGAGGTCTACTCGACCTGCGATGGCGTAAGCAACGACGAGTGGAGGTGACATGAGGAAGTTTGCCCGGACAGAGCCGTGGACACGTGCTTCGAAGTTGCGGTTCCCAGATAAAACGGAGGCACAAACAAGGTCTCCTTCAGAGATAGCATCTTCGATAGCTGGTGTGAGTGGGCCTGAGTTTCCGATACAAGTGGTGCAGCCGTAGCCGACGGTGTGGAAGCCGAGAGTGTCTAATTCTTTCTGGAGGCCTGTCGCATTGAAGTAATCTGTGACGACGCGTGAGCCAGGCCCTAGTGAGGTTTTCACATACGGAGCGGTAGTCAAGCCGAGTGCATTCGCTTTTTTAGCGACAATACCAGCGGCGAGCATAACGCTAGGGTTGGAGGTATTGGTGCAGGATGTGATGGCTGCGATGAGTACGGAGCCGTGCTTGAGCTGTGTCGACACACTTGTTTCTTCGGTAGCGACTGTGCTACCGGCTTCGTTCAGGAGCTGTTGGCCTGTTGGTGAGAAACCTGCGCTGGTGTCGAGGGTGAGATCGATTGCTGTGCTGCGAGTACTAGCTGGGCGGGCGAAGCCTCCATCCGCGACAGTGTCTGTGAAGAGGCTATCGAATTTAGAACCTAGGTCGGTGACATCGATGCGGTCTTGTGGACGTTTCGGGCCAGAGACTGCTGGGACGACACTAGACATATCAAGATCGAGAGAGATAGTGTAGTCGATATCACCCTTTGCAGGAATGCCCCACATTCCTTGTGCTTTAAAGTAGTTTTCTACTGTAGAGCAGATTTCTTGAGAGCGGCCTGTGCCTTTGAGGTAGGCGAGGGATTCTTCATCAACAGGGAAAAAGCCCATAGTGGCACCGTATTCTGGAGCCATGTTTGCTATCGTAGCACGGTCTGGCAGACTGAGTGCCTTTGCACCTGGGCCGTAGAATTCTACAAATTTGCCGACGACACCCTGAGCTCTAAGAATTTCTGTGATGCGGAGTGTGAGGTCTGTTGCGGTGACGCCTTCTGCAAGATCGCCATGAAGGTGAACACCGACGACTTCCGGGACGAGGAAGGTGACGGGCTGACCTAGCATTCCTGCTTCTGCTTCAATCCCACCGACGCCCCAGCCAACAACGCCGAGACCATTGATCATAGTGGTGTGTGAGTCTGTTCCTACGAGGGAATCAAAGTAGTAGATTTCTTCTTTGTCGAGAACGCCTTTAGCGAGGTATTCGAGGTTTACTTGGTGAACGATGCCGATGCCTGGAGGGACGACGCCGAAGGTGTCGAACGCTTGCTGGCCCCATTTCAGAAACTCGTAGCGCTCCTTATTGCGGATGAATTCGATTTGGAGGTTACGGTCGAGAGCTGATTGTGAGCCTGCAAAATCGACTTGTACGGAGTGATCAATTACGAGGTCGACTGGTACTAGAGGCTCTACCACAGATGGGTCTGCACCGGCCTCTGCAGCTGCATTTCGCATAGCTGCTAGATCGACAACGAGAGGAACTCCTGTGAAATCCTGCAGAACAACACGGGCTACTGTGAAGGGGACTTCATAGGATCCTGGTGACTCAGCATTCCAAGTGGCTAAGTTTTTTACATCGTTTTCGTTCACCTTGCGCCCATCACAGTTACGTAAGAGTGATTCGAGGACGATTCGGATAGAAACTGGCAAGCGTGAGACATCAGCGATGCCAAGATCCTTCAGCGCTGGAAGGGAATGGAATTTCCCTTCTGAGCCTGAACCTGTAGTAAATGTGCGGATTGTATCAAGTGCCATGATGTTCTCTTTATTTTATGGATGTGAATTTGAAAATGGAGACTTTGTGCTGTACACAAAGTTGGGTTATGCGCGGGAGGATAGGGCTTGCTGCGGGCATGGAAAGGCAAAAAACAGATGCTGTCGTGGAAATTGCACGAAGTTTCAGCGGCACTTTGATGAAACGAGGGGGATGGAGAGGGTTTATGGGGCTTAATGATCTGATCCTATTGATAGGGCTTCTTCATAAATATTGAATTCTATGGAAGAGAAAGCGTTTAAGTTGAAAGTCGCCGTACCAAAAGATTGATTGTAGCCTGTGATGGAAGTCGAGGTGAGGGAATGAAGGTCTAGTATGATCCAACCACCTGCCTGGAAGCGGGCTAAGACGTCATTTTTCTTCATGATCGGGGCATTTTCTTTTAGGTTTTTAAGGTCTAGAGAACGCATGCGCTCTAGTGGTAGTAGAAGGGGGGTGTGGGGGGTCTGTAACTTTAATGTTTCATCGTCGATCGATTCAATGTTGCCAATCACCGCATCTCCATTACGAAGTAGAATTTTCTCTCCTTTTCCTTCGAGGCTCTCAAAAGAACGTTCTGTTTGAGATTTAGGAATGTCTCCGTTCCACCGGTTCACTTGTAGGTTACTAATTTTAGAGAGAGGAGAGTTTTCTGAAATGAGATGTAGCCCTCCACCTAGGGAGTCTGGACTGGGTGAGCGGTCTTGCTCTACGAAGATTTGCTGTCCATCTAGGAAGAGTGCGAATGTACCTTTAGTCGCATCCGCATAGAAATCTATATGGGCAGATCCTGAGCCTCTGAGCTGGGGTGCCCTTTGCATTTGGGTGACGATGAATGGGCGGCGGTTGAGTGTTTTGTGCAGTTTAGTGTGGTTGCTTCGGAGAGAGAGATCATAGAAATTTTTTGGACGGTCTTGCTCTGTATCGTCACTAAAGAGGAGTATCCGTAGGTCGGGATTACCGACCCAAGAATAGTCAAAGGAGAGAACGGAAGTGTTCGACATATCAATGTTTTTGGCGATATGGCCATTGCGCCGTCCAATTAAGATACCGTCTTTAAAGCTCCAGATTGGTTCATCGGAGAGGTTGTTCCATTCTTCTATACTATTTGGCCCATAGTAAGCTTGTTTCCCTTTTCCAAAGACATTCATGCTAGCAATCATGGACCTATCTATAGTCAGTTGTCCCGCATACCAGGTGTCGATGGTGATGTGGTTGTCTGATATATTAGTGAGTTGTCCGCGTAAGAGGTCTGCTGTCTTGGCTTTGTTTTGGCGAAAAAATCTCGGTTTGATGGATATGAGGGTTTCGTGTTGGCTAGGTGGAGCATGTTCTATTTTATGGGGAAGAATGGAGAATTTAGTGACGGAGGAGGGCGCTATTGTGATGGGTTGTTCCAATAGATCAGAAATAAGTACCAGTTTTGATTGATCCCATGATTTGATACTCCCTTGCAGGTGGTCACCGTTGCGGAAATGGACATTAATATTATGATGAGCCAATTCAGCAAAAGAGAACAAGGGAGTTAATGCAACTACGGTGAGTGATAGAAAACGCAGATTCATACTATGGTTGAGAGAGAGAAGGTTGACTATCATTGTGTAGGACGGAGTTGATAGTGGATTGTTTGAGCGTGATGGTGCCCAGGCTGGGGTGTGTCGCTGTCAGTAAACCATCTTTTAAGGAGATATCTGAGGCAAACATTTCTCCAGATGGAGATAACTCGATATAGATAGGCGGGATCGTTTGTTTAGGAGTTTCCTCTTCTGGAGTGGGGAAGAAAAGGCTGTTTAGGTTTGCAGCCTCTATTTCCATGGGCTGGCTGGTGTGAGGGCTTTTAAAGGTGAGATGGAGGTTTTTGTCTTCCTTTCTTTCTAGGTTAAGAGCTTGGCCTGAGAAGAGTTGACCTTGGTTATCATAAAAGGAATCTAACGTTTTGTTGGTGTTTTGTTGGGGCTTGGAGAGAGCTGTGATGCCGTCCCACGGGCTGATTGTGATATCACTGAGTTCTAGTGAACCGTTGGAGCGCGGAGTACTTTCGAAAATAAAGCCATTGCCTGAGGGAATATTAGAGGTCTTATCAATAAATGTTCCAATTTCTTCTCCGTCTAGAGAGATGGAAATCTGGCCGTTCTTACGGTCTACTTTTAGTTGTATGAGAGTTGTGTTATTTTTGAAGGAGTCTGGGCGACGTTGAATCGCAGCTAATCCTTGATAGCGCCTACGAGTAACACGTTTGAGTTCGATTCCTGAAGCATCAAAGAATAACATGTAGCGGTTTTGTTTCTTCATGGTTTCTTTGCTTTCTGTGCAAAAATAGAATTTAAACTTAGGGTGCTCTTCCCAGTGTAGGCGAAAGGATACGATAAAGCTCTCGGGGAGTTCAAAGTTACGGTAGGCAAGGGATTTACTTTTTGAGATAAGGCTTCCGCCTTGATAGATCCAATCATTGATGTATGACCATTCTTTACTACTATTTGGTCCATAGTAAATGTGGTTCGCTAGGGATGATTGAAAGGTGATTTTAGCAACGTCGCTTTTTTTGAGTTCTAGTTGACCTGCATAGCTTGTGTTAATTTTTAGCGTATTTGAATTTAGCTGTATAATCTGACAGGGTAGTTTTTCTCCTGTATGTAGAGTTAGGCATTCTGTGTGCTGGGTGAGAGGGCTTAAGGAGGGTGAAAACAGGATCTGTTTTACGTGCTCTGCACGGATCACCATAGGGGAGGGAGTACTTTGGTGTTGTAGTGTGACTAGGCCTTGTTCTTGGAGAGAATCGATAGATTGTATGGTGCCTGTAAGCTTACTTTCCTGACTAAGAGTTAGAGTGTCAGCATGGAGGTGTAGCCCTAGGATGTTTGTCAATAATAGGCTGAAAAAGCGAAGTTTGAAAGATTGAGTCATCGTTTTGAAGTCCAAGAATCGAGAGTGAAGAGTGAGTCGCTAAAGCGGATTTCTGAGAGGTAGTCTGTGTTGATCTTTAGAAGGCCTAGGATAGGGTTCTGAAGGTGTAATGTTTGGGCAGGAGAGGGGAGAAGAGTGCCTGAGATTTTCCCTATACCATAGAATTGTACGGAAGTTGTGTGTGTATTCGTGTCTGTTGGAGGTGTAAGGCTTTCTTTGGCGAAGTGGATTTCTTTGATATCGTGTAGAGGAATGGAGTAGTTGGCATAAGAGCCTGTGAGTGTCATTTGGTCATTGTCTAATTGTGCTGATTTTCCTGAAAACCGATCGGTGCCATTGTGAAGGAGAATGATGTCTAGTGTTTCATGGTTTAAACTAACAGCATCATCGTGGTTGCCAGACCAGTGTTGGATGAGAATGTCACTTACTCGGTTAGAGTGGCGATTGCTGTAAGAGCTAAAACCAATTCCGTTTTTGTCTAAGATTCCGGGGTTTTTGGATAGATTCCAAAGGTTAAGGAATTTGCCGTCTAGATGTACGGCGATGGTGGATTTAGAGCGATCTACTAGGACTTTAATGTGAGAGCTTGATTTCTGGAGGGTTTGAATATTGTTCGCTGTGCTTGGAATCCGCTGCTGCTGAGGGATGCCTTTTTCGTTGAAGTAATACCGGTGAAGGGCGAGCGAGGTGCCTGCCACTCGGAGTAATAGGCAGGTGCCGAATTGCTCTGTGATGTAGCGAACCTGATTAGCCTGAAGTGGTTGTTTAGGCTCTGGTTGTTTAAAATCTGCTGCTAGAATTAAAAATACCCCAGAATGGTTTTTGCCATAGAGATCAAATTCGAGTTTGTATTTTTCTGGCAGTTTTAAATCACTTTTTTTAAGGCTGCCTTTTCTGTTGGTGGAGAACCAAGCGGAGCTATGGAACTCCCAGGAATGTTGAGCAAGAGGTTCTTGCTCTTCTAGTTGGAAGTTAGCGGTGTCAGGAGCATCCATGATTTCCCATTCTTCTGATAGAGAGGGGCCTTTATAAATTGTTTTTCCTGAGCCTGTTAATGGAGAGATGGAGGAAACAAATCTCCGGGGAATACGAAGTTTTCCTGCGTAGTCTGTGTGGAGTGTGACGTGTTCTTCTGTGATGGTGTCTAGATCACCAGGGAAGATGTCCCCATTATTGAGCTTCACCCAGCCATTATGCTGTAGTGATTTCTTTGGGTGCCCGTGGTTGAATAGAACACGATGAAGATTGCGATTGGTAAAGTTGATAGGGGCGTTGGCATCTTGATGTTGCCAACTAAGTGTCTCTGCATCAGGCAGCCCGGTATAAGTTCCGTGGATGTGGTCACCATTGATAAAGGTGAGTTGATCAAGCCACTCAGCTGCATAGAGTAGTTGAGTGGTTAGTGATATGATGAGGGTCAATGGGATCTGTCCGAGGAACTTCATTTTTCGTAAATCGGGAGAAAGCGGTAGTTTAGTGCTAGTGAGAGTAAGTTTGTTGCTGTCGCATATGGGGCTCCTCTGTTACTGCTCCAAGATCCATTGCCATCTTGTGAGGCGGATAGAATTCGAGCATTACGCTGGTTCCATTCTTTCCAGCTGGCTTCGTCTGCATGAAAGAGGGCCTGAGACATGTAATAACGGAAATAGTGAGGGTAATGAGAGTCTAGGGTTTGAATGTTGTTCTGGAGGTGAGTGAGGCTGTGAGTGTAATGCTGTTTGTCCTTTTGCTTTGCTAAGGAGTAGCAGAGAGAGCCTATCGCTGTTAGTGTTGTCTTGGTCCCTCCATGCGATGTGTAGCCATAAGTACCGTTCATGGAACGGCAAGTTTCTAAATATTTTAAGCCTGTTGTGAATGCTGAGTTAGGTACGGGAATGCCAGCATTACGTGCGCCATAGAGGGCGATGAGTTGGCAGCCGGTGACTGTAGAGTCTGCATCTTTGCTATCTGGTTTATACCGCCAACCGCCTTTTGGGTTGTTTTTTTGAGCTGTTAGAATGAGGTCTACAGATCGCTTTAGAGCAGTTTCTAAACCTTCTATATGGGCCATGCCGTAGAGCTCTGATAGTGCGAGGGTGGCGAAGCCGTGATTGTACATGGAGTTGCCAATATATCCGTTTTTTTCATTTTGGTTGGCGATAATGTATTCTACTCCAAGCCTAATGTTTTTTGCGTAAGGGCCATGGTTAGGATCTTCACCATGGCCTAGAATGGCAAGTAAGCAGAGGCCTACAACTCCAGGGTCTGAGCCGTGCCCGCCAGACCAACTGCCATCATTCGATTGATTTTCAGAAAGGTAGCGAATACCTCGCAAATACATACTGTCTATTTGCGCTGGTATCGGGTCATTTCCTCTACGTAAGAGATCTTGGCCTGAGAGCTGGAGTGTTAGTCCGATACTAAGTAGGGCCATGAAGCATTGGCTTATGAATGGATTTGTTCGTTGCATTAGCGGCGCTGTAGGGCCCTTTCTTCTGCCCCTTTATTGTAGGCATCAATCGCCTTGTGAAATTCTCTGGGAAGAGAATCTTTTGTCGTTCCTCCTGCAGAGGGTACTCTACGTTCTTTATTTCCTTCAGAGTTACTGCCAGCGAAGGCTTCTGCGGAGATATCGGAGGCTCCTGTTTGCCCTTCTCCTGCTTGCTTTTTTCCTTCTTGGTCGTTTGGTTTCCCTTGTTTCGGGGGCCCTTGTTGGCCTTTCCCCATCATTTGCTTCATCATTTCTAACATAGCACTTGAGCTTTGTTTGTTTTGATCATCCTCTGAAGATTGTTGTTGTTTTTTTTGAGCTGATTGGAAGATGCGTTCGATGATTTCTGTTTCGATGGCGATGGTGTCTCCTCCTGTGTTTTCTTCCTCTAGGTGGTCGATGACTTCGACCATTAAGACTTCGACTTCTTCTAGGACTTTGATGACTTCTTGATTGGTTTGCCCCTCGATGAGTTCTTGAATATCGGCACTAAGTTCATCTTGGCGGTCAGCCAGTTCGAGGATTTGATCCTCTAGGTTGATCCGGGTTTGCTGTTTCTCTTCCGCCGTTAATTGTTTTTTTTCAGACCATTGTTGATTTTTGTTCGCCTCTAGAGGGGAGGCACAGATGGTGGGGATGAGTGCTAAACAGCCTAGAATAGATAGATAGGTTTTCATGGTTGGGAATCTCGGTTTAGTTGCTCTAGTGCTCTAGTTTGAGCTCGGATACCTTGTTCTTGTTGGATGAGGCGCATGACTTTGAGCATGAATTCAAAGTCTTGTTCGTTTTGGTTTTGTTGACCACCGCTGCCATTCCCGTTTTGCCCGGATTGCATGGCACTCTCGAGTTGTTTACTCCATTCGTCTAATTTCTTTGCCCAACGAGTGGCTTGGTCGATGGATAGATAGGTGTGGTTTTGTGAAATTTCTCGTTGAAGAATTTCCATGCCTTGGTCGATTTTAGAGCTCTGGATGGCATCTAGGAGGAGCTTATGTTCTTCTTTTTGTGTGCGAGTGTAAAAGTGCGTGAGATCTTCTTGGATCCAGCGAATGTCTGAGGCTGTACGTTCTTGTAAACGAAAGATTCCGATCAAATCTCTTTCTATAGATGGGTCGAGCTGATCAGAATCCAGACCGATGAGTGAGTTGATATGGCGAACGGCGGAAGAGGCGACGTTTTTCTCATCAATAGCCGCTTTCTTGAGGCGGGCGATGAATGTGCTGCCTTCGAAGTTTTTGTTTGCTTCGTTCGCTTCGCGGACGATGTCTTGCATCTTCTCCACATTTTTTTCCTGTTGTTGGACTGCTTCGCTGATGTCTTGTTTCGTCTTTTCTTGAGCGTTTCTTTGGTCTCGGGCGTCTTTTAATTTTTGTTCGACCTTTGGCATGTCTTGCTCTGCTAATGTTTTCATCGCTGCTGAGGAGTCTGCCATTTTCTTGAGTGTATCTGAATCGATGTGACTATTACGCATGGTTTCTTGAAAAAGCTCTTCCATGCGTTTGGTGAGTTTTTTCATGCGGTTTGTGTTTTCTTGCTCTTTGGCTTCCTGTTCTGCTATGCGTTTTTGAGCTTCTTCTTTCTGTAAATCTTTAGCTTCTAATGATTCCAAACGCTTTGATTCATCGAGAAGTGTTTGTTCACGCCGGAAAGAGTCTTCGAGATCGTTTATAATATCATCGAATTTGCGTTTTTGGATCTGTGCATGCTCTTCTTCAGTCACGACATAGATCGTGATTGGTTTAGAGTAAACGCGCTCTGTGGCTGGATTATAGTCTTCAGACCAAGCGCGTAGTTGTAGTTTTTGGGGGGCGATGTCATAAGCGATCGGGCTGAAATCGATTTCTTCAGTGATATCTGTGCGTTTTGGAGAGCCTTGGCCAAACACTTGTTCTCCAGATGCAGAATGTGCTGCGGAATCTGTGCCTAGGGCCCCTTCCCATGCTAAGCCACTAGCACGTATGCCGTAATCGTCAGAACTAGATATGGTGAGTTTGAAAAAGTCTTTTGCTAGCATGGTGTGGCCATTTTTGACACCAGCTAAATAGCAGTTTGGTACCTGATCTGAGATGGGCTCTATGTGTACTTGGCGTGGGGCTGCTGCTCTTAATTGGTGAATATCGGTCCAATCTAGAGTGATATCCATGTGGTTTTTGCCTATAAAAACTGATTCTGTACGGAGGTGGTGCTCTGTAATCTCTGTTGGTAACTCTGAGCTTTTTAGTATGACGGTGCCTAGGTCTGAGTTCTCGGCATGATCTTTTATTTGTTTCTTGTAGAGAGTTAATTCTGAAGTTGCTTCCTGCAATGGGTTGGAGGAAATAGCCTTCAATTGAATTTGACTCCCTTCTAAAACATTGATGACGCCACTACGCACGGTCTGCTCTTGTTCCCCGCGTTCGAGGTAAGAAGGTAGCTCGACTGTAGCTGTAATATCACCTAATGCAGGGCGTAGCATGGGAATGATGGTCAAGGAATCAATATCATCACCGGCTTTCAACTGAACTGTCCCTCTAGCTTGCCGAGGTGAGAACTCGAAGGTGAAGCTGTGTTCATGGCTCGTTGATGAGGCCCAAGGCTCACGAGAGAACCGGGCGTAGGCATTGCCTGGGTCTTTACTGTCTTTTTCTAAGGGGATTTTTAGAGAGAAACTCTCCCCGTAAGGTACAGGGTAGGGCTGGGGTAAGCTGGAGAGATCGAGCTTTGTCGCCGTGTAGCGAGGAGTGTCTGAGAGGGGGAGTAACCAGCGTGTGAATGTGTTTTTTGTAGCCTCCGGGTAGGAAAAGAATAGGCTGGAGGTAAGAGCTAGGCAGGAAGCTAATACGAGCGCTGCTTTCCCATGCCATGATTTTGGTAAGGCTTGGGTTAAATTTTTATTGGTGACATCCTTGGCAACGGAAAGCATGGCTGCATTTCTCAGTTCTCCGGAGAGGGAGGTTTCACTTTCTGTTTGTTGGCGTAATTCAACGATACCTAGTAGGCGATCTCCTAGACCTGGGTATTTTTGGGAAATGAGAGAAGCTAGTTGTTGTTCACGGCGGTGCTTAAGGACCCAGCGGTTGATCCATATTGGGGCGAATATGGCGAAAACGGACATGCCGAGTAAAAAGAGCAGTAGTCTAATTAAGGGGGGAGTGTCCCACACACGGTCTAGGCCAAAAAGAACAAGGGCTGTTACGATCCAACCAATAAAGCCTGAAAGTAGTGCTTCAGTTAGCTTGATCCGCCATAGTTTAGAGCGGAATTCCTCAAGTTGTTTCTGTAGCTCAGGTGGCAGATCCACCTGGTAAGCATTATGTTTAGATTTTGGCATAGATTCGGAATCGAATAACCACTTATGTAGTAGTTTGTGGAAGTCTAAGACTACAATGACATCCTTGAACTAAAGAATACAGAGCGAGTATAGACAATCTGTCCAAGAATCTTCCCTAGATTTCATGGTTTTTCCAGCTGAATTCACTGTTAATGTCAGAAAAGAAAGAATTGATCGCAGAAAATCTGATGAAAACCAGGGTTGAGAGCTCTGTGAGCTCTATGAATGGAAGTCTGAATTTCGCTTGTTTCTTTGGATAGCTTGGTCAAACCAGTTGCCGCCGAAAGAGTGATTTTGCGGATGGCTGGGGCTCTGTTCAGAAATAGGTGTTTTGTCGACTTCTAGTCGAGGGTCTTTCGAGGTTTTCTTACGTTTATTCCACCAAATAAGGCTTGCTCCCCTGGTCTGTTTATCCTGAGTGTAACGCCCTCCATATTCCTCCGCTAAATGGCGCATGAGTGCGATGGCCCGCGGTGCAATGACAGAATGTCCTGTGGAAGAGCCGTAGCCGTGAATGATTTTTACACCTTGTAGGTTTTGAAACATAGATTGGTCGATCGCTTGTAAGATTTTAGCTCGGGATGTTTCCCAAGATTCCCCTTGGTGAGCTACGTCTATCTCTAAGATGGGATCACGACCATATTCCCCCGGAGCGGCTCTACACTTTGGGCAGATCGTTGAGGAGCTTGGAGTTAGCGGGTAGCCACATTGTTCGCAATCACGCATAGAGTCTTAAGTCAACTTAGAGAAGGGAGAGAAGCAAGCGAGAATGATGGGAAATAGTGTGATGAATCAAGTTAGTGTGATGAATCAAGTAATACCAAGGTTCATCGAGTTGATGGGCAGGTATTGTGTGGTTTTTGGCAAGTGATCGCTGACAGGGCGCTTACTTTCTTGAGCTGGTTTGAGAAGTTATTTAGAATAGTAGTTATGATGAAAGGTGATAGTACCTTCCAGCAAACACGTTGGACTCTAGTACAGAAATTAAAGGAAGCTCCAGCTGGTGAGGCCAAAGCTGCGTTGAATGAATTATGTGCATTGTATTGGCGACCTCTGTATGCCTATGCACGTAGTTATGGCCGCAGCCAGGAAGATGCAGAGGATGTGGTGCAAGGCTTTTTAACAAAAGGGGTTGAGAAAGCGATATTTAAGGTGGCCGATGAGGAGAAGGGTAAAATGCGGACGTTTTTACTGATATCGTTTAAACGCTTTTTAAGAGATGAATATGCGAAGTCTGTTGCTGTGAAGCGAGGTGAGGGAAAAGTTGATTTTGTGGATATGCAAGATGAGGAAAATCATTGGTCTGATAATGACGCGGAGGACCCTGCCTTGCACTTTGATCGACGTTGGGCTCTGATTGTAGTGGAGAGCGCACGCTCTCAATTACGTAAAAAATATGTATCTGAGGGCAAAGAGTCTCTACACGATGGGTTAGTTGGTTGCCTCACAGGTGAATTAACGGAGGGTTATGCTGTGATTGCAGATCAATTAGGGGTGTCTCTAGCTGCTGTCAAAGTAGGAGTACACCGTATGAGAAAGAGGTTTGGTGAGTTATTACGAGCAGAAATTCAGGAAACAGTAGGGCCGAATGAGGATCCTGATCATGAGTTGCGATATTTGATTGGTATTTTAGCAGACGTATGAGGGAAGAAATCGGCCGTGATGAATCGCAGAAAGCTCAGCATATGTTGCAATGGGCTTTGACCGATAAATTAGAAGAACCTTCCGTCGCTGGTGATTTAGATTTCCCTGGTTATAAGGTGACGAAGCTTTTAGGCAGAGGGGGGATGGGAGCTGTCTATTGTGCCGAGGAGCTAGATCAAGGGAGGATTGTTGCGATTAAACTGTTCACTCCTAGGGAGATAGATGCGGGCCTTTTTGTCGAGCGCCTTCGCCGCGAGGGACAGATGCTGGCTCAAATGAAGCATAAAAACGTCGTGGGCATCCACGATGCAGATATGCTGGAGGATGGGACGCCTTACCTTGTTTTAGAGTATATCCATGGGCATGATTTAGCGAAGAGACTAGATTTAGATAAAAAAGTAGCTCTGACAGAAGCTCTCCGTATTGCTATTGAGGTCTGCCGAGGTCTTTCGGCGGCGCACGGGCTGGGAATCATTCATCGCGATATCAAACCTGCGAATGTTTTGCTGGGAAAGAGAGGAGAGGTGAAGGTGAGTGATTTTGGTATTTCGAAGGGTATCGATGAAGATGGGGGGCAAAACACACAGCTTACTTTGACGGGAGTTACTTTAGGAACAGTGGATTATATGTCTCCTGAACAAGCAGATGGGAAAGTTTTAGACGCCAGATCAGATATTTATAGTGTTGGTGTCTTGATCTATGAAATGTTGACTGGTGTGACTCCTCGAGGAGCTTTTGATTCACTAGATACACTTGGGTATCCAAAAGGTCTGAGTAAACTGGTGATGCGATGTCTCCAGAGAGACCCTGATAAGAGGCCTGCTACTACGGCGAATTTATCACAGTCGTTACAAAAAATAAGAATAGCTAGGATGCAGAAACGGGTAGACCGTAAGTTCTTGCTGATCGCTGCTTCTGTCGCTCTTCTCGCTATATGTTTGGTCATTTATGCGGCAATGCGTAAACCTGGGCCCTTAGGGGATAGTTCAGTAGAGGTTCAGTTAGCCTCTGTTTCTGAGGGTGAGCATGTCTCACAAAGTGCAGTGGTAGAGAGAGAGTAGTGTTCATTTGGGGTCTACGGATCTTTCGAAACGATCTAAACTAGAGTTTGGGGCCCCCCCCTTAGATGGAATAGTGGAAGAATGGATGGATATGATGCCAATCATTGATCTATCAGAGCATAGACAGCGAGGTGTTTGGTATAAGGGAGGTTCTCGTGTTTGGTGTTCTGGAGAGATAGGGTCGAGACTGCTCTTACCATTTCAGCCGGGGAATCATTACACATTAGAATTAGATTTTATTCGTGATGATGGAGCTAGCTCTATAGCTGTGTTTTTACCTACTTCTATAGGGATGTTGACGCTGGAAATAGATACTTTGGATGAGCATTTGGTAGATTTGAAAGAGTTAGAAGGTGGTGATCTGAGAAAGCGAGGTGGTGGAAGCCATTTCACCATTGAAAATGGTAGACTCTATCATCTCCGTATTCAGGTAACAGAGAAACAGGTAGACACCTTTGTGAATAGTAAACCAATCGGGGCTTGGCCGTTGAGTGATAGAACGGCTTCTATTCCAGATAGGTGGGAAGCACCAAAGGAAAGACAACTAGCCATTGGTGCCTGGCAGGCTAAGTGCACTTTTATGAATATTCAAATTAAGCGTGAGAACTAACCGTTTAGTTACAGATAGAGCTTTCTGCTAGTTGGCCTTAGTTCTCAGAGAGACGGCCTTATCGATGATGAGATGGGCGAGGTGATGTTTGTCAGCCTTTGGTATTGATTCTGTAGAGGTAGCTTCGACAAAGAAAATCTCATTTTCATTATTATCAAATCCTATGTCTGTGCGTGAAACGTCATTAGCGACGATGAGATCGCACTGTTTGCGTTCTAGTTTGAGGCGAGCGTTTTCGATGACAGTTTGAGTTTCGGCAGCAAAGCCAATTAGTGTGCCTGAGTAATGAAATAGAGAGCGACAGGAGCCAAGAATATCTCGGTTCTTGGTGAGCTCCAGAGTCATTGTCTCGCCGTGTTTTTTGATTTTCTGCTCAGAAATAGAGATGGGGCGATAGTCTGCCACTGCGGCAGCAAAGATAGCAATCTCAGCTTTTGGAATCCACCGCTCTACGGCTTCATACATTTCATCTGCTGTTTCTACTGGTAAAAAATCGACACCATCTGGAATATCAAGGTTGGTAGGGCCTGAAATAAGAGTGACCTGGTGGCCAGCTTTGATAGCTGCTTGTGCGATGGCATAACCCATTTTTCCTGACGATTTATTGGTCAAGTAACGGACAGGGTCGATTGCCTCTCTTGTTGGGCCAGCAGTGATTATGAAATTCATGTAATCTGCGGTAGCTAGTGCCAAATTCTTAGAGGTAGGGCCAGCCAATAGTTTAAGAGAAATAGATCTCCGGTGAAAATGTTCAAATTATCGAAACTGTATTGAAAGGGTAAGCAGAGTACGTCCTTATTTTTAGGAATAGGCTGGTAGAAAAAGAGGCCTGCGTGGGGCCTTGTTGATCGAACGTTTCCCTTACCTATCGAACCTTCCAAATGGGCCGGTGATTTAATACTAACGCGGCACATAGGAGGATGAGTGCTCCATTGAGCTCTAGAACTTCTTCCACAATAATCATTTTATATTGTTCAAACGCTCCTCCAATCACTAGGAAAATAGAACCTATGATGCAGAGTTGGATGGCCTCTGAGCGGAGAATCGTGGTTAGGGTCGTTAGAATAGATGCGGGTCTAAGGCGGAAGGTAGAGATGGTTAGATAGATGTAAATGAGGAGGAATAAAGCATCTCGGCCAATGTCAGAGCCTATCCATTGGATGACTCTTGTCGCATTCAAGTCCTCGACATCGACTTCACGGAAGAAAAAGAGCAGACTTGTTGTTGCAAATAGAAGAGTGAGTCGTTTCTCGAATGGCTCAAGGGATAAGCTTCGGAAGACTAGGGTGACGGAAGCAAAGAGGAAGCAGCCTGCGGAGATGTTTTCTATCAATGCTCCCTCATCGCATAGCTCAATATTTCCAAGAGCTAGGATCTCATACAATACCACAGCGTTTAAGAAGAGCGCTAAGGAGGACATGAGAAGGTATGTTTTGGTAAGGTTTGTCATTGAAATAAATAGATAGCATCGAGATGCCGCGAGGAACTTAGTCTGGTGAATGAATATTTCACAAGGGCCCTTTCCGGGTTTCTATGAATTAACTCATTCTAGGTGCGGTAGATCGCTCCTTCGAATTACTGCTGTTTGATGATTTTTGAGAACAAAAGGATACCCAGACCATAGATGATTGGGAAAATACCAAAGGCCAAACAAAGGTAGAAATTCGCTAGATGGAAGAAATGGACATGTTTACCGTGGCGTAAGGCTAGTAGAGCAAATGTGATTCCGAGGGCGAGTTCTACCGAACCTAATATTTGGAGGGGCCTACTGGTAAATGATTTTGTGGATAACAGAGCCACTCCATAGCTCACAACCCATAGAGCAGCAACTAATGGGAAGTGTTCAGGGTAATGCCATGCTAGTGAACTACCGATAAGAGCGCTGGAGAGTATCGGAGGGGTCATACTACGTAGGGAGTGTCGTAATCCGGGTGTGAGTAGAGGAGTGTTCTCTTGCTTGCATTTAAGAGCAACTAAACAAAGGAAGATGATGGCGCTAAAGAGTAGAGCGCCAGACCATAATCCAAGCCATTGAAGTGGGTCGAAGAGCGGGGATTGTTCTAAACCTCTTGTACTGAAGGATAACCAAGATCCCAGGCCTAAGACGAAGATCCCTGAAAGTATGGAGAATTTTCCAGATAAGATCTCATAGCAATGGGAGCGTTTTTCCATATTCCGGAGAATTTGAAGGTGCTCTGGCAGTGCTTGCTCGTTGTTCATGAATGGAGCCATAGGCAGGAAGTCTCTACTTGGCAAGACATGAGGGGGTGGAGGCTAAGACTAAACATTTTTCACATGAGGCGGATTGTGACAAAAATTACATAGAGTAAGAATTGCTGATTGGAGCAATATCGATATCATACCGGGGACTTTCGCCTACACATGTAGAGAAAGTAGCCGAGAACTTCTATGAGTGAAGAACTAGATATTGATGATTCTATTGATTACCCGAGTTTTACGAAGGCTCTCCTGTTTTGGTGTAAGCTCGGGCTCATTAGTTTTGGCGGCCCCGCAGGGCAGATTGCTATCATGCATAAAGAGCTAGTGGAGGTAAAACGCTGGATATCAGAACAGCATTTTTTAGATGCACTGAACTTTACGATGCTTCTACCTGGCCCTGAGGCGCAGCAATTAGCGACTTATCTGGGCTGGCGGCTTCATGGGGTACGAGGAGGAATTGCTGCTGGGGGGCTCTTTGTTCTGCCGTCTATGATTCTGTTATTCTTTCTCAGTTGGCTATT
This sequence comes from uncultured Verrucomicrobiales bacterium, assembly GCA_964561965.1. Taxonomy (GTDB): domain Bacteria; phylum Verrucomicrobiota; class Verrucomicrobiia; order Verrucomicrobiales; family Akkermansiaceae; genus Rubritalea. The sequence continues at coordinate 23,772 of CAZLQY010000020.1, forward strand.
TGTCATTGGCCAGGATGTGCCTTGGTTGCTTGCATTTTTTCACGGCTTATTCGCAGCCGTCGTCGCATTAATCGTGCATGCAGTGATAAAAATTGGAGGTAAAGTGTTACGCTCTCCATTGTTGGTTTTTCTGGCACTAGTTTCTTTTGGTGCAATCTTTTTCTATGGAGTCTCGTTTGTCTGGATCGTATTATCAATGGCTGTTGTAGGCTATTTTGGTTACATGGTTTTTCCGAATCAATTTTCTTCTAAAGAAGGACAACGGCAGAAGGCCGATTCCAGATCAGCCTTGAAGCTTAGGCAGCTCCCTCGGGGAGGATGGATGCGGGTCGCTCATATTAGTGCTATTTGTCTCGTACTGTGGTGGCTTCCTGTCTTTATCTTAGCAGAATTGTGGGGTTGGGATAGCACGCCTGCACAGCAAGGTGTTTTCTTTAGTAAAGCAGCGATGGTCACTTTAGGCGGTGCTTACGCAGTCTTGCCTTATGTGGCCCAGCAAGCAGTGGAGCAATACAGTTGGTTAACGGAAGCCCAAATGATGAGTGGCTTAGGCTTGGCAGAGACCACTCCGGGCCCCTTAATCATAGTACTTCAATTTGTAGGCTTTCTAGGTGGATGGCAGAACCCTGGAAGTTTATCGCCTTTGGCAGCAGCTTCTATTGGAGCCTTGATTACGACTTGGGTGACATTTCTCCCATGCTTCTTGTTTATTTTCATTGGAGGCCCTTATGTGGAACAGGTTGGGGCGGTACCAGTTCTTAGGGCGAGCTTTACAGCCATTACAGCGGCAGTGGTTGGTGTGATTTTTAGTCTGGCCGTTAAATTTAGCCAGTTTGCTTTGTGGTCACCCTCTGAGGGGGTGAATTGGGGCATTGTTGTGTTATCTTCAGTATGTTTACTCGCTTTATGGAGGTATAAAGTAAGCGCCATTACTGTTATCCTAGCTTGTGGTGGTTTTGGGCTTTTATCTTGGAGTATGGCGTAACAGATGACGTTCTCGTTTTTTTGGGAGCGAGGATGGGTTGCCTTTTGGTGATGCCCGCATGTAACGGATAATGCGGTGGATGAAAATTTTTTTAAAAGGTGGAGAACGAGAGGAAATATCTTAAAGTGCTCGTATGGCGAAGGTATTAGTAGGGCTCTCTGGTGGAGTAGATTCTAGTGTGGCAGCTGCTCTCATGCTAGAGCAGGGGCATGAAGTAGTGGGTGGATACATGAAGAATTGGATTAATACGGATAATTTACCCGGAGATTGTCCGTGGGAGCAGGATGTGGAAGATGCCCATGCTGTGGCAAAGGCATTAAATATAGAATTTCGTGTAGTAGATCTGATGGATCAATATAAGGAACGTATTGTGAATTACCTACTAGAAGGGTACCGCAATGGCATTACGCCTAATCCCGATGTCTATTGTAATCGAGAGATGAAGTTTGGAGTGTTCTTGGATTATGCGTTATCTCAAGGGTTTGAGTACGTAGCTACAGGCCACTATGCTCGTAAACGTGAACGTGAAAATGGATCTGCAGATATTTTACGAGGGGCGGATACGAATAAGGATCAGAGCTACTTTTTAGCTTTGATGGAGCAGCATCAAGCCGCCAGAGCTCTGTTTCCGTGTGGAGAGATGCAGAAGCCTGAAGTACGAACTCTGGCCGAAACCTGGAATCTACCAACTGCTAGGAAGAAGGATAGCCAAGGGATTTGTTTCATTGGTAATATAAAGATGAGCGATTTTCTCAGTCACTATGTGCCTGATCGACCTGGAGAAATTGTAGATACAGATGGCCGGGTGAAGGGGCATCACCGGGGCCTGCATCTATACACTTTAGGGCAACGGAAAGGGCATGGAGTCGCCTCACCTAGAGACGGAGTGGCGTATGTAGTTGTCGGTAAGAACCAAGCGGAAAACCAGTTAGTCGTAGGCTATGATGAAGGGGAGACAAGTGGCCTTTATACAAACAGTGCCATTGTAGGTTCCGTTTCTTGGGTCAATAGCCCCATCTCAGTTCGTACAAAAGTGGAAGCCCAACCTCGGTATCGAGCCAAAAGCGAACCGGTGTGGGTGACCCCAACGAAGGAAGGTAAATGTGAGGTACAATTCATCCGAGCTCAAAGAGCCCTTACTCCCGGGCAGATTTGTGCTTTTTACGAAAATGGAGTCTTACTGGGCGGTGGTGTCTTTGAATCTGTGAGTGAAGACTAAAAAAACTCTATCTAAAATCACACGACGGAAAGAGAATGGAGTTGAATCGAGAATCTTTCTGGTCAAACCGTTCTTGAACGATAGTAATGTCGAAATCTCATCTAGGTTCTTGGAGTCGTGTGATTTTCTTCAGAAAGGGACATTTTAGGGTGATTTTCGCAGAATTAAGGTTGTTTTTAAGTTATATGACAGGATGTTATGCGATTTTGACGAAATTACTTTCGCTTTTTCCTAGAGCCTGTTTAGGCTCTAGGAAACGATGAAGTGCAATTTTTGTGATGAAAAAGCGACAGTGTTCCTAGAGCAATTAGTAGGAGGGGAGACCAAGAAAATGAGTCTTTGTCGCTCGTGTGCGGAGGCCCGTGGCGTGACTGATCCTAATAATTTTTCCTTGGATATAGCGTTTAACAGTTCTTCAGAAGGCAAAGATCCCGGGGTGGATGAAATTCAAAAGAAGGGGAGTGATCTCAAATTACCTTCTTTGGCAGAAGCTGATCTGGTTTGTGATGAATGTGGCTTTACCATTACAGACCTTAAGGAGATTGGTCGCCTTGGCTGTTCATCGTGTTATTCCTCGTTTCGTGTCGCGATGCTTCCTATGCTGGAGAGTATGCATAAAGGGGTGGAACATACCGGCCGTGCTCCAGAGAGTAGAATGGAATTGATCCGCCAAAGAGAGCAGCTGAAACTCCTTAAGGATGTGCTGCAGAAGGCGATTACTGAGGAGAACTATGAAAAAGCGGGGGAATTACGTGATGAAATCCAAGCTTTGGAAGCGGAAATGAAGGTTGTTGTATGATGAGATTTAGTACCCTAGTGAAGCACCCTGCTGACTGGATGACAGGTAAAGGTGCAGAGAACTCCATTGTGTTGACTAGTCGTATTCGTCTGGCAAGGAATGTTCAGGACGCTCCCTTTCCCGGTTGGGCAAAGAAGAAAGAACGTTGTCATGTACTGGAAGAAGTGCGACCTGCTGTGGATGAATTGAGCGTGATGGCGAAGGGGTTTTCACATGAATTGAATGATCTGACCTCGTTGCAAAAACAAGTTCTGGTGGAACGCCATTTAATTAGCCGGGAGCAAGCCGCTCGTGGGGAAGGTAGTGCGATGGTAGTCGACCGGAAACAGAGGCTAAGCTTAATGATTAATGAAGAAGATCATTTGCGTATGCAGTCCATCAGTTCCGGTATGGATTTGCGTGGCGCCTATGATTTGATTCAAACCATAGACCGGCAGTTGGAACAAAAAGTGGAATTTGCGTTTGATTCTAAACTGGGATACTTAACGGCGTGCCCAACGAATTTAGGTACAGGGATGCGTGCCTCTGCTATGTTGCATTTGCCAGCATTAGTCCTAAGTGAGCAAATAAATCAGGTTCTTCAGGCCATTTCTAAAATTGGACTGGCTGTTCGAGGTTTATTTGGAGAAGGCACAGAATCGCTCGGGCATCTGTTCCAGATATCGAATCAATCTACTTTAGGGGAATCAGAAGAACATATTATTCACAGATTAGAGCGTGTCATTGGTCAAGTGGCGATCCATGAGAAAAATGCTAGGCTAAAAATGCTGGAAGAGAAACCAATGACATTGTCCGATAAAGTAGGCCGTGCGTATGGTTTATTGAGCCATGCTCAAATGATTGATTCTAAAGAAGCGTTTAATCTTATTTCTATTTTACGGTTGGGGGCTGATGTTGGTTGTTTTGAAAGACAAGTGATCGCAGTCTGTGACGCTTTACTAATGGATATCCAGCCCGGGCATTTACAGTTACATGCTGGGGAAGAACTAGCACCAGAAAAGCGCGACGAAATTCGTGCAGAAATCATACGAGGGAGGTTGCAAAGCCTCTCACCCCCTGTTAAGGGTATAAAATACAGACATGCGTCTACTGATGACGACCAGCAAACCTTTATTGATTCATGAATAATTTTACTCCTAGAGCACAACAAGTTCTGACTCTTTCTCGCAAAGAAGCTCAGAGATTTAAGCATAATTATGTAGGTACAGAGCACCTTCTTCTTGGCTTGATTAAGCTGGGTCAAGGCGTCGCTGTGAATGTCTTGGAAAGAATGGGCTTGGAGCTGGAAACAGTGCGTGTCGAGGTAGAGAACCAAGTTGGTTCTGGCCCGGAGCAACCTCTGACAGACAGTATCCCGTACACTCCTAGAGTGAAAAAAGTCTTGGCATTGGCCAACAAAGAGGCAAAGCAACTGAACCATTCTTATGTAGGTACAGAGCACCTGTTACTTGGACTGTTAAGAGAAGGTGAGGGCGTCGCTGCTCGTGTGTTACAGAGCCTGGATATCGATATTCAGCGCACTCGCCAAGAAGTTCTCGCAGAAATTGACCCTAATTTCACTCCGGAAGATGCGGATGAAGATGATGATTTTGAGGGATTTGAAGAGGAGGAGATAGAAGGTGTCGATGTGGCCGCCGACGGTAAAACGAAGACACCGGCTTTAAAGGCTTTTGGCCGTGATCTTACAAAACAAGCGAAAGAAGGTGAATTAGACCCTGTCATTGGGCGCGTGGAAGAAATTGAACGCGTTGTACAGATCCTCTGTAGGCGTACTAAAAATAACCCTGTTTTAGTGGGCGAAGCTGGTGTTGGGAAAACAGCGATTGTAGAAGGGCTGGCCCAAGAAATCGTAGCTGGGAATGTCCCCGAACTTTTACGTGAAAAACGTGTTATCACACTCGATTTAGCGCTTATGGTTGCTGGGACGAAATATCGTGGTCAGTTTGAAGAGCGAATCAAAGCTGTGATGGATGAAATCCGGAAGGTCAAAAATGTGATCTTATTTATTGATGAGCTTCACACGATTGTAGGTGCCGGTTCCGCAGAAGGTGCGATGGATGCCTCCAATATCATTAAGCCAGCTCTTAGTCGGGCAGAGCTTCAATGTATGGGAGCGACAACGATGAATGAATACCGTAAGTTTATTGAAAAAGATTCCGCATTAGATCGCCGTTTCCAGCAGGTAAAGGTAGATGAACCTTCAGAAGAAGATGCGATTGAGATTCTACGTGGGCTTCAAGATAAGTATGAGAACCATCATAAGGCGAATTACACTCCAGAAGCGATAGAAGCTGCAGTGAAGCTTTCATCCAGATATTTAACAGGGCGTTACCTTCCTGATAAAGCCATTGATATCCTTGATGAGGCTGGTGCTAGAGCGAGGATTAGTCAGATGACACGCCCTCCTAAGGTCAAAGGCCTAGAGGCAAAAATTTCTGAAATCACAAGTAATAAAGTAGCTGCGATTAATGAACAAGACTTCGAAAAAGCAGCCGCTTTACGTGATGAAGAAAAAGCAGCGAAGCAGGAACTGGAAGATATGCTTTCTAGCTGGAAGCAATCTAGTGAAGAGAATTTCATCTCAGTAGGAGAAGAGGATATGATGGCCGTTATTTCTAAATGGACCGGCGTCCCTCTCCAGCGTATGGAGCAGAAAGAAGCAGAAAAGTTACTTAATATGGAGAAAGATCTCCAGAGTCGAGTCATAGGGCAGAATGAGGCTTCTGTGGCGATATCAAAGGCTTTACGCCGTTCGCGTGCTGATCTTAAAGATCCACGTCGCCCCATCGGTTCCTTCCTTTTCTTAGGGCCTACAGGTGTAGGTAAGACATATTTGGCACGTAATCTTGCTGAATTTATGTTTGGAGACTCTGATGCGTTAATTCAGATTGATATGTCTGAATACATGGAGAAATTTTCCACCAGCCGTTTAATTGGCTCACCTCCTGGATACGTTGGATACGATGAAGGTGGTCAACTGACAGAGGCTGTACGCCGCCGGCCATATTCTGTTATTTTATTTGATGAAGTGGAGAAGGCCCACCCCGATGTAATGAACTTGCTGTTACAGGTTCTGGAAGAAGGTGTGGTGACAGATAGTTTTGGTCGTAAAGTCGACTTCCGAAATACAATTATTATTTTAACGTCTAATGTAGGAGCCTCAGTAGCGAAGCGCCAAACATCGTTAGGCTTTGGTGCCATGCAGTCTGACGAATCTGATTTTGAGGGAATGAAATCGAAGATTTTAGAAGAATCTAAGCGTTTCTTCCGTCCTGAATTTTTGAACCGTCTCGATGAGTCAGTAGTGTTCCATATGTTAGAAAAGAAGGATTTAGAGCAAATTGTTGATTTAGAAAGTGCGAAGCTGTTCGCTCGTCTGGAGGAAAAAGGAATCAAACTTAAGCTAGAGCCTTCCGCTAGGGACTTTGTGATAGAAAAGGGCTACGATCCTGCTTATGGGGCACGGCCTATGCGACGCGCTGTAGAGCGTTATCTAGAAGATCCACTGGCAGAGGCTTTACTACGTGGCGATATTAAAGAAGGAAATGTAGTGAAGGTTAGTCGCCGTAAAGATGCGAAAGAGCTTAGTTTTAAACCTGTAAAGCCCCGAGGTAAAGGGAGATCAGGTGAAGCAGCAAAAGCATAGCCGATGACACATGTATGAGATATAGAAAGCCCTATTCACTTAGCGAAGCGGGCTTTCTATGAAACTTGTAGCCAGCATTTTTTCTATGAAATCATCTCGCCCCATTCTATCTATCATATTGTTAGTGAGCGTATGCTTTTCTTCGGCAGAGGAAGGAGAGAGTAGTTTAGAAAAGAAAGAAGCTATTGTGCAAGGGCACGTCTTTGCTTGGCCTTTTTTAAAGAAAGAAACCATGCAGCCAAGAGGTGGAAACACTCAGGGCAGCGAAGTGCACCTGATGGTAGGGGCCAAACCTGCTTGGTTGGAACTTCAGGCGGAAGGCCTCTCTCAGAAAGAAAAAGATAGATTCGCTATATTGGCGATGGTGGGCTCTTATCGAGTTAGTTTTGATTTTATCGAAATTGCTGGATTTAAAGCGAATTATACAGCCCCAAGGCCGTATTTTTCCTGGGGTACAGAACGGGTAGTTGTGTTAGAGGACTCAGAGGATTTTATTAGTCTGCAGCACTCTTTGGTCATGTATTTTAGAGATAAAGAAGGCAAAGAGACAGGCCCGCATGTGCTAAAGCACTGGCGCCAAGATTGGAGCTATGAAGATACGGATCTCCATGTGTACTCTGGGGATAATACATGGACTCAAAAAAAGGCTGAGAATGTGAAAGGTTGTTGGACCCAAGCTGTCTTTCAAGTGGATGATTCACCACGGTATGAAGTAGTTGGTAGCTGGCAACATGTGGACGGAGTCTCGACATGGAAGAGTAGAACTCTCTGGCGGCCGCTCCCTCGAAGAGAGTTTGCCTCTCGTGATGACTATCAAGTGCTACAAGGCACCCATGAAATTACAATCACTCCTAATGGCTGGATCCATACGCAACAGAATGAAAAACTCGCTCTTTTAGATGGAGGGCAATCAATTTTAGGGAAAGAATACGGTATCAACCGATATGAGGAAATTACCAAACCTGAGTTAACAGCTGGAGACGTCAGCTTTTCCAAAACGAAATCCTATTGGGCAGAAGTTCGCAAGAAATGGGAAGAAGTCTATTCAAGTTCAGAACGTTTTTCTCTGCTCAAAGAAATCGAAGGGAAAAAACTTTGGCAGCTTCACCTCTCCTACGCCACTCAAGTCGAGAAGGACGGTTGGGATGAAGAGGAGGGAAGAAAGCATGCTAGAGAAACGATTGAAGCATTCCTCATCAAAGAATAGAGGGAGAGATTTCGTGTTGGAGCGTAGTTCCGGGATAAGAAGTTAGATATCTTTAAGCGCATCAATTGGTTTTAGGTTGGCACTTTTGATAGCAGGGTAGCTGCCAAAGATAATGCCAGTTAATCCAGAGATGAAAAAGGCGGAGGTGATGGCGACAGGAGAAATTTGAGTTTCGATGCCGAAGAGCTGGGTGACGAAGTAGGGCATAAGAATTCCTAACAATACACCGATGACGCCGCCTATAAGAGAAAGGACAATGGCCTCTGTCATGAATTGAAGAACAATATCATTCTTTTTGGCTCCTATCGCTCGGCGCAGTCCAATTTCCTTCGTGCGCTCAGATACGGTAGCTAACATGATGTTCATGATGCCTATACCACCGACCAAGAGCGAAATACCTGCGATGGAACCGAGGAGAATACTAAAAACTCGTTCTGTTTTTGCTGCTTCTTCAAGTAATTGGATGGGAACCTTGATGGAATAATCATCTATTTTATGGCCGTAATTCATGATTCGTTTAATACGATCATAGGCTGAATAGACTTGTTTCGTATCTGGGAGCTGGAGAATGAGCTGGTGCATATCCACTTTCTCTAGCTGGAAAGATCCTTGAGTTATTTTTGTGGTGATTTGGCCATAGTTCGCTACGGCGGAGGAGAAGGGGATGTAGACGTTATAGTTTTTTGATTCACCGAATGATTTTGTAATTCCGACGATTCGGTAATAGGAGCCATCAAAACTGACTTTATGGTCAAGTGGATTTTGGTAGGGAAAAAGAACATTCGCAAGAGAGCTGTCTATGACACAAACATCATTTCGATTGATTAAATCTAACTGGCAAAGAATTCTGCCCTTTTTGAGTTTTATATTTTTGGTTGTAAAGATGTTGGGATCAGAAGCCGTGATTGTCGCATTGGCAGAGTATTCTAAGTAGCGGACATCTCCTTCAAATGTTCTGATGCGTGTGATGGAGCTGATCTTAGGTATCGTTTGTTGAATACGTGTGAGATCAGTATAGGTAATTCCGTAAGAGAGTACGCTTTCTTCATCACCTGTGTCTTCTTCTTTTTTAACACTATCTAGGATGATGTTATTGCTGCCTAACTGACGTATGCTTTCTTGAGAGGCAGCTGAGGCCCCTTCACCAACGGCTAACATGGTAATGACTGAGGCAACTCCAAAAATGATGCCAAGTATAGTGAGGCTAGAGCGTAGTTTGTGAAGTTTTAAGCTACGGAAGGAAAGCAGTATGGTAGAGAAGATCTTATTCATGGCTGTTAAGAGAGTCCTGTAAGATAACTCCGTCTCTCATTTGAATCACTCGGTGGGCTCTATCTCCAACTTCTTTCTCATGGGTGACAACGATGATCGTTTTTCCCTGAGCGTTCAATTGATCGAAGAGGTCTAAGATTTCTTGTTCCGTCTTTGTATCTAAGTTTCCTGTTGGTTCATCGGCTAGTAAAATTAAGGGATCGTTGATCAATGAGCGTGCTATGGCAACACGTTGTTGTTGGCCTCCTGATAGTTCTGTGGGTCGGTGATCTAACCGGTCTTCTAAGCCTACTAGGCGTGCTAATTCGGTTGCTTTGGTATGTGAGCGCTCTGGATCAGAAGAGGGTTGATAGAGTAAGGGTAGTTTGATGTTCTCTAAGACTGTGAATTGAGGTAGAAGATTATAGGATTGGAAGACGAAACCTATTTGTTTCCCTCGGAATTCGGAGAGTTGGTTGTCATCAAGATGAGTCGTGTTTTCTTCTTCAATCCAGTATTCCCCAGCAGAGGGAGTGTCCAGGCAGCCTAGGATATTGAGTAAGGTAGATTTCCCAGAGCCTGAAGCTCCCATAATGGCAAGGTACTCTCCACTGGTAACGTTAAGTTCGAGTTGACGAATAGCGTGGACAGTTTGGCCTCCCACGAGAAAGCTTTTTTTGATACCTTTGAGCTTAATCATGGAGTAGATTATAAATTAGGCTCAGAGATAAGGACTTGTTCGTTTTCTTTGAGCCCTTCTAGGATTTGGATATAATTGGTATCCAGCTTGCCTATTTTGACTTCTCGTTCTTTGTACTGAGAGCTTAGGGTTTCTTTGACGTAGACGATTTGTTTTCCTTGAACGGTATGGACGGCTTGAATGGGGATAAATAGAACGTCGTGGAGTGTGTCCAAAATAATTTCGGCAGAAGCGGAAATCTGCGGTTTGATGGATTTTGGTAAAGCATCGTTTTCCAGATTAATAATGACGTTATATTTCTGAACACTGGATTTTAACCAAGATCTTGTTTGAATAGGAAGAAGCCCTATATTTCCGACTGTTCCTGGAAACTGTTGATCTTTGAGAGAATCTATTGTGACGATAGCTTTTTGGCCAACAACGAGATCGCTGATGTAGTATTCAGGGACTTCGATATCGACCTTCATATTACTCATATCGGGGATTCGGAGGAGTGTTTGATTTCTTCGTACAGCCTTACCTTTTTCGATTTTGTTGTCTTGATAGTATTGTTTTTTTGGGTACAGCGCATAACCTTCAATCGGAGATTTCAGCTCTGCTTGTTCAAGTTGCGTTTCGATTTTTTCAAGTTCACCTTGAGATCGCTCCAGCATGATTTCTGCATTTTCTAGTTTGGCTCTAGATTTTTGGATTTTATTATCTCCCTGCTTTTGCATGCGGTCGTATTGGTTTTGAGCTTCTTCGAGATCTCGAGTGAGCTGGAGACTTTCTTTATGGAGATCAAAATCCTTAAGGATGTCGTAGGTGGCTTTTGCTGAATTTAGTAATTTTTCTTTCGCCGCCATATCTAGTTTATCTCTGTCGACTTGGCTTTTTGTTTCAAAACCTTTTTCGGATAGCTCAAGGCTAGAGTGATACGTTTGCTTTGAGAAATTGAGATTATCTGTTGCAATATCGATTTCTGTGAGTGCTTCGTTTAGCTTACGAACTTTATCGAGATCTTCAAATTTTTGTAAATCTAGCTTTGCAAATTCGATACTGTTCTTTGCTCCTGTGACTTCACTGGCTACTTCACTTTCGGTGATGTCTAGTGTTGTTTGAGCTTCTGTAACGGCTAGAGCGTGATTACTGACTTCTGTTTCAAGACGGTTTTTTTCTTTGATTAAAGGTTCTGTGTCTAGTCCGATTAGGAAATCACCTTCTTTGACGTAGCTGCCGTCTGTAATGACGTCGATGATGTTGAGCTGATTAAAGGAAATTTCATTTTTAATGGTTAATTCTTCAACCGCATTAAGAAATCCACTTTCTTTGAGATTAATAATCATGTCTCCACGCTGCGTCTTGGCAAACTCCGGCTTATCCGAGGATGTTTCAGACTTGTCCTTAGTCAAAAAGTAAAGTGCTAAGGCCAGTGTGAGTACTAAGGCGGTAATGGAAATTCGTTTTTTCATAGAAAAAGGCGTTATCTGTGTGATTTATTTAAGCCAGAAATTCGGAGTGTTGATATCTAGTGTATCGAGGTCTTCATAGAGCGTGAGTCGGCTTTCCTGATAGTTAACGAGCGCTGATGTGACGGCATTTTGTGCATTAATTAGAGAATCTTGAGATTCACTGAGGCGTCTGAAAATAAGTGTTCCAGCTTTTAAACGCAGGCGGTTTCCTTCGACTCTGCGTTCGGCGAGTTTGACTGCACCTACTTGAATGTCATAATTTTTTCGGAATTGTTCGATTTCTCGATAGCGCAGTTTAATCAAGTTACGGAGTTGATCATGAGTTAAGCTTAAAGATCTGGCCTCTGCATCAAAGTCTATGAGGCTGCGGCGGTAATCATTACGTTCTCTTTTCCGATTCACTGGCAAATCGAGTTCTAATCCGATATTGGCAGAAATGTCGTTGAAGTTAAGACGTTCCCACCGGTTCCCACTACTGTTGATCGAGGCATCAGAAACAAAGTTAAGATTCGTTTTAAGTTCATCTGCTGCGATGAGGACCTGTCTGCGGCTGTCTTCAAAGATGTCGACGGCGTTGAGTAGTGAAGATCTGTACTGGAGTGCGGTTTGATACGCCGATTCTTGAGTGAAATCGAGTGGGATGGGCCCTTTTTCGACAATTTTTTCGAGCTCTTTTGGTTCCAACTCGAGAGTCATTCCAGCGGGCATCCCGATACTTATTTTGAAAATATCGAGAGCAGTAGCATAATCTGATTGAGCATTGATGTGTCGTGTCTCTGCCTCAAGTACTTCCTGTTGAGCATCTGCGACTTCTTCTGGGCTGGCACGGTCTATCGAGCGCGCCTCTAAGTATTCGAAGTTCTCTTGACGGGACCGGAAGTTAACAAGCTCGTTTTCGACTTGTTCTTGAAGCTGGAGTAATCGCAGGTAATCGATGACAATTTCTCGGTAGAAATTCCGCTGAAACGTGGCATAGGAGCGAATTTCGTAGATGACATTCCGGTAAGACTGAGTGAGGCTTTCGGCTGCTATTTCTGCACCTCTACCTCGTAATAAAGGTTGTGTTAGGTTGAATGTGATTAAAGAGTTTATAGAGCGATCTGTGTTACCTGTAAAAAATTGCAAAAGATCGTTGGCTAGGCTGAGGCTTAGATTACCGCCTCCTTTTAAGAGTGTTGCTAAAGAGTTTGTTGCATTGGCACCGAGTGTTCGTTCTCCATCTGAAGAACGCTGAGTGTTGACATCAGCACTACTTGCAGCATTGATATCAAAAGGGATTTGTGCATCGCTTAACCCTAGAGCTACTAAGTAGAGAGCTTCTTTTTGGCTTTGATACTCTCTACTGTGTTTGACCGCGTATTGAAGGCTTTCACTAATGTTGAGTTTTAACGTCCCTTTTTTGCTAGACCGCTTCAGAATATTAGCATTATTGATATTCTCGAGGGGTTCGTGACTTGTGGGGGTATCAATCGTAAATTGAGAGTTTTTCTTGAAGACTTCTTTTTCTGCTTTTGCAAGAATGGCGTAGACGTTGTTGTCTACTTTTTTTCTGTGTTGGGTCGCCGTACAGCCTGTTACCAATATTAAAGCTAATAGGAGGGTTAGTGGTGAACTGGATGTAACCGTATAATGAGGACTCATAGATATGGTGCGTTAGAGGGGCGGCATTGTTATAAAAAGAATGAATAAGTGTATAGAATATTGTGGCAAATGGAATGAATGATGATAGCAGAATCAATTTGTTCCACAAAATATCGTAGTTGTTCAGAGGCTTGGCTTCATAGAGTAAGAGCAACACCTAGCTAAGAATTCAGGATAAATGTAAGAAAGCACTTAATACATCACGTTTCAAGTACCTATTACTGAAAGAAGAGGGGCGCGGTTTCGTGGATATTCATTCTATGAAGTCATGAACCATAACCTCATGAGAACTTCGTACCAGCTAGGGGTAAAAATGTGAATAAATGCTCTTCTTACCCCTTACCCTAGTCCATATCTCTTGTTAGCCTGATTGGTGCCTATTATAATGAAGGATGCATGTATAAAAGGGACTAATTTCTAAAATTTTACATGGGATAGATACTTTTCTTTCTTCAGGTTTCTATCAGGTATTCAGCTGGTTTTCATATTTCGACAGAAGGCATGCTTCTTCGAGAACCCCCTTCATCACTTCAGTTTGGCGTACTTAGTTTTCAGATTGATAGAGTGAATGTATTATCGAGGTAGCCCTGTATAACAATTCATAAACCACTCCGCATTTCCATGAGAGTTGAAAAGACTCCGGATCGAGGAATGCTTTAATTGCTCTTCAAATGGAGCTTCATCGTTACACCGGAAAAAGTGGTTGATGATCCAATAAGAGAATCTCATGTTTTCCCATACCCTAGGAAGACATCTTTTCGTGTATCCTAAAAGCTCCAGTTCACTTCCTGTTTGATAAAAGGCGTGTAGCCCCTCAGCCAGTATTTGTACATCGGCTATGGCATTGTTCATCCCCTTTGCCCCAGTTGGAGGGAAGACATGGGCTGCATCCCCGGCTAGGAACAATTTTTGATATTGCATTTTCTCGCAGACAAAACTTCTGAGAGTAAATGAATTCTTATCTATAATTTCTCCCTGAATGTCAGCTCCATGCATTCTTTGTTGAATATGTTGCATCACTTTTAGATCAGACCAATCTTCAGGAGTTTCAGCAGGATCACATTGTAAATAAAACTTAGTCAATTGAGAGCTGCGCATACTCTGAACGCAGAACCCCTCGCTGTGGCTGGAAAAGATGACATTTTCGGTAAGTGGGGCACTTTTGACTAAAACTCCTAGTAACAAATGCGGCAAAGACTGTTCATAGACCGCGTTTTGAATACCAGGTATAGATTGCCTACTGATTCCATGAAACCCATCACAGCCGATGACAAAATCACAAGTCAATGAAGAATCCACTCCGTCTTTTGAAAAGGAAATTTGAGGGTGTTTTGATTTTAAGCCCTCGATAGATTTGACTCGAGCTTCAAAAAGTACGTTGGCAGAGCTTTTTGAGTCAACGTCCAGTAAATCATTGAGTAAATTAGTTTGGCTATATGTCGCTACCGTCCGGCCACTCCACCGATCTCGTAAAGAGAAGAAATGTTGCTCATCCCCCAAATAAAAATAGACCCCTTCGTGGAAAATACCCTTCCGGTGCAAATTCTCACTCAAACCCGCATCATCGAGAATCTCAACCGAGTTCGCATCAAGAATCCCTGCTCGATCTCTACGACGAACATAAGATTCGGAATGGCATTCGAGTACGAGGTTAGTAATTCCCTCTCTATTCAGAAGATGAGAAAGAAGTAATCCAGCCGGCCCTGCACCGATAATTCCAATCTGAACATGTAATTCATTCATTGAGCGATAAGCAAAATGTAAACTCCAAATGAAACGAGAATTATTTAAACGCGCACACCGCGCTGGAAGAATGCCCAAGAGGCATAATTTCAATATTTACGAATTCAGCCTCTTTTGACCATTGTTCAAATTCAGCATATGTGAAGTTAGAACCTTCCGCTGTCTCAATCAACATGTTCAAAGACATCATCAAAGCGAATAAATTCTTCCTCTTCGCGTCAATAATATCTTCAATGACGACAAGAGCTCCTCCTTTTGGTAATAAATCGTAAACCTTACGAATCAGGAACTTTCTCTCCTCCTCAGACCAATCATGGAGTATATTTCCCATGATGACGACATCGGAAGCAGGTAAATCGTCGCGGAAGAAATCTCCGTTTTGAATACACACTTGCTCGCACAAGCCCGCTTCTTTCACGTTTTCTCGAGCAATGTTTTCTAAAGCTTCTAGATCAAAGGAGGTGCATGATAAATGGGGGTAGTCTGAAGCCAGTTGAATCGATAAATACGCACCGCATCCACCTAGATCAAGAACCCGATGATGCGGCTTGAAATCAAATTCTTTAGAAAAAACCCGGAAATTTTCACTTTGGAGAGTTCCCATGGCATCTGAGAATTCTCTCAATGTTTCCTCTGAAGCGTAGAGTTCAGAAAAGAATTCTCCTTCTCCGTTCTTAGACTCATTTTGTGGTTCCCCAGAGATCAGAGCTTCCTCTAAATGCCCCCAAAAGCTATAGAGCCGTTCATTGGCCATTTTAAGAAAACCACCAAGGTATCCAGGTTTTCCTTTGATCAGAAAGGCTTGAGAATCGGCCGAATTTCGATATCGCTCACTTCCAGAATCCTGAAACCGCTCCAAGAAACCGAGAGCTACCAAGGAGTCGAGATAATCAGCCAGTGCTCTTCCATGAAAATGAAGCGTTTGCTGGATCTCTGAAATCGATAAATCGTTTTCATCTAATAGTGTAAATAGGTCTAGTTTGACGGCGCTTAAGAGAATCTTTGATGGCCAAAATCCAAGTCCTGTTTTGAGAATATTATCAGAAGTTGCCAATGTTACGTTACTCATATCTTTGCGTTGTAGGTTGATTCAAATTATCGTTTCCCGTTGCCATGAAGAATTTCAATTTTAGGTAATGATAGCATCCACCCAAAATGAAGAATTTCACGTTTTTTAGTGGATAGGGCTGAAAATGCTTTTTTCAAGAGAACGAATGGCAAAAAACTAATTAGAAAAAGGACGTGAAGCCCTACAAACAGCACGCCGTCGAGCTTGAATGATTTACCAAGAGGGACGATGTTTAAAAACTTTGTCAGAACCTCTGGATTAGCATGTGGCCCTCTCATCCGGTACCAAACGGACCAATTCGGATAAATCCAGTAAATCAGCCAAAGCGATGGATGTTTGAAGATAGAGGGAGACTTCGGCTTACATCCGATCTCCTTAGCAATCGAATCCATAAAGGAAGGGTAATCCACCAAACTGTTCACAGAAGGGGAGCCTTCGTAGAAATTAGTTTCTACAGCTCCTTCTCGTTCCGCCCGTTCTGCAAAATCACTAGGGAGGTAGCGTCGGCCACTAACAAGCAAAGCGCCGTATCGAGCCAGCATTTCTGCACAAGCAGGAATACCTCCTTGATGAGGCCTAGCCCATCCTAAGAAAAACAGTTTTTCACCGTATTGAGGAGGGAAACAATGCTTAAACCACGTTCTGGGGCGAATCTCTAAGGGTTCTTTCAGCCACTTAAATTGCGTCTTGTAACCTGTGCAAGATACAATGATATCAAAATCTTCGACATGTTCATTTGGTATGAACTCCCCATGGAAACGCACAGTCTTATGATTCAGTTCTAACTTCTCAGCAACAATGACTGTTAGTTTTTCCTTATTTGTCATAGAGGCTAACCGGCTATTTTTAGTAGCAACCATGTTTTGATCAAACTTCCAAAAAGAATACTTTTTAGCAACAAGTCCGTTCCACGCTGAGAGAGTCTTTGGAATCTTACCAGTGATACCAGTGGCCCAGACTTTTAAGAAAATCATTCGGATCATAGTATAGGGAATGATTGGCAGAAGGTTTGCCAAACGTCCGATTGTAAAGAACTCCAGATAGTCGCTTACATGAGGGAATTTATCATGACTTTTTTGAAGTAAAGGGCCTTCATCATAATTTTTCTCAGTCATTGTTAGCATCGGAAATCGAGGAGCAATTAAAAATGGCCTTCTAGAATAAACGACGGTCTGCTCAGCAACTTCCGAGATTTCAGATGCCACATCCGAAGAACTTTCTCCAATTCCCAGAATAAGAACGCTCTTTCCCTTAAATTGATCAGGCCCTGTGTATTCAGAAGAGTGAAGAATTTGCCCAGTATAACCACTTAAATCTGGGGTGTTTGGGATTTGTTGCGACCCTGTCGCTACTACTAAAGAATCAGACTGATAGAACACTTCCTCGCCACTTTGTTTATCAAGAGTTTTGATATTCCATTGTTTCGTTTCGTTTAAACTGGCCTCAATCACTTGGCAATTATAACGAATGAATTTCTCCAGATCAAAGTGTTCTACATAGTCTTCTATATATTGAGTATACTCTTCTTTCGTAGAATATTTGATCGTAGAATCTTTAGGAGGAAAATCAGAAAAAGAGGAATGAATGTTTGAAGTCGTTAAAAAAAGATTTTCATACGTTTTCTTATTCTCTTTTCGGAACACACCTCCACAGGTCTGATGTTCTTCCAGAATTTCTGCATCAAGGCCTTCTGCTAACATCTCTTTTAAGGCCGTCAATCCCGAAGGGCCTGCGCCAATAATGATCGCTTTTTTTTGAATGACTTGAGTACTCATGTGAGCTTCTTTCTTAATTGGTTTAATGTCATGGTATCGACTTCTATATTTCTCATAACTCCTCCGTTTTATATCCCAGCCGTTTTTCTCTGAGCACTCTTGATTGCTTTAACAGCCATACAATCCCCATTCCTCCAGCAAATGTTAGGATTGTGACTCCGAAATAATGTTTTGCTTGTGGGATCAATAGTTGAGCTCCAACGAATTGAGATAAAACCGAGACAAACAGTAAATGAACAATGAAGAGGCGAGAGCGCTTTCTGATAAAAATCGCTCCCAAAGGCGCGAACAATACAACCACTGGAACCGATACCCACCAATAGTTCCACGCCTCTTCTGAAATAGAGGGAGTGAAAGGGAGTGTACGCCATAGCAAACCAACTAATGAAATCATCGCCATTAATACGACACTTGTTGGCGTGGCGACTTTTTCGTTAACATTATAGAAAAACACCAAAAACATGAATATGAAGATATCGAGGCCACTGCCAAAAATACTTGTAACAACCCCACCGAGAAACCCTACAAATAATAGATAAGAAGCGTCTTTTTTAGAAAACGAAATGATAGTTTGTTCCGTGTTTTTCTCTTCTGTTTGATTGAACCGAAAGAGAACTGCTGCCGCAAAGACCATCCATAAAGAAACGAAAAATAACTTCGTGACTGGTGGTGATAAGATAGGAGCAACAAACTCACTACCTATCGCTATGCCGGGAATGGCTCCAAGGATACCGTATCGCACAGCATGCCACTCAACCTTCACAGCTTGCCGAACGATAACCAATGCCGCTGCCGACATTCCTACGGATTGAATCATCAATGAAAAATCACGAGCAACGTAAGGATGGACACCTGCAAAGATAGTCATCACAGGGAATGCCACGGCTCCACCTCCTTCACTCGTAGAACCTGCAATAAAGGCTCCAAAGATCATAGTAAGCGTCATGAAATAACACTTATCAAAGAGCTCCCACCCTTCGATCAATTCCATTCCAAACAGCCAAAGGAGCCAAACAATGAGCGCATTTTGGAATACTGGTAGGCTAAATAGTTTCACCTTAAATGCTTAACTGGTTTTTTCAACAGAATTGAAATGGTTGTCCTCCTTCGGTGCTCTCAAAGGTCGGTCTAACCGATTTAGAAAACAGATCAATTGTCCCCTTAACCCTAGCTTTAGTACATGACCGTAATGGACAAAGGGAAGTTTTTTGAGAATTTTGTGAGCTAGTTTCACCTTCTTTCCTGGGCCATGTAGTCGGAACTGAGTGCCTTGAGTTGGCCCATAAATGATCTTGAGCCATAAATGAGGATAAAGTGTAAAGAACGTGACTTGATCTGACATTCCTGATTCAAAAGAGGAAAACC
>CAZLQY010000021.1:0-40515 GCA_964561965.1 uncultured Verrucomicrobiales bacterium
CAATTTAGTTCATTTATTTTAAAAGACTTACACCTTAGGTTAATGCGTATGGCTGGCTACTCCATTTATTTTCCAGAACTATTTCCTACGAGGTTACGAGGTTCAGGAGTGGGGTTCTGCTACAATACAGTCCGCTATATTGCCGCTCCAGCACCAATCCTCTTGGCTTACCTTTCATCCTCACTTAGCTTTAGAATGGGAGCTACGGTTATGAGTTTGATTTATATAGTGGGGATTGTGGCACTCATCTGGGCCCCTGAAACAAAAGGTAAAGGGCTGCCTGAAGAGTGAAGTGTGCGCGGATAGTCGCGTTGGAATGCACTGAGGGGTTCCTTTATCGAAAGTTTCATAGTATGGTTGCGTATAGATCGATATGAAGCTCACAAATGATATGATTCGTAGTTTTGTTGTATTAGCACTTTGGTGTGGCGTAACTATCAGCCTTGATGCTGAGGAGCAGACTAAAAAACCAAATATCATTCTTATTTTTGCCGATGATTTAGGGCCTGGAATGTTGGGGTGTAATGGGCAAACCATTGTAAAAACTCCTCACATTGACCGATTAGCGTTTGAGGGAATGTCATTCAGTCAATATTATGGAGGTACCTTTTGTGCGCCTGCACGTTGGAGCTTATTGACAGGAGTACACGATGGTAGAGTGGGAGGGTACGCTCAAAATAAAGCCGGTTTATCAATTTTATTAGATTCTGGAGAAGTTTCTGAGGAGGAATATCAGATTTTGTTGGAGAAGCATAAGGCAGGTTCTCATCCGATTGTGGAAGGGGAGGTGTTTCTCGGGCAAGTAGCTCAGCAGGCAGGTTATAAGACAGCGCAGTTTGGTAAGTTGGATCGAGGGTTTTTGACTTGGCATGAAAGGGTGAAACGGTTTGGCTGGGATCATTATGAGGGTATGTATGATCACAGGCGTTGTCATGGATTCTACCCCCCTTATATCTGGAAGAATGGTGAAAAGGTGCATTTACCTGGGAACACACGTGCCGACTGCGGGAAGGCTTCAGAGGCTGGGAATGGCCCCGTTGGCGTTGGTGGTGAAACTTACTCACAAAATGTTTTTTTAGAGGGGATTCTCCACTATTTACGGGAACAGGGCCGAGCACAGCGTTCTGCGGAAGGTGCGGCACCATTTTTTTTGTATCACCCGACTCAGCTTCCACACGGGCCAGTGGCGATTCCTGAGATTCACCGTGATTACGTGGATGATGATAGACTTTCCTTGTCCGAAAAAAAGTATGCATCGATGGTTAAGATGTTAGATGATCATGTCGGACTGATTATGTCTGAGCTTAAAAAACAAGGAATGGATGAGAATACGATTGTCTTCTTTGCTTCAGATAATGGCCATGAGCTGTATTATGGAGGTCAAAAGCGTACGTATAATGCGCAAAAGGCTGTTGATGGGACGCCTTATAATTTCACGGATAACAAGTGGCGTGGTACGGAAGAAATTGATGTCTTTGAGGGGGCTGGTGATCGCGCTGGTTTGAAACGCTCAGGCTATCAAGGAGGGATTCAGTGCCCATTAATTGTTCGATGGCCAAATCAGATTGCGCCAAATCAGAAATCAGATCATTTATGCGCTCATTACGATTTCTTAGCGACAATAGCAGAGATTGGTGAGGTAGAGTTACCTCGAGGTAAAGATGGTATTTCATACCTTTCCGCACTACTCGCAAAAGATAATGCTCCTGAGCATGAATATGTGATTGTTCATAATCAAGTGGGGGTGATGGGGGGTAGTGCTGTGATTACGAAGGATGGCTGGAAGTTATTAAAAGATAAGAATAGAGGTTCGTTTCAACTCTATCATATAGAGAGTGATAATGCGGAGAGGAACGAGGTTTCGGCGTTGCATCCTGAACGGACGGAGAAATTGAAAAAAATCTGGAAGAAGGAGATGAGGTCTCTCCGGCCTGATCTTTCTCTCTGAGAGAGGATGTTTGGAGTGGGATCAAGCGAGTGAGACTCTACAGTGTCGATGTCGTTCTCTGGAGATTTGGAGGGTGATTGCTGGGAGGGGGAATCGTTGCTTATTTATGCGAATGGATTATTCAGAGAGTCTTGCTGCTAACATTTCTCGTTGGTAGGTTAATTCTTTGGGGAGTTGATCGTTGAGTTGGAGGAAGAGTTCTCCTTGGGAGAGAATTTCTCGCCGCCATTCTTCGATGTGAAATGCCATGGCGTTGTTAAAGTCTTCTTTGGTGAAGTCTTCTAGGCCCTCTGTGTTGAAATCTTCAAAGTGAGGCGTCCAGCCTATTTGGCATTCATGGCCAGCTACTTTACCAGCGCAACGGTCAATAATCCATTCAAGCACTCGTATGTTTTCTCCGAAGCCTGGCCAGAGGAACGCTCCGGTTTCATCAAGGCGGAACCAGTTGACATGAAAGAAGCGAGGGAGATGCGTGATTTTTTTCCGAATTTGTAACCAGTGGAAAAAGTAGTTCCCCATATTATAACCGCAGAATGGGAGCATAGCCATAGGGTCTCGGCGCACTTTCCCGATTTCTCCTGCTGCTGCTGCGGTGGTCTCGGAGCCCATTGTGGCACCGATATAGACACCGTGTGACCAGTTAAATGCCTGATACACTAAGGGCATGGTCGTGGGGCGCCGCCCTCCAAAGATAATTGCGGAAATGGGGACTCCTTCTGGATTCTGCCAGTCTGGATCGATTGTTGGGCATTGTTGGGCAGGAGCTGTGAATCTGGCGTTCGGGTGGGCTGCTTTGGTGCCGCTTTCAGGAGTCCAATCATTCCCTAACCAGTCGATCAGGTGTTCTGGAGTCTCCCCTCCGATTCCTTCCCACCAAACATCCCCATCATCAGTAAGGGCGACATTGGTGAAGATACAGTTTGCTTTCATGGATTCCATGGCATTGGGGTTGGATTCCCACGATGTGCCTGGAGCTACGCCGAAATAGCCTGTTTCTGGATTAATGGCGTGTAGAGTGCCGTCCTCATGAGGCCATAACCAAGCGATATCATCCCCCACAATGGTCGTTTTCCATCCCTTTTTCTGATAGGAAGCTGGTGGCACGAGCATGGAAAGATTGGTCTTTCCGCATGCAGAGGGGAAGGCTCCGGTGACGTAGGTTTTATTTCCTTCTGGATCCTCTAGGCCTAAGATGAGCATGTGCTCTGCCATCCAGTCATGCTCGCGTGCTATGTTAGAGGCGATGCGAAGTGCCAAGCATTTTTTCCCTAAAAGGGCATTACCTCCGTAACCTGATCCGTAGGACCAAATCTCACGTGAACGCGTAAAGTGAACGATATATTTATCCTCATTACATGGCCATGGGACATCCTTTTCTCCTTCTGCGAGAGGAGCTCCAACAGAGTGAAGGCAAGGGATAAAGTAGCCAGGTTTTGGTCTCTTAGAGGGGATTTCTTCTAAGAATTCTTTTTCTAGCCTTTCTAAGATGTGTGCACCCATATGGGCCATGATGCGCATGTTGATGACGGCATAAGCAGAGTCTGTGATCTGTACGCCAATTTTGGCCAAGGGTGAATCTAGAGGCCCCATGCAGAATGGGACGACATACATCGTCCTGCCTGCCATGCTTCCGCGGAATTTCTCTGTTAAAAGAGTACGCATTTCTTGGTCCTCGGCCCAGTTGTTGGTAGGGCCAGCTTGATCCTTACGTTTGGTGGAAATAAACGTACGTTCTTCCACTCTCGCCACATCGGAGGGTGCGGAACGCGCTAGGAAACTATTGGGGCGTTTTTCAGGATTAAGTGGGATGAGTGTACCCGTTTGCACGAGTTGTTGCGTGAGTTCGGCCCATTCTTGTTCAGAGCCATTACACCATGTGATATCGTCGGGCTGACATAGTTCCGCCATCTGATTGACCCAATTCTGTAAGGCTACATGACGTGTAGCTTCCAATGAAGATAACATGGTAATCACTACAGCACTACTTTTTCACCAGCGCAATGCAAAATACGGATGGCTATTTGTCTATCGTGCCTGCTGGTGGTGGTGGCGGAACGATGGGGGGCTAGTGTTTCCTCTGTAGTAGGGCTAATCGGAATTTTTCGATACCTTCTGCAATACCAAGGGCGAGATTTTTCTGATACTCGGAGCTATGAATGAGGCGGGCTTCGAAGGGGTGGGACATGAAGCCTCCTTCGAGAAGAATAGCAGGGTGCCTGATACCGGTGAGGACGGAGAAGCGAGCTCGTTTTATACCGCGGTCCGGGACATCAATCCTACCTAAGGCACTGCTATGTACGGCAGTGGCAAAAGCGATATTGGCAGAGTCTTGATAATTTCCTTGCTGGACCTTATAGTCAGAGCTTTTCACCCGCTTGCCATAGTGGGCTACACCAACAGGAGAGAGAGTGAATGTCTCAATACCGCGCGCGACGCGGCCTCCTCCGGCATTAAAGTGAATGGAGATGAAGACGGCGTTTGTGTGTTTGTTGGCGATAGCTACTCGTTGAGAAAGAGAGTAGAAGATGTCACTTTCTCGGATCATTTTGACGTTGTAGCCTACAGCCTTGAGTCGCTCTTGTACTAGTTTGGAAACTTTCAGGTTATAACCCGCTTCTGTACCGTACTGATTTTTAGCCCCGCTATCGCTGCCTCCATGACCTGGATCAATGATGACAGTGCGAAAGGGGGGGGCACTAGTAATGTGGCTCGGGCGTAAGACTGGATCAATGAGTTTAGAAAGATCGGTGCGGGAGATAAGAATGAAATGTTTATAGGCGACGACACTATCGGAGAAGATGAATTTCACACCATTCATGAAGCATTCTTGGCTGCCAATCCGAAGTTGTAATTTGATAGCTTTATTCTCTAGAACGACGTTGTTGTCTTTACGAGTCATACTTGTAAAGTTGTAGAAGTTCTTGATGGATCTGGCGCTGACATATTGCTCATTTCCATAAGAAATGATCTCCCAATCTGCACGTGCTGAAGTAGCGTTCAAAATGAGGCTGAACAGGAATAGGAATAAACGAGTAGCAGGTGCCATGATGTGTTGAAAAAAGATAAATGATAAAAGGGAGGTTTGAGAACCTAGAGCTTACGTAATGGTATTCAAGTTTCAAATCACGATATCATGGAAAGAACAGATATTCGTAAGGAGGTATGATCAATGAGGGTAATATCAGCTTTCGTAGAGTGCCGCAATCTCTGGCTGAGGAATGTAGGATGTATCGCTAGTTTTAATGAAGGCCTTTGCTAAACTTTCTATGTCATTTAGGCCTGCGGCGTGTGAGGCAAGCATCGCTGCTCCCAGTGCTGCAGAGTCGGGTGACTCTAGTAATTTGACTTCACGGTTGAAGACATTGGCGATGGTTTGGCAAATGCCTGTGGACTGTGAGGCTCCGCCAGTGATAAAGATTGTTTTTTCTGGGAGAGGGATCCAGCTAGATTGGGCTTTAAGGTTGAGAAACGTATTGTCGAGAACCTTTCGAATAACTTCAGGCGCGTTGTTTGAGTCTTGTTGGAGGTCGTTATTCGCTGGAGTAGGAGGGGTGATTTCAGGAATGACGAAGGGATTAAACTCAGAGTCAAGGGAGCTTGGTGGCTGAGATGCGTATTCGTTAAACTGTTCCCAATTCAATCCGTACGTTTTACATAGAGTGTCATTCGTGAGGGCTCCATTGGTAAAGCAGTTTAATGCCATGAATCCGCCGAGAGGGTTCCCAAACACATGCCCGTAGCCATGGGGATCGATATTGGGCTTGGTCATGGAAGCAAAGACGGTGTAGCTAGTACCTAGGCTAATAATAAGGCGGGGCTCTGCTGTGCCGCCCATACCTACGAGGCTAGCGGGGTTGTCTCCAGTCCAGGCAATAATAGAAGTCTCTGTTGCAAAGCCGTATTTTTCGACGAAATAAGGAGAGATGGTTCCAATTTGATCCGTGGAGTCTGTGAGATTGGGGAGTTTATCAAATAATCCTTCTGCAGTAGCTTCTAGAGCAGAAGGGCTCCACTCTCCTGAGGAGAGATCGAGTAGATTCATCCCTGAGGAGTCTGTGCGATCGAGAGGTGCGGAAGTACCACTGAGTACAGATGCTAAAAAGGAGCTAGCCATGTGTATTGTGGCTGTGGCGGCATAAGCTTCAGGTTGTGTATTCGAAAATTTTCGAATTTGAGGGCCGCTGAAGCGTGCTGTGGCGATGGAGCCTGTAGAGCTGTGTAAGTGCTTTGCTCCCACAGAGGATGATATTTCAGAGCATTCCTTCGTGGTTGTTTGGTCCATCCAGATAGGGCTCAGTGCTCTACTGAGAGTGGGGGAGAGTTGCTCTGCTAATGAGGAAGAGCTGGTAAGGTTGGCGAGGGTACTTGGAAACTGTTCATTGACATAAACTGTTGCGTGCTGCTGGGCTGTACCAGCGATACTTTTGATGTTTGAAATATCAATACCATTTTGCTGTTTTAACTTTGTGAAGAGTAGTTCTAGAGCATCTAGCCACATGAGGGGGGATGCTAAGAATTCTTGCTCTTCTGTCGTCCTATAGCCGTTTTGTGCTTTGTATTGAGGGAGCTCAATACCGAAGTTAACAGAATGAGAGGCTAGAATACTTTGATTCGTTGTATCTATGATAGTGCCTGTAAGGCTTTGTGTGGAGCTGTCTAGTCCTAGTGCGTATGCCATGAGAAAATGAGTATAGTTATGAACGACAGAATTAGTTCTTCTGTGTTTAGGGGTCAATGGGATTTCTTGGAATGATGGTATTGATGGTGTGTTTGATGAATTTTTTTAAAAATTAATTGAATAGGCCTAGGAGGTTGTTCGTCGAACTTTGCGAACCAACGATAAAAACTTATGAAAAAATTACTTACAATTCTTGCCGCTATTCTCACTGGATTTGTGGTATCTCCTATAACTGCCGAGGCACAGCATAGTAGCTTTAGCCATGGCTCAACTCAGATTAAACGCGTGTTTTCTGGGTATGGGAAAGATGGAAAACCTGTGTATAGTTATTATCGCCAACCAATTGTCCATAAAAGTAATAAATATGGACACAGCTACTATAAAGGGAAAGCGTATAAACCTTCTTATGGAAGTTATGGTTACGGGAAAAGTTACGGAAAGAGCTACAGCAAATCAAAAATCTATTATAAAGGAAAATCAAGCTATTCGCATAAACCTTCATACAGACGTAGCTTCTCAAGTGGACGTAGCTTCTCGAATGGACGTAGTTTTTCAGGTGGACGTAGCTTCTCGAGTGGACGCAGTTTCTCAAGTGGGCGTAGCTTCAGAAGGCGTTAAAAATTTCCGTTTTCCATGAAACGTGTATTGGCAGTGTGGTACTGCTAAATAGAACCTCGCATACAAATAAGTATGTGAGGTTTTTGGTTTTTGGGCGATAAGGTCATGCTTATTGTGCTGTGGATACTGTAGAACTGGGGAGATCATAGCGTTTGAGAAAGCGGTGGTTAAAATTTGTGAGATTATTGTATCCTCCGTATTGTCACCTTTGTGAGCGGCCGATTCAGGGAGACAGGTATCTTTGTGAAAACTGTTTTAAGGGGCTAGCGCGAGTAAGCGAACCCTATTGTATGCGTTGCGGTGAGACCTATGACGGGTTGATAGATGTGAATGTTATTTGCTCAAATTGTAGTTCGAGGGTGCTGCATTTTGATTTTGCGAGAGCTAGTTTGGTGAGTTCGGAGTCTGCCACAGTACTTGTGCATGGGCTAAAGTATCAGAAACAGAGGCACCTTGCTAGGGCGCTTGCTTCATGTATGTTTGAGGCGGTTGAGATAGATGAGCGGTTTGCGAGGATAGAAAAGTGGTGTTTAGTACCCGTGCCACTCCATTGGAAGAGAGAATGGAAAAGAGGGTTTAATCAGGCTCTGGAAATCTCTGAAGAGCTCTCAAAGTTAACGGGTTGCCCAGTAGTGCAAGCCATTCATCGAGTGCGTGATACACCAACTCAGACGCGTCTCTCTCGAGTGAAACGATTAGAGAATTTGAATGATGCTTTTACCCTTGTTGTGAATCCTCGATTTGAGGGGGTTATTTTAATTGATGATGTCTTTACGACGGGGGCTACTGTGAATGCCTGTGCGGCAGTTTTAAGAGAAATATTTCCAAGTGAAAACATTGTTGTCCTCACCGCGATGAGAGGCTAGGCTAGCGCTAGCTAAGAGCTTACATACTATGGGAATTTTTGATAAACCACAGCTTCGCAAAGCGAAAAAAAATGAAAATATGCCGGATAACCTTTGGACGAAGTGTCCAGAATGCGGTGCATTGATTCATTCTTTAGATTTGAAACAAAATCATAATGTTTGTACAAATTGTGATCATCATTTTTTGATGAATTCTCGTGAGCGTATTCAAATGTTAGCGGATGAGGATAGCTTTGTGGAGACTAATCAGGACTTGTTTTCGAAAAATCCATTGGGCTTTGCTAAATATGAGGAGAAAGTAGCAATGCTGCGTGAGCGGACGAAATTGAATGATGCCGTGGTGACGGGGAAGTTGATGATTCATGGGAAACCAGCGATGATTGCGGTCATGGAATTTAAGTTTTTTGCAGGCTCTATGGGCTCTGTTGTTGGTGAAAAAATTGCCCGTGCCGTAGAAGACGCCATTGCGCAGAAGTGTGGTATGGTCATCGTTTCTGCATCTTCAGGTGCACGAATGCAGGAGGGGATGCTTTCTTTAATGCAGATGGCAAAGACTTGTGGAGCTCTTGCGCGTTTGAGTGAAGCAGGGTTACCGTATATTTCTGTGATGACTCACCCTACTACGGGTGGGGTGACAGCTTCGTTTGCGACGATTGGAGATATCAATTTGGCGGAACCGAAGTGTATGATTGGATTTGCCGGTCCACGTGTTGTGAAAGAGACAACGCACCAAGATTTACCACCTGGTTTTCAAACTGCCGAATTTATGCTTGAGCACGGATTGGTGGATTCGATAGTGCACCGTCGTGATCTTCGTCAGAAGCTGGGTCAGTTACTTGGCTACCTTTTAACTTAGAAACCTTCAGTTGGAATTGGCTACTTGCGGGTTATGAAATATCAAGAAGCTCTCGAGTGGTTGTATTCGACGCAACATTTCGGCATTAAGCTGGGATTGGACGTGACTCGTAAGGTGCTGCGTCAGTTCTTGGCATTCCCCGATTATGGAGTGAAGGTCGTGCACGTGGCGGGTACCAATGGTAAGGGCTCTACGTGTGCGATGCTGGATGCACTGGGCTGTGCTGCTGGGCTGAAAGTGGGGTTATTTACTTCCCCTCATCTGATTCATTATCGAGAGAGGATTCGTGTGGCGGGCGAGATGATTTCAGAAGAAGAGGCGGCTCGCTATATAACAGAGTTAAAGGAGCTGGTACAGGGGTGGCCTCAACATCCCACATTTTTCGAGCTATCTCTGGTGATCGCTATGAAGTATTTCCGGGAATGTGGCTGTGAGATGATTATTCTTGAGACAGGTATGGGAGGTCGGTTTGATGCTACTACGGCTGTTCCTGCAGATGTTTGTGTGATTACTCCTGTGGGAATGGATCATTCGGAATGGCTAGGAGAGACGCTAGAGGAGATAGCAGCAGAAAAAGCTGGGATTATTGTAGAGGGTAAAGCGGTGGTGGTGGCGGAGCAAGATCCAGAAGCTTTGGGTGTGATTATGGAGGTGGCAAATGAAAGGCGCTCTCCTGTGGAGGTGGTAGAGGGAGAGCTCCTTGGTTACACAGTGAATTTAGTAGGAGCTCATCAAAAACGGAATGCTCATCTAGCTGTGACGGCAGCTCATGAATTGGGCATAGATTTGAAGTATGATACAGTGAAGTCTGCTTTAGAAACTATAGTTTGGCCGGGAAGGTTTGAAAAAATTTGGGAGTTTGAACATAAACGAGTTGGAAGTACTGTGGTTGTTGATGGTGCTCATAACCCCCAAGCGGCGAGGGCTCTGGTAAAGACGTGGGAGGAGGAGTATTCTGGAGTTAAACCGGTTGTCATCTTTGGTGCTGTAGACGGTAAGGATGTGGGTGAAGTGCTCAAGATTCTTACAGGGATAGCGGAAGAGATTATACTTAGCCCGATTGATAACCCCCGTTCCTTATCTCCATTAGAGTTAGCTAAATCATTACCTGAGGGCTTTAGCCGTGTTAGTGAGGTAGGCAGTTTGGAGGAGGCATGGGAAAGAGCTAGGGGAGAGTATATTCTTGTCGTTGGTTCGTTGTTTTTGGTGGGTCAGTGGAAGGCTGCTATTGAGAATATGTCTTTTGAAACGAGCCGCCAGTGAGATGATGAGATCTGATTATGGAGTAATTTTAAGACTTACAAAGCTGGCTGATACTAGCCTTATTGTCACATGGTGTATGAGGTCTGAAGGTTTGGTAAAAACGGTGGCAAAAGGTGCCAGAAATCCTAAAAGTAGTTTTTCAGGTAAATTGGATTTGTTCTTCGAGGCCGAAGTGGAATGGAGG
This sequence comes from uncultured Verrucomicrobiales bacterium, assembly GCA_964561965.1. Taxonomy (GTDB): domain Bacteria; phylum Verrucomicrobiota; class Verrucomicrobiia; order Verrucomicrobiales; family Akkermansiaceae; genus Rubritalea. The sequence continues at coordinate 10,414 of CAZLQY010000021.1, forward strand.
GAGAGTAGAAAGAGTGAACTCCATCATTTAGGTGAACTTCAGGTGAAGGAATATCGTGAGGAGGTGAGGAAAAGTTATAGAAAGACGATGTTGGCGAGCTATTTTATCTCTTTAGTAGAGTTTGTGATGGAGGCCGGGCAAGCTGCGGAAGATCTGTATGATTTATTGCAAAGGGGGTTAAACTTTCTGAGTCGTGCAGAGGGAGATGAAAAGGTACTACGGTTTTTTGAGAAAGAAGTAGCTCGGTGTTTAGGGATCTTAGAGCAAGGTGTATCTCCTGAAACTTGTTTGCTACGTGTTTATGGGAGTCTTCCTCGTTCTCGTAAGGGCTGTGTCGACTTACTTGTTCCTAAGAAAGGAGAGGTAGATTTGGATTAAAAAAGCTCATCCGTTTGGATGAGCCTTTTTTGTGATAGTCGAGATGGGAGAACTGACCGATGATTTGGTCGGGAGGCCCCTTCTGAACTATAACGGGGTATTTAATTGACGGCGACAGCTTCTCCACCAGTTTCGCCTGTACGGATGCGGATAGCCTCTTCGACAGGACTAATGAAGACTTTACCATCACCAATTTTCCCAGTGTTTGCACTCTTGACGATGGCTTCAGCCACAGCTTGAGCTTGTGAGTCATCGATGACAATTTCGAGCTTTACTTTTGGAAGGAAGTCAACGGTGTATTCACTTCCACGATAAATTTCTGTATGACCTTTTTGACGGCCAAATCCTTTGACTTCTGTAACAGTCATGCCTTGGATGCCGACTTCAGCAAGAGCTTCTTTGACTTCTTCTAGCTTGAATGGCTTTACGATTGCTTCGATTTTTTTCATAATAATTTGTAATTGTGATAGAATAACTATTAGCAGGCTCTATGCCATATTTATTTCGATTTCTAACTTAGACAAGATCTGCGTGTCTTTCAAGAATTCTGTACATGATCATCATGAAAAGTATTCATGCTTGTAGAGGTTGCTTCTTACAATAGCGCGCCCCAGGCAATTTGCTTAAATGTCCTTGAAGCTCTAAAATTAAAAGAGAAGAGGAAATAGAAGAAGCGGGTAACTGGCAGGTCTCTACGATTTGGTCAAAGAGAAGAGATTCATTCGCTAGGGCCTGTAGTACGGTATGTTGGTCTTGCGATAAGGAGGAATTACCGATGTGAGGAGGTGCTATTTTGTTAGGTTGTTCTGTTTCTTGTAGGAATGGGATAAAGTTGGCACCCTCAAAGTTATGGAGGTCATCATGAATTTGAGAGGCATCTGTTACGAGTGTGGCTCCGTCACGGATGAGTTGGTGACATCCAGCCGAGAGGGGCTGATCGATTTGACCAGGGACAGCATAAATTGGTCGTCCTATGTTATTGGCGAGGTTCGCTGTGATTAATGAGCCGGAACGAGAGGGAGATTCTACAACGACAACACCACGAGACCATGCTGCGACAATTCTATTGCGCGTAGGAAATGTTTTTTTATCAGGAGCTTTAAAAAGGGGGAATTCTGAAACGACGGCTCCGTGGCCAGAGGCGATGGTTTGGGCTAACGTCATATTTTCTGGAGGATAGATTTTTGCGAGACCAGAGCCGATCACTGCGATGGTTCTTCCTTTTCCAGCGAGTGCGCCTTCATGGCTAAATGTATCGATCCCTCTAGCTAACCCTGAAACGATGGTATACCCATGATTGGCTAATTGGATGGCGATTTTGTGAGCTGCTGATCGACCGTAGTGTGTTGTTCGGCGAGAGCCGACCATAGCAATAGCTTGATTATCTGTGGGGAGAATATCACCCCACACGTATAGGCAAAGAGGGGGATCGTAGCTTTCTCTTAGCGATGTAGGGTATTCAGCGTCTTCTTTGGTGATGATGTGAATGCCTCTTTGTTTAGTTTGATGAATTTCGTGGCTGAGATCAATGAGGTCTTCCCATTGGGCTATGGTTTGAGAGATGGAAGGGCCGATACCTTTGATTTGTTCGAGTATATCAGGGGGTGTAGATAGGACGGCTTCTGGTGATCCTAGTTTTGATACAAGGCGTTGTACTTTAATGGGACCTATTTGAGGTAACATATTGAGGGCTATGGTAGCTTCTCTAGAATTCATGTAGCTGGTTTTAAGAGAAATATGGACAGATTTCAATCTTAGTATGTTCATTTGATTACTAAAATAGAGGCATTGCTTTAGTTGCAGTGTTTGATGAAGCGTGATAGAACTTCGACCAGTTAGGCATGGTTGAAGCATTACGAAAGTTGGCATCGCGGAGAGTAGATGGTCTGGAAGATCTATCTGATGCGGAAATTGTAGATTTGTGTAAAGTAGAATTACCGAGTGATCTTACTGCTTACAGGGAGCTTTTGAGGCGCTATGAAGGGCTGGTGTTGAATACTTGTGCGAAGGTCATAGGCTCTAGGAATGATGCTGAAGAAGTAGCCCAGGATGCATTGATTCAGGTGTTCCACAAGATCCATCAATTTGAAGGAAGGTCACAATTTAAGACTTGGTTGTATAAAATTGTGCACAATTACTGCCGAAACCGTGTCTCAAAGATAATTCGTAAACGAGAAGGCTCAGAAGCTTATGAAGAACATACCATAAAAAACACCCCAGATAGGGATAGTTTAGATCATGAAGGGGAGTTAAGCGCCGTGGTCCAAGAGGCGATAGCTAAGCTTAAAGACTCTGATCGGGAAGTGATCGTGATGAAATTCATGTCAGGTCTCACTATTCAAGAAATAGCGGATGTTTTAGGGATTGGCCTCTCTGCTGCGAAGATGAGGCTCTATCGCGCTCTGGATGCCTTTAAAGAATCTTATACCAAAACGACAGGGCTTAGCGATTTACCTTGTTTATAAACATCATGATAAATGACGAAAATTATGCTCAACATGAGCAACAAATGCAGGAGCTTTTCTACAAAGCAGGTTGGGTTGTGCATGATGTCCCTAATTATGAGCGAATTGATCGCATTACGGATAGGGCGATTTTTGAGAATGTGGTGAAGGAAACGACTTCCTTTGTCTTTATTAGCTTTTCAGAAGCTATTACTGGTTTTTGCGCTGTTTTTTTTGGTTCAGTGGCAGGAGATGAATCCATTGACTATAAGCCTTAAATTATTTAACAAATACACGCAATCATATGAATCCATTAATAGCCCAAGTTACAGAAGCAGCAAAGACTAGCACGGCAGAAGAAGAACTGGCGGCCGAGTCAGGTAATGTTTTAGAAGTGATTCTGGAACCGATTGTGAATACCTTTACAGGAATGTGGGAAGGGATTGTTAATTCTTTACCCAATGTTATTGGAGGGGCTGCTATTTTAATAGTAGGTGTTTTTGTCGCTAAGTTCCTAAGGCAACTGGTTGGTAAAACTTTGGAGCAACTGCAGTTTGATTCTCTTCTAGAAAAAGCAGGTATCGCGGCAATATTTGGCCGTTTGGGCCTTAAAGGTTCTCCAACGGAGATTATTGCGAAAGGTATCTTTTGGATTGTCATTCTCTTTGTCGTTAAAAATACAGCGGACAGTTTAGGTGTTGAAGATATAACGGCACTAATAGATAGGATCATGGCCTTTTTACCTAAGGTGATGACAGCAGGTATTATCATGTTAGTCGGATTCATGGTGGCTGACCTGATTCAGAGTGCTGTGCGTACAGCTCTGGAGGCGGTAGGGCTAGAGTATGCGAAAACACTTGCTAATATTCTGTTTGGTTTTGTCTTTGTACTAGTTCTTACCGTGGCACTTAGCCAGTTAGAGATAGAGACTGAGCTGCTGAATGCATCCGTGAAAATTATTCTAGGAGGTGTGGCAGCAGCTTTGGCCATCTGTATGGGGCTTGGCCTTAAGAGATTGGCGAATAGTATTGTTTCAGGTGTCTATGCTCGCGATTTGTATGTAGTAGGAACAGAAATCGAATATCATGGAGAGAATGTAAAGGTTGCAGGGGTTGGGCCAGTGACGACAAAGTTGCAACGATTGGATGGAGGTTTTATCATTGTTCCGAATGAAGACCTCATTAATCAAGCTATACGTGGGCGCTCAGCAGAGTAGGGTGACTGCTCAAGATTGAGGGCTCGTTCCCTTTCGGAGGTGAGCGGTGGGAGCAGACCTTGCGGTTTGAGCTGCTATTATTAGCACTTTAGTCGTGTGCGAAAGAGCATTAGATCAATAGAGGCAAATGATCGCGGAAGACAGCTCTACTAGATCTACGAGCTTGTTGCCACAAGCAACGAATGGGAAAGGATAAGGCTTGTATTGATCAGCTAAGGCTTAGTTAGCAGATAGTTTGATCCTTCGCGTCGATAATACAGAGTGTGTCATTCTTGTAAATCGAGCTAAATGTAGAGCCCATTTTGACTGCTTCCTCTAATGTATCCGTAGATGCGATTTCTGAAGTTTTACCATGCTCTTGCATCTGGATGCGGAATGGGGCTTTGAAAGACATTGCTGAAAATTTGTCTTCGATGAGCTTTGGCTGATATGGGAGAGAGGGAAGGGTTGTGTCGAAAATTTGTTTTAATGTCTTGTGGACTAGTTGCGGTATGACTTTATGGAACGGGATGAGTTCTTCGACTTCCTCTTTCTCCGGCACTCTTAGATAAAGATGGAAGATGTGAGTTTCTGGGTTAGCCTCAAACGCAATTTTAGTAGGAAGGGTCTTGTCGCCAAATCGTAAACGCATTCCTAGAAGATAGATTTGTTGATCTAAAGGGCTTTCCGTTTCTAGTTCGATAACTTCTAGAGGAATATTCAATGCTCTGACTAATGTGGCAGCACTAAGTATTTCAGGTGAAAGGATGTCTCGTGTAATACGATCCATTTCAAGGCATCCATCACGCAGCTTTTGCCTGTCGAGCACAGCTTTATTTCGCTCTTTGGCCTTCCGCTTTTCATCCACTTCCGCTTTATAATCAGTTATTGACCCAGAGTTAAACGTGTTTGGCTGTGGTGTTGTAGATGTCGAGTTTTCTGTCACGGAACGGTATTATGCTGATTACTTCTAGAGGAAACAGGCAGTTTTTCCTGAACCTGACGAAAGACTAGCACGAAAAATAAGGATTGGCCAAGGATTCGTCGATAAAAACCTCTGGTAATAAGGCTATTATTTATGGTTAAATTGACCTGTGGCAAGTCTAAATTCTCAAGTTGATGTAATTAAAATTGGCGTAAAGTTACCAATCAGCTTTTCTTCAAGGAATGCAGTGATTCAAGGACTAGTGAATTATGTAGCAGATCAGCAGTTAAATTGGGAATTTGAGATCGAACAACCTGCAAAGGGTGAGGTTGATGAGGTGCTTATTGATAAAAGCTGGGTAGGAGAGGGTTTGATTGTTTTTCGTGAGGAAGAAAATTGCGCCACCAGCATGCCCTCAGTAGGTCTTAGTGTAGAGTCTTTGAATAAAGACCGGCCTCGAGTAATAGTAGATAATGTAGGGGCAGGGAGATTAGCCGCTCAGCACTTATTCAGCATAGGGATGCGTCAATTTTTATACATTGGGCGATCGAATAGAGAATGTTCGAGGCTGCGCTATCAAGGCTTTTCCCAGGTTTTAGAGCAACGCTCTACCCAGTCTGATATTGTAGAGTTACCTTCGGGGCTTTCTAGAGAAGAGTGTAAACGCTATTTGGATAAGGTGGTGCTCTCTTTAGACAGTGGAGTGGGAATTTTTGTGATGGATGATATTTTAGCAGAGGCTGTGTTGATGTCCTGTAGAAGAGTCTCTCGAAGAGTTCCAGAAGACTTCGCTGTGATTGGTTTTATTGGGGAGAGCCTCACTGCTCAGACAATGAGGCCAGCTCTATCCGGTGTTGTTTACCCCGGGCTGGAGGTAGGATATGCCGCTGGGAGAAATTTACACCTCACGATGATGGGTAAGAAAAATATGGTGGAATCGACAAAATTAATCAGGGTGACTTCGATTGAAGCTCGGGAATCGACGAACCATGTGGCCTCTGTTGATCCTCGAATAGTGAGAGTGATTCGGTGGATTAGGGAAGAAGCTGGTTCGAGAGCTATTTCTGTGAGTGAAATCTGTCAGCGTTCAGGGGTGGGGAGTAGTACTCTGAAGTTTCATTTTGCGAAAACTCTAGGCCACTCTCCAAAAGCTGAGATTTCGAAAGTGAGAGTAGAGGTGATGAAACAGCGCCTAGAGGAGACCAACCATAGCGTAGGCCGTATCGCTCAGTCTATGGGGTTTATAGCAGCGGAGGAAGCTTCTCGATTTTTTAAGAAAATGACGGGACTTACGCCGAGCCAATATCGCTCAGAAAGTAGAAAATAATGGATCAATGAAAGGTGGTAAGAGTCAGGTTTTAGGGAGGATTGCGATCGTGGGTGCAGGAGCTGTGGGTTGCTATTATGGAGGGCGCCTAGCCCAGAGTGGAGAGGATGTTTCTTTTCTGATGAGAGGAGATTATGGAGAGGTGAAACACAGTGGTCTTAGAATAGAGAGTGTTCATGGAGATTTTGTATTGAAACCAGTGCAATGCTTTGAATCTAGTGAAGAGATTGGCCCCGTAGATTGGGTGATTGTAGCTTGGAAAACGACTTCAAATATTATGGCGAGAGAAGTGTTGTCTCCATTGATTGAATCGAAGACAAAAATAGTAACGTTGCAAAACGGGCTGGGAAATTGTGAGCATTTGGCCCAGCTTTTTGGTGAGGAAAAAATATTTGGGGGGCTTTGTTTTGTGTGTATTAACCGTATAGCTCCAGGCCGAATTGTTCACACAGCCTCGGGTTTGGTCAGAATAGGCCGTTATAAAACGGAGGCATTAGATGAGTTAGAAGATTTTATTCGAGTAGCGAATGGCTCGGGTTTTCCTTGTGAAATTGTAGAGAGCTTAGAGGCAGCTCAATGGATGAAGCTAGTGTGGAATATTCCTTTTAATGGGTTGTCGATAGCAGAGGGAGGTGTGGATACATCAGTCTTACTTGATGATCTAGGGCTAGAGCCATTGATAGAAGAGCTTATGCAGGAGGTGGCTTTGGTCTCTGCTGCTATGGGGCACCCTATTCAAGAGAGTTTTATTCGTGATCAAATCAGGATAACCTATTCCATGGGTGCCTACCGGCCATCTAGTATGATAGATTTTATAGAAGGCCGTAGTGTGGAGTATGATGCGATTTGGGGGGAGCCAGTCCAGCGGGCAAGGAAGTTGGGGGTTAGAGTGCCTCAGATGGAGCGATTAGCTATGAGAATTCGTGAAAAATTATGTTTAACTTAGAGTGGAGTGAAATGCTGGATGAAGTGGATTTTTTGGCATGCCCCTTGATTCCATATGAGATTTTTCTGGAACTATAATGACAGGTAGAATCTCAGTTTGGGTTATTGAACCCATTCATTGAGAGTGTAGTAGACATCTGGATGCCAGAGACTTTCTCCATTAGATGAACGTAAATTGGATGTATTTAGGTGATGAACATGTCCCTTTTTCCTCCCCTCAACGGTGATATTTATTGTTTTGTGATCATCGGAGAGAGTAACATTAGTTATCGTAGGGGTTGAAATATCAACACGGGGGCTGCCATAACTTTTTTGATAAATATACGTCCATGATTCCATCGTGTATGTTGCTAGGTCTTCTGCTGTTTTTTGATCGACAGGTTTAGTGAAGGATAATTCCCAGCCTTCTTTCGTTAATTTCATTTCAGACATCTCAAAGGGGGTCACTCCTGTCCACTTTGTTCTTTCTAGATTAAAGGACTGAGTGCCTTTAGAGCCCCAGCCTCGGTTGCTACCTCCTACAAAAAGAAAACCTTCGTCGCTTAGGCGCATAGGTATGATTCCTGATAGATAACCATCGAGAAAGTGCCAAACAGCCCCTTGATAAACCTCGTTCACTTTTTCTAAATACACTCGTTGAACCTGTGATTGTGATTGCTCTCCTATTAAAGTTTGCCCTGAAAATGGGCCGAATTTATTTTCCGTGTTATCCGTGATAATCGCTGTAGGGGAATTACCGATAATGGAATGGGGAAGGATGACGGCTGGAGGGACGAGGTTGGGGATTCGTGCTCGCTCAGTTTCTATTCTGGAACCATTAACAGGAGGTTTAGGCTCCTTTAGTTTGTCTTGTTGGTTAAAGTAGACATGGCCACTGGGATTTCCCATAAATCCCCCTACTTTCAGGTGTTTGAGTGATGAACTTCCATTCCATGAACCCTGGTTATCGCAATAAAATGGATCTCCAAGAGCATTGAACCCTATGCCTCCAGGTGAGCGGACACCACTGACGACAGGCTCCGCTGTGCCGTCTTTTCCGATTCGGAAGCCCCAGCCTCTATATAAGGAGTCTTTTGAGGCACCTCCTGATCCTGTTAGGCATAAGACTACCCAAATATCCCCATTGTTATCCGGCTCAGAACCGAAAGCGTATTCATGGTAGTTGCCATCAATGTTCCAAGGAGAGGATACAGTGAGAAACTCGTCTGCCAGCCCATCGCTATCAACATCTCGAATTTTAGTGACTTCTGGGCGTTGAGTAATCCAGAGCCAACCGTCTTCCCAAAACATTCCGAGGGGTTCATGTAAACCCTGTGCAAATTTTTTCCAAGTTACTTGGCTAAGGTCATCTCCATACGCTCCTTTACAGATCCAGATGTCACCACGGCGAGTTCCCACGGCGAGGTTCTTTTCGGGAAGAAGGGCTATAGAACTAATCTCCATCACTTCTCCTGGAGGCATGGGTATCGATTCCGTCTTATAATAGTCAGGTTGTTCACCATACACAGAAAGAGTAAATATGATAGATGCCAGAAGATGGATGTAATGCATTGTTTTCATGAAAAAGGGCAGAGGTTTAGTCTGTTGAATCGCTAAAGTTAAATGGGTTCTATAATGAGACTTTTTATTTCCAAGAATAGGTGATCTCTAAATGGTGAAGGCCAGGTGTAAGATGGAGTGATAGAGAAGACCCCTGTGTTGTGAATGAGGGAGAGGCAAACTCCACGGGCTTTATGTTGACTTGCATGAGGTCTTCAATTTGAAAACTATGTGAGTCTATCATTGTCGCTTTGTTTTTGGATAGCAGCATGCAAAGATCGGTTGAGGAAGAATGAGTAGCTACTATTTTAATGCTGCGTTTTATTGTGTTAGGAGATGTAATTACCGATTTGTCATAGAACGTGACTCCACCTACTTCGTAAATAAATTCAGGTCTTCGCTTTTGGTCTAGCTTGTAACCTTTAAATTGAGGGTTTAAGCCCTTTTGCCAATCTTTAGGCCATTGTTTGACCCAATCTGTAGAGTTGTTATCAATAGTGGCAAATGCGGGATGTTTGATGAGCTGAACGATGTTTTCTCCTGCCGGATCTTGGAATCCCTTCCCTCGGTCCGTCCAATGTTTTCCTGCATCGACGAATGGTCCTTGCCATAGTAGCTGTAGGCCTAGTGTTTCTGCACTAAATGCGGTGTTTATTTTTTCTGGATACCCTATTGCTATCGCTTTTGCCGAGCCTCCTGTGATGAAGTTTCGGTATATAATGGGATGTTCTTTTGCTTCGATAATGATTGGCTTCCAAGTTGCTTTTTGTGCAGGAGGGCGAGTGGTTGATAGATGTTGGAATGGTCTTTCTGGCCCGTTCCACCACAATGCAATTTTTCCTTTTCCTTGATTGGAAAAATACTCGAGCTTAATGCTAAATTTCCCTTTTTTTAGCTCGGTGTTACCTGTCATGCGGCGATGGGTCGATTCGACTCCTTTGATCCAGACGACTTCCTTATCATTGATAAATAGTCTAGCGCCACCTTTGGAGCTTAAATTGAAATCATATTGACCGTTTGCTGGGGCTTCTAACTCTGCTTCCCAGACGACAGCATAACCATCGGTGAGGTCAGTTTGTTTGAGGTCAAAATACCCTCCTGATTCTTCTTCTTCAGAGTGAATCTCGAGTTGTGAGAAATCTGGCATCATTTCAAACCTCCCTTTGTAGAAGGTCGCGATTAGATTTTCTAATGGGCCTTGTTCTATAGGTAGAGGCCAAAGATCATCGAGTTGTTGTTCTGTCCAAGGTTCGGTTTGGTTGACAGTGAGGCCTCGTTGTCTTTTGACTTCTTCGAGATCTATTTCAGGTAGGTAGTTTCCCCACGCTCCTCTCACATAATTCGTAATAGATTTGATTTGTGTATCGGTTAGTGCCCCGCCCTGAGGTGGCATCATGAGGTTATATTGTTTCCCAGAGACATGGATAGGCCCCTGTAATCCATGTAACATAACTTGGATGAGGCGTGAGGAGTCCTTATGGATCCAATCACTTTCTGCTAATGGTGGGAATTGCCCCCCAGGGCCACCTTTCCCATCTATACCATGACATGCTCCGCAGACTTGTTCGTATTCAGTTCTCCCCTCTACAGCGATTATAGAGTGATTTGTGAATAGAAAGGTAAGAAAGAAGAGTAGTAAATGTTTGTGGTGTGCTAATGCCATAATGGTATATAAATTTTACGGATTTAAATGAGGTAGTTGAATTTGATTACTAGGTGTAGTGTCGGCAGCAAGATCGCCAGTAGCAAATTGTATCCCAGATAGATAATGGTTCAGAATGAGAGGATTCCAGTAGACGTCTTCTCTGTGGCCAATACTAGTATAGAATACCCGACCAGTTCCAACTTTTTGGATCCAGGAAACAGGGAAATCTCCATCACTCCGCCGTATTTCATTTTTGGGTGTTTCACTAGCTTCAGCATCTAGACTGAGAAGTACTCTTAATTTGTTTCTGGAGCATGTACCGTCTTTGAATTGGTAAATTTCTTCGATGAGATTGAAATTGGTCATGTCACCAAAGACAGGTTTGTTCAGAGCATGGTTTGGATCTTCTATATTAATGACAGATTCTTGTGTAGAGCTCCAGGGGTGCCCGGAGAATTTGCCTCCAATGACGTCTATGTAATCTGAATCATGTGAGCAAGCATCTGTGGCGGCGTGAATACCAATGAGTCCTCCGCCATCGTTTACGTATTGGACTAGATTTTGTTCTAATCTATCATGTCTTTTCTTTAGCCAAGCCCACTCTTCCTCGGTATATTTTTCTTTGTCACGTTTTAGTGAAGGCATAAAAAAGTAGCCTGTGGAATTGAGCATGACAACAGCATCAAAGGTCTTTAGTTTTGAGCGTTCAAAATTTTCTAAATCATCACTGATCAGGCACTCGTAGATACCAGTGTTTTGACCCATTTTATCAAAAGCAAACTTTCCTGTTGGGATGCTAGCATGGCGATGCCCAGCTGTCGCACTAAAGAGTAAGATGCGATGTTTTTTTGAGGGCGTTATGATTGGCTTGTCCGGGAGGGCGCTCATAATTTTGGCCTCTATTTCGGGGGTGACAGGAGGGTCATTATGAGAAGGTTTCCAAATAACCTCAGCAGTACTTAAGGGGGCCAGTAGTAATAGGATGATCATTTTCATAAGCTGTGTATTGCACGGATGGTTTGAAAAATTAAGAGTGATTAGGCCGGTTGGGCGCAGTTTGCGGGCGGGACATTTCAATGTACGACTAGTTCTAAAATATGTTTCTTTTTCACTTAAAAGAACAAAATAGTGAAGATTATAGCGTAAGTTTCTCTATCAAAAAACATTCAGTTAGTAGAGATTTTTTATTTCTGTTTGTAATGGTTTGAGAGAGGTGTTTTCTAGGATTTTATAGGGGAGTAAAGAACAAAGGTCTTCTCTTGGTGCGAGATCTGTCTGGAAACAGTGGTTTTGGGGAAATGATTTCACAATCACTTGAACGAATTAGCTTCGTAAATTTGGTGGAACGGTGGCTCGTTATCAGAGTAGGGGGTGTCAACGCCTCATAGGTGTGTAGAAGGAGTTTCTGTCCTCTGGGCTTAAGGGGAAAATTGGGCGTGCTTGGAGTTCTTGAAGTGCTTCTTCGACGCCATCCATCGGGTAGCCTTGGATCTCTCGCTTTGAGTAATTAGAAAGTAATTGAATAGCCTCGTTAGGTGGGCCAAGTAGTTTTTGGAGGGGAATTTTTTCTGCCTTTGAGATGTCTTCCGTATTTTGTAGTGTGAAGAGGATGCATTGGAGGCTGGGGAAATGATAATCCGTCGATGCATCATAGAGTTGCCTAGCGAATCGGTAAGCTTCTGCTGTCCGCGATGGCACTCTGCAGAGGTTATAGAGTATATTTAGGTGAATATGTCTGAGTACTGGATCTGGGTAGTCTAGCCGCTCGGCTGTGCGAAGGGCTTCCTGATAGATTCTGGTCGCATCTTCATAATCGGGTAAATGAAAACGGCTGCTGGCTAAACGGCCTTGGGCAAATCTTAACTGCATATTGTTAGGATTTGTTTTGATGCCTTTGTCGAGCATGTCATACCCTTTTTTGATGTATTGTTTGTGGAGGACTGACCGGCGCAGGGGAGGGAGTTGTATGTCCTCCAAGCATTGAGAGGAAGCATTGTAAGCTAGCATCCAAGATCCTGTATCCCAGTAAAATGGCACATGGGGCTCGAGTTCCACGGTATTTTGAATCATCTCTTCCATGGAGAGAAGGTCTCTATTATATTGGTGTGTTATTGCTCGAATATGGTCGATACTCGCCAGTGTAGGGCGTATGCCGCCGAGTGAGGCAACGAGGCCTTTTTGCCCTAATTTCTCACGGGTGTTAGCCTCGATGGCTGGAGGGAGTAGCTTAGAGTCTCTTAATTCCTTTGTCAGAGCTTGCTCAGGGCCCATGCGGAGCCAGCCGGCTATCATGAGAGCCGTGAGACATACAAAAAGTTGAGTGAAGAAGGTGGGCATGGGTTTAAAACTCTTTTTTTCGGAAGGCAAACCATGAGAGCGAGAGATAGACTCCACATTGAAGTAGCATCGTCAGAGCAAGTTGGCCCATGGCAGAGAAGCTAATTTTTTCTCCTTTAAGAAGGCCATCACTCACACCAAATAATTGAAGATCTGGGAAAATGAGAGCAACACATTGTGTGAAATAAGTCGACAGCCCTCGTTCACCAAGTGTCTGTTTACTGAGGTAGTACTCCCGGGCATCTGCCTGGAAATGGCTGATGAAGAAGATGACTACTGTGCTGACAATAGTGAATAGGGTGGAGCTAGAAAATGTCGATATAAGTAGCGCTACTCCTGCGATGAGTGTGGCCTCCATGAGTATGCCTACACAGGCAAGCTGTAGTGACCAGGTGGCGCCAAATCGGCGCAGCTCATTCATGCGGATGGCGATGGCTTCTGGGGAGACACCCTCAGCCTGATAGCGGTTACTTTCCTCTAACATAGCAGAGACGGTGTGATAATGAATAATGCCGTTGAGAACGACAGCCATCCCTGTGATGGCGATGGCCATGAGGAGAAAGACTCCCAGGAATTTACCAATGAGGTAATCTAGGCGAGGAACGGGTTTACATAGGATTGTGTACAGTGTGCGATCTTCGATGTCTTTCGGTATTAAAATTGCAGTCGCCGCTATGGCAAACACAATGGAAAAAGAGCGCATGATGAAAAAGGAGAGGCTCTTTATGGAGCGGAGCTTTTGTTCCGAGGTATTAGTGGCACCTGTGTCAAATTCTAGTAAATTGAATCCTGCCGCAAGAACGGCGAAGGCGATGAGGAAGTAAAACACCTTCATCCGCACAAGTTGCGTGAAGGTATTTGTTGTGATTACCCAGATACGTGATGGTGAGAATAGAGTCATGGGCAGAGAGCCTTTAGTTGTTTGTATGACGGGCTGTTTCTATGAAGAGGCGCTCTAGTGTCGTTCTTGGCCTTCCAGAGCGGACCATCTGGGCGGAATGAGAGGATGTTACTAGTGCTGAGATTTGAGCTAAAAGCTCCTCGTCTGCATTGCGCAGGACAAATTCTGTTTGGTCTTCAATGGAGGTAAGTTCCTGGATAGATCCCTGGTTCACGAGTTTTCCTTTGAAAATAATGCCTACAGTATCGCAGACTTCTTGAACTTGTTCGAGCAAATGAGAACAGAGGAATACAGTGATTCCGCGTTCTTTAAAGCCTAGGATAAGATCTCGGATTTCTCTTGAGCCAATGGGGTCCACTCCAGCTGTCGGTTCGTCAAGAACGACTAATCTAGGATGTTGGACGAGAGCTTGAGCTAGACCAATGCGCTGAAGCATTCCTTTAGAATATCCTCCTAGGCGCCTATCTTTAGCATCAGTAAGACTCACTAAATCAAGCATTTCAGCTGTTCGCTCTTTCAGTTGTTTGCCACGGATCCCGCAGAGTTTTCCGAAGAAACGAACGGTTTCTTCTCCTGTCAGATGTTTGTGGAAATAAGGATTTTCTGGTAAGAAACCTATATCGTTTCGGGAGTCAACTTTGAGGGAATCATGGCCAAAAACGTGGCAACTACCCGAGGAAGGCGCTAGTAGACCGAGGAGCGCTTTCATCGTCGTAGATTTTCCAGATCCATTGGGCCCGATTAATCCATAGACTTGTCCAGGGGCAATACGAAGTGAAACTTGATCGACAGCAAGTAAGGGCTTGCTCCGAAAGGAGTTTTTGAACGTTTTGGAAAGATTTCGGATTTCTACGGCGTTGGGCTCAGACATGGCAATTAAAAGGGAGGATAACTTAGTGAGATGCTCTGACAACTGAGAATTTTCAATCAGATGGAAAAACTCAGGAAGGTATAGATTGTCATCGTCATTGTCCCAAGCTGTGCTATCAATATGAAGGTCCAAATGAAGTAAAAAGATTGTAATAATTATATGAATCATAAATTGATAGCAACGTTGGTAGGTCTAATGGCCTTGGTTGGGTTAAATTCATGCTTAGTCACGGAGTCTACGATCACTTTGAATAAAGACGGTAGTGGGACAGTGACGGAGGCTGTGTACTTTGATAAGAAAGTGCAGCAGATGATGGGAATGGGAGGAGAAGCAGGGAACCCTATTGAAGCTATGCTAGATATTGAAAAATCGAAGGAGAGAGCGAAGCAGATGGGTGAAGGGGTGACTTTTGTAAAGGCAGAGGCAGCAGAAAAAGGAGCATTAAAGGGGGCCATCAGTGTGTACGCTTTTCAAGATATCAATCAATTACGGTATAATGGCCCTGAGGCCCTCGGAAGTATAGGGGAACAGGCTGCTCCAGAATTAGGGGAAAAAGAAAAGAAACAGAACTTTTTCTATGAAGATGGCGTTTTGACTCTTAAGAATGACGAGGATGATATGGGCTTAGGTGAGCTGGGTCAACTGGAAGATATAGATCCTGCTCAACTAGAAATGGTGAAGGAGATGTTTGCTGGTATGCGTATGACGATGAAACTAGTATTTGAGGGGGGTATTGAGGAAACAAATGCGAGCTTTGTCGAAGGAAATAGTGTCATCACGGCAGATGTCCAAGTAGATAAAATGCTACAAAACGCCGAGGCGTTGAAGAAAATATCAGAAATAGAAGATAGAGATGCTGCGGCACAGGCTTTCAACGCCATCGAAGGAGTGAAAGTGGAGCCAAAACAAGAAGTTTCTATAAAGTTGAAATAGTGAAGGTAATCTGATCGGAAACGCCCTAAATCGGACTTTATGGAGCCGGGGGGTGTTTTGTGATCAACATGGTGCAGAAAGTAGCTGAATTTGATATTATGTCTCGTTAATTTAGTGATGTAATTCGTCTTGTTAGTTCTTGGCAAGCTTTGAGTTTTTTCTATTATCCAAGGAGGAATTATGAGCGAAGAGTGGAAAACTAGTATGACATTAATATCGAGGGCGAAGAACCCCAATGATACGCATGCGTGGACTGATTTCGTGAAGTATTATGAAAATTTCATCTATCATATCCTCATACGGATGAATATTAATGTAGCAGATAGTGATGACTTGGTGCAGGAGATTTTACTAAAACTCTGGAAAAACCTTAATACATATAATCCTAGATTGGCGAAATTTAGAACTTGGCTTGGGCGAGTAGTTCGAAATGCAGCATATGACTATTTTTCTTCGATTAAGAGCCGAAGAAAGCTGATGGAGAAGGAGCAAGATATCGCCAATGTACTGCATAAAACTAGCCAAGAGGACATGGAGAAACTGGTGGAGGACGAGTGGATGGCATACCTAACGAGTTTTGCACTTGATCGAATGCGAGGTATTTTTTCTGGGCAAGCCGTTGAGGTTTTTTCGATGAGTCTAGATGGGGTGGCGGCTGAAGAAATTAGCGAAAAGCTGGGGATCTCACGTGATTCTGTTTATACATTAAAAAATCGCGTGAAATCACGTTTGATCAAAGAGGTCCACGCGATGATGAAAGAGATGGAGTTTAAGTGAATCCAGGCGATTCTAACTTGAGAAAAGGGGCTGCTGTCGATTCCCGAGTGAAAAATTTCTATGCATTAGCAGAGGAGTTTGAATCTGTAGATACAAAGGAAATTAACCCTTCGTGGTATGAGCTTTCTAACATTCTCCAACGGTACGAATTCCGCGAGGATCTTGCTGTTGGGGGCATGAAAGAGATCTCAAGAGTCTATGATGCACGAAGTAAGCGTTATCTAGCGATGGCGAGGCTTAAAACAGCGGCGCCAGAGGATTTGTATGATCCATTTATTCATGAAGCTTGGCTGACAGCGTCGTTGGACCATCCAAACATTATTACAATTCATGATGTGGGCGTGGGGGAGGATGAGCGCCCCTATTTTACGATGGATCTCAAACAGGGAAGTTCTCTAGACGATGTCATCGCAAAGATTCGTTCGCGAGATGATGAGGTCATGCAGGCCTATACACGGGAAGAACTATTGGCGATTTTTGTGAAGGTCTGTGATGCTGTGGCCTATGCACATTCTAAGAATGTGATTCATCTCGATTTGAACCCTTCCAATATTCAGGTCGGAGATTTCGGGGAAGTATTGGTTTGTGATTGGGGCTTAGGGCGTGTCTTAGCAGGTGATGATTCTTTAGAGTTTGATCGAGAGCTTTTGCACCCAGATTTACTGGATTCTGTGAACCTTTTCCGTGAATATAAGGGAACGCCAGGATATATGGCGCCAGAGCAGTTAGAATCTGATGAAGAGATTTCTTTTACAACAGATATTTATGGATTAGGTGGAATTCTCTATAGTTTATTGACATTAGAGAGGCCTATTTCCGGGGAAGTCGAAACAGTATTACGCCAATGTAGAGAAGGTGATATTGTGGAGCCTTTGAGGCGTGCCCCACATCATAATATTTCTGAATCTCTTAATGCAGTGGTCATGCGCTCTCTCAGTAAGGATCCAGAGGAGCGCTATAGCTCTGCTGAGGATTTAGGAGATGAGGTTCAGCGTTATTTAACTGGTTTTGCAACAGAAGCAGAGGAAGCGGGTGTCCTGACTCAGTTGAAATTATTTTTCCAAAGAAACCGGAAGTTTTGTTGGACGCTAGTTATTTTCATCGGCTTAGCTTCCTTGGGGACGTTTATCTCCTTTAGAGCTCTCTCGGAGAAGGAGCGTGTCGCTACCCAAGCTAGAAATTTAGCGGAAGATCAAGCAGAGCGAGCTGTGCGTAGCGAGAGACTGGCGCGTAAAGCCCAGAGGCAGGCAGAAAAACATCGCGGGCGTACAAGTGTTGCGAAGAAGGAAGTCGAAGATACGTTACAGCTTTATGAGGCCGGGCTGAGTGAGTTAGAAAAAGTAAACGCAAAAAACCAAGATTCAATCATTCGCATAGTTCACCGCTTTTTAAATGAAGGAAATATACGTAAGGCATTACATTTATTAAAAACTAGCTTAGTGGATGACCCCACGAATGTGACCTTCTTACAAGAGTTAGGAATCTTAATGTTTTTAAATCATAAGTGTGATGAGGCAATTTCTTATTTTGAACAGACAAAATACAGAGGAGATATTTACCAATTAGCACGGGAATTTGCCGAAGAGAAAACGGATACGAAAAGGTTTACAGTAGAACAAATCGTGACAGCTATTGAGCGTATTAAACATGAACCTTATCGCCTTCAGCTCGTTGTCCTTGATCGAGTGAAAAGAGATAGTCTACATGAGCGCGCTTCGATCATTCACGCTTATTTGAAAAGTATTAATCCTGAATGGAAGGATGGGTGGTTTGAATATAATTCTTCAAGAGCAAGCCTTCGATTAGGAGGGAAAGGTTTAAAGAACTTAGAATTTGGCTATAGTGTCTTAGAAGGATTGCGGTTACGTTCCTTAAGTGTGGCGAATTCGGATGTGAAAGCCTTATGGAGAGAGACTCGGTATCCGATTGAAACCTTAGATATACGGGATACAAGGGTGAAGAGCTTATGGTTCACTTTGAGATTTAATTATTTAAAATTTCTTATTGTTGAGCCAGGCCAGTTTAAGGCCCAACAATTAGGGAGTCTTCCGGAGAGAGTGAAGGTGATAGAGAGGCCCCTAGATATCGGAGAAGAGAGAGTTCATCCTCCATTCCAGACACCATTGCTATAATGTACAGGAATAGTTGTGGGGGAGGGTTGAGAAATACATTCATGGAACAGAGATAGTATGCTTCATAATTCTAATTATTTATTTGAGAGTGATAAGGCTCTAATAGCGGAGCTTTATCAAGGGGTGAATGCTCGCCCAGGAGTTTTCGTAGATCAATTACCGTATCGTAATGAAGAAATTGCGGGATGGGTGGAATCTAACTGTTCTGTTAAGGCGTTGTATGAACGGCTTGAGGAACGAGGAACTTTTGAATTGAATACAGAAACGGTCCTTTGGACTGATAGGGACGGTGAAGAAAAGACATTATTAATGAACCGAGCTAGCTCTACTCATATGTGGCCTATGGGTACCAATTATTGGGTTCGCGATAATGCGATCATCGGAGCACGGTTGTTGCAAACGAGTAGCCGAGTTAGTTGGTATAGTGAGGAGTTGAGAGATCGAGGCCGGGAGTTATTACTGTCATCTCTTACTGTGATGTCCTCGTGCCAGCAATTAGAGAGATTTGAGGCCATAGTTGAAGGAAGGGTGGATGAGAAGGACCCCCATGTATGGCCCCATATCTTTTTAGATATCGAATCAAACATGAATGCGGCTAAGGATGAACCATGGATGCATCAACAGGATGCTTGGCAAATAGCATGCTATTACGTCTTGGAGGCCGTAGAATATGGTCGGATAGATCATGAGGCTTTGACGGAGAAACACCTAAGGCTTCTTCGTCTCGTCGTGCCATTTCTGAAAGCAGTTGATTTCAGTCGCTGTGAAAATGGGGGGTCTTGGGAAGAAATAGCAGCGGTACGTACCTCTGTTCTTAGCTGGGAAGTCTCTTTGTTAGCTAAAATCAAAGCCGCAAAGTGGCTCGAAGTGGATGAAGACCTGCTAGACTCTTTGATGAGCCAAGGGGTGGAACACTTACAGAAAGCGATTCCGTACGAGAGCCCAACATATGATCACGGTGATGCTCGTTATCGTGAGGCGGACTCTTCTCTGATTTATTTATTGATGTTAGATGTGTTTCCCCTTGTAGATGCTGAGCGACAAAATGCTCTACGTGATCGCACGATAGATGCTGTGGAAAGCTTGGTATCAGACTATGGCGCCAAGCGCTATTTAGGGGATTCTTACCAAGGTTTTAGCTATTATACAAAGACGGTGAGTCATCAACTTAGTGAGCTGTATGATAGCCCTTCGGGAGATAGTTCAGGGGTGAGTGAATTTATTCAACGGGGTAAGCTTGTTCCTCAAGGTCATGAAGCTCAATGGACGCATTTTATCTGGCAGTTATCCACAGCTTTCGGAGAGTTATATCTCCGGGAGAAGAATCAGACATACTTGGAAAAGCAGCAGAAGTACTTTAAAATGGGCCTCTCGCTAGTGACAGGCTCAGGTGAGAAATCATTACAACAAGTGGATGGGGAAATGGAGGTATTTGACCTCCCCTCATTTCGTATGCCAGAGTGTTATAACAGTGAGCTCTATCAAGGAGAGATCTTTTTGTACCCCTCTTTACATACCCCTTTGTATTGGTCCGTCGCTGAGAGTTTGGCCGCGTTTGCTCAAATGGAGCTTAGCAGCCTAGGGGAAACAGGGAGTGAAGGCCTAGGGGCCTATTGATTTAGGGGTTTAGGATCTTTTCAAGATGAGGTTTCATAGCCTCATACCAGAGAGAGTAGCCTTTCGCATTAGGGTGCAGCCCATCTGGCATGATGTCTTTTGATAGAACTTGATTGTCATCAAGAAACACATCGTTGATATTTAGGAACTGTACGTTTTTAGGAAATGTTTTGCCTTCTAGTAGAGTGTTGACGATGTCGTTTGGCGCGCGAGTTTGACTGTGTGGCTTTTCTCCATGTGGGAATAGGGCGAGTAGAATCACCTTGGTATCAGGGAGCCTCCATGTGATTTCATCAAGAATAGTTTCTATTCCTAATACTGTCATTTCCGGTTGATGGCCTTTATTGGAGTTGTTAGTACCGATGAGTAGGACGAGGGCTTTTGGGGAGATCTTGTCCAAAGCTCCATTTTGGATTCTCCAGAGTACGTGTTCTGTACGGTCGCCTCCAGCTCCTAGATTGAGAGCATGTTGTTTTAAATAGATATTATTCCATTCATCGATATTATGTTTTTCCCAGCCATGAGTGATGGAGTCTCCTAAAAAGACAAGGTCAATTTGTTTGCTGGTTCGCTCAAGCAGTTTTTGTTGATGCCGAGGTTTCCACCATTTGAGGGCCCATTTTGCTGTTTGTACAACTGGGCGGACTGTGACTGGGCGCGAGATTTGAGGACAAGGTAAGAATGTGATCGTCCCTTCTAATGAGTCAGGGACGACAAGTAAGTTGTTAGCCTTATCGTGATAAAAATCTGCTGCTGCGGTGAAATTAGAGGAAATCTCTGTGGTGGACTGAGCCATTAAATCGTGTGCCCACACTTTGCCTCTCGTCCAGCTGGAGATATAGAGGACGTTGTTTTGAATAGAGATGCCATCAGCACCGCGGAAACCATCTGCTATGACTTTAAAGTGTTTTCCGTCCCACGCTACAATATTACCTGTGAAAAAGTCCGCCATAATTAGAGCGTCTTTTCCCCGGTAATGTGTGGCAGTGATTCCGTTTGGGCCAGGCATGAGTTTGTTTCCAGGAGGGGCAGAGGGGATGACGTTCCCGCTCAATGAAACTTTGTAGACACATCCTGTCATTGGCGCGATAGCGTGTTCTGATTGTTTGGGCCAGAGCTTACGATCGCCCTTTGGGTCAAACATCCAGGTTGGTTTACTCATATCAGTCACATAGATATGCTTCCCATCAGGGCTGGCCTCAATGTCATTGAGAAAGGTGATTTCACGGGGGAAATCTTTTTTATCGACGAGTACCTTTGCTGTTCCTTCTGCGTTGATACTCCAGATTTTTGTTCGGTCGGAAACAATAATTTGATGATCGATAAAGGCCATGCCTTTTGGATCATCGAGGCCGCTTGTAAATGTGCGTACGGAATCTCCTTCTATGACAGCGATACTCCCATCTCCTGGCTCAGTGCCGTTGATGATGGAGACGTAAAGTTTACCCCCGAAGGCCTTGCACACACTTTCAGGTTTTTTCCCCACTTTCAGAGTTTTTATTT
Organism: uncultured Verrucomicrobiales bacterium; assembly: GCA_964561965.1. Lineage (GTDB taxonomy): Bacteria > Verrucomicrobiota > Verrucomicrobiia > Verrucomicrobiales > Akkermansiaceae > Rubritalea. The sequence continues at coordinate 31,883 of CAZLQY010000021.1, forward strand.
CATTTCCAAAAGAGAAAGAGCAAATGGTTCCAAGCAAAATGATGGAGAGTGCTCGTTGAAATATATTGTTCATAGATGATAATGGTCTCATGAGATAGGTTGGAATCAAGTTGTAATTAAGGAATGATGAACAAGAGTAGGAGAGTTTTGGCGATAAGTGTTATTCAGATCATATCGTTCCGCCAGAGGTGTGGAAAGTAAAGATTTAGATGATATATTTATTGATTTATAGCAAAGTTAAAATGTGATTTCTTCTTTCTCCCCTAAATGGGTAGGGCGAGTGCCCAGGATGTAGAGATCTAACATCATTTTTACTCTAGCGAGGTATTCTCGTAGATTGGTTTGTAGCCCCTGCTTTGAGTTTACGTCTTTAGCATTGAAGGCGGCGGCCTCGATGTCATGGTGCTGTGCAATGTAGCAAGCACGTTCGTTGTGGAATTGTTGAGAGACAAGAATGAGTTGCTCACACTGGAAGATATCTTTCGCTCGAATGATAGAGTCTAGAGTGCGTAGACCTGCGTAGTCACAGAGAATATTTTTCGCCGGGATGCCACGTTGGATGAGAGCTGCTTTCATCTCTTTTGGTTCATTGTAATATTTCGTTCGGTTGTCGCCAGAGACGATGAATCCCTCTACTTTTCCTTGTTCCCAGAGGGCCTGGGCCGCATCCATTCGGTAGGTGAAGTAAAGGTTTGGCCGGCCTTGGATTTTATGAGAACAACCGAAGACAAGGGCGACCTTTGTTGGGGGGACGGCATCTGCGGAGTCATACATATTCCCCAGAGCGGATTGTTTTGTTTGATAGTCAGCCCAGAATATGAGGATGAAGCAACCACCGAGAAACAAAAGAGGATACCAGATTAACCATCTCCGTAGAGTCCTGACAGTGCTGCTGTGACTAGCTCTGTTGCTCATCCTTATCTAATTTACTGATAGTTTGCACCCATTCGACTAATGATTGGGCAAAGCTTGCTGTGGGGTTTTCAGGCGCAAGTACACGGAGCTTACTCGCGGAGGGCCGGAAGTGGACAACTTCGGAGCGCCCAGACCATTCTCCGTCGACTTGGACAGGGACTTCGGCGTCACAAATCACTTTGAAGCTTTCAGCTTGTAAGTATGTTACAGAGGATTTCCCTGTTTGTATTTCACCAGTTGCGAGACCTTTCATGGAATCTAGAAGCAATTTATAGCCGGACTCTTTGAAGATTAAAATGTCGACCAGGTTATCTCCATTATCTGCTTGGTTGAAAAGTTTCACTTGTCCTCCGTAAAGGGAGCCGTTTCCAGCCAGCACAGCCACACCCTCTTCCGTTCTTCCTTGGTCTGTGATGACTTTCATCTTTGTCGGGTTTTCTCCGAGAACTCGGACGGCGGACATGAGGTAGGCCATGGGGCCTATCATTTTCTTCGCCTCCCAAGTCGTTTCTTCAATGACTTGGGCATCGAAGCCTACGCCTGCCATTTGGACAAAAGGTGCTTGGTTGGCATGGAAGAGATCGACATGTTTGATGAAGCCTTCATCAATGACAGCTAGGGCTTTGTCGAGATTACTTTGCTGGAGGTTGGGTACAGGGATTCCCAGTTCCCGAGCAAAGACATTCATTGTACCTGTTGGTAGCACGCCTAGTGCTGTTTCTGAACCTGCCAAGCCTTGTACGACGGCATTTAGGGTGCCGTCTCCCCCTGCAGCAATAATGATGGGGTAGCCCTCTTGTGCGAACTTAGCCGCCAGCTCCGTCGCATCATCAGCGTCTTTTGTGGCATAGAGAGCGAAGCGGGTAGCGTGCTTCATGACGAAGCTTAGAGCACGCTTGCCGCGTTGGCTCCGCGCATTGGGATTAAAGAGTAGAGGGTATCGTTCCATCCTTGGAGATCTTACGTGTTAGGATTGAGGCTGCAATCCGAAATTTGCGAGTTCAAGAAGAGTTCTTTGTACGGGTAGGCCTATAACATTGGACCGATCGCCCAGAACGCTTTCCACGATCATATCAGAGTGCTCTTGGAGGGCATAACTCCCAGCTTTGTCCATAACGTCAACAAGACTCATATAATGCTCTATGATCGTATGATTGAGGGTTTTAAAGGTGACTTCTGTTATTTCTGAAAAAGGGAGGACCCGTTCACCCTGTACGATACAGAGGCCTGTGCAGACAGAGTGGGTACGGCCAGAGAGTGAGGCTAGGACTTGAGCGGCCTGTTGTTTTGTCTTAGGCTTTCCCAGAGGGGTCTTATCCAGATAAACGAGAGTATCAGCACCTAAGACAACGGATTCAGGGTAGTCAGAGGCAATGGCAGAGGCTTTCGCCCTTGCATTATGTTCACAGAGTTCTCTAAGAGGGATAGAACTATCGTGAATCTCATCAGCTGGAGATGGGATGACATCGAAGTGCATTCCTGCATGAAGTAAGAGATCACGGCGGCGTGGAGAACCTGAGGCTAAGATAAAATGAGGCATGATGATTGGAATGATGATGACTAATTAGCCTATGAAGGGTTTCCATCACAAGGATGTTTCTTGCACCTCGGGCATTGATATTGAATGGTGTTAACGATGAATGAGATTGCCATGACCGATGCGGAAATGATCGAATGTCCAGAAAATGAGCGACAGATGTTACGCCTACGGGCAATTATGCATCGGCTTAGGGCGCCAGGGGGATGTTCATGGGATGCGGAGCAGACGCACGAAAGCCTTGTTTCTAATATGTTGGAAGAGGCTTATGAAGTAGTGGATACGATCCAACGTGGAGATTGGAATCACCTCAAAGAAGAACTGGGTGATGTATTATTACAGGTAGTATTTCATGCAGAGCTAGCGGAAGAAAGCGGTCGGTTTACGTTTGATGATGTGGCTAGAGGTGTGTCTGAAAAACTAGTTCGCCGGCATCCACATGTTTATGGAGATAGTGATGTGGAGGATACTTCGAGCGTGTTAGCGCAGTGGGAGGAGATCAAGAGGCGAGAAAAAGGGACAGAAGAGAAACCATACCTTTACGGGGTAGGAGATGGTTTATCAGGTTTGTTGCGAGCAGCAAAGCTTCAGAAAAAAGCAGCGAAAGTGGGGTTTGACTGGCCGAATGCGAAAGAGATTATAGGTAAAGTCAAAGAGGAGCTAGGCGAGGTGGAAGAAGAACTAGCGGAGCATGAGGAAGGGCTGGCCGCAAGCATCGCACTGGAGAAAGAAATAGGGGACTTACTATTTGTGACGGTGAACTTAGCTCGCAAGTTAAAGATTGATCCCGAAGCTGCCTTAACTCGTACGAACGAGAAATTCCTAGGGAGATTTCAGTATGTTGAAGAGCAATTAACAAAAGAGGGGCTTTCCCTTACTGAGGTTAGCACGGAGCGCATGGATGAAGAATGGGAAAAGGCAAAAGCATTTGATCAGTAACAGATCAGACCCGTCCGCCCCGATTTATGGAGAAACATGGAAAGGCCGAGAGCCTATAGAACTACGGCAGTTTTATGAGTGTCTGAGTTCTCCAGCATCTCTATCAATTTTTCTCGTACAGTGTGGGTATTTACCTACTTTTCTTGACTTAGCCCTAAATCTTTGGCTTTTTAAATACGAGCGTGCCAAAGCTCTCGTGTCCGCGAAAAGGGCTGCGCCCGGCAACGAACTAATACTATAACCTTTTTCTTTCTGAGGGCGGACACAGAAATGAGAGAAAGGTAAAACATGCAAAATACGTTTAGGCTCAATTTAGAGCAACAAAAAAAGCAGGCGAAGGAACTCCTTAAAGGGTTTCAGGTAGGTGCAAGTGACGCAGTATCACGTTTTCAAACCAGTCATCCCAAATTTGTTCATAAAGAGCATAATATGGAGAGGTTTACCCCAAAGATTTCTGACGCACAGTTAGTTATTTCACGAGAGCTAGGTTGCAAGACTTGGAGCCAATTAAAACATCACATTTTGTTGATGCAATCGCTTAAGGGGCAGGTTGATACGAAGACAAACGTTTTAGACGAACCTGAGAACTCTCTGCACATTCGTTGTGGGTCTGACATTGAGAAATCCCTCGTGAAGGCTGGGTTTGGTGGTGATTTTTTAGAATTCTCAGATCCCTTTTGTGTCGGCCCAGTTAGCTACGACTATAAAATAGAGGAGCGTGCTCATTTCTTATACAAAAGCTATGGCAAATCGTCAGGTCAATCATATGACCAAGTATATACAAAGCTAAAGAGGGCTTACCAAACTCTGCGAATGAGCCCTTCTGATTACGGGCATGTGATCTTGTGGTTTGAACATGATCCTTATGACCAATTCATCCTTGTGTTTCTTCTCAGTCGATATTTCCGTTTGGGCTTGCCTAAAAACTTATGGCTTGTGACTACAAATCAGTTTCCTGGAACAGTGAAATTCAGAGGGATGGGGCAATTACCATCTGAAGGCTTGCGTTTACTCTGGCAAAGTAAGCAACTGCTAACTGTTCAGCACTGTGAGGAGGCCTCCAAACACTGGAGTGCTTTTACGCAGCCTAATAAAGAACGGTTTCATAAGTATGTTCAAAGTCTATCAGGCTGTCTCTTGCCATATTTTAAAACGGCATCCTTACGCCAGATATTGGAACAGCCAAGCAAGAAGAGTGAATTGTCTTTAACGAAAAAACTAACCATTGAGATTTTGACTGATAATTCTCCGATGTCTGCGGGGCTCCTATTTCAACAAATAATGGAAAAAAAAGATCCTTTGCCGTTTTTGGGAGACATAATGTATTGGAATATCCTAATACAGATGGAAGAGGCAGGTTTAATTTGTTTTCTTAATGAAAAAGAGCAATGGAATCAAACTCTTGTAGGCTTACCCTAACCTTTTAGAAATGACGATTCGATACTGAGATTGGCTACATATTGTTCCTATTCGATTTAGTCGTCTCATTATTGTTAGTGTCCTTCCAATGGGGCTATAGAGCATCCACCAGTTCTTCTTTCTGAGGAATGGTGGGTGGAATGGAGGAACGGCGTAAAGATGTGTTAGACGAGAGTGAATATTTTTTGCTGATTACCAAAGACTTAAGTAGTCAATTTCCCTCGTGTAGTGTGATATAGACTGGAAGGATCGTTTTCTTAGACATCTTTTACCCTTTGAAGGCCCACGATGGCCACTAGCACTAGCGCTCCCCCAAAGAATATTCCCCAGCCAGGAGCTTCTCCTTTCACCAATAAGCTAGACTCGAGGACTGCGCATATGGGGATGAAAAATCGATATCCCGCTAATAGATTCACAGGAAACCGGTGAGACAGATAGTTCCACACTCCAAAGCCGACGGCTGAGACCAAAGAGAGATAGAATGTAAGAATCCATATTTTAGGAGAAAAGATCTGAGTGGCCGAGCCCCACGCCTGATAACCAGTCAAAGACAACAGCACACCTCCTATCAACAATCCGAAGCCAGTTGCCGCTCTAGCTCCCATTGTTTTTAAAACACGTTGTAAAATGATAATCCCTATCGATCCACTTAAAGTAGACCCGCAAAATAACAATGCACCCAACATAGGATCACCACTACCGCTGCCGGGCTGATACACGGCAAAGATGACCCCGGCAGCCCCAATGGCAAATAAACCCCATTGAAGAGGTGTCGGCCACGGGCTCTTCAGAATGAGGGGTGCTAACAGCAACCACCAAAGGCTACCAGTTGCCGTTAATAAGCCGCCTAAAACCGCGCTAGAAACAGCTAACGCTGTATAGAACATGACATACTGGAAATAAGTCTGCCCTAGGCTATATAAAAGTAGTGGTAATTTAGGGGTTTGCCTCCACTCTTTGAAAGGTGTTTTTGCGATGACTAATAGAGCAATGCCAGCAATGAAAAACCGCACTCCTGCCAATAGTAGCCTGTTTGAAAAGGAAGAATCTACACCTAATCTTTCCCATTCCTCATAAATCGCTTTAATCCCAGGAAAGGCACTCCCCCATAACATTGCTACTAACAAAATTACGATAGGTAGAGACCTTTGATTAATCGTCATCGCTTGGACTCTTCCTATTTCATCTCCATATTCAAGGAGAAACGGAAGAATAGTTATTTACAAACAATAAGTCTTATGTATATCATCATCGTAACTTTTTCACCTCATTCCTAAAGATTAACCCCAATCATAACCCCAATAATATGAGTCCGCACACAAACTTAGCGAGTACCCTTGGTATTGCTTCTGCCCTTTCCCTTTTAGCCAATGACTCTGATGCTGCTATATCGGCATTTACCCCATCTCCCTCTCCATATGCGGATGGCATTGATAATTACCTGCAAATGAATGATAATTATGTAGGCAACTCTGCGCCAACAAGCGGCCCCACATTCTACTTTTGCGGTGGTTATTTCTCTGGCTCTGCGGGGCTCTTTTTAGGAGGGAATGATTATGTTTCCGGGAGTGCCTATGAGATGAGAATGATGGATAGGATCGACGTTTTATCGGATGGAGATGTTTTCACAGAAAGTGATTTAAAGTCGGACACTAGCCTTATCGCCATCAATCCAGCGAGTGCAGTAGAAGATGTCCCATTCTATGTTGCCTATGGATTTCGCGCAGCTGGTACTACAGATTCATTCCAGCTGGGCTGGGCGCAATTGGCAGTGCATAGAGATCCATCCGGAGGGACAGAGCCTGATCCTGATACGATTTCTGTGATCAATTGGGCGTTCGAAAGCACTCCAGGACAAAGTATCACCATTGGCATTGTGCCAGAGCCCTCTCCCTATATACTATTAAGTATTGCAGGAAGTTTAGGATTCATTCTTCGCAAAAAGCGAACGCCTTAAAAGAAAACCTGCTTCACCTTTGAACGATCCCGATGTCCATGACACAGCCTTCTAGCCTCGCTAAATGTGAGGCTGACTACATGAAGAATCCATATGATGAGCAGATCATTTCTCAACTTGCAGAAGCGCTTTTAGTGCATCAGCATTTTGGAGAAGCTGCCGGCAAGTTCTCAGAAGCCCTACAAAAATCTCCCAAAAAAGCCGGATACTGGGCAGGCATGGGCCAGGCCTTACAAAAATCTGGGGAATTGAAAGCTGCGGCTCAATCCTATCAAAAAGCACGGCAACTCGATTCCTCATCGGAACGAGCTTTTTTTGGACTAGCCAGTTTACTCGCGCAAACACGACAGTTCGCCAACCTCCAGCAGCACCTCGCAGAGGCACCTCCACTCCTGACTTCTTTTGTTTCCTATACATTTTGGGGCCTACAAGCTCATCTAGAAATTGGTAATTGTGATTGGGCCAGCCAAAGGCACGCCCAATACCCAGAACATTTTCGTAATCACCCATCCATCGCCCACTATCTCATCCGGACCGCGGTGTATGACCCTAAGCACAATAGTGATTCACTTCTACAGCTCGCTAAAGATTATGGTTCATGGCACCAAACGCCCCACGTAAACCCCCGGTCACATTCCACTATTGGGCATTGTAGCCCGTCTAACTCTTCTCATTTGCTAAACATCGCCTTTATCACGAGCCGTATGCGCCATCACAATATGGGCACTCAATTGTATAATCTCCTTAAAGCAAGAGCGGAAAACAAACCGAACGAAAAGGTCACCCTATATCTTAGCAATGACGTCTCTGACGCTCTGACAGAAGCCGTCAAAGAATACGTATCAGAAATCATCGACATATCTTCACTAACAGATATTGAGGCTCAGAATAAAATGATTCAAGATCAACAAGATATCATCATAGAGATCAATGAATTTACCAATGAAGGACGGATTGAGATTTTTAAAAAGCGAGTAGCCCCTCTTCAAGGACACTATTTAGGAAATGCATGTTCTACAGGGTTTGCTCATATAGATTTTCGAATCTCAGATGTTATCACAGACCCTCCAGAAAAATCGGCAGAATCTACGGAGCTCGTCATACCTTTAAAGCATGGTTATCACTGTTATTCCCCACCCTCACAATGTGCCGATTTATTGTCAGTCGCCCCTGCTAACCGGAAAGGCCATATCACCTTTGGCGGGATTCATCACCTTGCAAAATACAGTGATGAAATGCTCATTAGCATTCAGAGCATTTTAAATCGGCTACCGAGATCTCGATTTCTCTTTGCTCGTCAAAACCTGGAAGAACCTCTCATGGTAAGCCGCTTTAAAGAAAGGCTTTCTAGCTTGGGGGTAGACCTCAACCGTGTAGATATCCGTGGGGATCATGGTGATATCGCGTCTCTTGCCATTTGGAATGATATCGATTGTGTTCTTGATAGCTTTCCTTTCGGAGGAGATGCGACAACTCTAGACAGCCTTTATGCAGGAGTTCCTATCATAACCATGTTAGGAGATCGTATTGCGGGGAGGAGGACCGCTTCTATTCTATCTCAAATAGGGTTTCAGCATTGGATATGTAATGATCATGAATCCTATCAGAATGCAGCTGTTGAATTGTTTCAAAATGTCACCGCATTAAATCAGCTACGCCAAGAAATACGCACGAAATTTCGGGCTTCCTCGTTTTGTCTGCATACTGAAATCGCTACAGAATTATTCGAGGCTTTGCATGAGCAATGTCATAAGTGGAATGCCTCATAAAACGTAGGCAGAGTACGCCGTTTAATAAAGCTGTTGAGGCGGGGTGGCATACGCATTAACCTAAGAGTTTCATCATGCTGATCATTTGGCAGTTACG
>CAZLQY010000022.1:0-39845 GCA_964561965.1 uncultured Verrucomicrobiales bacterium
CCCGTAACTGCCAAATGATCAGCATGATGAAACTCTTAGGTTAATGCGTATGAGTCTAATCCTGCCTTGTTTTATATGGCCCCCGTCACTTGCATCATTCGGATTACCACTATATCTCTGCTCTGTCAGGTTCACAGATCCGTCTTGATCAGGGTCTTCTTGCGCATCTAAAATGCCGTCATTATTCGAATCTGCAGAAGTAGGGTTTAAATGATAGGCCACCTCCCATCCATCTAAAAGACCATCACCGTCTGAATCTGGTAATAACGGATTTGTTTGAGGAGATGCCTGTATTTCTTCTAATGATCCAAGTCCATCATTATCAAAATCTGCTGTGCGAGCATCTCCACCATCTGATACATCCGTCCAATTCAGCCTAACAAACATACTGGGGAGGTTACACTGAAACCCAGCAGATAACATAGACCCATCTCCTGATTTGATCACAGGAGCGAAGGTCCACGAGCTTAAATCCTCTGATTGTTGGATAAAGTAAGTCCTACCCTCTCTACTCATCCAATCCAAGGAGCAACCTGCAAAATCACGCTTAATCCTTAGTTCATCTATACTCTGGGCCTTGATACTACTGTGTAAAAAAGAAACAACAAACAACAGGAATAATGTTACACGACACATAATATATTTCTATCTTATTATTAATAATGAATAATCACCACTTCCATAAAAGAAGCACACTCATCCAAATTACATTTCCACAACAAAAAATCAATTATGAAATCAAAATACACATTGATCACAAAATGCCATTACTAGTCATCTTGACCATAAGATACGAGATCGCACACACTTATAGGAACTCTTTGCGTTTAGACTGTATCTCTCTAAGATAATTGAGCCTAAAATTCACCTTTCTTCCCCTTCTCTCTTATTTTTCACCTTAGAAATATTGACCTGAGAAGGATTGGAGCATAAATTGTATGTATGGCGATTCGTTTGAACCAGGCGGTCGTGAAAGGGTGGATTGATAATACAACACCTGGTATCACTACTGGAAGCATTGAGATCTTAGGTCTCAACAGACCTTTGCGCCTCTATCTTAAAGGCAATACTTGGAGGGATCTTGCTGGGACAAAAATTTATTTTCGAAATCCGAACCCCATGCCTCAACCTAGGGAAGTGGAACATTTACAGCCATTTCAACGCGGTGTCGTCGGAGATATGTCCGCCTCTCAAAAGGTCAAAGAACTACTACTTTCTCAACAAGAGGCTCAACTCTGTATCGATGAGGGCAAACCTGTCCCCTTTGTATGGAAAAATAATCTTTATCTTGAATGGTATAGCCTCACGAATGGGAGAGTCCTCCTAGAAACCACTCAATTTGAAATCACTCCAGGGCTCCACCAATGGGAAGTTGACGCGAAAGGAGATCTAGAACAAAAATTACAAAACGTGGCTACGGTGCGCCACTTCATGGAAATCATGCTCAATGCTGCAGAGGCGGAGGCAGATACAAATTTTGCGGAGGATGAAGCAGATGAATTCGAGTGGGAACGCCGATTACGAGTCCGCGATACTTTAGAAGAAGCCGCATGGCTTATCGAGGGTACAAATGATTCTAGCATCGAAGTTCTTAGCTTGGAGCATCTTGATCCAAGACTTCAGGACAGAGCTCCCCTCGTACGGCGTTCATTTGATGTCCAAAGCCGTACCCTAGAAGCTCTGGGGGGAGGGATGCTTGATGAGGGGCCTCGTGGTGACTTGGCATTGTCCGTCGCCTATGTCTTTGATTCACTCGATGAGGTTTACCCTAAAATAACTGTTCTATTAGAAAACGGCTATTTGGTGGCTATCCTCAAGCGGACACTCGACGCTTGTAACAGGGCGATCGCATCCTGTAACACGCTTGCGATGGAAGATGACCAATTTGAAGGATTACGCGCCCATATTTTTTCACTCCGTAATGCGATCTTTGATGAGTCCATTGAACTGCGCACCCATCTATAAAGAACATCTGCAAGGATGAGTCTCTGGGAACAAGGTGATCACCTCTGCGTAAATCCTGAAAATCCCCATTGAAAGTGCACAAAAGCACTGCTATCTGTCGCTTTAGAGAAAATGATATGGATGATTCTATCGAACAATTAATGAAAAAAGTGCAGCGCCTTGAGATCAAAGCGCGCCGCCTTTCCCGCGAATCATTCTCTGGCGAATACCAAGCATCATTCAAAGGGCAGGGGCTCGATTTTGAAGACTTCCGCGAGTATCAGCATGGGGATGAAACCCGCTTCATCGACTGGAATGTCACTGCCAGAATGAATTCCCCTTTTGTCCGCACATTCCGGGAGGAACGAGAACTTACTGTCATCATTGCGGTCGATATTTCCGGCTCTACCCAGTTTGGTTCTCAAGAATTCAGTAAGAGGGAAATCGCTGCAGAGATCGCCGCCGTATTAGCCTTCAGTGCCAAGCACAATGGAGATAAAGTCGGCCTTCTCCTCTTTTCCAAAGAAAAAGAAATCTATCTGCCTCCAAATAAGGGCTCACGCCACACCTTAAGAATCATCCGTGAAGTCCTTGCCACCAAGGCATCTTCTCCAGAAACCAACCTTTCTACAGCCTGTGAATTCCTCACGAACACGGTACGGAAGAAGTCTCTCGTTTTCTTCCTCTCAGACTTTATCGATCACGATTTCCATAAAAAATTAGGGACGCTGAGTAAGTTGCACGATCTGATCGCCATCCGCATTTTTGATCCTGTGGAGGAGACTTTGCCCAATATTGGTAAAGTCACTCTATCCGACCCAGAAAGTGGCTACCAAACCACTGTCAACACCAGTAATATGAATGTCCGTATGGCACACGAAAAACTCACACGACGGCAAACGGAAGGCATTAAAAAAACATTCCAAAAATATAGTATTGACCACATAGACACACCTACGGATCAAGACTACTTGCCAGCCCTGCACCAACTCTTCAAAAATAGATCTCACAGGCACTGTTAAAAGCAGAAACCCTCTATGCTCCACGATATTACCACTAGCGAAGAAGTTCTAGACCCCTTAGGTCTCACATGGTGGGCCTGGCTAGGCATTGTATTGGCCTGCATTATCATCATCACCCTTGCCCGTTTCCTACTAAAATATAACAAACCGCCGCAGCCTCATCCTGTGAGAAATCTGGCAGATGCCCTCCAGAGCCTCTCTGAGATCGAAAAAGAAGATCTCTCTACAAACCAGCAAGCGACGAAAATCTCTCTCCTTATGCGGCGCTTCCTCATGGTTCATTTCGAAGACCCAGCGCTCTATGAGACACATGAAGAATATCTCCAACGTGGGCAGGGATTAGAAAACCTGCCGAAAGAGTCCCACCAACAACTCTCCAATTATCTAAGCCTTCTCGCGGAACAGAAATATGGGCAAAACCAACCAATGCTTCTGCCGAAAGAAACATTATTCTCTCAAACAGAATCACTCATGCGCGCACTGGATTCCACAGTCCCAAAGGTTCTCTCCTAATCCGAATAGGTTCTTAAGGGCTACCACCAAGTAAACTAAGGCCAAAGCTGATCATCAAAGGCGTCGTCACAAGGGCCACAGCACTAGTCACAATCGCCACTTCTGTCGCCACAAGAGGTTGCCCTCCATACTTTTTGCTCAACATGATGGGCGCCACAGCAGAGGGCATAGCTGCCTGAATGATAGCCACGGACTTTAGTTCTCTAGAAATCGGTAAAAACAGAGCAGCGAGTAGGATCAAGGCCGGTAATATGACCAAACGCCCCATCACAGCCCATAAGCTCGTCTTCCCATTTAAGCGAAACTCTCCTAATAAATCAGACATGGTCGTACCAATCAGCAATAAGGAGACAGGAATCGCACAAGCTCCTAACCAACTAATTGTCTCTGAGGCAGCTACCGGCACCCACTGATCCAACAAGGTAAAATTAAGAAATAAGCCCAAAACCAACGCGATGATGGGGCCCTTTAAAAAAATCTTCCACGACAAGCGGAGATCCCCAGAAAGTAGGGCGACACTAAACGTCCAAAACGCTAATTCCACACCTAGATTATGTGTAAAGAGAACTCCCATTACTCGATCATCATCAAATAAGGCGGCTACCAATGGTATCGCCATAAACCCGTAGTTGGGCAAGCCAGTGGCCACCGCAAACGTTCTCGCACCAGATCCTTTTTTAAGCCCTACCAGCGGGCATAAAAAATAGAGAAGAAACGTCCCAATCAAAGTACAAGCAAACCCAAACGCAATAGAGTCTATCACTTGCCTTGGCTCCTTTAGCGCAGAATTACCAATAATATGATCTAAGATAAGAGCTCCTAAAAATACATGGACAGAGACATTCATCAGCCCTGCATCTCCCTCTTTTTTCAGAACGCCCCAGCGCCGTAGCCCAATCCCTAATCCGATCATAAGATAGACTGGCATCGCAGCTTGAAGAATAAGTAAGGTCTGATTCATTGGGAATGACTACACTCATGCCGTTTTGCTCCCGAAGAAGCAAGCTTTTGCACCAACCGGCCATCCGATAGGAAAATAAGCCCCCGTTTATGACAAAAAGTAGATCTCGTACGATTCCAATAGTTGCATTCTCAAGAAAACTCCCTAAATCTCTCTCATCTATGAGCAACCGAATCGACACCACCTTTCAAGCACTTGCTGAAAGAAATGAAGCTGCCTTCGTAGCCTATGTTTGCGCAGGTGATCCCAATATGGAGCAATCACTGGAAATCATCCGTGGTATCGCCGATGCTGGTGCCGATGTCATCGAGCTGGGGGTAGCATTTTCAGATCCCTTAGCAGATGGAGCTGTCAATCAACTTGCTGCGGAACGAGCGCTTCATGCTGGAGCCACAATTAAAGGCTTATTTGAGCTCATCGCCACATTCCGCGAGACTCATGATACTGCTATCGTCCTATTCACTTATCTCAACCCAGTCTTTACCTACGGTTTTCACGAGTTCCATAAAGACGCACACGCTGCCGGGGCAGATGGCATTCTACTTCTAGATTTACCACCAGATGAGGCAGCGGCGAACCCAGACTTCGCGCAAGGCTCTGGGCTCAAACGTATCACACTTATCGCACCCACCTCGCCCACAGAGCGTATCAAAACCCTGGCGGAACAGTCAGAAGGCTTCATTTATGCCCTCTCTCGCACAGGCGTCACAGGGGCCCAGGCCGCACCATCCACATCCATTGGGCAAACTGTGGCAGCGATTAAGACTTATACAGACACACCTATCTGCATTGGCTTTGGCATCACCACACCAGATCAAGCCCGTACCGTGGCAAGCGTATCAAACGGTGTTGTCGTCGGCTCCGCTATCGTCAACCAGATTGCGGAACACTCAGAGAATGCAAACGTAGCTCAGATTGTCTCCACCTTTGTCAAACCCCTTATTGAAGCAACAAAACAAAGTACCCCCTCATAAGGCCCAGGGCAACCCGAGCCATTCACTTTGTCATCCTCTATAATCCCGTTACCCACTCTCGCACCGCCTTGGGCGGCTCGGGAAGCTCTAGCCAACTGCGGCAACCGCCATACCTTTTCTCATAAAGGAAACTCCAAGGCTCAGGCAGGGTATAGGTTTCAATAAATGCCACGTGAATACTGCCTGAAGCCATGCCCTTACCCTCCCAGTCAAATCTCTCCTGAATCACCTCATCAGTCCAAATATGCCGGTCCCTCAAAGCCTCGACATCTTGCCAGGACGTAAGAGTCTCTGCTCTCACCGCCTTGCAGTAATATTGCACCATCATTTGATCCCCGGGCTCCCACTCCTTCTTTTCTGGACTCACCCCTTCCACACACATCTGATCTTGAGCGTGAAACAAGGTAGGAAACAGAAAAAATGCCTCATGCTTAAAGGAAAAACCTTCCCTCCCCTCATGAATACCTCCCTTACGAAAAATAACATCCTGCTTACCTGAAGCCAGAGCATCACAGACCAGCTTCCATTCTTTAAATCCTATCGCCATAGGAAATAGCTATCTAACCCCCTTGCAATGGTCAAGGCAGCACCCGGGGAAGCATCAGAATTACTCCCGAAATCAGCCGCTCCAATCCTATTACCTACAAGAAATATCTGTTCCCCTTCCAAAATATGATTTCTATCAGAACGACAATTAAAGCACACATATTTGTTGAAGCTCTCCGTAATAGCACTAGATTATAAAATCAAATCTTGCACTAAGCCCTCAGCCCACCTAGACAGCCCCTCGTGAATTACTTACTCATCGATAATTCCAATACACGGACAAAGTTCACCATTGGCTCCAAGGAGCGATTGGCGGATTGGCAAGTCCGTGTACCTACCTCAGACATTTGTCCGAGTACACTCGATGAAACTCTATCTGAGCAAAGCTGGGACGCCGTCCTTATTTGTTCCGTTGTCCCTGAAAAAGCAGCACTTATGGACAACTACTTCTCCAATTATCCAGTCCATCACCTCAATCATTTAAGCCGCATGGATATCGGCATAAACTACCCCCAACCTGAACAAATAGGAGCAGACCGTTTAGCCAATGCCCAGGCAGCGGCCCATCTGTACGGCAGCCCAGCTATCGTCATTGATTTTGGAACGGCTGTCACCTTTGATGTTATTGGATCTCAGGGTTCATACGAAGGAGGAGTCATCGCCCCAGGGCTAGCTGCTATGACAGATTATTTAGCACGGCGCACAGCCCTGCTACCTAAAATCGAACTATTGGAGCCCCAAAGCGCCATAGGAAAATCCACTGTAGATGCCATGCATATCGGCGCTGTCTACGGATACCGTGGATTAGTACGCGAAATTATTACCAAAATATCCTCAGAAATAACAGAGCCCCCATGCATTGTTTGCACAGGAGGTGATAGCCCGCTCATTGCAAAAGAGCTCCCCGAAATCACCACCACTGCGCCCAACCTCACTCTAGAAGGACTACGCTTAATTGCGATGCTCAATTTTTCTGGAGACCACTCACCCACTTTAAACTAGGAACAACATTCATGGATACACCTTTAGCAATCGGTATCGACTTCGGCGGAACTTCAATTAAATTTGGCGTTGTCTCAGGAAGCACCATCATCGATGACGCCCCCCGCATCGATCCTCAGGTATTCGCTGGACCAAATGATCTCATCGATGCGATGATCGACACGATCGAAGCTCTCATTAAAAAACACCCTAGCGTCCACGCTGTAGGATTTGGTATTCCCGGCTTCGTCCACTTTCCCACAGGCACAGTCTTCGAATTA
Organism: uncultured Verrucomicrobiales bacterium; assembly: GCA_964561965.1. Classification (GTDB taxonomy): domain Bacteria; phylum Verrucomicrobiota; class Verrucomicrobiia; order Verrucomicrobiales; family Akkermansiaceae; genus Rubritalea. Next base: position 7,223 of record CAZLQY010000022.1, read on the forward strand.
ACCAATGTACGCGGTTGGAAAAATATCGGCCTCAAAGAAATCGTCTCCAAGCGCTTGGGCCTACCCTGTGCAGTCGAAAATGATGCGAACTGCATGGCCATTGCTGAATGGAAACTTGGAGCCGGCCAAGGGTACCGCCACCTCGTCTGCCTCACACTCGGAACTGGAGTCGGCGGAGGAATCATCATGAACAACCAGATGGTGCGCGGGGCAAACTACAGTGCAGGAGAGCTGGGACAAACTTCTATCGATTATCAAGGACGGACCGGCCACTGGGGCAATGTAGGTGGAATAGAAAGCTATATTGGCAACAATAGCATCACAGCAGCAGCTCAAGAAGCCTATGCCGCCGCAGGTATAGACAGGCCTCTTAACGAATGCACACCCGTCAATCTCTCCAGATACGCGGAAGAAGGCTGTGAGATAGCTATCCAATGCTGGAGTGACATCGCTAGAAAACTAGCCACAACACTCATCAACACATGCTATATACTAAACCCTGAAGCTATCGTCATCGGTGGTGGCGTATCTTACGCAGGGAAATTCCTCTTTGATCCCCTCGATAAATATATGAGAGCCCAGCTCAGTGAGCCCTTTAAGGAAAGCCTCATCATCTCCCGAGCACAATTCGGAAATGAAGCGGGCATCCTAGGCTGTGCTGCTCTTGCTGTAGAAGAAGGACGCCAACGCCAAGTCACAGCATAAATCCCGAAACGGGCCAAAGCAGCCTATTCTCATACCCCAAACAAGCCCTCCCACCCGGAGAGTTTGTTTGGCACATCTGGTAAATGAGCTGTTAGGCACATAGAGCGTCCTCAATACTGCGGACTCCGTGGCTAGAGCCCTTTTGTAAGGCCTAAGCTCTCTAGCATCCCCTCACTAACGGGCATTACAGCCCGGATATTCCCCCCTACCATCTTATCAATCACTAACTGGCAGGCCGCCCTATCTTCGGGAGAGTGAAACTCCATACCCACTAAGGCCCTTCCGACTCTCTCCCCAGAATAAGCGTAATTGAAATAACATAAGCTCGCATATTCCTTAACCTGAGCCATAAATTCTAGAAACGCCCCAGGGCGCTCAGCAAACTCTATGTTCCCGAACAATGGATGTTGAAACAACTCTGGCTGATAATTGATAATGCGGAAGTTCACAATATCATCCGCACTCACATCTTGAGCTTTGATTCCTCGAGCAGACAACTCTTGATCGAGAACTTTATAATCCTCCTTACTTCCCAACAACCCTAAGACTGGATATTGGAGATTCGAATCTAAACGCCCATATTGTAAATCTACAATGCTCACTTCATCTGGTAATTGCTCTAGAAACTCAACCAACGTCCCTTGACCCTCCGAGATCTCGACTCTCAAGAACCTCCTATGCTTAGATCCAATACCAGCTTGGCGTGCTATATTTCCTAATTGAGCGAAATCCATATTGGCACCACACAGAATAGTGAGCACCTTTTCATCTTTCTTAATCTTACCAGCCACATAATCTTGAACAAATGCGGCCAGACCCATTGCCCCGCTCGGCTCTGGAATGACCCGCTGCACCTCCCATAATTGGCGAATAGCCTGAGAAACTTCCTCATTACTCACCGTAACAATCTCATCCAGCAGCTCTCGACAAATCTTAAACGTCTTATCCCCTACCTTTCGTACAGCTGTCCCATCACAAAACACATCCAGATACTCAAGCTCCGTAGGCTGCCCGGCCTCAATAGCCGCCTTCATCGATGCTTGACCCACACCTTCCACACCAATGATCTTACAATCTGGCCAAAACCTCTTTAACCAACAAGAAACCGCAGAGGCCAATCCACCACCACCGATCGCAATATAGACACGATCAAAGGGGCCATTCCCACTCATTACAATCTCATCTGCTAACGTACCCTGCCCACCCATTGTGGTAGGCGCATTATAAGGGTGAACATAAACTCCCCCTGTCTCCTCACAAAACTGAGCCGCAGCTATGCCGGCATCATCATAAGTATCTCCCACTAAACGGATATCGGCAGAACCAGAGGCCCCACCCCCATGCCTCAATACCTCCTTCTGCTTCACCTCAGGAGTCGAGCGCGGCATAAAAATAGTCGCCTTACAACCCAGCGAACGCGCTGCCAGCGCTATGCCCTGTGCGTGATTCCCTGCGGAAGCCGCCACTATCCCCTTTGCACGCTCCTCCTCAGTCATAGCCGCCATTGCATTGTAAGCACCCCTCCACTTATAAGCCTTAATTGGACCTAGATCCTCACGCTTCACCCACACCTCTGCATCGATACCTTGCAGAGGTAATCTATGTAAAGGTGTCTTCTCCCCCACTGCGTAAACACGCTCTCGTGCCACAAGGATCTCTTGAAATAGCTCTTCTTTCGTCATTTCTCTACCCAGATACTTGCTCAATCTGGGTAACAGAGTCAATCGTTAGCAACGGAGTTCACACGATAAAGTCGTAAATATCAGCCTCTATTCGCCTCTACTCACCAAGACGCGTGATCAGGGATAGAATTACCTTCTACAAAGTTCTTTAATTCGGGATCCACACTCTCTTTAAGTTCCATAGGAGTTCCTTCCCAATAAATCTGCCCCATTTTTAAGAAAATGACACGATCCGCGATGCGAAAGACAGAGCGCATCTCATGCGTGATGATCACATTCGTCATCTGATAATCACGCTGTAAACTTTTCATTAAATGATCAATAGAATCCGCCGTAATCGGATCTAAGCCAGCATGAGGTTCGTCATAAAGCACACAAGCAGGGTGATCTACGATGGCTCTTGCTAAAGCTACCCGCTTTCTCATTCCTCCCGAAAGATCCGCAGGCATCTTAGACTCTTCATTGGGTAATCTTACGATCTTCAATACATCCGAGATGCGTTGGGCAATGCTCTTTTCATCACGAAGCCCTGCCTGCCTGAGAGGAAACGCAATATTTTCACCCACCGTCATGGAATCAAACAGCGCTCCGTTCTGGAACATCATTCCTATCTTCCTCCGGATAGGCCCTATTTCACGCTCATCGAGAGATGAAATATTCTCCCCCTCCACTTCTATCGTCCCCTCCTCCGCCTGGAGAAGCCCCAATAGATGCTTCAATAAAACACTCTTCCCTCCTCCTGATCCTCCCAAAAGAACTAATGTCTCACCCTTATAGATATCCATATCCACACCTCGGAGCACATGGTTCGAACCAAATTGCTGATGTAATCCCCTTACTTGTATAAATACTTCTTTCCCCATCACTTCTTCGACTCAATAAATAATTTATACACCACTAGCAAGCCACTAGATCAAATTCTCTAAGGCCTCTTTTAAACTCTTATAACGGAATGTGTAGCCAACCTCTCGCAAACGCCGGGGCTCTACTCTATGGCTAGCGAGTAAAGCCGTAGCAAAGCCACCTAGCGCAAGCTTAAGAGCAGCCTTAGGGACGTGAAATAAGGCCGTCTTCCCATAAGCCCCCGCTACTTGTTTGGTAAAGTCTTCATTTCTCAAAGACTGAGGCGCGACTAAATTAACCGCACCGTGAAACGAATCACTCTCTAGAACGTGAATCATCCCGCCAACAACATCCTCCATATGCACCCAAGGAAACCACTGTTTCCCTGAACCCAAGCGCCCTCCGAACCCCAATGAAAACACCTTCGCCATTCTTTGCCAAGCCATCGCACCCTCTCCCAAAACAACCCCAATCCTCGTATGAATGACCCTCACTCCATTCACAGCAGCGGCATCCTCCCATTCCTCACATAACTCGGCTAAATACCCCTCCCCGACTGGGGAGCCCTCATGAAGTAACGCATCCCCCCCATCTCCGTAAATACCAATTGCTGAAGCATTTAACCACACCTTCGGCGGTTCATCCATAGAGTCTATCCACAAACGGATCGACTGAGCTAAGCCTACTCTACTTTCCCAAAACAACGCCTTATTAGAATCATTCCAACTTTTATCAATCCTATCTCCAGCCAAATTCACCACCGCATCCACACCCTCAAGACAATCGGGCCCAAGCTTCCGCCAGCCATCTTTCACAGAACGGCTCACAGGAAATACCTCATGCCCCAATTTCTTTAATTGTTGCACTAACACCCTTCCAATAGACCCAGATGCTCCGATGATAGCAATTTTCATAATCCCAGTTTAACACCATCCTCAGATTTTCCCATGGAAGTTTTTAAAACAAACCCTACCAAAACAGAATTACTGTTGCTATCACTCTCCTTTCTGCAACAACTGAAACCACTACAAGCCAACTCATCTATCTATTATGCCTGTCCCACGCCACGGAAGTAAAGTCACCTGTTTTTGCGATATCCAGTACCGCTGGAAATCACGTTCCACCAAGCAAGGCTCAGAAATCCATGCGGAATCCAACGAAGTAATCAATGGACAAATGCTCATTGCTCAACTGCCGAAGGTTCTCGATCTACGTTGGCTGGATGATGTTTTAGAATTTGGTTTAGCACATGGCTGGAGCCCGATGGAAAAGAAACCTGATTTCATCATCCGGAAAACAAGAGATGGCTACAAGGTCATCTCTTAGCACCCCCACTAGCTCTGCCCCAAATTTGTCACGACAGGGTAACTAGAAACTTGCTCTAGGATAATACCGTACGTTTTAGCGATTTCAGGCGCATCAGAGGCCTTATACACCTCTGAATAATAAATTTCTTCGACTCCATACGCACATAATGTCTGCATGCATGATGTACAAGGCATCGTGGTCGTCGCAATCACACGCGCCTCTCCTCGCTTAAATAGGCTACAGAGGTTGACTTCCGCATGTAGCATAAATTTTTGTCGTTGCTCTCGGTCGTTCCAAAAACCTGCTGGAGGATCAAAGCCTGGCGCGAGCCCATTATAGGCAGTTCCTATCACACGGTTATCAAAATCCAATGCTGCAGCGCCCACCTTCCGGTATGGATCTTCTGAGCGTAAGCTCGCTACATGGGCTAAAGCCATCGCATATTTAGGTATAGAAAGCCGCTCTGTCTCCATGAAAATAAGCTGGCGAAATTCCCTGAGGAAATCAATGCCAAACCTGACCATGATGTTGATGAGCAGCGAAGATCACAACGATGAACTAAACATAGGCGGAGGCCCAATCCCAATATTCCTTTGCCAGTGCCAACCATCTTGCGAGATACACCTTCAGAGTCAAACCCCCAGGAACTGTGCATAATAACGCTGCTACAATGAGCACATTCGCTAAGTAGATGACCACCAGAGAAAAAAACGTTCCATTCTCCTTCAAGTCAGGTTGATCTTTAGGAATCATCCATAAGGTCCACAACAAGTGGAATGTCCACGTCCAACCAATGCCGATATAAAGTACCTGAGAGTAATACGGAGAATCTATCAGTAACCCCAGCAATGAAGTAACCGTCAAAAAGATAACGGACCAGAAGGGAACAAAATAAGGAGACAGGGCTATCAGAATGTTTGATTTATTTGTCATGACATACCCGCCGTCTTTCGAAACGGAAAAGTCAGAGATGGAACCACCACATATGTAGATAAATACCGCATGCGTCAACTCATGCCCAAGTACATATAAGTATAAAAAACCTTCTTGAAACAATCTGGTGAAAAACCATAGCGACATTAAGAAGGCCCCTCCACCAAAACAGACGAATTGCTTTGACTGAAGGAGTAAGATCCAATCATGTGCCGGCCCCAATGATTGGTCTAACGAAAAAATTGCCTGCGTGCTAATCACCGCAGGAATGAGTAAGACCAGGCCGAGGATGCACCGCCAGAATAGCTCTACGTAATTCAGAGAATGATCAGGCTCAGCCAATTCAGCGATCGCTGCATGCTTAGAGGTCAGCCCTTTACGCCTTGCCATGCGTCGATTCGCCCGCTGATGCGCTCTTTCATTTGCCTTTTGAATCGTCCCCCACAGAGAGGCCCGCCCAGCACGAGTATTCGCACGGATTCTTCCTTTGGGCTTTTGTCTACGGTGGCGTGGCATGGTGCTAGTTTTAATCCTTAATTTGTCTTAAATACTTAGCCTTGGCAAGGCTGTTTTTAACCACTTCTCTCTCTCTAATCTCAACAATCACAGCTGCTACACAGGCAGAAAAGGTGACTCCATACACCGTCTCTGATCTTGACCTTTATAGGCCTTCCCCGCACCCTCTCTCCATGATCATCAAACCAAAAATTCGTGGATTCATCTGCACCACATCTCACCCCGATGGCTGCACGGCTCACGTGCAGGAGCAAATCGACTATGTGAAGAGCAAGCCAAAGCTAGAACATGGTCCTAAGAACGTACTCGTTATCGGTTCTTCTACTGGATATGGTCTCGCCTCACGCATCGTCCCAGCATTCCAATCTGGAGCGAATACACTAGGATTGTTTTTCGAAAAGGCGGGGAGTGAGCGCCGCCCTGGATCCGCAGGTTGGTACAATACAGCGGCCTTCGAAAAAGCAGCTACGGAGGAGGGCCTCTTCGCCAAGTCTCTCAATGGTGATGCTTTCTCACACGAGCTAAAGGCTCAGGCGCTCAAAATTATTCAGGAAGATATGGGGAAAATCGATCTCGTTATTTACTCCCTCGCTTCTCCCCGCCGCACCTGCCCTGATACTGGTGAGGTCTATAAATCTGTACTGAAAACGACAGGTGGAGACTACACCAACAAAACACTCAATACTGATAAAGGCCTTATCGAAGAAGTCAGCATCGGCGCGGCTACACAAGAAGAGATCGATCATACCATCAAGGTCATGGGTGGGGAAGACTGGGAACTCTGGATCAACCTCCTCTCCGAGGCTGGTGTTCTAGCAGACGGCGTCAAAACAGTCGCCTACTCTTATCTCGGGCCTGAACTCACATGGCCTATTTACAAGGAAGGCACCATTGGTTGTGCCAAGAAAGATCTCGAAGAAAGCGCGGCCCGCCTCAGTGCCAAGTTATCCTCTGAGTTCAACGGAGGTTCAGCCTATGTTTCTGTCAACAAAGCCCTCGTCACGCAAGCGTCCTCAGCCATCCCTGTCGTCCCCCTCTACATTTCCATTCTCTACAAAGAGATGAAGGCAAAAGGCATTCACGAAGGCTGTATTGAGCAAATCGAGCGCCTCTTCAGCGATCGCCTCTATGGAGAAGATCTCCAGTTAGATGAAGCCGGCCGTATCCGTATTGATGACTGGGAAATGCGCGACGATATCCAAGCCTCTGTCGCAAAGGCCTGGGAAACCGTGGATGATTCTAATTTCGCCGAGCTCGGTGACTTCCCTGGTTATCAAAAAGAATTTCTAAAACTCTTCGGCTTCGGGCTCGATGGCGTCAACTACGATGCCGAGACGGACAGTCTCTTTGCCCCTGCCTCTCTCAGCTAATGCCGAAGGAACGAGCGGACGCCCTACTGGTAACCCGTGGTCTTTGTGATTCACCGGAACAAGCTAAACGCCTCATCCTTGCAGGAAAAGTCCTACAAGGCACACATGCTGTGGCCAAACCTAGCAGTAAAATCGACACAGAGGCAGAGCTTACCGTAAAGCAAAGGCCAAAGTATGTCGGCCGCGGTGGCTTTAAACTGGAAGGAGCACTTGAGGCCTTCCAGTTTGACCCTAACGGCCTAACATGTCTAGACTGCGGGGCCTCCACAGGAGGTTTCACAGACTGCTTACTCCAACATGGAGCGACGAAGGTGCATGCGATTGATGTAGGGACTAATCAGCTTGTCTGGAAACTTCGGAGCGACCCGCGCGTCATCGTAAAAGAAAAGTTTAATGCACGCCATATGGTACCGGAGGACATCGGTGAGCCCATCGACCTCTGCGTCACAGACGTTTCCTTTATTTCTCTAACCAAAATTCTTCCACCCCTCTTCTCTACCTTAAAAGAAGGAGGTCATATTATCTGCCTTATCAAACCCCAGTTTGAACTAAACCGAGATGACATTAGTAAAGGAGGCATCGTCAGAGACCCTGAGCTCCATCAAAAAGCGGTCGATAAAATCCAATCTTTTGTGACGGAAGAGCTGGGAAAGACTTGGCTCCGTATGATCGATTCTCCGATTAAAGGAACAGATGGAAACAAAGAGTTCCTCGCCTTACTCTGCTAAATTCGTTCGAGAAGTCAGCGAAAGAAACTTACTCCTCCTCTGCCAGTAACTCATGTACCCGGTCAGGCACAAGCACAGCGTCCGTCGCCTCTGCGACGGCAAGCTGCATCTGACTCTTCAACACCTCCAATGGTACAGGGGCACGGTAAGTTTCCAAGCATTGCTGGAGAGACTCCACAGCTGTGAGCTCTGAGGTGCAGTGCACACGATAGGCCTTCACTGCCAAAGCCTCCGCAGCTCCTGGAGTCAGTAAATCCGGGATATCATCTCTCAATTGATCAAACATAGATTGCTCAATCTCCAGCCCAGTTCGCCTACATAATGCTCGAATCAGTAAAAATCCTTCTTTTGCATCTAGGGTCGGAAACAGTGGTACTTTCACATCGATACGCCCTGGCCGCTTTAAATCTACTTCAATTAAATCAGGCCTGCTAGAAGCTAGTACCCACATAATTTTCCCTCTATTCCGAGTATCAGACATTTGCTTCGCCATCATCGAATACACTCTGCTAGAGACGCCAGAGTCTCCACTAGCAGCCTGGCGTCGCCCAAGGGCTTGATCTGCCTCGTCGACAAAGACAATACAACGCCCCAGCGCCTTAATCAGAGCAAATATTTTCTCTAAATTCGCCTCCGTACTACCCACCCATTTATCACGGAAATTCCGCATCGTCACCACCGGTACACCAGCTTCTCCTGCTAAACACTCTGCTAAATACGTTTTCCCAGTACCTACAGGCCCACAGAATAAATAGCCCATTGGCAGAGCATCTAACTGATTCTTTTGCCATAAGGCGATATCTTGTCGTAACCATGCTTTCACGCCATTCAGCCCAATGACATCATCTAAGTTTCTATCAGGCTCTACAAAGTCAATTAATCCCCCGCAGTCTCTCTCGACAAGAACTTGCTTCAAGCCACTTAAGCTCTCATCATCCATCGGTTCACCATCATGCTCTCGGCGTAAAAGCAAAGCCTCGATAGAGCTCAAAGTAGCTCCTACCAAACGCTGCCCCACATCTGCCAAGGCCCCTTGATACTTCGATAAAGCTATAGGACAACGGCGCTGCAACAACCTCAAACTCTCCTCTATCACCTCACAGCTAGGTAAAGGTACTTCTACAGAGCTCAGCCGAGGGTTCTGCGCTATCAAGGGGTGCAGCCCATTTAAATTCTCCGAGATCAGAAATGCTGCCTGATCTGCCTCTTGCAAGCAATCATCCGCTGCCCAGTCACGCAAAAGACTAGCCATAGCATTCAAACTATAATCCAGCATATTGGGAATCGCAGGGCATACTAAATGCGCCTGCCGAATCACCACAGCCACCTTGGGGGCCTCAAAGCCCATAGCTCGCAAGTTTCTACAATATTGTAAATAATGAGTCATCACCCTCACTGCTGGTAAAGGCTGATGAGGCAAGTCTGGTGTCTCCTTCAGACTAGGCCATTTAGAAAAGACCTCTCCCCCACGCTCCACTTTCAGCCCAAATCCCAGATCATAGCTTAGAACGACATCAAACCGAGCCACCATCACCTCTTCAATAAAATCATATAACGAGCCCAGGCTGTACTCACCCCTTTCTTTCTGTACAAGCATTCGATCATTCACATTACCATGCAAGACAAAGCAGCCTGCCGCGCCACTCTCGTAAAAAGCGATTACCTCACTAGCCCATTCAGGAAGTTTCATGAGGCCAAACTAAATAAAGAAAAAAGAAGAAGCAAGAAGAAGCCAGTGCAGCCTGCACCAAGCAAATCTTTCTGGTGACAAACACCTCACTTGCCGCTGGGGCTCAAAGTTTATATCATTACCTTCTCATGAAATCTGGCTCATTTCTTTCTGCTCTCACCTCCTTCTTCCGTAACAAAACCTCTCTCACCCAACCGCTACAGATCGGAGATCCTGTTCCCAGCATCAAAGTACTAGACCACACAGGAGAGTCCATTGCATTCCCAGCAGCTTGTCAGCAGGGCTTCACCTTCATCTATTTTTATCCAAAAGCCTCTACACCTGGGTGAACGATACAATCCCGCAACCTCCGTGACGAGTTTGCCCAATTCCAAGACGCTGCCATCCAAATGTTTGGAGTTTCTACCGACAGTGTGAAAGCACAGCAAGCATTTCAACAACGGCACAACCTTCCCTTCCGCCTCATCGCTGATACAAACGGGGAAATGATAAAAGCCTTTTCTGTTCCCTTAAATTTAGGCAAATTCGCCTCCCGCCAAAGCTTCCTCATCAAAGACGACATCATTATCTGGCGAGACCTCAAGGTGAAACCTAACAATCAAGTACTAGATTCACTTCAAACCTACCTCCCAACGTAACCGGCCTCTACTTCTCACCCTTACTTTATTATCCGATTTATGACAGTTCAACAATCCTTCACTGACTTAGAAACACCTACTGGCACCATGCGCTGCAGCATCGTACGCCCCACTACTCAGGGAGCCTTTCCTGCCATTATTTTTTACTCCGAGATATTTCAACTCACTGCCCCCATCGCCCGCACCGCAGCCTACTTAGCAGGCCACGGATACGTCGTCATCGTACCTGAGGTCTTTCATGAGCTCAACGAAATAGGAACCGTCCTCGCCTATGATGATGAAGGGAAAGATAAAGGAAATACCGACAAGTTCACCAAGCCCCTCACCGCTCATGATACCGATGTAGAATCAATCATTACATGGCTAGATCAACAACCCTTCTGTAATGGAACTCTCGGAGCCTACGGAGTCTGCCTAGGAGGGCACCTCGCCTGCCGTGCAGCTCTCCACCCCAGAGTACAGGCCACAGGCTGCCTCTATGCCACAGACATCCATTCTTCCACTATGCCTGCTGGAGAAGGAAAACAAACTATCGAGCGCCTCACTGATATTCAGGGAGAAATCATGTTCATCTGGGGGAAACAGGATCCTCACGTCCCGCTTGAAGGGCGGAAACATCTCTACGATCATCTTACCGAAGCAAAATGCCACTTTACTTGGCATGAATTCAACGCACAGCACGCTTTCTTACGTGACGAAGGAGACCGCTATGATCCCGAGCTAGCTACAATCTGTTACCGATTAAGCTTAGATCTATTCCACAGATCCCTTCGCTAATACTGAGTACGGCATCATACCACCATCAAGCGCGCACTCCAAAAAGATAGTGCTACGTTATAACTTGATCGCCATGTAAACCGCATAGGCAAATATGCCAAACCAGACAGCAATAATATGCGCTACACCAAAAGATCTGGCACCCCCTGTTTCACTAGGGTGATCAGAATCTGGACCAAATAAGCGCCTTCCATTTAGCACTCCCCATATTCCAAGAAAAAGCCACAGTAGAGCCATTACTGAAGTGATAATCTTCATAATCAATGACCTAATTCAGAAACTGGAAAGCACAAGATGAAATCTAGAATATTTTTCCACTATTCTGATGGTTCTGATTGTTCCGATGGTTCTCTCTCCAAACAAACCATCTTCGCCAAGAGCGCCCCTACCTGAGCGCCCAAAATCGGGGCTAGGACATAGACGACAAGCCATCCATTCCCATTGTATGTAAAGGGATAGCTGCCCCACCCCGCCAAACCCGCTACAATCCTAGGCATCAAATCTCTTGCAGGATTAAACCCACCCATTGAAAACGGGGCCATAATTCCGATGATCACAGTAAGACTCAACCCTATGAAAATAGGAATCAACCACGAGGGTAAATTCTCCCGCTTCTGCCCCACTAGGGAAAAGATAACAAATGCTAATAAGCCAGTCCCTAAACACTCTGCTAAAAACCCCTCTACAATCCCCACATGCTCCAGCTCTGCCATTTCTAAAACCATCGCTGGATTCGGAAAATACTCACCAAACATCATCGCCGAGAGTTCACTGCCAGACTCTCCCCTAACAATATGATGAGTATCTTCAAATGACGCTATCGAACCTGCAAATAAGGCGTACACAAGCCATCCAGCAATAAATGCGCCGAGACATTGCGCAAATATATACCCGGGAACTTTCTTCCATGAAAAATTTGATACAGAGGCAAACGCCAGAGTAATGGCTGGATTAAGGTGAGCACCACTAGACTCCGCCGAAACAGCAATGGCGACGATCACTGCCAACCCCCACAAAGCGGCTACTTGAAACAACCCCACATGCACACCAAGTATGACGGCAGCAGCCACTGTAGCTAAGCCAAAGAACACCAAAAGAAAGGTGCCCAATAACTCACCGCAAAGTTCTCGCCTCGTTATCATGAATTAACAACACCCAGAATTTGGATCACACCCTCCTTGGGGGTCAACGCCGCACACATCCTTCGCGAGGCAATCCGTATGTATGAGCTCTGTTTTCACTACAATACTCTGCTCATTCACAACCACACCTACCAAGGGAAAATGGGAAAGAACCGGGTGTTCATACTCTAGTGCCACAGGCAACTCCCATGTAGGAATCACAGGCGCTCCATGCTGAAGAATTTCTAAGAACTTGCCCACAGTAACACGGTGATCAATATCCGTGGCCACCCAAATCTGTAACAAACATTTCCCCTCTACTCGGACTTTTCCTCCACAGTCGATAAATTCCTTTCTTACATAACCTACCTCTGTGACGTGAAAATGAGCCGGCACAGTAGCCCCATCAGGTAACTCCAAGACTAAACCTTTGTCCTCATGCCCCAACAGCGTGTTTTTTAATTCATTTAATGTCATACTATTTATTTTCTCTGTATCCCTGCACATAGGCTTGGATGGTTAACAATATTTCATCTCGAACGCGACGAAACACCCCCATGACTTCCTCCTCAGAACCTTCCGCATGAGCAGGATCATCAAACCCCCAATGATAACGATTCAACTGCCCAGGAAAACTTGGACAAACCTGATCTGCATTCCCACATACCGTCACCACAGTATCAATATCCTGATCAAGAAATTCCTCCAAGTGCTTGGAGGTGTGCTCTGAAATATCAATATCCATTTCCTTCAGAGCGGCGATTGCCATTGGGTGAACATAACCTGCAGGATGAGATCCTGCACTATGAACCGTAAAAAGATCTGCAGCAAGGTGCCTCACAATGCCTTCGGCCATATGGGAGCGGCATGAATTCCCCGTACATAATACTAGTATCGTTTTCATATTAAGAAAGTATTTCGCTTGATTCTACATAACAAGGATCAGAAGGCTGGCATAACTCGGGCTTACCCTGACAACAGTCCTCGTAAAGAAACTGCATTAATTCATTCACTTGCTTCAGTTGAATAGAATAAAGAATGGAACGCCCTCTCCGCTCAGAGCTAACAATGAGAGCATGACTAAGCTCCTTTAAATGAAAGGACAGCGTATTCGCCGGCACACCCAAGGCTAGTGCAAGATCCCCTGCACTAACTCCCTCTGGAGCCGCTTTCACTAAATGCCGAAACACCCCAATCCGCACAGGATGCGCAAGAGCTGCCAAAGAACGAACTGTCATTTCGATATCGATATTACAACGATAGTAGAAATATTGAAGATTGGAAGAACAATTTATATCAATATGCTCATTCAGCTCCCCAAAAGCACCCATTCCACAGACAATGAGTGCTCAAACACCTCTCACTTCGCTCTAAAATTCCGAATCACTCGTCGAGGAAAATTCAGGATAGGCATTCGCTGCATGCTCAGAGAAATCCAAACCCATCAATTCCTCTTCCTCAGAGGCCCGGATCCCAAAAGTAATGCGAATCCCATGAAACGTTAGGAATGAAAGGAGAAACGCCGCTCCAGCAATAGAAAACGTCCCAATTGCCTGCACCATCACCTTATCCGCAGAAAATCCATTTTCATGAAATAAACCAACGGCAAGCGTCCCCCATATTCCCCCCACTAAATGCACAGGAATAGCTCCAACCACATCATCAAGCTTACATTTCAAAAGCAACCCAGTAGCCAGCACACCCAATACACCACTCACCAGCCCAATTAAAATAGCAGAAAAGGGTGTAACAACATCACAGCAAGCCGTAATCGCCACAAGGCCACATAACACACCATTCAACATCGCATTCGGATCAGGCCTACCGTGTACTAGCCAATGACAAAACATACCTCCAAGGCCACCAGTAGCCCCGGCCACTAAGGTATTAAACCCAATTCTACCAATTTCCGCAGATGTATAACCCAAGGAGCCTACGTTAAACCCAAACCAGCCGGTCCACAGCAATAATGTGCCAAGAGCTACCAAAGGCATATTATGGCCTGCCACCAAAACAGGGTTCCCATCTTTATCAAATCTCCCTTTCCGTGCTCCAATCACAATAATACCAGCTAAAGCAGCAGCACCGCCTACCGCGTGAACTACGGAAGAACCCGCAAAATCATGAAAACCCATAGCCTCTAGCCAACCTAAATCTTCCTCACCATTATTTCCAAACCCAGCAACATACCCTTTCCCTAAGCTAGCCCATGCCCAATGGCCAATCACGGGATAAATCACCCCTGATAAAACTGCAGAAAACACTAAATACCCTATAAACTTCGTCCGCTCCGCAATCGCACCAGATACAATGGTAGCAGCCGCACCCACAAACATCGTCTGAAATAACAAAAATAACCAAATCGAGGAATCTGTAGGCCAATTCGAAACCCAAGGAATCTGAAGACTAAACCAACCGTACTGAGTCTCTCCAAACATCAAACCAAAACCCACCAAAGTATACAGCGTCGCAGCAACACAAACATCACTCGTATTCTTAATCACCACGTTCAAACAATTCTTCGCCCTAGCAAACCCCAATTCAACAAGACAAAACCCCGCCTGCATCAAAAATACTAAAGCCGCAGCGACAAAGAACAGTAGCTGGTTCACAGAAATCTGACTCGATTTTACAGCCGCTGTTGCCACCTCCCCCTCCTGAGCACTAGCCAGAGAAATACCTAATACCGTTGTAGCCAACGCTACAGTCATTATCTTAATCATAAAAATACGTTGTTAACAATTGGGTTACGACAAATCTGATATTCTTAAATTCACCGTTTCAAAGAGCAATTTCGCCTTATTCCGGTCCGGCACCCCACCCGAAATTCTAGTAAGAGCAATTCTGGCATCCCCTAGGGTCTGCACCTCAAAATCTTTTAGACGCATCTTCAGAAACATCTCCACTTGCCCTGCATTCATCACCTTAGTCAACTCTGCTCGAATAAGAGCCAATACCTCATCCCAAGCATTAAAATCTGGATCTGAAGAACTCAGTGCATCCGGTGCACTACTCGATGATGTATCATAAAGAGCTGGTGCCTGAAGAAGCTCTAACGTATTTAAAAGAATAATCTGCTTCAGCCTCTCAATCGCTGCATCCAAATCCGAAAAAGACCTAGGCACAATCAAACCGCACCGGTTAGCGGCCATAGAAAGTACAATCACTCGTGCAGACTCATAGGTCAACATATAGAAATCTGGAAAACGATTCTGAGAAGCATAGTTCATATGCAATACTGAAAATTGCGTCGCTAGACCCTCGGCAATATCTTGGTGTAAGCCGGAACTCACATGAGTTAAATGATCATTACGCTGCAACCAACCTCCCATAAACTGGCAGTCCTCAATAAAAGTCTCAAATTGTTCTAAAAATTTCATCAGGATTCCACTGCAAGTAAGAATGAATCTAATCGTTTGCTATCCAAAGTAAGCACATTTTGAATGACGCCTTTCTCCGTATTCGAATAACGCCCAACTAGACCAACCCCCTCTTCACTTAAAGCACAAGACTCTACCTCACCAAGATCAATCACGCTCCGTATCCCGGCAGCTGCCGAGTATAATCGATCGCAATCCTGCGCCAGTTCTTCCTCTGATAAATTACTCATTCCATATTCTACACTCCAAAACCCACTATCCAATAGTGAACGAAATTGACTCTAACTCCTCCTCCGAGTCTAAGCTCGAATCTGAATCCGAGCCCAAAGAGCCAGACCAAGATATACCCTCATTTTTAGCATTCTCCTTATTGTCGCTCCCAGTATCTAACTCATCATCACTACCATCTACCTTCTCTGCAATAACAGTACTGGAAGATCTATACTCTAACTCATCACCACTCTGTAAATCCCCCTGTAACTCTTCCCTCAGCAAACAATCATATTCTGAGTCCTCGTCTTTCACAGGTTGATGACCAACCATAGGAATAAACGACTCCTCCAAATCAACCTCGACATTTGCTAAAGAAGCAACGCAGTGAGTCACATCACGCAAATACCCTTGCTCCAAAAGCTGCCTGAACAATTGAGCACTCTCCGTAGCAGGTATGCCTAGATGGTCTGCAAATTCCACATAATTCAAGGACTGCTGATTCATATGAGCCAAAGCATCCCAAAGACCCTGAGGAAGTCTAACATCTTTAGGAATGAGATCCAAATTCACCCCAAATTTCCTTAGTGAAAAAGGAATATTGATCACACCTCTTTGACTACTCACTCCAGGAATCAAGCCCTCCATAGTTATTCAAATTAGCCTCTAAAGAAAGTACTAAATGACAGCGAAACCCTCTCCAATTCACTGGAAAAACAAGCCCTGCAGTTCTCTTAGGAATCGTAATTCTAGTTCTAGGAGCAGTCACCACCACAGGGACACTAATCAAAAAATGTTCCCCAAGATAATTCCGCACATTGCCAGAGACAATATTCGCCATCTCTCCCGAGTAATCAAGCCGCATCAACTCTAACTCCTCTTCACTTTTATCTTCGCTATAAATTTCAGGATACTGTGTAGAAAGCACTTCATCTAATAGCTGCCGACACATCGTGAAATATACCGCTCCCTTCTGATTACCTGACACCCCTATAATTCCCGTATAATCCTCGTGCTCAAAGTCATCGAAGAGATAGGGCGTACCTACTTCCGCTTCATCATCCGTAGATTGTTTGAAAAAATTCCACACGGACCAAATAAAGAACCTAACGGTATCTTCATCAAAAATTTCTTGTTTTAATTTTGATTGCATAAAACTACTAGTTATTTTCATTCTGGAGCTCTCGCCTAATCTGCTCAATGGAAACTTGTCTCTCCACTGATGCTGTCGACTTCTTAGGGCGATCAAAGTTACTGAGAGAACTTATGCCCACAGGAGCCACAAAGCCTGAAGGATAATGCTCAGGCAAAGGCTTTTTTGATCGATCAGAGGACACCTTTAATCTATGCGCCACCGTATTCTTCAACGTCTCTTGACTATCTGTTTTCACCTTTACCGGTTCTAAAATCCGCTCTTCCAACAGATCATCCAGCGCCTCCTTTAAATCATCTTGAGAAAAAGGCTTACAAATAAACTGATGTGCCCCTCGAGAAAGAGCTTCAATCGCAGTATGATGATCAGCCAAAGCTGAAACGATCAGAATACTGACATTAGGGTTCACATCTAAAATCTGACTCATTGCAGCTAACCCGTCCATATGAGGCATCGTAATGTCTAG
Organism: uncultured Verrucomicrobiales bacterium; assembly: GCA_964561965.1. Classification (GTDB taxonomy): domain Bacteria; phylum Verrucomicrobiota; class Verrucomicrobiia; order Verrucomicrobiales; family Akkermansiaceae; genus Rubritalea. Next base: position 24,743 of record CAZLQY010000022.1, read on the forward strand.
CGTGACAACGTCTGGCAAGTATTCCTTAAACACACTAACAGCCATTGCTCCATCACTAGCATTTTCAATCGATTTAAATACACTTCCTTGATAGGCTGACTCAATCGCCTTTCTTATCATAGCGGAGTCATCAACAATTAACAGCTTCATAGTCTTACTTTTTTTAAATTTATGCGGTTAGGGCCTCACATTTTTCGTTCACTAACAATCGGGAAGGCACAAAGCATGATACTTGAAAATAAGCACCGCGAGCAAAACTCACAGACAACTTCCCTCTCAGTTCTGTAACCACTATCTCTTTAATCACATCCATACCCACACCTCTGCCAGAAATTTTGTTAGCTTCAGACATGGTACTAAAACCACTATGGAAAATCAAATTAGCGAGCATTGCAGGATGAGCAGCATCTGCCTCACCTTGTGACATTAGCCCTAGTGCCACTGCTCTATCACGGATCATGGTTAGATCTAACCCAGCGCCATCATCTCGGAATGTCAGCTCATAAGCAGGCTCTGACAATAAATTTTTCTGCTGACTGGCCGGCTTACAAATCAATACTAATTCGCCCTCTTCCAGCTTACCCTTTTTCGCACGCTCTTCAGCCGTCTCTATCCCATGAGTCAATGAATTCCTTGCTGCCTGTATAAAAATATTTTTCACATTTTTTATGCCAGTTTCAGATAAATTTTCTATCTCAAATTGAGATCTTAAAAAGACTTTCTTTCCTAACTCACTACCTGTTTTTTCTACAAAATCAGCTAACTCGCCACTCAGAGCACAATCACTATCTAATTGTTCAGAGCTCACACCAACAAAGCCCTCCCGCACAGTATCAGATATTTCCCGGTACTCAACAAGCTGCTTCCTCAGAGAAGCTAAGTGAACTAAAGCGCCTAAATACTCATCTCCCTTTATCTCCTCTTTCATCTTAAGTTCATCGAGCTTTGATTCCAGTGAATGAGTAAGCTGTACTATGGACTCAAGACCTAACAAAGAAGCATTTCCTTTCACAGTATGCACCTCACGGTAAACCTCTTCTACCAAATCTTTATTAGGAATTCCTGCATTCTCAGAACCTTCATGAACTCCGTGATCCTTTAGTGTCAAATTAATAGACTCTAACGTATTTTCTGCCTCCTGAAGGAAAACCTGCAATTTGGCTGGATCGCTCTGCACAATTTCTAACATTATCTCTGTTCTTCGGTCTTGTTCTTCACGAGAGTGTTCCAATTCTGTTTCTAGAGCTACTGCCGCTGAGACATCTGAAACCGTAATGAGAATCGCAGCAATATCCTCACCATCCATAATTCTTTGAAACTTAAAGGATAAATGCTTATTAACGAATCGCTCCCCGTCCCAGTTCAAAGTGATTTCCACTTGTTTCAGAGGGTTAAATTTTTCTAACTGAGAAGGTAATGTTTTCTTTTTAAACTGAAGTCCCAAAAAATTATCCAATGTTTTCAACTCTTTTTCAGGAATTAAAGGGCGCATCAAATCTAAAAAAGACAATCCTTTCAAATTCTCTGTCTCAAAGATCTCATACATCATCAGACTAACACGTTGCCCAATTTTATAAGAACTATCAATCAGGCACAGCCCGTGATCTACGGAATTAAAAATGGTATCAGACTCCTCCGTCATATGATTCAGGCTGTCGGTAAGAGATTCTAACTCCGTTGCTCTAGCCTTCGCTTCATCACCATGCTGTTGAATCGATTGAAAGGCTTGTTGTAGATTCGTATTCGCATTATTCAAATCAGTCTGTGTCGCCGATAAATCTTCGATCTTATTCACCAACTTCCGTTTTTCCTGTGTGATACCCTCTAAATACTCTTTCCTCTCAGACTCCTTCTTTCTCATGACCTTCAATGGGGTTGTCACCATAAATACCAACACCCCAAGAACCAAAAACAGCCCGATGAACAGGACAACTCTTAGGTCTGCTGAGTCCGCTTGCGCTATACCTGTCCCCATAGCAAGTAGTGCGGCGGCGATGGCAAAATTGACACATCGGTAGATAGATGAAAAGTCGTGAGACTCCAGGCTGATTAAATTGGATGAATCGTCGGGCATAGGTATGTTAGGCTATTTGCGTTGTTGTTTCTCTGCCATAATTTAGCACAAATGAAACTGATAGACCGTGTGTTCTAAGATTCTAACAAGAATGAATCCGTAGAATTGACGAAGATAGTACACAGATCCTGAAAACACACAACATAATATTCACACAATCTATCATTCTCTAACTTTTTTTGAACAAATAATAAGTATTGATCAATACCAACCGGAGACTAAAAGCCCGAATAAATTCTATACGATATTTTATGATCACGCTAAATTCAAAGTGAAACATCTCATACTCCACTCACTCTATCAGGCAAAAAAACCCAAAAATCCCTTTATTAACAACAAAAAGAACAAGAAGAGGTTACATCTAAGCTCCTTTAAAATTCGAATACCTAATATTTGCAAACAACCTTAAATTAAACATATCTTTAATTTAAGGAATTCGTGAATTATAAATAATAAAACAGATGTATAAAAAGGTAAGGATTATAATACAATTTAAACAAGAATTCATACTAACACCTCGAACAATTTATGAAAAAATAAATCTGTTACTCCTTGATCGAACCATCAAAAATGAGCGAATGATACTGTGGCCTCTCTATCATCGAGAGAGAAATCACAGGGAATCGCGCCATTATAGAGGTCGATCCCAGTAGCGTAGTAAGCGACAAGTCATTGCTATTCACTATGCCCTAACGTGCTGACTGAACTCTTTAATTCCCACAAAAATAGCAGAAGCCCTTCAGAGAAACCACCTGCTAGATATGAGGTCAAACAGCTAGCCCCCCTTGTCGATAAGCACTTCCACCGAAAAAAAGCTCTCCTGCTCACGATCTAAGACATACCGCTATCATGAATCCAGCCGCCTTACCCATTGGGATATTTCGGCGCTGACTAGAAATACAGAAAACATTAGGGATGGTTTTACACCGCAAAGACATCAAGAAAATCACCAAAAAGAGCAGGAAATCACCAAAAAAGCACTTTTTACACCCCCTTCCAAAAACACCTTCCAAAAACACCTTCCAAAATCATACATCGCAAAAATCAATCATAAGTAGGCTCACTAGGAATCGAACCTAGATCTACGGCTCCGGAAACCATCGTTCTATCCATTGAACTATGAACCCATTACTGATAAACGTGCGAGTGTGATACTTAGGTGAACAAGAAAGGTCAAGTGGGATTGCTCAATTCCTGTTCCAATAGTGGTGTATTCTGATGTATTTCCCAAAATATACATCAACTCTCAATCAAGGGTTGCCAGTTAGAAGACTTCCGATTAGAGGTCTGCAGTTAACTAATTACTAGAACACATTATGTTTGAACTATTTCGAAAGAAAAACGGGACTTATAAAGACGATATTCTCTCAGGAGTCACTGTCTCGCTACTGCTTGTACCTGAAGCTATCGCTTTCTCTTTTATTGCGGGGGTCAATCCAATGGTGGGGCTCTGGTCTGCTGTCTTTGTTGGTCTCATCACCGCTGCCTTTGGGGGCCGCCCAGGAATGATCTGCGGAGCTACTGGTGCGATTGCCATCGTAGCTGCACAAGCTGTACGTTTGGGCCAGGCTACTGGTATTGAGGGCATGGATATTAAGTACCTTGTTGTGGCCCTACTCTTTGCTGGTGCGATCCAGATTCTCATTGGGGTCTTTAAATTCGGTCGATTTATACGCCTCATACCCCATCCCGTAATGATGGGCTTTGTCAATGGGCTGGCTATCGTGATTGCTTTAGGGCAAGTGCTGTTTTTCAAATCTTCGGTCTTTTTTGATGCAGATCATAAGATGATTTCGGAGTGGCTGGCCCCACAAGCCTTGACGATCATGATAGGCCTTATTGTTCTGACAATGGCTATCATTGTGTTTTTACCAAAGCTGACGAAAGCTGTTCCTCCCACTTTAATTGCCATTCTTGTGATTGCCGGCATTACCTACTTTATTCCAAGTTCACGTGATATCAGTGATATCCTTACTATGCTGACCGGGAAGAGTGCAGAGATTAACAGTTCATTCCCGCTTCCTACTGACTTGTCTGGCATCCCATGGGGCGATACGGCCTTCTACATGGCTATTTTACCAATTTCTCTTACGATCGCACTTGTTGGCCTCATCGAATCTCTGCTGACACTTCAACTCATTGATGAAATCACTGAAACTCGTGGACAGGGAAACCGCGAGTGCTTGGCTCAAGGAGCCGCTAATATTGCATCAGGCATGTTCGGAGGGATGGGTGGCTGTGCTACGATAGGTCAATCTCTCATCAATATGAAAAACGGTGGGAGAGGAAGGACTTCAGGTATTGTGGGAGCTCTCACTCTACTAGCGCTCATTATGTTCGGCAGTGAAATTATTATGCAGATCCCGGTGGCAGCTTTAGTAGGCGTCATGTTCATGATCGTTATTAGTACCTTTGAATGGTCAACGTTCAAGACGGTCGGCAAGGTACCGAAATCAGACCTTCTTGTGATACTCTCGGTATCTCTCGTCACCGTATTTATGCACAATTTGGCCTTAGCTGTCGCAGTAGGTGTCATCATGTCCGCTCTCGTCTTTGCTGCTAAGACTTCCACTCACATTACTACAGAAACTGTGAAAGATGACGAGGATGAGGACGAAAGAATCTATGCTCCTGAGGGCATGCTCTACTTTGCTTCTGTTCAAGATTTTCAGGAGCAATTTACAGCAACTAGTGACCGAGAAAACATTGTCATCGACTGTGAGAAACTCCGTGTCTGTGATATGTCAGGCTTGGAGGCGCTCAATTCTATCGCGGATAAATACCGTAAAGCTGGCAAAAATTTCCGCCTCCGCCATCTCTCTCCGGACTGCCGCCATATGCTCAAGAAGGCTGGCTCTCTTATAGAAGTGGAGATCCTACCAGATGACCCTTCCTACACAGTAGCCCGCCTCCGTGCAGATATTTCATAGAAGTCATCTAAAATAACCATATTCTGAGACTGCCTACGATTTCTAAAGCTCAAGCTTATTGATGAGCTGTAGTGGAAGACATTCAGGTATCACGCTTTTCCCTACCTGCGCTTCCCCCGAAAGCGCTCCTCGCGAGGGTCTTCTTCCTTATACGAAGAATCATCTTTATAGCGCAGAATTCCGTAGTGTTTCAGATTCTTCACAAACGTCTTTGCATCATCCCCCACTTCTTCGTCATTGGTAATTTTACCCAAAAGTCCCTCGCTTTCATCTAACCTCGCTAAGACTGAATCCATACGCTCCATAACACGGTTGGCAGATTGAGCAGCAAAACTGAAGTTTCTCAACGTCTCCGGAAGTTCTTCTAAAGAGGGCTCAATATTCACTATTTGCTGGTCTGCCGAGCCAAAGGTTTTTTCTGCGGCTGCGGCTGCTTCTTTTATTTGAACTACAGCAGCTTTTACCTCCTCAAACGTAGGCTTCAGCGCTTCACTCGATTCTTGAAACGCCAATGTCGTCTTCTCAAAACTAGATAAGGAGTTTTTTAAACTCAAAATATTTTCCGCAGAGAGCACACCCGTATTCACGGTTTCTAAACTCACTGCTAAACTACCAGCAACAGCACTAATATTATCAAGAGCCGCATCCACTTTCGATAATGTGATGCGGGCGTCTTTCATCAGCACGCTTGCATCCCTCGCTACAGATTCTGCATTTGACTGGAGTTCATCTAATCCGCCGGCACCGCCTCCCATCAGTTTCGAACCATCGGCAATCAGTCCTAGCTTTTCCTCAGGAGGAATCACTACTATCATTTTATCACCTAAAATACTTACAGAAGTGATTTGAAATAATGATCCCTCATAAAGCTTCACTCTATCATCCATTTGTAGCTCCACCATCACAGTCAAATCCTCAGTCAACGCTGGTGTCTGTACTACCTTCCCCACCCGCGCACCGCCTAAACGAACTTCACTCCCTTTGATCAAGCCTGAAGCATCCTTAAACTCAACATGCACAGTATAGTGCTCACCAAGACTATCACCAAACCGCCCGAACTGAACAATCAAACCTGCAATTACCAGTAAGCCTGTTAAGACAAAGAGGCCTACAATCGCCTCTGATCGTTTCTTAGTATAAGCCATATGGCTCTACTTTCCTTCATATCACAGAAAATTCAAGCTAGTTTTCCTTTTCGTAATATCTAATTCTGATGGTGACTTGGAGCGATTTCACCCCGGAGGGGCAAAGAGTCAAAGCCTTGCTCCAAACGGCGGCTCAATAAAGGAATGATATCCCCATGAGTCGCAAAGAGGTCTGCCATATAAGTCTTCAATCCCGCATGATCTTGCTCAGCTTGTTCACAGATTTCCGCAATGTCCCCCCCAGGCCCAGCATGCCGCCCTGGAGAGATAAAGAGCATAGAAAGAATCACATTTTTCTCAAAACCCTCAGTACCTAATATATTCTCAAGTAACGGTTCGTTAAACGCATACTCATCCCCTTCTCGCCTCTCCATGGAAGATGCCTTGATCACAGATGCGTCTCCCTCAAGTAACTGACTAAGTTGCCCAGCAAGATGATTTCTGACCTCATTCACAGCAATCCGAGGCGTACCGTGGTCCACCAGAGTCACTGCTGGCTTTTCGAGATTTTCTTCCTCTATCTTTTTACGCACCAATGCCGCTAACACTTCCGCCACCAACGTATCACCAGGGTTTGTAAGGTCCACCATACAAGGAGCGACTCTCACCTCTAGCTCAGGCCAATGTGCTTGAAGAGCCATGACTCTCTGAGGAAGGTATTCATAGATCGCAGCACTATGGCCAAAAAACAGCGGTAGGATGATAAATGAATGTTCCCCTTCTAATTTCCTTTTTTTCAGATAAGGCTCAAAAATTTCTGCAGGTACTCCCCCTAATTCCTCGGCATCCACTCTAGTAGAATGTAATAAAGAAACAGCATTCACCTTATGACCAGTCGCCTCCGTTACCAAAGTAGCGATTTTCCTAAGGCTAAGAGTTGACTGGGCTCTATGGGATCCGTTATCAACGAGTAATATGACTGGCATGGCTGGAGCTTAACGATATCTTCTCTAATTTCAACAGCTAGTACACTTTTTTCAACCCCAATGATGCCGTAGTCACGCCACTCCCTGATTCAAGGCTTCGGAGCCATAAAGTCATATCCTCAAACTCAACCTTGTCGACAACAGCGATTTATTCGACTAGCTTGTGATTATCAAAAATTTATCATACAAGGCCATTCACCTCCCACACCCATAGAATGACATCACATGAAACCAGTAGCTGGAATATCTAGAATCAACTTAGTAGGTCTCATATTACTAACACTAACAATCTATTGTTCTAGTGATCAAAGTTTCTTTTTTGAAGCCCCCAAGACTTTAAATACGGGAAATACTCCTATACACACACAAGAGCCTGGCTATGCGGCTCCATGCATCTTTGATCTTGATGGCGATGGAACCGTAGAATTATTAGTTGGACAATTTCGAGGTGGCAAAATCGCAATTTATACACATAAACAAGGACTAGAATTTGGTGCGGCTACTTGGTTAAAGGCTAACGAAAAAGTAGCAAAAATCCCCGGGGTTACTTGATGCACTAGCTCAACTCCACAGGTTGTGGACATCAACAATGACGGATTCTATGATATTATTTCGGGTTCCTATTCCAATAAGGGTAAAGACTCTCCGGGATTCATCTATGTTTTATTAGGAAAACCGGACGGTACTTTTGGTTCCGTCGAAGTATTAAAAGGAATAGATAATCGACCTCTTCAAACTTTATATGAAAATCGGTCAACTCGCCCAAGTGCCGTTGATTGGGACAACGATGGTCATCTCGATCTCATTACTGGAAATAGCCGTGGAACACTCTACTTTTTTAAGGGTCTGGGGAATGGAACGTTTAACAATGGTTCCACCCAAATTTTTTCAGGGGAAGAACCTCTTAAAATATTAGTCAATCATTCTGCAGGAGGTCATAGTGATCCATGTATCGTCGACTGGGACCAAGATGGAGATCTAGATATTGTAAGTGGTTCTACTCGAGGAGGGGTGCATTGGTCAGAAAATACAGGAAATAGAACCATTGCTAATATGCAAAAGTTTCGTGAATTGATTCCCCCTAATGAATCTTTCTCAAGATACCACTATCACCACAAAACCTTAGAAAACCCAGGCGATGGACCTACCTCATCCACAAGAGTTTGGGTCTATGATATGAATGGAGACTCTAAGCTGGATATCATAGTTGGAGATTCATCACGCTTGATGGAAAAGAAAAAGGGAATACCTACCGAGGTTTTTGAAAAAAAATTCCAAGAATGGGATATTGAAAAACAACGTCTCCTAAATTTAGAAGTCAAAGGACCAGATCAATTGCACAACCATCTAGTCAAAATTCATGACTTAGTCCAAAGTCAATCAACAGGTTTTGTGTGGTGTTACTTTCAAAAATAATCACATCATTCATACAAGACTTGAAACAGTTTACAACGAGCCCCCTAGCCCGTAACTATAAGACAAAACAGTAAATCGACTTTTAAAGTCACAGGTGTCAACTCTACAAGTTAGAATACCACGACAACAAAAAATCGCCTTAGCTTTATTCAGAGAGGCGAACAATGAACATACATAATCATCAAAATGAAACCATTTACCGTGTTAATGGCCACAACTCTTTGTGTAGCGCCTGTCATTTATGCAAAACCCAAGCCTAATGTCGTTCTTATTTACGCTGATGATATTAGTGCACGGGAAATACCGTTTTATGGATCATCTGTTTGGACTGATGCCGATCGTCAAACGACGAAAGATCTAGCTTCTCGAGCAAAAACTCCAGTGTTAGATCGCCTTTCAACAGAAGGAGCTTGGATCAAACATGCTTGGGCTGCGACGGTTTGTTCCCCAAGCCGTGCCATGATGATGACTGGGCGCCACGCATCGATACACAAATGGTGGAATAATGGAGATCTTGGAACTATTGTCAGAGACGGTAAAAAAACCAAAGAAGTCGTGCCTCTTTATCAAACCTCACCCCTATTGATTGGGCACATCGCACAAAAGGCAGGTTATGCTACACAATGGACTGGTAAAACTCAAATGAAGAGGTGTGATCACCAGCTTTTTGGGTTTGATGAAGGTGTATTCACACCTGGATCTTATCTTTTCCCGGAAAATCCACATACAGATTTCGTTCTTAAAGGCCCGACAAATGCTCTAATAAACATAGATACTGGGAAAAAAGTGGATTATTATGCTCAGACTTCTTGGTACTGGAAACCTTCCGTAGCGCTAATGAATCACCCTACCGGGCGAACACCCATTGATTATTGGCCCATTTTGGAAGAAGATAAAAAGAATTATGGAATCAATACCTATGGCCCCGATGTAGAATTAGATTTTATCTTTGATTTTATGGAGCGTAAACATGATGAAGAAAAGCCATTTTTCATCTACCATACGACACATTTAGGACATGATGGATTTGATTGGTTTAACCCGGAAGAAAACACCTGTTGGCCCAGCACTCCGATCATTGAATGGGACGGAACATCATATACCCGAAAAGAGCCAAATGTCACTGGAGACAAAGGAATCTATCATCTCAATAACTCGGTGACAGAACCGGGGATGCATTCGCACGTCGAGTATCTTGATTACCAAGTATGGCAATACCTAGAGAAGTTTAAAGAAATGGGAATTGAAGATCATACCGTCTTCATTTTTTGTGCCGATAATGGAACATCGAAATACGGGAAAGGTAGCCCAGACCGCCAGAAAGGGACACACGTGCCATTTTTAATCTATGCGCCAGGATTTAAATTGATGAAACAAGGAGAACAGGATGTTCTGGCAAGTGTCGTCGATATTATGCCAACGTTAGCTGATATCATGGACTTTAAAATCCCAAAAGATTATGAAATTCACGGTAAGAGCCTTTGGCCTTATCTCACAGGTGATGCGACTGTTCACCGTGAATGGATATACGCTTACAGAAGTGAGATGCAGCTAATCCGTGGAGATAAAGTGATGAAAGACGGCCGTAATAAATGGTGGGATGTTGCAGAAACACCTGATGATCTGATTAGCTTCCGAGAAATTAAAGATTGGACCAGTGTATCTCCAGAACATCGTGCCCAGCGCGATCTTTTGAAATCCGTATTACCACAGTATGACAATCATGCGGAGGAACACGATTTCATCATAAAATGAAACGAAGAGTATTCGATTTATAGAGACTGATATTTCTCTTTTTATGTTCGAATATACCCCCCGAATTCAAATCACCTATTCTCACATCCCTCCTTGTCAGCTCAAGGTATCTAGAGCATACTCCCCAACATAAAATTATGTTCAAAATCGTCGCTACTAGTACTGAACCAGCGCTACAATCTAAAACCAAGACATCTCCCCCATGGAATGTCATCGTTTATGATGATCCTGTGAATTTAATGGATTATGTCACCCTCATTTTACAGCGAGTCTTTGGTTTTTCAAAAACCAAGGCGGAAGGTATGATGCTAGAAGTCCATCAAACAGGGAAATCTCTCGTTTGGAGTGGTGATCAGGAAAAAGCGGAACATTATGTCGCACAACTACATGGCTTTCAACTGAAAGCTACTCTAGAGAAGCAATCATGAAAGCAGCACCCACCCTAGAGGGCGGATTAAGAATTGATGCCGAAGAAAAAATCGATTGGACCGTCTTAAGCCTCATCTGTGCCGATGCAACTAGTATGCCAGGTCAACCTCTCGCCGACAAACTCAGCCAGCAGGCATCGACCCACCCTCTCTCAGAAAATGAAGACTGGTGTGATTACGTCCTACCAGAGCTAAACGAAAAGTTTTCTACCCAAATCAAACAAGTAGCAAAACAAATCCAAGACGCGAAAAAAGACTCTGATGGAAAAAACTCTGATGGAAAAGGATCTCTCATCATAGCCCCCCATCAAATAGACCTATGGTATGGTACTCTCAATCAGGCTAGGCTCTCACTAGAAGAGCAATATAATATCACCTCCAAAAGCCTAGAAGAATTAAAGGATTTAGAGCGAGCTGCCCTCTACCGGTACGAATTCTATTCTCATGTCCAAACATGGCTGATCAACGTCATGACCTAACATCAGTATACATCCTTACTGGAATCACCTAACAATTCCAATCCCGGTATCCTCATCTATTCCAAAACCGTTCAATTACACCAGCTCCCCCAATATTTCCAAACTATTGACGCGTTTGATCAAAGCCTAGATCCCATCTTATATTACCACATCAAAGAATAAGGCCTTCTATTGTTTTCTCCTTTCACTTTGACTAGATTATTTCCAGAATCATTGCCATATGATCTCTCGTTGTAAGCTCTTCTATCCTATCAGCCCCCGCCTGCACCATTATCTCTATCACTATGGAAGGCTGTCTGATATCCCTCTAGTCTATGATGAGCTGAATCGCTTCACAGGTGCTATACCTTATGAAAACCCCTCTGAAGAAGAGACTCTCTGGCTCACTGTCATGTATCCACCCGAGGTCATGAATGATCTGAGAAAAAAGCTCATCAGCATCTATATCACTCTCAAAATCGGGGGCCAAGAGCAGCATGATCACCTCACTGTAGACCGTATTGACTTTGGAGAATTCGGTAACTCACGCCCATTTCGCATTCGTATTACTAATCTCTACAACGACAACTCGGATTACTACTACGTAAAAATAGCTGATGCCTCTCGTATCTACGGGCTCGAACTAGAACATATTTTATCCCCTAAGCGAATGAACTACCTCGTTAATGGCAACACTCTCATTGAAGACCATATTGCCGGTGTACCAGGAAACGTTTTTATGGATGAATACTTACCTCGCCCAGATTTAAATCGTATTCGTATCGCCAAAGAGTTTACGAAATTCAACGAGCGCTGCTTCATTCGCCTCTTAGGTGACATGCGCTCTATCAACTACGTAGTCGATATCACACCTGATTTCGAAGAAGTCCAATACACTGTACGGCCTATTGACTTTGATCAGCAATCCTATGAAGGCAAAGGTAAAGTTTACCTCTCTTATCACTTTGATTCCAATAAACCCGTCACATATCTCAGCTTTCGCCAGCTCAATAGAGCCACTATCGCCCAATATGCCGCCGAGGAGCGCTCCCAAATGGCACGCCGTGCCAATGCAGAGCTACGAAGGTTAAAGGGCCTCCTCGCCATCATGAGAAGAGATGAGACCTCCCCAAAAGAACACGTAGTAGAGCTGGCTACAGCCCTCGACAAAATGCATAAAACAGATCTATTTAAACAATGTAAAACCATGGGGCAGCTCACTGAAGCTCACATCGAATTTATGCTAAATATCAAGCTCAAACGCCAATCCAAACATGAGTCATAACACCGGTATCGACTTAATCGACACCATCAATGCAGGATGCTTAGACACCCTTACCCGGATCCCCCTAGCGATACTACTTATCATATTTGGAAGCTACCTTGGTGTTAGCGCTGCAGTCTTCACAGAATTCACTGTCATCTATTGGGAACAAGGTAAACTACTCTCTCCTACCGCCATTTCTCAAGAAATACTTTGGGCACCAAGAACCATCCTCACCTCACTCTGGGGGCTGGTTCTCGCTCCTTTTTGCTACTCCGCGATCATCTTCTTCACCCGCTCCACCAACAGCAAAGTCATCTGGAGCTACAGTCTTATGATTCTCTGGAGCTGTATTGCAGCTTTTATCAAAATACAATCAGCCCTTTGTCCCTACTGGCTGCTCGCTTTGACGATGCCACTATGGCTAACGCCTCTTATACTCCTAGCCCGCTCCCAATACCGTCTGGAACTACAGAACCATCTAAGCTTCGTTGAAAATCTCAAAAACGAACATAAAGAACAAAGTAGAAAGATTATTCAAAAAATCCAACAACAACACATTCATTCCCCACCAGCCCTTGCTGATAACAAACCTGAAGTACCCGCTCCCTCCCCATCTAACAAGACAGAATCAACATCAAATGAACCAACAACCCAAAATCTAGAATCACGCTCCCCCTTACTCCAAGAATACAAAGACAAGCCTACACCCTCTCGCCCCCCCATTACAGAGACACAAAGTACAGAAAAAGCAGCAGTATATAAAATCAAACTCAATCCCATCAGTAAAGCTGCTATTCTCGCCAAACAATCTCAGCCTTCTCCCAATCGACCGACAGTCCCCTCCCCAGAGCCACCACAATAATGTAATCTAACTATTAGATCTTCTCTATACAATCGTAGGTAAGCCTATAGTTAAAAACCACGGCTTCTGCGGCAAATCATACCGAGAGCACCTGCTAGAAGCAATAGAGAGCTACTAGGCTCTGGTACAGCAAACCCAAATAAAGCTGCCGTAGGCAATGGAGCTGCTCTTTGTGTTGTAGCATCCCCCTCCGTGTACAATATACCTGCTAAAACAGAGCTATCTAAGACATTTGTTGCAGAGGCATTACTAACATCGCGGCTGCTATCATCCAGCGCTGCCAAAGGAGACCCTGCCTCAGATCCTCCCGCAATACTACCACTAAACCCTCCAAAAGCAGTGGCATTACCTCCACTGAAATCATCCGTTGCTGATGTAATATTACTCAACCCAGCAGTAAGAACCGCACCTACTGCAGGAATAACAGTAAGATTCAAAGCCCGGGATCCATTCGCTAATGAGAAATCACCGTCCAAACGCACAGCAATCGCCTGACCAAAAAAGCCTGAGACATCTAGTGTAATCACTGTATCAACACCACTGTTTTGATCCTGATAAACAACTAAATCATCACCAACAAGTGCTATTGCTGTACCAATCCCATTACCTCCAGATTCAAAAATAATAGGATCGATCGTGTTTGTTGATGCCAGCACGATCCCGAAATCAAGTACAAAATCGCCAACACCCGTCGTACCATCCACGATATTTCCTCCAAACACATTTCCTGGGGTAAGAGTAGTTACAGCGCCAGGGCTCACGTTGAAACTGAAGAACATCATCAGTAAAATTATAGTTTTATGGGGAATAAACATACCACATATTATACCGTTAAAAATTCATTGTACATACATTTTTTCACAGAAATCACTTTATCTATTGGGAAACAGCACATGCATACCCCACTAGCTCTTACTAATAACAAACCTGAAGTACCTGCCTCCTCCCCAGAGCCACCACAATAATCTAATCTAACTATTAGATCTTCTCTATATAATCGTAGGTAAGCCTATAGTTAAAAGCCACGGCTTCTGCGGCAAATCATACCGAGAGCACCTGCTAGAAGCAATAGAGAGCTACTAGGCTCTGGTACAGCAAACCCAAATAAAGCTGCCGTAGGCAATGGAGCTGCTCTTTGTGTTGTAGCATCCCCCTCCGTGTACAATATACCTGCTAAAACAGAGCTATCTAAGACATTTGTTGCAGAGGCATTACTAACATCGCGGCTGCTATCATCCAGCGCTGCCAAAGGAGACCCTGCCTCAGATCCTCCCGCAATACTACCACTAAACCCTCCAAAAGCAGTGGCATTACCTCCACTGAAATCATCCGTTGCTGATGTAATATTACTCAACCCAGCAGTAAGAACCGCACCTACTGCAGGAATAACAGTAAGATTCAAAGCCCGGGATCCATTCGCTAATGAGAAATCACCGTCCAAACGCACAGCAATCGCCTGACCAAAAAAGCCTGAGACATCTAGTGTAATCACTGTATCAACACCACTGTTCTGATCCTGATAAACAACTAAATCATCACCAATAAGTGCTATTGCTGTACCAACCCCATCACCTCCAGATTCAAAAATAATAGGATCAATCGTGTTTGTTGATGCCAGCACGATCCCGAAATCAAGTACAAAATCGCCGACACCCGTCGTACCATCCACGATATTTCCTCCAAACACATTTCCTGGGGTGAGAGTAGTTACAGCGCCAGGGCTCAGGTTAATGCTAAAAAGTAAACTTAGTAAAAGTATAATTTTATATTGAGGAATATACATAGTATAATATCCCATACGCATTAACCTAAGGTGTAAGTCTTTTAAAATAAATGAACTAA
>CAZLQY010000023.1:0-39334 GCA_964561965.1 uncultured Verrucomicrobiales bacterium
AACCTCCCGCACCCAGCATAGAGCCCCAACCACAACGAAAAGACACTAAGAACTCGGTAAGGAACTCACCCATAAAGGTTACTTCTGGTAAAGAAGTCATAATATGCTAGAATTATCATAGTCGTAGGTGACAAAATGATGCGCTAAGACTGTCTCTATATTTATGCAACGGATTTATATTATCAGCCTAGTTGGGTGGTTATCGTGTTTTTTAACACTCTTTGGCGAGGAGATTAGATTGTCAGAGGAACAGACGGAGGTCGCCCGATTACAAATATTTCTTGATCAAGAAAACTTCGGCCCTGGTTATATTGATGGGCGAAGTGGGAAGTTTACAACACTTGCTCTAGAAACATACAATCGTAGTTTAGGCCGAATCCCCAGCGATATTGAAGCTGTTCGTGCTGACGCTAAGGAGTCAATAGTCGTTCCTTTTGCTGTAGCAGTGATCCCAGAAATTGCAGAAAGTTATGTAGATGCCTCTTTAACTTCTAATCGTGAGGCTCAATCGAAGAGAAAAATGTTACCTTATCGCTCTATTGCAGAGTTTATGGCAGAGCGTTATCATACGTCGGAGGATTTTTTAATTTTATTGAATGGAAGATCTGCTGTGCGTGCAGCGAAGGGGCGATCAGTATTGCTTGTACCTAATGTGGTTCCTTTTGAAATAGAGAATTTGGCAGAGGGGAAGAGTCATAAAAAGCACGATTCCTTAAGTCAGCGCCGTGTGGTTGTGGATACAGCGAAAAATCAGGTGAGAATTTATCGTGCGATAGGTGAATCGGTTGAGCAGGCAGAGGAATCAGAAAAAATAATGAGCAAAGAAGAGGTCCATGAGTCATCACTGGGTGACACTTTAGAGGCATTGGAGGATTCTGAGGGTTTGATTGTCGACACGTTTGTAGAAAAACCACCTAGAGCGTTGATTGTAGAGGATGATCCCGCTCGTCCAGAGGTGGAGAGCAATGATGGTTTTGTGGAATTAGATAGAGAGTTGATTGCTGCCTTTCCTATTACGCCTGGTAAGGAGCAGTTTATACGGCGTGGTGTCTGGGCTGTGAAAAATAGTATTGAGCTTCCACAATGGCGTTATGATAAATCACTGCTAGAAACAGGGAAAAGAGGGAAAGTGAGCTTAAATATCCCTTCTGGGCCGAATAATCCAGTGGGTGTACTTTGGGTAGGACTAACTCGTAGTGGAATTGGTTTACATGGTACCAATAGTCCAACGACAATTGGGCGCTCTCGTAGCGCTGGCTGCGTGCGTTTAGCAAATTGGGATATCGTGCGAGTACCTAATTTGATTCGCCCGGGGGCAACAGTGGTCATGAAATAGGCTTGTCAGGGGGAGGCTTTGATTCATCTTATATGACTTATGAGGATGCATCACCGCTTCGTTTCCAAGTTGCTTATTTATTCGTTACTAACCCTGTATCTGTTGTTAGATATTATGGTGTTCCAAGGGCCTTTGTATCGAAACCTCAAAGATTGGGGAACGGATGGGGAGGAAGAGCTAGGGAGTGATCGTGAAAGAGGCGTTGTCGCTAGAGTTTTCCGGCGTCCCATTTATCGCTCTCAAGTGGACTGGAGAGTAGATGAGATGCTGTGGAGTTCTGGGAAGACGCGGAAGGATTGCTCAGAGAATACACTGAAGAGTTACACGAAGTTAGCTGTAGAGGAATTAGTTGATTTTGAATTGTTACGTGAAAAAGTAAAGTTGGTGAAAAAAGAGTATCATGTAGAGAGGGATTTGGTGGAGCGTGCTTTACAGAGGTTTGTCAGCCGTTTTTCTAATGAGCAAGAGATGTTAGGAGTGGTGAAGGCCCAAGGTATTAGTAGCATGGAGGAAATGGAGTTGAGAATGGAGGCTTTGTTACAGCAGGAACTTTATTTAGAACGTCAGCTTGCCAGTGCCCTTGTCGTGTCTGATCAAGATATAGCTGAATGGTTCGCTTCACATGAAGAACACTTTTATGTTGCAGAGAGGAGGAAGCTTCGTCATATCTTTTTATCTGCTTTGGAGCATGAAGAATCAGAGGCTATGCAACAACTGGAGTTAGGTTTAACAGAGCTTCGTTCAGGAGTGAAGACGTTTTCTCAGCTTGCGGAATGGAGTGAAGACGAGCGCAGTAAGCTGAAAGGTGGTTTGTTAGGTTGGATGACTGAGGAGCGCTTGTCTCCAGAGTTCGCTGAAACTGTGTTCGACTTGCCCCTTAATGAGATGACGATTGTAACATCTAATTTAGGCTGGCATCTTGTAGAAGTGTTAGCTAGTGAAGCGCGTGAGGAGCAAAGTGTAGAGAATAGTGTGGAAGAAGTTCGTGCTGCTATTCAGGCTGAGAGGCGGCCAAAAGTGATCCAAGTTTATCGGCAACAACTTCGTCGCCGGCATCAACGCTATGTTCATATTGATTGGGTAGGTTTGGGGTGGGAGAAAGGTTAAGGTGTGAATTCCATGGATTTAGAGCTTCACTTTTTCTGCCCATTGAATGACTTCTTCATCTAAGAACGCTTCCTCTAGAATTTCTTGCGCCCAAGAGTGAAATTGAGAGATGTGTGTGAGGATACGGTGTGCCATGACTTGTACGGGAATAAGCTCACTCCAGATTAATTCTCCTAGGATGCGCCATTCTTCTGCTCGGATTTGTTTCGGTTGTTCTAACTGAGATATAGTCTGTTCACTAAGAAATAAGCAACGATCATAATCTGGTTGATTGGGGACGGGGGCAACTTCATAAATTTTTAGAGCGACACCAGATTGACCAGAGAGTTCACAAGTAGATTTTGATCTTCTGGCGAGATCTTTGCCAAATAAGGATAGAGTATGTAGCCGTTCTTGATGTTCATTGTATCCCTTTGCCATACATAGGAGTCTGAGGGAATGCCTGCGCTGGGTCAATGGGATCTGTTCTCTATTTTGAAGGAGGAAGTCTTAGCTAAGGCTGGCTATTTGTGGTCTGAGGTGGTTCCCTGTTTACGCATGCTGCCAGAAATGAAAACAACGATTCCAGGCCCTTGTTCGCTTGAATTAGCAAGGGAACTGCGTAAATATGAGAGCCATAATGTGACTTATGTGTCTGAGGATTGGCCTATTTTTTGGGACAGGGCAGAGGGCTCTTTAGTTTGGGATGTGGATGGAAATCGGTTTTTTGATATGACAAGTGCTTTTGGAGTAGCTGGAGTAGGTCATACTCACCCTGCTGTTGCCGATGCGATGCGGAAGCAGGCTGACAAATTGATGCATGCGATGGGGGATGTTCATCCCACACAGCTTAAGGTGGAGGTATGTCGTTTATTGTCAGATCTAACCTATGAGCGTTGGGGCTATGGCGTGGGTAAGACATTATTGGCTAACTCTGGGTTTGAAGCTGTCGAAGGTGCTTTAAAGACGGCGTATGTTGCGACAAATAAGGCTGGAGTGGTTTGCTTCGGTGGTGGATATCATGGTCTAGGTTATGGCGCGTTGTTAGTAAACGGGTTTAAAAAATTCAGAAATCCTTTTTCCAATCAATTGGCAGATATTCGAGTCGAGTTAGATTACCCGAGAACTGCCAAAGATATGTTGATGTTAGAGGAGCAGCTTCGTTCAATCGATGTTTCAAAGGTGGGTGCATTATTGGTGGAACCGATTCAAGGGAGAGGGGGTAAAGTAGTTCCTCCGGAAGGTTTTTTATTAGCGCTTAGGTCTTGGTGTGATGCTAATCATGTTTGCCTTATTTTTGATGAAATTTACAGTGGGTTTCATCGTACAGGAGAGCTCTGGGCTTGTGATTGGGAAAAGGTGGTGCCAGATATTATTTGTTTGGGTAAGGCCCTTAGTGGGGGATATCCTATTTCTGCTTGTGTCGGAAAGGCAGATGTTATGGATTGCTGGCCAGAAAGTTCAGGTGAGGCTTTGCATACGAGCACTTTTCTTGGGAACCCTGTAGGCTGCGCTATGGCTGTTGAGGCGATGAAGCTCCATGCAGATTTTAGTTTAGGTGAAAAGGTGAAGAAGCAAGGTGATCGGTTGAGATTTTTGTTAGATGGTCTGGAGTCACCACTCATTCATGAGGTTCGGGGTAAGGGTTTGATGTTAGGGGTCGAGCTTCGACATATTGATGGAAGGCCGGCTGGAGATGTGGCCGGCCCGATGTTAGCCCAGTTATTGTCACGGGGGATCATTATGTTAGCCGATGGGGAGTATGGTAATGTACTGGCGTTTACCCCTCCATTTGATATGACAGAAGAGCAAATGGAATTAGTGGTGAAGACTGTGCAAGAGTTACTAGTTTCTTCGAGCTTATAGAGCTGATTGTTACTACTTTCGTGATTCAGCGAGTGATGTGGCGACGGCGACTTTGTGTGGAAGTCCGAGAGCGATGGAGAATGCTGGGGCCATGATGATGCCACCATCTATAACGCAGAGAGCTCCTAAGAGCCCTGCTGCTGCCCCGGCAGCGAGGGTGATCGAGATGGTTTTCACCAGAACAAGGTAGGACTAGCTATGAACGTTTCGTCGTGCCTATTAATTGGATCACAAGGCGATGGAGGACCATGCGGTGATCGAGGGCAGAGGTTACGAGGGCTTTGTCTGCTGCTAGGCAGGCTTCCATACCTTGCCGGAGGTTGGTCAGTGGAAATGCTCTCGCGTCTTTGGCTGCTAGGAAGAGGGGGTAGGCGTTGACTCCTCCTGCTTTTTTTTGAGGTAGCCAAGCAAGTTCATTGGAGGGGAGTTTTGTGAGAGCGGCGTTGTACGCATTGTAATTGTGGGTGGGGAGCTTACGCCCTTCCGCAGCTGCTGCGGCCATGAAGAGATTGCGCACGGTGGGGATGATGGAGGCTCGGATGATGCCGACGGCGGCTTCTCCCCGGTGGAGTTGTTGATCGATGAGCTCGAGCGCACGGGCTCCATCACGGCGTTGTATGGCTCTTCCTGTTTCAAACACAACTGCGGCTCTACTGAGGGGGACCATGCGGCGGATATCTTCCAGAGTGATTTCCCGGCGCTCTTTTCCGAGGTAGAGGTCTATTTTTTGGAGTTCGTTACTGATCTGGCGGGTTTCTTCCCCAGCCATCATGACGAAAAGCTCTAGAGCTTCTGGGTGGAAGGTGAGCTGTAGTTCTTTCGCTTTGCGTTCGACCATGATGGCGACTTGCTCTTGCCAGCCATCGCGGCTGGTATCGAGCTTGTTATGTTCGATGATTGAAATGTTCGCATTAAGAAATTTGTAAAAGGCTCGTCGTTTGTCGATCGCTGTGGCGCTTAGGAGAAAGGTGACATTATCGCCTATACCAGCGTGGAGGACTTCTTTGAGGAGCTCGACACCTTCTTTCGCCCGTGCAGCTTCTGACGTGCGGTCGGTGCCCATGAACGTAGCGCGTTTGAGCCAGACGATTTTCTCTCCGCCGAAAAAGGGTAAAGTCTGGATGGCTTGAATTGTTGACTGGCAGATTTCGTTGGCGTGTTCTGCGTTATCGGCGTTTCCATCGATGATGTCATTGGCAAAGTCATCGCCGCCTGGGGGCTTGAGCTGATGAAAGAGTTTGGCAGCGGCTTCTGCTACGGCTCCGTCATCAGAGCCGATAATGACGTGTATGTTACCACCTTTGGACATAAAGGAGAGTTACTAAAATAGATTATTCTGGGGAAGGGGAAAGTGAAGGGAATGAGAAGCTACTTAGGAAGTTTACCCCATTGGACTTCTGCTAAATCGTTGCCATTGAACCAGAAATCGAGACCTATCTCTGGATAAGAGAGCCCTCCAGCGGCTTCATTGACAGGCTTTCCAGCAGCTTTGTTTGCCATGAATTCTATGACCATTGCTCTAGGCATGCCGATGACGGGGATGTCGAACAGTAAAATTTCTGGGGAGGCGACCTCAATACTGCAGAGGGTGAAGTCTGAGTGTTCATCGAAATTCACAGAGAGACCTAGTTTCCAGTAATGCCAAGCCTCGGAGATTTCATCGCCAAGATCGATCTCATCTTTTTCTTCAGGCTCTCCTAAGATACTACAGACCTCTTCCTTTGTGGCACCAAAGGGGAGATCATCGAGCCCTTTTCCAATACGAATATTCTGTGCTTTCTCCATATAGGGGGATAGTTAGCGTGGCAGTGGCTGTCAAGGTTCAGAGGGACAAATGTTATCTAAAATTTGTTTTACGGTATTAGGGCCTTTTTGTCATTTACTGGAGTGAGGGTAGAGAGTGTCCTATGATTTCAAATTATACGGAATAGGTGAATATGGTTAGAGTATGCGTGTTTCTTCATTTTTGGCGTGAAACGTAATAGTATTTCCCGTGATTTATCGGCTATGCTAATGTAATGATTTCTGTATGATTTTTAAGATTGAGCAGCGGCGTGCATGACGAAATATTTGTCGTTCTAAACTCTCTGTTAACTTTTTTTTGATCCATGAAATCAGATTCAAAACATGCTAAAAATTTGGCTCAAATAGAGTCAGCATTAGTTTCGCCCTTTCCTCGTAAATTAGGAATTTATGCTAAGATGTCAGGGCCAGGCTGGGTACAAGCCGCTGTGACATTAGGTGGTGGCACATTGGTTGGTGCCCTGTATCTCGGAGTGATTGGAGGTTATCAATTCATGTGGTTGCAACCTTTAGCCATGTTGTGTGGGGTGGTGATGCTTTCTGCGATATCCTATGTCAGCTTGTCTACCAGTGAGGCTCCGTTTCGTTTGGTGAAAAAGCATGTTTCCTCAGGTCTTGCGTGGGGATGGCTTATCGCTACTTTGATCGCCAATGTAGTGTTTTGTATTGCTCAGTTCTCTTTGGGAACAGATGCTGTTCAGGGGAATTTTGGCCTGTTTGAAAAGAATCCTTTTGTCGTGACTGGTCTGTTTGCTGCTCTTGGTTGGGGGATGTTATTGCTTTCGCGGCGTGGTGGTGCGGCTTCTTTGCTCATTGATCGGCTTTTGAAGGTATTAATTTCTTTGACTGTACTTTCATTTATGGGGGTGGTCGTGGCTCTAAGTGTACAAGGAGCCATTGATTGGGGGGCTCTATTCAAAGGAATGCTTCCTAATGTTCAGTCACTATTTTCTCCTTCAGCCAGTTTTGAGCCTGCATTGCAGAATTGTGGTGAGAGTGCAGAGTATTGGAGGGAGTATATTAAGGGGAGTCAGCGCAATGTGATTATCGGAGCTTTTGGTTCAGCTGTTGGGATTAATATGACGTTTCTTTTGCCATATAGTTTGAAGGCGAAAGGGTGGGGGAAGAAGCATCGAGAACTTTCCCGATTTGATTTGATGTTAGGGCTCTTTGTTCCTTTTGTTTTGGCATCTTCGTTCTTAGTCATTGCGACGTCTTCTCAATTTCACGCAAAGGAAGATGCCATTTATTCTCCGGCAGCATACGAAGCTGTGGTAGACTCCTATCTGGATACGAAGCATGCGGGCTTTGCTGACATGGATGATTCTAGCCAGACTGCTTTAAGAGAAGCGCTGCCTCATGGAGATAAAGTGATGGGGGTGATACTAGCGAAGCGTAGTGCCAGAGATTTAGCGACGGCTCTGGAGCCCTTTTTAGGCAATGCTGCCCAGTATGTATTTGGGGCTGGGGTGCTCGCTATGGCGATGAGTTCTCTTTTAGTATTGATGGTTATGAATGGCCATACAATAGCAGAAGCTGTTGGGCAGGCATCAAGTAACAAGGTATTTATGATCGGGGCTGCAATGCCTGCTCTTTCAGGATTCTTTTCTCCGTTTCTCTGGCAAGGTGGTGTGAAGACGGCATTTGTTGTTCCCGCCGCAGTCATTGCCACTACGTTGTTACCGATTGCTTACATTTTGTTCATTTTATTAATGAATTCACGTAAAGCATTGGGTGCAGAGTTGCCTAAGAAGAGGCTTGGTATGAATATACTAATGGTCGTTGTCACTCTTATCGCAACGTTTGCTTCTGTGTGGAACCTTCTTGGCAGGTCTGAAAGTGAGAATGTGTATGAACGAATTCTTAGTCAGGCCGGATTAGTCGCTCTGGTCATATTAATTATAGTTGGTGTTATTTCATTCCTTAAAAAAGAATGTAAATCGGAGTAATTGAGCAAGCAGAACATTTAAAAATAGAGTTATGAAATCTAGTTTGAAGGAAGTGGAGGTTTATTTACTCCCAGTCACATTGAGAGTACCATTAAAATTTGGATCACAGGTGCTGACAGAAGTCACGTATGCTCGGGTTCGGCTGGTACTGGAGGATTCTCAGGGAAGAGTGGCAGAGGGCTGGGGGGAAACGCCCTTATCTGTAGCTTGGGTGTGGCCGTCTGATGTGGATTATATGATCCGTGATAAAGCTCTAGCTGATTTTACATTAGCTGTAGCACGTTCGCTGGAGAATCTGAGCTTTTCAGGGCATGTTATGGAGATGAGTTCTCTTTATATTAAGGATGAACTGGAAGTTCAGCGGCAGAGCTTTAACAGGGAAGAAAGCTTGCCTGAATCTCTACCTCATTTAGCGGCCTTAGTGTGTTATTCCGCGTTTGATTTAGCATTACATGATGCCTATGCGAGGTTGCATGATGTTTCTGTTTATGAGAGTTATGATCCACAGTTTTTAGAGCGTTCCATGGATTTCTTCCTTGAATCTGATAGGGCAGATGTGGACTTCAAACAATTACATCTTTCTGATTTCCTCACGAAGAAACCTGCTTCCTCTCTGCCTGTTTGGCATTTAGTGGGAGGTTTAGATCCTCTTTCGAAGAAGGATCTGACGGGGGCTGAACCAGATGACGGATATCCTATTTTGTTAAGAGATTGGATCCAGCGCGATGGGTTAAATTGTCTTAAAGTAAAACTGCGAGGAAACGATGCAGATTGGGATCGTGAGCGTATCCATGCGATCGGTCAAATTTGTCGAGAAGAAGGCGTCGATTGGTTAACCACGGATTTTAATTGTATGGTGACAGATCCTGCATATGTGATCGAAATTTTAGATGAATTACGTGATCATGATCCCATCACGTTTCAAAAAATTCTGTATGTAGAGCAGCCATTTCCATATGATTTAAAGAAACATCAAATCGATGTTCATGCAGTAAGCTCACGCAAGCCTTTGTTTATGGACGAGAGTGCGCATGATTGGACCTATGTGCGTATGGGGAGGGAGTTAGGCTGGAATGGTGTGGCTCTTAAGACATGCAAGACTCAAACTGGCGCGTTATTATCTGCTGTTTATGCGAAGAGCCATGGGATGACTCTCATGGTACAAGATTTAACGAATGCGATGTTGGCTCAAATCCCGCATTATTTACTTGCTGCCCATACTGGTACCATTATGGGAGTAGAGAGTAACGGAATGCAGTTTTATCCAGAGGCGAGCTTGCCTGAGGAAGCTGTCCACCCTGGGCTTTATCGCCGTAAGAATGGTGTGTTAGACTCGAGTACCCTTGGAAAGAAAGGCTTTGGTTACGAGCACGGCCAGATCCAGCGGTCTTTGCCAGATCCTGCGTACAGTTATTCAGGAGGAGTGACTTCTTCGTAACGATAAGATCGCTCTGTGGTTTCGAAGAAGGGTTGTGCAAGGAGTATGCTATTTCATGAGTATGAAGTTTCGCACAGGCTTATTCCAGAATGGCCGTATGTGAATCTCTTTAGCGGCTATTTTTTTCGAAACCCAGAGATCTGAAGATCTGCCTCCGTCGAGATTAATCGCTGTGTGAATACGAAAGCCTGCGAGGTTTTTATTCGCAATGGCTGTAGTTAAATCTGCCAAACTACAAGGGCTTGTGTGCCCGATGCACCAGTGATGTTGGCCATCCCAAGCGATGAAGCTACGGACGCGGCTCTTGGTTTGACTTAGTCCAGAGATTGTACGGCCTTTTTCTGCTAGCATTGGGCCTGTTTGTAAAAGGTGAGGGTAGTTAGGGGAGTCAGCAGCTTGATATTGTTCTCTTCGTAGAATGGAAGGTGGGCCAGAACTTGGCCATAATAGGTAGCCGCTACCGATGGAGCTGGGATTAGGTTTTCCTCGTGAAGTTCCATAACTACTTAACTGACCTAGCGGGGAACCATCGGGCTGAAAGAATCCGCCATTGATGACGGCTAGTGCGGATTTGCTCTGCCCGAGGTGCATGGAGCTCGTATACTGGCTGCCTGGGCCATTGACTTGATCAATAATGGCTAAGCTATGCTTCCTATCGTCGAAGCTGACGAGGGAGAAGGTGATGCCAGTACTGTTTTTTTTGATGAATGTTGTTGGTAAAATTTGTTGTGGAGGAGGCCCTCCTCTTGAAGGAGCTGGCTTGTCTAATATCTGGAGAGGAGCGTGTTGTGATATTGGCTTTGTCGTTTGTAGCGCTGGCTTGGGGGAGGGAGTGGATGGCGTTTCTTCTAAGTCCTGTGTTGGTGGTGTGGTGTGGTTAGGCAGCGAGCAGGAGACGAAGAAGCAAAAGAGGAGTGTGTATAAGTAATGGGGCATTAGTTGGTAAGCTGTGTGTGGAAAGGTTCACCAAGAAGCCATTTCCGCAAGACTTCTTTATGGTTAGTGAGATTGCCTATGACGCGATATCGAGAGTTTTGCAGAGCTGAGGCAGAGTGTTCATCCTGATCGACGACTTTTTTAGGATTGGCTCCAGAGGAATGGATGAAGCGGAAGGATTCTAACTGATCTTCTGCTGTGACGATGAAGGCAACATGATTGTCGAGCCCAACGATGTGGATACCTGCGGGAAAGTCTTTCACCCTCTGTACGTAGTCGGAGTAATTCATGCCTACCTGAATGTCCATTTCGCTACGAGGTAAGAATGTGGCTATGATACTTTGTGAAGCTTGTTGAGAAAGCTTCACTCGTTCTAGGCGGAACCCTGCATCACGTAGTACGGTGGAGACGAAGTAGCCACAAGCGATAGTTCCTTCGCCTGGAGTGGTAGCCGTTCCATTATAGTCCCAGGGCGTACCGAGCCAGCAGCGCATAAGTTTAGGCAGGGTTTGATGAAGGAGGGCTTGGGCTTCCTGTAGGATGAGATCCTGCTGTACTTGCTCTGTTTGAGAAGTATAGCGCTGTGCAAGAGATAGCCGTTTACGTTCTATCTCTTGCTTTAGTTCAGTATAGCGGGCTGGAGAGGGCTGGGGAGAGTTTGGCTGTTTAGAGAACCATTCTTTGAGCACAGAAGTAACGAGGTTTTCTTGATTGTCTGACGTAGTGGAGAAGAGGAAAAGTACGTAGAGCGTGGCCAAGGTGGTGAGGCTAACCAACCAGAGTATAATTGGTTTGGTCGCTTTCTCCTTCTGTAGAGTTGTTTTTCTGTTTCCCTCACACATGGCGCTTTTCATAGTCTAAGGTGAGCAAAAGTATTTCAAAGTAGAAAAATGGAGGAAGAATAGATTTCCGGAAAGATTGTGGATTCCAGTAAAGATCCACTTGATGAATTTCTTTAGAAATGTAGCTAGATACTTGCAGTGCTGTGTTCCAAAGCTAGGCTAGGTCTGTGGGTAAATCAGGTAAGACGATCAGTATTAAAGGCGCTAGGCAGCATAATCTTAACAATGTAAATTTAGAGTTACCTCTCAATGAATTGACCGTGATTACGGGGCCCTCTGGTTCAGGCAAGTCTTCCTTGGCATTTCACACGCTTTATGCCGAAGGGCAGCGGCGCTATGTGGAGACATTCTCACCCTATGTGCGCCAGTTTTTAGACCGTATGGATAAACCCGCGGTGGATAGAATTGATGGGATTCCTCCCGCTATCGCCGTAGAGCAGAAGAATTCGATTCGTACCACTCGCTCGACAGTGGGGACATTAACAGAGTTAAATGATTATTTGAAAATAATTTACCCTCGCTTGGCGAAGGCTTTTGACCCTGTAACGGGGGAGGAAATCGTTCCAGATTCAGCAGAAGAGGTAGCGAAGCATTATTTAAGCGAATGTAATGGGGAATTAGCGATGATTCTCTTTCCTGTCGCCGCACCTGAGAGTTCAGAGGTAGCGCCATTTTTTGAATTCCTTACTCAGCAAGGGTATTTGCGCCTCTGGGCAGATGGTGAAATCATTCGTACAGATGAGCCTGATTCTTTAGCTAAGTTACCTCAGAGGGTTTTAGTCATTCAGGATAGAATTAAACTCTCTAGCAGAAATCGATCTCGCCTGAACGAGGCCTTGGAAGCTGCATTTCATCTAGGGAAGGGTTCGTGCTTTGTACTGTGTGGAGAGGAAATGAAGGAGTTTAGTACCTTGTGGAAGAACCCGAATACGGGCTTTGAACTAGCCGCTCCTACAGCGTCGATGTTTTCTTTTAATTCTCCTATGGGGGCTTGTGAGAGCTGCCGTGGCTTTGGCCGTGTGATTGGTATTGATCTTTGGAAGGCGATACCTGATCAGTCATTAAGTTTAAGAGAGGGCTGTGTGAAGCCGTTTCAGACATCACGGGGTGAGGAGTGCCAAAGTGATTTATTACGCTGTGCAGAGGAAACCGGAGTGGATGTAGATTGCCCCTTTGAGGATTTAGAGGAGAAGGTGCAGGCTTGGGTCATTCATGGGGAACTTGATGACAGTGAGGAAGCGTGGCGATCTGGGGCTTGGTACGGTGTGAAAGGTTTTTTTGATTGGTTAGAAAAAAAAGCTTATAAAATGCATGTGCGGGTGTTTCTTAGCCGTTACCGCGCTTATACCGTTTGCCCTGATTGTGGGGGGAGCCGATTGAAGCCGGCGGCGCTGTGTTTTCAAATCAATGGGCGGACATTACCTGAGCTTTGGCAGATGCTGGTAGGTGATTTACTAATTTGGATGAAGGACCTATCTCTACCAGAGGGAGATATAGGCAGCTCTGCTAGGCTGGCCTTA
Organism: uncultured Verrucomicrobiales bacterium; assembly: GCA_964561965.1. Classification (GTDB taxonomy): domain Bacteria; phylum Verrucomicrobiota; class Verrucomicrobiia; order Verrucomicrobiales; family Akkermansiaceae; genus Rubritalea. The sequence continues at coordinate 12,777 of CAZLQY010000023.1, forward strand.
TCTGAGGTCGTATCTCGCCTTACTTATTTAAATGAAGTTGGGTTGAGTTATTTGACTTTAGACCGCCCTGCTAGGACACTGAGTGGTGGTGAAATCGAGAGGGTGAATCTAACGACATGTCTGGGAGCTGACCTGACCAATACTCTCTTTGTGCTCGATGAGCCTACTGTAGGCCTCCATGCTCGAGATATACATCGCCTCATGAATGTTATGCGTGATCTCAGGGATAAAGGGAATACCGTTGTCGTGGTAGAGCATGAAGAAGCGGTGATGAGGCAGGCTGACCGGATTATTGATATGGGGCCAGCCGCAGGAGAGGGCGGTGGGGAAATCGTTGCGAATGTGACAGGAAAGCAGTCGCAACAAAAATCTAGTATAGCGAAGCATCCACGCTCCACGACCTTGCCTTACCTGTGTGGAGAGAAGGCCATTGTGATTCCGCAGAAGCGTAAAAAAACAAAAAACACTTTAAGGATAAAGGGGGCAACTCGGCATAATGTTAGTAAATTGAATGTAAGCATTCCCCTCGGACTATTTACTTGTATAACCGGTGTTTCTGGTTCCGGTAAGTCGACCTTGGCGCATGATATTATTTATTTAAACTTAGCAAAGCTATTTGGTGTTAGTTCCGAACAAGAACCTGCGTTTGTGAAGTCGATTCAGGGGCATGAGCCGATTGATGGAGTGGAGCTAGTGGATCAATCCCCTCTCACGAGAACGCCACGTTCCACACCAGCTGTGTATTCAGGCGCATTTGATGCGGTGCGTGAGCTTCTTGCTCTCTCTGAGGACGGAGTGCAGCGGGGCTTAAAGCCTGGTTACTTTTCGTTTAATTCAGGAGAAGGCCGTTGTGAGCGCTGTTTCGGCAATGGGTTTGAGAAAGTAGAAATGCAGTTTTTATCCGATCTTTTTATTACTTGCCCTGAGTGTGAAGGAACGAGGTATCGCCCTGAGGCGAAGGAAGTCTATCTAGATGGCTTTCATATTGCAGATCTGTTAGCTATGACGATTTCTGAAGCTTGTGAATTTTTTGCTCTTCCTGAAAACCCTGTGAAAGGGAAACAAACGACATTACGAAAGAAAATTCAGGATTCTCTAAGGCCTTTACTGGATGTAGGGCTAGGCTACCTCCGTATGGGGCAGCCTTTAAATACCCTATCAGGTGGAGAGTCTCAGCGGTTGAAACTCTGCCAATTATTGACGAAGAGTCGATCCTCTGCTCAGAAATTACTTATTTTAGATGAGCCGACGACAGGTCTTCATTTTGGTGATATTGAAAAACTCTTGCAGGTTTTTGCTCGTTTAACGGAAGCTGGTCACACTCTCTTAGTCATCGAACATAATCTTGATGTGATTCGCTGTGCAGACCACCTTATAGAAATGGGCCCTGATGCCGGTAACGATGGAGGCTCTGTCGTATTTACAGGAACGCCTGAGAGCATAGTGGAAACAAATACAGAAACAGCGAAGGCACTGAATGACCAATGGAGAGAAGCTGCCAAAAATAAGGCTGTTAGAAGGAAGAAGTGTAAGAACTCGATCCTGCTCCATGGTGCAAGAGAGCATAACTTAAAGGGATTTGATTTAGAAATTCCTAGAGATCAATTTGTAGTTGTTTCAGGGCTGAGTGGTAGTGGTAAATCGACGTTGTCATTTGATATTATTTTTGGAGAAGGGCAAAGGCGCTTTCTAGACTCGATGTCTCCTTATGCTCGGCAGTTTGCCGGGCAGATGGAAAAGCCTGATATTGATAAAATCGAAGGATTACCACCTACCGTAGCTATTGAGCAACGAGTGTCTCGAGGAGGGGGGAAATCTACGGTAGGGACAGTAACAGAGATTTATCATTTCCTACGCCTTCTCTACGCTAAGTTAGGTGTACAGCATTGCCCTGATTCAGGGGATCCTGTGGTGTCACAGACATCGAGTGCCATTCTTTCACAGATGAAAGCGTATTGGAAGAAAGAGACAGGGGTGAAACTATTAGCCCCAATTGTTAGAGCGAAGAAAGGGTATCATACGGATGTTGTAGCGGCTGTAGCTAGAATGGGGATGAAAGAGCTCTTAGTAGATGGCCTCTGGGTTTTAGTGGATGACTTTACACCACTAGCCCGCTACAAAGAGCATGATATCTTCGCCGTGATCGAGACAAAAAAAACACCATCTCAAGAAGAATTAGATCAAGCGTTAAAGATGGGAAAAGGCGTCTGTGCTGTGGCGGTAACTGCACCTGCAGAAGAAAAGAAGAGAGAGAAGAAGAAAACTGCGTCGAATACGGGGAAAGAGCAGGTGCGCTTACAAACGTTTTCTACTCTCAGGGTATCACCCGTCACTGGCCGATCCTTTGAGAGTCTGGATCCACATCACTTCTCGTTTAACTCTCCACGAGGTTGGTGTGAAGAGTGCCGAGGCTATGGCCATATTGTAGTAGGAAAGAAGCGGCGTAAAAATCGTGGGAATGAGTTTAGTTCAAAGATGGAGGAGGAACTTGCAGAAGAACGTGTGCGAGGGAAGGATGAGGATGTAAGTAGTAGCCTTTGCCCTAGCTGTAAAGGTGCACGATTAAAGTTAGATTCCAGGCATGTGTTTATTCATGGATTAGCCATATTTGAGACGACGCATTTGACTGTTTCAGAAGCAGTACAGGTTTTAGAGAAATGGAAGTTTAGTGGGCGTGATCGTCTTATTGCCCGTGATATTGTTCCAGAAATTGTTCAAAGATTACAATTTCTTCAGCGTGTAGGTCTAGGCTACCTTTCTTTAGATCGTGGGGCTGATACTTTGAGTGGAGGAGAGTCCCAGAGGATTCGATTAGCCGCTCAGTTAGGTTCTAATTTGAGAGGAGTGTTATATGTGCTGGATGAGCCGACGATTGGGCTCCACCCTCGTGACAATGAGCAACTCTTAGATACCTTGGCCTTGCTGAAGGATAGAGGGAATTCTCTCCTTGTTGTCGAGCATGATGAGGAGACGATGAAGCGCGCAGATTATCTGATCGATCTGGGCCCAGGAGCAGGGGTGTTAGGTGGTGAAATTATGGTGGCGGCGGAAGGTGAAAAATTAGCTCAATCTAGTACGGCGAAAAAATACCCGGAGAGTCCCACGATTCAAGCCCTACACCAACCCTTGAATCACCCTCTACGTGGCAAACGGCGCTCATTGCCCAAGATCTCTGACTCAAAAGCATGGTTTAAGTTAGATGGCTGTACCTATAATAACTTAAAAGATATTGATGTGCGCATCGCGAAGGAACGCTTGAATGTCATCTCAGGGGTATCCGGCTGTGGGAAGTCCTCCTTTATGCGCGGGACTCTCGCTGTAGCGGCGAAAGGTAAGGTGAGATCGGAAGATCGTACTTGGAAAAAAATGAGTGGTTTTTCGGGTTTGAAGCATTGCTTTGAAGTGGATCAAACACCTATTGGGAAAACTTCGCGTTCTTGCCCAGCGACGTATGTGAAGATTTTTGATGAAATCCGGAAGTTGTACGGATCGCTCCCTGAGTCGCAAGTCAGAGGGTTTTCTGCCAGTCGATTTTCGTTTAATAACGCTGAGGGGCAATGTTTAGAGTGTAAAGGTAATGGGCGAATTAAGTTAGAGATGGATTTCCTACCAACCACATGGGTTTCTTGTCACCATTGTAATGAAATGCGTTATAATTCGGCCACTCTTGAAGTGCTTTATCATGGGAAGTCGATAGGAGAAGTCTTACGCATGAATATTTCGGAAGCCGCAGAATTTTTCTCTGCCCATAGTAAGTTACACCGTGTGTTGAGCTTGTTGGATGAAACTGGATTAGGTTATCTAAAACTGGGGCAGGCCAGTCCTACTCTTTCGGGGGGAGAAGCTCAGCGGATGAAGCTAGTCGCAGAACTAGTGAAAGGGAGAGCTAAAATTAAGATGACAAAGGCAGCTCAATCGAACTTATATTTGATTGAAGAGCCTACGATAGGATTACATCAAGAAGATGTTAGAAAACTCATAGAAGTGCTGCATCGTTTGGTCGATGAAGGCCACACGGTTGTTGTGATCGAGCATAACACCTCGATCATGGCAGAGGCAGATTACCTGATTGATATGGGGCCAGAGGCAGGTGAAGGTGGAGGCAAAATCGTCGTGCAAGGGCCTCCTGAGAAGGTGGCGAAATCTAAAACCTCCCGTACAGCTCCGTTTCTATTTTCATCTTAAAGGCCTAACGTGATTGAGATAAGCTCGCTCTGGTCTATTTGAAAAAGTTGGTTAGGTTCATTAGAATAGTTAGTTCATGAATCTTAAAACTGAACTATTCAGACAATGTGACCAATATAGAGGATATGGCCCTGTAAATCGGTGATTTTGCACCTTTGAGTGACTCCCCGAAGCGGGGCAGCCAAGGGCTGAGTACGGCATCTTTAAATTCAGAGCCCAAATATTCTTCTCGTTCACTAATCACAACATAGAGATAGAGCATCAAAGAGACATGATCGTAAGCTAAGTGTTGATAGTTCCTTGGAACCTCGATTTTCCATTCAGAAAGAAACTGATGAACGACGGTATCGACAGCTTCCGCTGTCAGATCACCACCGATATCTAGCCACGCCGCTGCTCTGGGAGCACTGCCAGACTCTGGCAAGACGAAGAGATCACAAAAATCGACAGCAGCCTCTTCATAATCAGAAGCTGTCCATTCTCTTGTTAGGTAGTCACGACACTCAGGGACGATCTTAACAAAAACATCGAATACCTCTGGCTGTAAAAGAAGCTCGCGCAGCTGAGGATCCAGCTCGCGCTGAATAAGCTCAGCTAACAGGAGATACAATCCAGATAGAGACTGACTAGATGGCTTCAATTTTACAGACATTGTCATACCAGTTTTGGCCACCAGTGAGTGGGCACGGGTTGATGGGAAGAGAATCGTTGATCATAACACCTCCACCGATGCCTCCTTTTTCCTTAGACCACCAGACACCTTGCTTCAGTGCTTTATGCTCGGAAGCATCCGGAGTTCCTACACCCACCTTAGGTGCGGATGGAGCTTTTTCTGCACGGCCAACGACACCGTGCTCTGTATGACCCACGTGATGGGAGCACATAACAACCTTCGGGTGCATGCCTTTTAAGAAACGAACATGATTCTCAAAGGAGCCAACGATGTCTTTATCACCACTTCGGTAGGTGTGACCTAGAGGGCGGAATACGGATAGACGAACGGAATCACCTTCCTTAAGCCCCATCGATTTACCTGTATCGGGGTGCATGAAGACAGGGTTGGTATGAACAATCTCTGAATGGTATTTCCAATGCGCAGAGCGTCCCTGCGTATGGACGTTCCACTTGAATGTAGAAAATATATAGCGGTCATCCGCCAAGTTTTTATGTTCAGGGACTGTATCGTAGATCGCGATTGGGCTAGCGTTGACATCATCCATCGGCAAACCAACCGCCTTAGCGGCAATCGGCCAAATGTCATCATACACTTGAATTTTACGTGTAGGAGTAGGGAAACCTCGGACTGCGTTCCCATCCATCATGATGCCCACTGTACTACCATCCTTTTTCACAAGGCCATCGACAATAGTAGTCCCTTCTAATTCAGATTGAGTGAGAGGGCGTTCATACAACTCGTAATCCTTCTCACGTGTAGCATCCTGCCAGATGCCACGCTTCTTAAATTCTTCCCAGCCAATCGGCAAATTCTTATACCAGTCTTTGTAGAAGGCCTCGATATCGTCCATCTCAAAATATTTCTCCATTCCTCCGCCGATTTTACGGGCGAGATCGCGAAGCATTTCTTGAATCGATAAGGTCTCTCCTGCGGCCTTGACTAAGGGCTGGCGCACTCCGGTATATGGAATTAAACCATAACAGTTTGTCGAGTGGTGATCCCAGCGCTCTAAACTGGTGGCTTCTGGTAAAATTAGATCAGCGAGGGCTGCCTGCTCACCATAGCCAATGTCTATGGCGACGTGGAAAGGTATCAATGCCTCATCTAATAAGACCTCGCGTGCGACGGAAGCTTCTGGATATCCATAAGATGCACCTAAGGTGAATGACATGTAGACACTCACTTTTTGTAAGCCATCCTTAATGTATGGGTAAACGAGCTGGCCGACACGCATTTGATACCAGTGCCAAGCAAGAGGGAATTCACTGGGTGTGGCGAGTTCTCCATAGTATTTTTTTCTCCAGTGATCTGGGAAATTATTCACTCTGTCCTGAATCTCTTGCGGGAGCTTTTTAAATGGTTCTTCTAAGAAACCTTCTCCGATTCCCCAAGGCTTAGGGTCTGCTGGTTTAGGCCCAGGCATAGAGAGCTTCGGCAGTCCTTCCTGACCGTATCGTTCGCTCCAGCCTCTTCCTGAAGAAAGGCAAAACCCCCCAGGCTTACCGACATTGCCCACTAGAACATCTAACATTCTTATAGCGCGGTCTGCTTGTACACCGTTATAGTGTTTCGCTGATCCACGGTTAGACATAGTACAGCACGCTGGTGCTGCTTTTGCGAATTCGATGGCGATACGGCGTATATCAGCAGCGGCGATCCCGGAATGGCCCTCGGCCCACTCCGGTGTATAGTCCTTCACTAAAGTCTTTAGATCATCGAGAGAATAGTTCGCCCAGCGGTTCCAAAAAGTGACATCCTCTAAACCTTCTTTAAGGATAACGTGAATCATAGCGAAGGCGACTGCGCCATCCGTCCCCGGCATAATGGGATGATACTCCTGAGAAACAGAAGCTGTGGCTGATGGGCGAACCTCGAATGTCACCATCTTCGTCCCTTTATTCGCCTGAGACTCTCTCAAACGATGCATCATGTAGAGCCCGCCTTGGTAAGCTTCCATAGGGTTTGCCCCGAAGTTTACCACGTATTTTGTATTCTCTAAATCCTGTGTTTCCCACTCGAACTCACGGCCATAGAAGCTCATGAGAGGTGCACGTCGGTTAGAAGAACAGATTGATCTTCTGTTGAGGCGATGAGGTGTACCAAAGGCATTGGTGAAACGCTTGGTAAAGCCCTTCGTCTTATCTCGGCCATAATGAAATACAAATTCCTCATGCTTTCCTTGCTCACGCAGAGGGCGTAATTTATCCGCGACTTCGTCAAGAGCTTCATCCCATGAAACGCGTTTCCACTTACCTTCTCCCCGCTTGCCAACACGCCTCAGAGGATACAATAGGCGTTCTGGATAGTAAGTATAGGAAATCATACCTTGGGCCTTGGCACAAATGTTGCCCTGGGAGTTAGGATCTAACGGGTTGCCCTCGATCTTGCGAACACGGCCATCTTGTACCCAGCCGATCACGCCACAGTGATTGGTGCAGCCAAAGCATATTGTCGGCGTTGCCTTCGCCTTGGTATAGTCGATTTTACCCTTGATGAGTTCTTGGATATCGATCTTCGAAGCAGCGCTAGCTGTAGGAGCAAAGACACTTGGTAGAAGCCCGCCAGTAAGAGCGCTGGCACTTAACTTCAGAAAGTCGCGGCGTGTAGGAATAGTAGACACGGTTTGAAATTAGTTATCTTTAAGGTTGTTCTGCTCGTAGGTGATATCCTCGTCCTTCGGGTCTAATTGGACACCCGTATTGACTTTACTTTCCATCCAAGACTCATGGCCTACATAGAAAACGGATGGTTTTGTCCCGGCACTCTCTTTCCAAGGTTTAGCACCTTTCGCCTTAATTTTTTGAGAAATAGGATCGTCAGGATTGTTTAAATCGCCAAACTGAATGGCATGGCTTGGGCAAGTTTCTGCACAGGAGGGCTCTAAGCCTACTTCTGTCCTGTGGTAGCAGAAATCACATTTCTCAGCAGTCTGTTTCTCTTCGTTAACGAAAATCGCACCATATGGGCAAGCCGTGATACATTCTTCATCCAGATCACATTTCTTTTCTCTCACGATGACACGGCCATCTTCCATCTTCACTAAAGCATCATTTGGGCAAGCTGTGATACAAGGAGCATCTTCACAGTGCATACACATGAGTGGTGCGAACGCCAAGGTTGCTGCACTAGGGCGCTCCATATACCGCACCCTCATGCGGAAATTACCTAGTGGGACCTCGTGCTCTGTCTTACAACTCACACTACAGGAATGGCAGCCAACACAGCGATCCAGATCCAACAACATGCCAACTCGACCCATTGGTTTTTTATATTCTGGGCCTACCTGCTCCCAAGGTAACTTTGATTCTTTTGACATACTGAAATATACGTTTAGATGAGACGTAGGAGGAGTGATGAACTAAGTTATTCCTTAAGTTTTAAGAAATGTCCATTATCTTGATGTCGTTATAGATATTCAATACACCTAATTCATTGCCATATGATTCAATAAGTAACTCATAATAAAATACTTTTTGAGTTTTTTTTGAATAACAATTGAAGGGGAATTGTATTTTTGGATTGTGCGATAAATAGAGAGGGAAATCCTTATATTCAGGAACGTTTTTTGTTCTATACAGGCTGTTTTCTCATTGTGTAGAGACAGCTCATGTTAGATATCAATCATTTTCATATCGTCTCTCCTTGCTTTGTCATATTTTCTAAATCGATTCGGTTCTCATCATTTCCATCTCCTTGTTTTTCTTATTTGTTATGCAAAGACTATTCCCCTGATGATAGGATTAGATCTATTCTGTGCTTCTTATCGTATGATGTGAATAGATTATGAATTCCAGCTTCGTTTGGGATTGGGTCTGTGCGATACCTTCCAGATGGAATCTGATTACTTACAGAGGTCGAAACACTAGCAGTGTTAGAAACTTCAATAACTTCGAGATCATCACGCAAAGATATGAAAATGTATGGATAATCTCTTTTCTCGATGCGAGCTTTATGTACCAGTATGTTTTTAGAACCGGATACTAAATAAATAGCGTATTCATGCTGTGTAATGTGTCGTAGCGGCCAACCTTTAATTCTTAGATGATCGAGTAGTTGAGCTGTTCTAATTAATGATAAATAAGGCTCTTCGCCATGAGAGAACTTCGCTAAATTCTGTCGGCCTTCTTCGGACAAATAAGTTGTCTGGGTCTGTATTTCAGGAGCTGAGAGAGTGTGTGTATTAGAATCTTTACATGAACTCAAAAAGAAACATGTTAGGATGAAAGTGTTTGTGATGATAGTGTGCATATTATTTAGCATGATGTTTGAAGTGTAGCTGGCGGAAGCTAAACGCCTAGAACGAAACGAACTAGGGCTGTTGTTCGTCGTTGCCTCCACTGACTTGTTTGTTTCTTCTATTATACGACATTAGAGATGACTTCTCTTGAACACAGCTTCCTGCTCAGATTAGCAAATACAATACCAATAGCAATCAATGAACATCCTGCCACTATGGACTTTGAGATATCTTTTCCACGAGTGACGGCATAGAGCTGAATTTCCTCGTCTCCTTTACATTCAATTTCTCAGAGAGCTTGAACTTCAAAAATTAGTTTTTGCTGTGCATCTTCGGCGGGTAATGGAAGTGCAATAGTTGAAATCAATAATATTGCGGCGAGTATCCTTTTCATTTTTTTGGGCTAACGATATAAGTATTTCAGCGCAGAGTTAAACGCACCCGAGCTAAGCTAGTCCTCAGCACTGTTCACACTTGGCATTTTTGGATGAAGCCTGACTTCACCTAGATTTACGGTGTTACCTGTTACTGTTATCTGTTCACCAGATTTGATCTGGATGATGTGTTCATTCGTGATGGGAGACTCGATGCCTTCCTCTTCATGGTCAAAGATTCTTCCGAGATAAGTAACATATCCATCTGTTGTTCCAGTAGAAACCGCTGAGAATATTCGTCGCCGTCCGTCTAGAAAATAGGATAAATCGATGATAGGATGAGGCGCTGTATAGTCGGTAACTGGCGTTACGTCCGTGAGAATAAATCTTTCATTCGGTCGAAAGGGTAAAGAGTGTTTCCCCGGCTGCGATTGAACCTTTACGTCAGGAGGGGTAGCGCAGGATGAAAGAAACACTAGAAGTAGGGTTAGTATTGGCGCGCACATTGTTTGCATAACAGTATTATTGGTGGAAGGATGTGATGTTTTTTCGAAGGGCCAGGCAAGGGTTTTGTTTTTGTTAACGTTATGTATATTGTTAATTGTCATATGTTGATAAATCGAGAGGTTATTTTAGAAGTGGCAGAGTATATCCATAAAGAATGTGACTTTAAAGTGATTGGCTTAAACGAATTTTGCTGCGAAGTAGGATGGTAGTGGGGGAATGTTTCAATATTCAGGATTGATCCTTGCGCAGGTTCGCTTTACATCCACATGTATGGGTATTCCTCAGCATATTGCAGTGGCCATTGATGGCCCTGCGGCCTCGGGTAAAAGTACGGTGGCTAAGGCGTTAGCGAAGCGTTTAGCGCTTATTATGGTGAATACTGGGGCGATGTATCGTGCTGTGGCATGGGCGACGATCGAGCATGATGTGAACCCGTCTGATAATGAGGAGGTTGTGAGTATGTTGAGGTCTGTGACTTTGACCTGTGGGCTGGAAAATGGCTTGTCGACGATTGCGGTTGATGGTGTGAATCCCGGAGATGCGCTTCGCCAAAATGCAGTGAATGAGCGTGTTTCTAGCGTTGCTGCTATTCCTGAGGTGCGTGAGTTATTGGTGCAGAAACAACGTGATTACTTAGAGCTGGGTAGCGTGGTGATGGAGGGCAGGGATATTGGTTCTGTCGTGTTTCCTGATACACCGTTTAAAATCTATATTGATGCTTCAGAAGAAGTTCGTGCGGCACGCCGTGCGGCTGAGGGGATTTCAGATTCTGTCGGGAAGCGTGATGCGGAAGATAGCAAGCGTAAGGCATCTCCTCTGATCGTAGCAGAAGGAGCGGTGAAAATTGATAGCTCGGAGATGAATATTGAGGAAGTGGTGGAGGTGGCTATACAGGTGCTCCGTGAGCGGGGGGCTCCAGAATCATTATTAAAAAACGCATAAATTTATGAAACTTATTTACTGGATAGGGTATACGTTTTTTCGCGCTGGCGGGAGAGCTTTCTTTAATCTTAATGTGATCAATCGTGATAAACTCGTCCAAGAAGGAGGGGTGATGCTGGCTTCGAACCATGAGAGTTTTTTAGATCCACCGTTTATTGGCGTATCTTATGATCAGCCCATTACGTACTTAGCGCGTAAGACTCTTTTTAAGGGTATTTTTAAATGGCTTTATACCCAGTGGGATGCCGTGCCTGTGGACCAAGAGCGCCCTGATATGACTAGTCTGAAGCAGATCGTGAAACGTCTGCGTGGGGGGGAGAAGGTGCTATTGTTTCCAGAAGGGGCGAGAACTCTTGATGGGAAGCTGCAGCCAGCACAGCCGGGTGTAGGCCTGATTGCTGTAAAATCAAGGGCTGTGATTCAGCCAGTACGTATCTTCGGTGCTCGTGATGCTCTTCCACGTGGATCAGGGAAGATGAAGATGACATCGATCACTGTGGTGATTGGAGACGCCTTTTCCCTTAGTGCGGAAGAGTTGAAGGAATATAGTGGGAAGGCTGGCTACCAAAAGTTATCTGACCGGATTATGGCTGAAATAGCGGGACTAACCTTGGATGGATAGTTTTTCTCATTGGCCAGATCGTCTTTGACGCCGGTGTTTTATGAGAGTGGACGTTGTTATGGTCTCTTAAATCTGCATGCCTTTTTTCTTGGTGAGGAATGTTGTTTGTTTTGTAATTTAATAGCCAGATCATTGCTGTAGGTTAAGATGACATAGTTGCTCAGAGGGGGCGATGTGTTCCATCTGTATGTGGTTGAATGGGCAGGTGGGGGAATGTCTGTTTATTTGTTTGTTCGTGGTTTGACGGATGGCTTCTTGTTGATTAGATCTTTTAACGTCTATTATGAAAACTTGGTATTACATCGATCCCTCTAACCAGCACGCACAAGCATTAGATACGGAATTAATGCAGCTTATTGCCGAAGATCAAATCACAATGAAGACTCTTGTCTGGAGTGAGGGGATGAGTGAATGGGGGCCTGCTTCTACTGAATTATCTACTTATTTTGAGCGTGATTCAAATCTAGTTGTTGGGTCGCCTCCTCCCTTGCCGTCTGGCCTGAAACCAGAAATTTGCGATGAGATTGATTATGAAATCTTTGGCGATGATATGCAGATCGTAGAAATAGAGTTAGATCCTCAAGAGACGGTCATTGCAGAGGCTGGAGCAATGAATTATCTCGAAGAGGATATTGATTTTGAGAGCAAGATGGGTGATGGCTCTAACCCCGAACAGGGCTTTATGGGGAAGATGTTTTCTGCGGGGAAGCGTATGCTTACTGGAGAGTCTATTTTCATGACCCACTTTACACACCTAGGGCCTACAGGGAAACGCAGAGTGTCCTTTGCGGCACCCTTTCCTGGTAAAATTATTGCGGTGAATTTGATGGAGGTTGGAAATCAGTTGATTTGCCAGAAGGATTCTTTTCTTTGCGCGGCGCTAGGCACGAAAGTTTCTATTGCGTTTAATAAAAGATTGGGAACTGGGTTCTTTGGAGGAGAGGGCTTTATTCTTCAAAAAATAGAAGGGGATGGCATGGCATTCATCCACGCTGGCGGGACGGTGATTAAGAAGGAGCTGAAGGGGGAAACACTTCGTGTTGATACTGGCTGTATCGTCGCTTTTAGTCCTGGGATTACGTATGATATTCAACGGGCAGGTAATCTGAAATCGATGTTTTTTGGAGGAGAAGGGCTTTTTCTTGCGACCTTACATGGGCATGGGACGGTGTATCTACAGAGTCTGCCGTTCTCTCGTTTAGCTGATCGAATCATTAGCTCTGCTCCAGCTGCTGGAGGCTCTAGAAAAGGTGAAGGTTCTATTCTAGGGGGAATAGGGGATATCTTTGATGGAGATTAGAGGATTGGGAATGGTGCCTTGGATGGAATGGCAGAATGATAAAGGAAAGTGTAATTCCTCTTGGTTAGCGTTGACGGATAGCGGGAATACCGTAGATTAGGTCGTCGCACCTCGCGGCCTGCTATGATTTAGTAGTAGTTACTTTTAGGCATGATATGACAAAGTCGAATATTCACGTTGGGTTAGAAATAGGAACGAGTAAGACCTGCATGGTGGTTGGCGAGGTGAAGCCTGATGGGTCTGTGAAGATTTTAGGAGTAGGGGAAACGAAGTCCGTGGGTGTGCGGAAGGGCGAAATAGCGGATTATGCTCAGGTGAGAACTTGTGTGAAGGAGGCTCTTTTAGAGGCCGAGGATGTTTCTGATGTGAACATTCGGAGTATATTTCTCTCTGTCACAGGAAATCATATTGAAGGAGTGAATAATCGTGGGACCTATCGATTACCAGATGGGGAACAGGAGATTACCTCGGAGCATATTGAGGAGGTGAAGGAGATCGCTCGTGATATCGCCATTCCTAGCGATAATGTGTATTTGCATAATGTCGTTCGCCAATACTGGTTAGATGGGCAGGAGAATGCGACAACGCCTATGGGCTTGTTAGGAAAGACGTTAGAGGCTGACTATCATATTATTCATGGGATAAGAAACCGTATACAGAATAGCATTAAATGTGTGCGAGAGATTCCTCTTGATGTCGATGATGTCGTTTTTGCCCCTATCGCATCTGCTCAGGTGGCATTAGATAAAAGTGCCAAAGAGTCTGGAGCTCTTGTCATTGATATTGGTGGGGGGACAACGGATTTTGTATTGTATTTATCTGGAGCGATCGCCGCCTCAGGCTCTATTCCTGTTGGTGGTGATCATGTGACGAATGATATTCATTTGGTCACGCATATCCCTTTTTCGAAAGCAGAGATTCTTAAAAAAACAGAGGGAGACGCCTCTGGTGATCCTGCACGTTCGATTGGTAAAGTCACAGTCCCGGATGAGAGTGGTTTCCCCGAAGTTGATATTGAGAGGCAGTTACTTAATGATGTGATTCGGGGGCGCTTAGAAGAAACCCTTTTCTTGGTGAAAAAGCGTTTGCCAGAAGGATTTATGGATAGTGTAGGAACTGGTGTGTTCTTAGCGGGAGGGACGAGTTTAATGCGCGGCTTTGGGGAACTAACTTCAGATGTCTTTTGCCTTCCTATTTATCGCCCAGAGCAACCGGAAGTGAGTGGTGTCCATGCGTATTTTCGAGATCCTCAGTACTCTACCGCTGTAGGGTTAATTCGTTACGCGCAGATTGTGCATGAGGCGCGGAGTAAGAGAGGGCAGACTGGGGTAGTCGGGAAATTGATGAAGTCGATTTGGCCTTTTGGGAGTTAGCGTGGAGCTCTAAGGCTGACGATGCTATTGTGCCCTCCCATACCGACGGAGATTTTGAGAACATAGTCTCCATTAGAGATGGGGCTGGGTTGACTAGGTAGAGTGAAGGGTGCAGCTGCCTGGCTGAGTTGAGGTAGATTTGGCGGGAGTAGGCCTTGTTTCATGTAATGAGCGAGCAGGGCTGTATCTAGAGCTCCGCTAGCACCGACAGTGTGGCCAGTGAAAGGCTTAAGTAGATGCAAGCTAATCGGCTCTGTTGGGGTCAACGCATCTAAAAGAGCCTGTTGTTCTGCCTGTGAGTGTAATAAGGTGCCACTGGCGTGAGGGCAAATACCTCGGATATTAGCGTTTGCAGGCATAGATCGCATGATTTGTTTGATACAGTCACGTAAGCCTGCCCCGTTGGTCGGCATGCCGATCGGTGAATGAGCATCGGAATTACAGGCGAAATGTTCTATAGTAGGAAGGCCCGGGATAGGCTCTTTGTGAGCTTCTAATACGATGGCCGTCGCTGCCTCTCCTGGGAAAAATCCTGAAGTTTCCGGATGATAAGGATCGTTGATTCCGTTGGAGGAAAGGACTCCTGTGTCTAAGTAGTTTTGTACAACGTCAGGTATAAGGGGTAGTTCTACTCCTATGACAATGGCTTTTTGTATGACACCTGTACGTAGCATCATCCATGCCGTGCCGATGGCGTCTAAAGAAGCTGCACAGCCACTGGCGAGGACTTGCCATGGGCCCTGACAACCTAGCTCGATGCTGACAGCTGAAGCGATTTCTCCATGCATGGAGTTCGATGCTGCCATGAGTTTAACTGGGCGCCTATTTGGCCAGTTTTTGAGCCACGCATTACCGCGGCTACTACCTGCGATGACGGCACATTGCTTTAATTCAGCAGCGCTGATACCTGCTTCCTGCACCGCTTCTTTGGCAACATGAACGGCTAGTTGAGAGCAGGGGGACCATTTGCGAGAAAGAGTTAGTTTTCTTGGTTCGATCCACGATCCCTGTAAATTCGGAGCTTCTGGTAACTGCTCATCAAGCAGGGAAATCGGGCGCAGTCCAGTTTCCCCAGCTTCCATACGGCGGGCATGCTCTGGAAGAGATTGCCCCAATCCGCTTAAGCATGCCAGACCTGTGATAGAGATGGAAGGATTCAGAACCATTGTGTCAGAAAGCACGAAGTGCAGTTGAGTCGGTAAATCCTAGATCGATTAGAAATGCCGAGTGAGAATCTTCTTAGCTACAGTAGGGGGATAGGGGCTTATCACAGCTCGTTTCTGGTGCATGTAGGGCCGGGTTAGGCTTTTTGGCAGAGAGGCCTAGCTGAGCAATCAGATTAAGATCCTTTTCCACGCTAGGGTTTTTTGCTGTGAGGAGCTTATCCCCATAGAAAATGGAGTTTGCTCCGGCAAAGAAGCACATAGCTTGTGCTTCCTCGCTAAGTTGAGTACGGCCTGCAGATAGGCGTACTTTTGCCTTCGGTACAGCAATGCGAGCGATCGCGATCATACGGACAAGATCGAAGACTGTGACGGGGTCCTTGCCTTCTTCTAGTGGAGTGCCAGGCATCGGCATGAGGGAGTTGATTGGGACGCTTTCTGGCTGGGGGTTAAATTCAGAAATGACTTCGAGCATCTTTAACCTGTCGTCTGAGGTTTCACCCAATCCGAGAATGCCACCACAGCAGATACTCATCCCAGCGTCCTGTGCATGACGAATCGTGCGGAGGCGGTCATTATAAGAATGTGTCGTGACAATATTGGGGTAATGTTCCCGAGAGGTATCCAGATTATGGTTATAGGCTGTGACACCTGCTTTTTTAAGCTCTACAGCTTCCTCTGGGCCTAACTCTCCAAGAGTGGTACACACTTCCATACCAAGGGCTGATACCTCACGGACGATCTCGAGAACTTGATCAAACCGCTTTGTTCCGCCCCTGACTCCTCGCCAGGCAGCGCCCATACAGAAACGGGTAGAGCCGGAGTCCCTAGCAATCTGTGCGCGCTCCATAACGGCGTCTTTCTCCATTAAACGCTCGATCTGAAGGCCTGAGCTGTGGCGTGCCGATTGAGCACAATAGGAACAATCCTCTGAGCAGCCTCCTGTTTTAATGGAAAGGAGTGTGCAAAGTTGGATTTCGTTGTCGTCCCAGTTGGTATCGTGGACCTCGCGTGATTTCTTAAGTAGGTCGAAAAGAGGGAGGTCGAAGAGAGCTTTGAGTTCGTCGTAGCGCATAGAATGAGTTGGTAAAAGAATACTAGTGATTAACGGATCCAGGTCCCGTTGAGTTTGGGCATCACGCCTTGGCCGACTACGGAGTAATCAGTCTTACCCTTGGCTCCTACAAGAGGGACGCCAAAGTGGTTCCGCCAGAAGCCACTCATACTTTCACCTGTATGGCAACCCCAGCTTTGACAAGGAGCGTTATTAGCAAGGACGCTCCGCTTGATTTTGCGTAAATCATTTTCATGGAGCCAGCACTTTGCCCCTCCCATAATGAAATTGGAGTAATCGATGAGGAAGCAATATTTATTGGAGTGGCCGAAGTAGTCGAAGCTAATGATGGATTTACGGCCTCGGTTATTAAACGCACTAATGAGTTGGCTGTTGGAATCTACCCAGATGAGCTTGCAGTTTCTCTTAGTCGCCTGCTCGGTGATCCATGTTGTATAAGGTTTACCGTCTTCGCTAGAGCGGCGGACATAACCTGGGCGATAGACCACCCAAGTGACCTTACTTGTCTTACCGTAAGCTTTTCTGAGGTTATCTATACGGAGGGTGGAAGCTCTAATGAAGTTGGCCCACCAACGATCGTGTTGTTCAGGTTTGACTCTTAAATCTTCCCATTGGCGTAATGCAGGGCCCCCTGTGAGAATGAAATGCTCTTTTGCTGCTAAAGAAAACGTGCAGAAAAGATAGGAGAACAGAGAAATAATGAAGAATCGCTTCATAAGAAGAGCTTGCATGATGGTGTGGGGTACTGAAAAGAAAATATATCTATTTCTCTCGTAAGAAAGACTGGCGGGAGAGAGCTGCATATTTTCCTTCCAGCTGGAGTAATTCTTCGTGAGTGCCTCGCTCAATGACCTCTCCTTGCTCTAGAACGTAGATGCAATCAGCATTCTGGATGGTGGAGAGGCGGTGGGCGATGACAAAAGCAGTGCGCTTCGCCATGAGGAGGTCAAGTGACTCTTGGATGAGTTTTTCTGTCTTACTATCCACGCTTGCGGTAGCTTCATCTAAGATGAGGATGGGCTGATTCTTAAGTAAGGCCCGGGCAATAGAGATCCTTTGTTTCTCCCCTCCAGAGAGTCTGACTCCACGCTCTCCGACGTTGGTATCAAGTTGATGCTTGAGTGTGCGGACGAGCTCTGCGGCATTGGCCGCCTCTAGGGCCACCCACATCTCTTCCTCAGAAGCATCCCGTTTAGCCAAGGCTAAGTTTTCTTTGATCGTGCCATTGAATAGGAACGCATCTTGAGTGACGTAGGCAATGGCGGAGCGGAGGGAAGATTTATTGAGGCTATTTAACTCCATGCCATCGATGGTGATCGATCCTGAGTCATACTCATAAAACCGGGTTAATAGATTCACTAAAGTGGATTTACCTGCACCAGTGGTGCCTACTAGAGCGATGGTTTGCCCTGGCTCTGCAGTGAGTGAGACCTTTTTGAGAGTCGGTCGGTCTTCGTAAGAGAAATGAACGTCTTGGAACGTTACTCTACCTACGATAGGAAGCGGAAGTGAAGCACCAGAGGTCATATGCTCTTCACCATCGGTGTCTAGGACATCAAAGACGCGTTCTGCAGCTGCTTTAGAGGATAAAACCATTTGGTTGAGTTGGTGTAAGCGGCCGATGGGATCATAAAGTGCCCATAAAATAGTGAAGAACGAGAGGTAAATGCTAACGTCAATAGAATCTTGAGTAATGATGCGGTATCCTCCAACTCCGAGGACCAGAGTATAGCCAATAGAGTTCGCAAAAGACATCGAAGGGCTATAAATGGCCCAAGCCCTCATTACTTTAAGCGTTGTAATACGTACTTTCTGGGAGAGTCTATTAAATCTAGCGTGTTCGTCCTTTTCAGCGGCGTAGGATTTAATCTGTGTAATGCCAGAGATATTGTCATTAAGAGTTGCGTTCATATCTCCCGTGTAACGTTTCACATCACGATAGCGATCACGCGCATTATGTGTATAGACAGAAGCGCCAATGATAAGGAAGGGAAGAGGGACTAAAGCCGCTAGACCGAGAATAAGATCTTGGCTGAGGAGGAAAATAGAAACGGATATAATTTGAAGAACCGCGATCAATCCTTGTTCCACACCATCGATGAGTAAGCGTTCCATCGCAGGAACGTCTTCTGCCACCCGAGTCATAATATCCCCCGTCCTTCTTGAATCGAACCACTTTAGTGGTAAATTCTGTAACTTGGCATAGAGCTCAGAGCGCAAGTCAAAGATCGCTTTTTGTTCAAATACATTATTAATGAGTATTCTAAAGCAGTTGAAAAGATCTCGTAAGAAAAAGGCCGCCAAAGCGATTAAGGTATAACGCAATAGCTTTTTTTGTGCATTGTTCTTGGCTTTGTCTGTCCGGTTAGGAGGCGATTGTGGTGTTTGTTCTAATTGATTAAGTTGACTGGAAGGGGAGGCAGGCTCTTTAGGGGGTGCTTGAGTGTTTTCGGCTACGAGCTCGGTTTGTTGTTCTTTTTCGTAACCTTGAATGACTTCCTGAAAGATCTTACTCGTCATCTTTGGGAAAACCAAAAGCATTAAAGTCATTAGGATGGCACAGCCCAGTTGAGCTGATGCCAAAAAAGGGTATCGCCCGTAGTAGGAAAATATGCGGAAAAGAGTCTTCATGTAGGATCGCCAATGACCAGTCAACGATCTTGTGAAGAAAGACAAGTGCGAAATACCTGAATTTTAGGGTTGTGGTTTAGGGGGAACTAGCAATAAAGTGACTTTTATAACGAAGAGATACACCTCTTTTCAAAGTACCTACACATATTATGGATAAACTATTTGGATGGTTAGCACTGGCAGTCCTCCTGTTCTCAGGATGGGTTACGCATAAGAATAGGCAAGCCTATGAGGCTCAGATCGATTCTCGTCAGGAGGCAGAAGAGATAAAAGTCGATAAAGAAGAAACGAAGAAACGTCGTCAAGGAACCTTGGCGAAATTACAAACTGATATTACAGAGACAGAAGGACAGCTTTCGGATTCAAATGAAAAACTTGCCGCTTCTCAGGAAAAACTTGAAGGCCTCCAGAAAGAAGTAGCTGCTGAGAAGGAAGAGAAAGAGCCTCTTGCGAAAGAGTTGAAAGAAGTAAAAGATTACTTAGCGACTCTTCCTGAACCAGACGTTCTTGTTCCTCAGATCAAAAAATTGAAGACTCAGATTATAGGGCTGCAGGATGAGGTGGAAGTGGCAGAAGGTCAATTAGCCAATCTTATCCAAGAAGGTAGTGATACGGACTCTGTGATCGAGGGGTTTGAATCTGTGGTTAAAAATCAATCAGCACTTCGTTCTCAACCCTTTTTGAAAGCGAATTTGAGTTCCGTGTATCAAAATTGGGGATTTGTAACAATCAATGGAGGAGATGAACAGGGAGTGGTTCCTGGCTCTACACTAGATGTTATTCGTGATGGAGAGATTATAGCTAAACTCAGTGTTACTGCTGTAGAGCCAAATTCTTCAGCGGCGGATATCGTTAGGGAGTCTATAGACTCTGGTGTTGTTCTATCACCCGGAGACCAAGTTCGTCCTGAGGTTATCGAAGAAAAAGACGCCAATGCATCAGAACCTGCGGTAAGTAAACTCCAGTAATTTCAACACAAGATTAAATTATGAAATCATTATTCTACGTTCTAGCATTAATTACAGGGTTAGCTGCTAGTTATTTCTCGCATAGCAATTCTAAAAAACACGAGGAGCAAACAAAACTTACGAAGGAAGTCGATGGACAAAACGTGTTCCTTGAAACCGAAATCAGAGAGTTAGATAAGAATGTTAAAAAAGACACAGAGAGTCTTGCAGGGCTTCGTAAAGATCTGAGCCTGACAAATGCTAATATTGATGAATCTGAAAGTGAAGTTGGATTAGAAGAACGCAGTCTAAAGCAAATCGTTGCGGATCTTAAGCGAGTTCGTCAAGAAATTGAAGAGAAGAACAAATTCGTAGCGGAAGTGGAAGACGCTTTTGCAGCCGAAGGAGTGAAATTTGATGAAGTGGGTCAGTACCTTGAGGATCTTCAGGCAGAGCAAAAAGAACTGACAACAAGCTATAGTGAATTAGAGGCGAATATTGAAACATCTGAAGAGAAGTTAGTGAAAAATAATGGACGTATTGGTGATTTCGAAGAAAAGAAAGCCAAACGTCTTCAGCGGATGCGTAGTAACGCAGCAGAAGCTTCTGTCGCCGCGGTGAATCATGACTGGGGATTTGTCGTCGTCGACCTAGGGAATGACTTTCTTGTAACGACCGAGTCGGAACTCTTGGTGAAACGTGGATCAAACATGATCGGAAGACTTAAGTTAAATGCGATCGAGCCCGGGCGTATTATATGTGATATAGATTACGCAAGCATGGTTCCAGGAGTAGCAGTTCAAGTGGGAGATAAAATTTTCCACGGTAAGCCTGCAACACGGTAAACTCTGATTAACAAGGTATTTTATGAAGCCTACCAAAACCTGGTAGGCTTTTTTATTCTTTAGAAGAATGGATTTCAGTCAAAAACTAGAAGAAGAATTAGTAAAAAAAGAGGGCAACCCCGTGGTTCAATTTACGGTCATGCTCCAGAATAAGGTAGGTGCATTTGCCGCTCTACTCTCATTATTGCGCCATCGTGGTGTTGAAGTGATTGGTATGAGTGCTCAGGATTCATGTGATGTCACTGTCGTTCGCCTCGTCGTTTCTGATCCAGAGACAACGCAGCATATATTCTATGAAAAAGGTGTAGCCCACACAGTTAGTGAATTATTAGTTGTCGTACTAAATGAGGCGGGAGAAGGCCTTGCTCAATGTCTAGAAGTGTTAGCCTCATCCGAAACGAATGTCGACTTTGGCTATGCCTTGATGGCCCATCCAGAGAGGCAATGCCTAATGGCTCTACATCTTGACGACCATGACTTTGGTCGATCGATACTAGTTCAGGCTGGTTATAAAGTGATGTATCAGCAAGATTTGAGTCGTTGATGTTTAGAGGGGCGAGCTTCCTTGTAGCCGTTTTCGTTGACAAATTGATGGAAGAATGTGTTGATTAAACCATGCGAGCACGCATTACAAAAGAGTTCCGTTTCGAAGCGGCACATACGTTACCAAGCTTGCCAGATTCGCATAAGTGTCGGCAAATGCATGGGCATAGCTTTAAAGTAGAAATTCACATCGAAGGAGAAGTAGATCCTGAGATTGGTTGGATCTATGATCATAAAGTGATTTCACAAGCAATGCACCCGTTACTTGAGCAACTAGATCACAGCTACCTGAATGACTTAGAAGGTCTAGAGAGCCCTACAATTGAGATCATGTGTGCTTGGTTTTGGAGGAAACTGGAGAAAGATCTTCCTGGGTTATATGAAATCACCATATTTGAAACCCCTACTGCCAGGTGTTCGTTTTTTGGTGACTTTTAACAACTAAGATTATGGCGGGGAGTAAAGCGAAAGTATTTGGAGCGAGGTTAATTAGTACGATGCTACTATGGTCGATTGTCATGGCCGTATTTTATAGTGGTAACCCATGGGGGTATGTTAGTTTGATTGGTTTTCTTGGTTTCGTAGGAAGCTGGGAATTTTTTAGTATGACAGAGAAGAGTGGATTCCCTACTCAACGCCGCTTCGGTCTCTGTATTTCTTGGAGCTATCTACTCGGTGTAGCAGTCTTACTTGGCTGGCAGGGGAAAGATGCGTTAGCGCTGATTTCTTCGATCGATTCCGCCATAGTTTGCTTTGTGGTTCTAAGTTCATTCACTTGGGAACTGTGGAGAAAGAAAGAAGGTCGAGATCCCTTGATACGAGTCGCGTGTACAGCATTCAGTTTCATCTATATACCGTTTCTCTTTAGCTTTATGCTCAGGCTGTTGTTTGTGCCAGAAGGAGATATCGCCGTACCAGGGGCGTGGTTAATTCTTTGGGTCGTCGTCGTGACCAAATTTACGGATATGGGGGCCTACATCACAGGAACAGTATTGAGTAACTTTATGACACCACATAAGATGATCCCTCATGTTAGCCCGGGTAAGACTTGGGAAGGCTTTGCCGGTGCCATCTTATTTGCGTTAATAGCAGCATGTGGCTTGTACGCATTATTACCTGAGCAGCTTGCTGTATTAGAATGCTGGCAGCATGTTGTTGGCCTGGCTGTGATCATGGCCCTCTTGGCCGTGATCGGTGATTTAGCCGAATCGATTGTGAAGAGAAGTTTACAGATTAAAGATTCAGGTAGCACATTGCCTGGTATAGGGGGGGCATTAGATCTCATAGACAGCCTTTGCTTTACAGCCCCAGTCGTCTATTTTTATGTAATTTGGTGTATTCTAGCATAATGAAAAATGTAGTCATATTAGGTTCGACAGGCTCTATAGGGACCAGTGCATTGAAAGTCGCAGAACAGCATCCAGACCAGATGAATGTTCTCGCTTTAGCTGCTGGGACGAAGGTTCATCTTCTGGCAGAACAGGTCAGAAAGACAGGTGCTAAATACGCCTCCATTTTTGATAGAGAGAAAGAGGCCGAACTGAAAGGTCTTGTAGGCTCTGATGTTCAGGTTTTCTCAGGGATGGAAGGCTTACTCGAATTAGTTCGGCTGACAGAGGCTGACATGGTGTTAGTCTCTATCATTGGAACAGCAGGGTTAAAGCCGACTCTTGCGGCGATTGAAGCAGGGAAAGATATTGCCGTAGCGAGTAAGGAAATCTTAGTGATGGCCGGAGAAGTAGTGATGGCTGCGGCGAAAAAGCGAGGAGTGAAATTGCTTCCTGTCGATAGTGAGCATAATGCGATTTTCCAGTGCCTTGAAGGGCACAATGGCGGTACAGAAGAACTGTCTCGATTGATACTCACCGCTTCAGGAGGGCCGTTCCGAACTTGGCCAGAAGACCAGCTGAAAGATATCACTCTTGCTCAAGCCCTGAAGCACCCGACATGGGAAATGGGCCGTAAAATTACGATTGATTCTGCGACGCTATTTAATAAAGGGCTTGAGATGATAGAAGCAAAGTTTCTCTTTGATACTCTGATGAGCAAAGTAGATGTCATTGTACACCCCCAAAGTATTGTTCATTCCATGGTAGAATTTGTGGACGGGAGCGTGCTTGCTCAGTTGAGTCAAACAGATATGTGCTTCCCTATTCAGTATGCGGTGACATGGCCTAAGCGCTTAAAAAGTGGGTTGAAATCTCTGGATTTTAAAACATTAGGCACATTGGAATTTGAGGAGCCTCGGCGAGATGTCTTTCCCGCAATTGATCTTGCTATCCAGGCAGGCACACAGGGAGGCTCACTTCCTGCAGTGTTAAATGCAGCCAATGAAATAGCTGTACAGGCCTTCGTCGACCAAAGGATAGGATTTTGTGACATCTGGAGAATCGTGGATCAAACGATGAACCAAATCGAAGTCTCCACTTGTGAAGGATTAGAAGAACTCATTTGTGCAGATGCAGAAGCCCGTGGAATAGCCCTGTCCTTGATTTGAAAATTTAAAGTGGCCGTGCAATGATGATGCCAGCGTGCTTCTTAAATTGGTAAAGATAATCAGAAATAGAAGAATCAACGACGACTTTTTGATATGTTGTCGAAGCATGCATAAAGCGTCTTACGCCCTTTTGATCAACCACGATAATGCCAACGTGAGAGCAGTAGGAGCCATCCCCATGACGTACAATGCCGACAATGTCTCCCGCTTGTAAATTGTGCTCCATAGACTTCACTTGGTGTTTTGGAATGAGGCGAACAGAACTTTTTGTTAATCGTTCTTCATGGGCTTTCATGCCCTGGCGTAATTTAGGAGAATGCTTTAGGTAACGATAATGTTTCCAGAGCTGAGTCATCTCGTTGCATTGGTTTTGAGCGCTCACCGTGGGAAATCGATCTGTGATTTCGAGAATATTTTTCCTATCATGATTGTCTTGAAACCAATCAACAAGATAATGGAGCCGGTCTAAATATTGCCCCTTACACTGCCCTTTACGGTAGCGGGTGTGCTCAATTTGATGAAGTAGATGATCGGGAGAAAACGTTCTAGATTTGGATTCCATCATATTGGCGATACCGAGAACGGTTTCGAAGAAAGTCCAACAATCAAGACCATCAAAGTTAACGGAAGGAGACTCTATGAGGTCATGGATTTCTAAAGTATGAGATTGGTAGCGTACACCCTCGAGCTCCATAGCTATCGCCTGCATTCTTTGTCCTAAAGGTAATCTCTGCCATTGCTGCGCCTTAGCCTTTGTCCAAATAGAGTGGAACTTCTTAGAACCAATAAAGGTAATGTCTTTTGGTAAATACTGATCAGCTGAAGTGAACAGAGGGATGAAGAGGAGGACTAGAAAGAGTTTCATAGAATTGAATTGGATTTCTCGCGAAGTAGAAGTTAATATAAAGACAGATGCGGAGGAAGACAAAATTTGAAAACAAATTAGCTGTTACAGGGAGTGTTACCATATGGTTTATCCGTTGTCTGAGCGTACTATTAGGAGTCATCTTCCTGTATGCAGGGCTTAGTAAAGTATTTACCCCTGCGATACTTACAGAGACTGTCGCCAATTATAAAATACCACCATTTGATCAAGCTCCTTTTGATATGTGGCTGGGATATTTTTTACCAATGATTGAGGTTCTCGTTGGCCTTGGATTATTATTGTTCATTTGGCACCGTGGAGCAGTCCTTCTTAGTGGAATGATGTCCTTCGTCTTCTTAATCGGTATTATTTCCGTATGGATTCGAGGGTTGGATATCCACTGCGGCTGTTTTGGCGACGAAGAGGTATTTGACGGTTATCTTATCCACGTGATTTTTTTGTTAGGTATGATATTGGCCTCGTCGTACCTCTGGGTGAAGCGTGGGGTGGGAGCAAGTTGTGCAGCTGCGTAAAACGCTTTCCACAATAAGATCTCTAGTTTAGCCTCCAAAGTAATGATTGAGTTGATCGAAGAAGGGGGAGCATTTGTATGGGTTCTTGTAGCCATAGCAGCTTGGGGAATGGTGATCGTTTTAGAACGAATCATGTTTTTCCAGCATGCAAGAGTGAACGCTGGAGATCTATTATTAGGTTTGGCAGGTCATACCAAAAAGGGAAATTACTCTGAAGCTATTCATGAAGCCGCCCGGGCACCAGGCCCTATAGCGAGAGTTTGTCATTCAGTGTTATTGCGTTATGATCTCTCTAGGAGTGATTTGAGAGATATTGCTCAAGAAGCAGGCCAATTAGAAGTGCCGAGGATGGAGAGAAACCTTAGAGGTCTACATGGGATCGCTTTGATTTGCCCCTTAGTCGGCATGTTAGGCACCGTCTCTGGTCTCATAAAAGTGTTTATGGATATGGGTGAGGAATCCACAGTGCAGCTTGGAGGTGTTGTCAGCCAAGGAGTCTATCAAAGCCTGATTACCACAGCACTTGGGCTTTCTATTTCAATCTCGAGTTACTTGTTTTATCTCTATTTTCTTGGCCGAACCAAACGGTTAGTTCACCGGATAGAGCGAGCTGGAATTGAAATTGTGAATTTAGTAAGTGATCATAAACCCGCAGCTGCGGAGGCGCTTGAAACGGCTTTAGAAAAGGAATAAAGATAGCATGAAATTAACTCTATCTATCCCTCAAACCCCAGCGCTTATTCATGCTTTGCCAGTCATGGACTTACTAGTTCTAGTCCTAGTGATCCCGCTACTGAGTTATTCATTAGCTCCAGAAGAAGGAATGGCAGTAGAGCTGCCTGAAACGAGCTTTCGTATGCAACGCATTGATGATCCGGTAGTCGTTACAGTTTCCATGAGCGCTTCAGGGCCTGAAGTCTGGGTCGAACGCAGGCGTTTAGGGGATCAGTCCATTGAAGAAGCTTTAATGGAGCAACAAGAAAAATGGGAAGGGGAGGGAACAGCGCCCATCTTATTAAGAGTAGATCAGAATGTTTCCTCAGGGTTTCAGCTAGAGTATGTCGATCGCATCAAAACCGCAGGTTTTCAAAAAGTATACCTAGCCACACAGAACCCCCGATAATGCGATAGCCGTGTTAAATCGTCGCCAAAATTCGGGCGAAAAGAATGCATGTGTTAGGCGAAAATAAAAAAACCGAAAAAAGAGAAGAAAGGTATTGACCTAAAGGCGGAGGGATGTAGA
>CAZLQY010000024.1:0-38364 GCA_964561965.1 uncultured Verrucomicrobiales bacterium
GCAATTTAGTTCATTTATTTTAAAAGACTTACACCTTAGGTTAATGCGTATGCCATTATAGCCTTCATCACAAGTAATACAACCCTCGGATAGACCTCGTTCATGAATTCTGAGAACAGTTCTTCGAGTTCCATTAGGTGTAATTATAGAGCCAGGGTGAAGTCCTGGTTGAGTTATAGACGGGGTTCCTTTTCTGTATTCACCTACATTTGGCCAATAAAGAAGACCCTCTTGATGTAGTGGAAGCCGATGAAAAAAGATGCAACGAATTATGGGGTCGTTACCATACTGTTTCAGTTGAAGAAGATCCAAGAAAACTAGCTGAGTCTCTATGTTGACCCTCATCTAACGTTGTCGCCAAAAACAGGAAGCCCAAAAGTCTTCCCTCAAAGTCCCACTGCGGCACGAGTTCTGCGAATTGCAGGCAGTCGTGTTCGCTTTCGCTCAGTGGCAAAAAAGCCAGTCGCTTTGCTTCTTTTCGTTCGTGCCTCACTCACGCCGCCGCCAGGCTCCTCCCTTGACACGCTCCGGACGGGGGGGCGCCTGCACAGATGAGATCTTTGGTTGGGCAGAGTGTTTAGGATAGCTTCGTCATTATAGGAGATTGATTCTTGAGTTTGTTTGAAATACCTTTGTGGTATGGAACATGATGCAAAACATATTAAGAATCTGAGAGCGCCTTATCTGACTCTTCCTGATGCTGTTAATGGGCCTAATCTCTCTGAGATCATTGCCTCGATGCCAAAGGAACAAGAGCATAAGTTTGAGTCTGCTGGGGAGTTTATTCAGCGTTTGGCGGCGAGAATCACTCGATGGAGGGAAGGCTTACCGAAGAATTTGGAGCCAGTCATTCTAGCCCTGTTAAATACTGGAGATATGATTGAGGTTTTATCGATTGGTGAGGACGGCCACTCTAGTGTAGTTGTGGAAGGTTTAGCAGATGGAGCTCCTTGTATGCTGATTACTCATCAGGCCAGTTTTCAGACTCTTTGTTACACCAGAGAAGTGGCGGAAGAGGAAGAAGAGAAACCTCGCCGAATGATCGGGTTTCATGTGGGAGGTGAGCAGTTAGAGGTGTAGGTTTTTCCGTGGGGGTTCTGTCGAATGTTTCTGTTAGGTTTGCTCGTTAGTTCTTCCCATAAGTTCTTATTTGTGGGGCAGAAGGCATTCTAGGGGGGAGGTGCTCTAGGGGATAAGTGGTTAAGACCAGCGTTCTTATTGGGGGGTGGTGATCGCCTTAGAGAATTTCTTCAATAGGGATTTTACCGTTTGAGGCAACAATGGCCCAGACATCTGGCTCTCCAGGTGTGGCGGTGAGTTCTGTCTTTCCTCCTCCGGCTTCTAGGAGGAGCTGGCCTGCAGCGATGTCCCAGAGGGAAATGCGTGATTCGATATAGCCATCCATACGGCCAGTGGCGATGTAGGCCATGCCGAGGGCTGCACTACCCATCATACGCATTTTTCTAGCGCGGAGAGATGCTCGGCGAAACCGTTCTAATCCTGTGTTTAGAGCTTCTTCTGTTTTTCCGCAGCCGACAAAAAGTATGGACTCTTCAATGTTGGTGCGCGAGCTAGCACTGATTTCTTTTCCGTTGAGGTAAGCTGGACCACCTTTTTCCACAGTCCAGAGTTCATCGACAGAAGGATCGTAAATCACGCCGACGGTGAGGTCATCATCTATACGCATGGCGATGGAGATGCAGTAGTGTGGGATGCCATAAAAGTAGTTTACGGTGCCGTCAATAGGATCGACGATCCACTGAAATTCTGATTCCTGATTCCCTGCTAATCCTTCTTCTCCATAGATGGCGTGATCGGGGTAACTGTCTAGGATGATTGTTGTGATAAGCTCTTGGCTTTCTTTATCCAGTGCGATTTTTAGGTCGTGATGAAGTGCTTCGTCGACTTCTAGGGCTTTGCCAAAATTGGCGCGGAGTAGTTCGCCTGAGGCGCGGGCTGCTTTTTCTGCGACTTCGATATATGTCATGATAGTGTGTCAATTAAGATTGTTGGAGAACGATTGCTGTTCGGCAGGGGAGGTAGAGGTTTAGGATTGTTTGGCCTTCTGTGTTTCTTCTCGTTTGGTGTTGGACGGTCTCATCAATTCTATTGTGACCTCCAAATTCAGCGGAATCGGTATTAAGGATGATGTTGTAAATTCCTTCTTCATAGATTGTGATACCGTAGTCTGTGAATGATGCTGTGGGGTGGAAGTTAAAGACAAAAAGATATCCACCGCGATCGAAGGCGATGATTTTATCTGTATTATGCAGCCAGCGCTCGTGTGCTCGAGTGTCACTTTGTACTCTCTGGCCTAGGTGAATCATACTTCTGTCAAAGTTGTTGAGGTCTTTATATTTTAATTCGGTATTGTCGACTAGGTCCCATTGGCGCCGGCAGTATTGGAAGGACCATTGATTGCCTTCTCTTGGGAAATCTAGCCACTCTGGGTGGCCAAATTCGTTGCCCATGAAGGTGAGATAGCCTTCTCCTGCTGCGGCGAAGGTGATGAGACGTATCATTTTATGAAGGGCGATGCCGCGATCAATGACGGGGTGAGTGTCTTGGGCAGACATGTGTTCGTACATCTCTTTATCCATGAGCCAGAATGCGATGGTTTTGTCTCCGACAAGGGCTTGATCATGGCTTTCTACATAGCAGATATTACGTTCTCCGTGCCGTCGATTGGAGAGGGTGCTATAGAGTTGCTGCATGTCCCAGTCTTCATCTCGCTGGTGTTTAAGCAGTTTGATCCAATAGTCTGGCACACCCATGGCTAAGCGGTGAGTGAAGCCTATGCCACCTTCTTGAATGGGCCGGCATAGGCCGGGCATGCCACTCATATCTTCTGCTATGATGAGAGCGCCTGGGCGTAGTTCTTTGGAGAGAGTGGTGGCTAGTTGAAGGTAGGTGATGGCGTGGTGGTCTACGCCTTCTTGAAAATACTTATCGTAATGATCAAAGTCGATATTGCCGTGATGCTCGTAAAGCATGCTAGTGATTCCATCAAAACGGAAGCCGTCAAAATGGAATTCCTCGAGCCAATAACGAACATTAGAAAGTAGGAATTGCTCTACTTGCTGTTTACTATAATCAAAACATTTTGAGTCCCATTGAGGGTGGTCGCCTTTTTCTCCTCCATGGAAATAGAGGTGGTCGGTGCCATCAAAGTCATTGAGCCCCTCTGCTAAGTTTTTAACGGCGTGAGAGTGTACGATATCTAGTAAGACGGCGAGCCCGAGGCCGTGTGCGGTATCGATGAGGTATTTCAGGTCTTCAGGAGTTCCAAAGCGAGAGCAGGCTGCAAAGAAATTAGAAACATGGTAGCCAAATGATCCATAATAGGGGTGCTCTTGCACAGCCATTAACTGAATGGTGTTGTAGCCTAAGGTGGCTATTCTGGGTAAGATATGATCGGCGAATTCACGATAGCTGTGTACTCGTGGTTCTTGGCCAGCCATTCCTACGTGCGCTTCGTAGATTAGTGGGGCTGAGATGCTAGAGGGGTCGAAATCATGCTGCCATTGGTAACTAGTTTCCGGTGCCCAGATCTGTGCGCTGAAGTCATGACTGTTTGGGTCCTGGCGTGTGCGGGTAATATAGGCTGGGATGCGGTGCCTTTGGCTATCATCTGCTCCATGGATGAAGAGTTTGATAAGGCTTTCATGCTGGAGAGTAGATTTTGGTAGTTTTGTTTCCCAGATGCCATGAGGGCCTAATGTGAGAGGGTGTGCTTGTTCATCCCAGTTATTAAACGTTCCAATCAGGGAGATGGCTTTTGCGCCAGGTGCCCATTCGCGAATGATCCACTGTTGGTCATCCTTGCTACTATGAATACCTAAGTGGTGATGGGCGGAGGCGTATTCTTTCAGTGAGCCATGGTCCGTTGTAATCTGTGAAAGCCTTTGTTCATAAGAACGGATGCGCTGGGTGATTGCGCTAGTTTGGGATTCTAGCCAGCAATCATTTTTTACGAGAGTAGGGACAAATGGTTCGTTCACAGTGCTAAGTTAGAAAGGGATGGGGATCAGTACAACGCTATTCGGTGGCATGTGTTTGCTCTTTGTGGGAAGGGGGAGTTTGAAGAGCAATGTTGTTTGAGTAGTGACCGTTTGTGTGCTTGTTTGCTCGATGAGGGTAATTTTTTGCGGTGTAAGGTTAAAAAATAGTGTGGATTTCTTACTTTCTAGGGGTGGAGAGATGTTTTTCTAAAAAATAGGGAAGAATGTGTGGAAGTTCTGAGTATCTACTTTTAGATTCTCTTTAGACTATGTCAGGACAAGATTTTACGATATCACTTAATTTCACTCATAGAGTTCGCTTCACCAGAGGTGCTTTTACACCGGCTAACCGTATGCTTGCGGAGTTACTTCAGACGAATGGGCATGCGAAGGTTTTAGTTTTTCTAGAAGATGCTGTTGCGGCTGTTTTTCCTGAGTTAAAGGGCCAGATTGAAACGTATTTTAGTAGCACTCCAGGCATTGAGCTTACTTCTGTAAGAACGGCTGTGGGGGCGGAAGAGTGTAAGCGCAATGAGGATGTACTACGCGGTGGCTGGGAGGCAATAGAAGAAGAGAAGATTGATCGGCATAGCTATATTTTTGCGATCGGAGGAGGCGCGTTCTTAGATGTAATAGGCTTTGCCGCTGCAACGGCGCATCGTGGAGTCCGCCTAGTGAGATTCCCCACGACGACGTTATCGCAGGATGATAGTGGTGTGGGTGTGAAGAATGGTATTAATGCCTTTGGTAAGAAGAACTGGATTGGTTCCTTCGCTATTCCTTATGCTGTGATTAATGATTTTTCCTTTCTGCATACTCAGCCGGAGGATGTGCGTAGAAATGGGTTAGTGGAGGCTGTGAAAGTTGCCTTGGTACGTGATGGCGCGTTCTTTTGCTGGCTTGAGGATAATGCAAAGCTTTTAGCGCAGCTAAAGCCTCATGCTTTAGAAGAGGCAGTCGAGCGTTCTGCGATTTTACATGCAGAACATATTGCTCTGGGGGGGGACCCTTTTGAGAGTGGTAGTAGCCGTCCTCTCGATTTTGGCCATTGGGCGGCTCATAAACTGGAGCAACTCACGGATTTTGAGCTGTCTCATGCAGATGCTGTAGGGATTGGCGTCGCTCTGGATACAGTGTATTCTTGGCGCACTGGGCGTTTGACCCGTGGACAAGCTCAGCGAGTGTTAGAACTTCTTAATGCATTGAAACTACCACTCTGGCATACTCACTGTGAGTCTAGGTCGAAGAATGGTAAATTACTAATCTTAAATGGATTAGAGGAGTTTCGTGAGCATTTAGGGGGGCAGTTGACTGTCTTGCTTTTAAAAGATCTTGGAAAGGGAGAGGATGTCCATGCTATGGATGCTGCCTTGCTGGAGTGGTGTATGGGCTTTATGAAGCAATATGTGGCTGCAGAAGGTAAATTGGCAGAAGAGGTCTGGAACAGTTAGCAGGGCTAGCTGTGCATAGGGAGAGACTTTAGAGGTGTTGGCTGAGGTCAATGAATGCTTGTTCGTCAAGGATGGTTACTCCTAGGGCCTCTGCTTTGTCCCGTTTGGATCCTCCTTTTTCACCACAGAGTAGATAGTTTGTATTTTTTGAGATGGAGCCCGATACTTTTCCTCCTAGAGCTTCAATTTTCTTTTTGAAGCTAGGCCGTGGTTCACTCAGTGTTCCGGTGATGACAAAAGTAAGTCCGTGGAAGGTGCCTTGTGCTTGTTCTTTAGGGATCGGATCGTAATTGTCGGAACGTGGTATGACTTCGAGTTCACTCAGGCGTTGTAAGGTGGTTTGACCAGCTCCGGATTGAAAGTAGCGGATGATGCTTTTTGAGACTGCTGGGCCTGTGTCTGCCGAGATTTTGTAGGGCTGGAGCTTTTGTTGAATGGTTTCTATCTCTTCTTTGAGCTCTTTGTAGGCTTCTTCTCGGTGGAATTTTTCAGCATCGTTGGCTGGAGGGTTATTTTTGTTTCTGGGGGAGATGAGGCGCTGCCGTTCCTCGGTCTTTGCCTGATGATCGATGTCACTTAAAATAGGGGATTCACTCACTTCTTGGAGTGTTTGATGGAGTCTGGAGATTTCTTTTGAGGCTGATTCTCCGACGTGGAGGATGCCCATCGCGTAGAGCCATTTCGAGAGTGGTTTTTGTGTTTTTGCTTCTGTGAGTGCTTCTATCATTGTCGTCGCGCGGCGTTCTCCAAAACGCCTGGCTTTTGATTCTCCTCCGTCTTGTAGCTTGGCTGAGTCTAGTTCTAAATCAGCTAGTTCTGTTAGGTTAAGGTTGAAGAGGTCTAAAGGCGTCTGTGCGAGACCGCTCTCGACTAGTTTGATCGCGACAGATTCTCCCAGCCCTGTAATATCGAGTGCTTTCCGTTGAGCGAAGTGCTTCATTTTTGTGACGGCTTGGGCTG
The DNA here is from genome assembly GCA_964561965.1 of uncultured Verrucomicrobiales bacterium. Lineage (GTDB taxonomy): Bacteria > Verrucomicrobiota > Verrucomicrobiia > Verrucomicrobiales > Akkermansiaceae > Rubritalea. The sequence continues at coordinate 6,413 of CAZLQY010000024.1, forward strand.
GGCAGGTGAAATTATTACAGCGCCAGGCTGTGAAGCCTTCTTCGCGTACAATTGGGCCTTCACAGGATGGGCACTGATGATTGACATAGGAGATGAGATCAAAGGGGATGCTTTCTGCTGGGCGCTTCTCCGGTAATACTTTGATGATAGCGGGGATGATTTCGCCCGCTTTTTCGATGATGACGGAGTCTCCAATCCGGATGTCCTTACGCCGTATTTCATCTTCATTATGCAGTGTAGCTCGTGAGACTGTTGAGCCAGAGATGTGCACTGGATCCAGCTCTGCAACAGGGGTGAGAACTCCTGTGCGGCCGACTTGTATGATGATGTTCCGTAGGCGTGTTTCTTTCTGCTCTGCGGGGTATTTAAATGCTGCGGCCCAGCGTGGAGCCCGTGAGGTGAATCCTAAACGGTCTCTATCTCTGTGATGAATGACTTTCACGACAGCACCATCTGTGGCGTAGCCTAGTTGATGGCGTTCCTTATCAAGAGCTTCGATAGCAGCTAGCATTTCTGTACTATGGTGCGCTTTCCAAATTGGTTGGTTCCGTGGAATTTGGAGGCGATCTAATAGTGCAAAGTAAGAATCATCATCGGTGAGCTGAGTTCCCTGATAGGCCCCAATGCCGTGAGCGATAAAGTCGAGAGGGCGTTTAGCGACTTCCTTTGAGTCGAGTAGTTTGATGGTGCCTGCGGTGGCGTTTCTCGGATTAGCAAAGGCTGGTAGGCCGATTTGTTCGCGTTCATGATTCATTGTTGCGAATTCGGCATGACGCATGAAGATTTCTCCTCTTATTTCTAATAAAGGAGGTGTGTCTGGAATATCAGGTAGGCGAAGTGGTATTGAGGCGATGGTGCGGATGTTTTTCGTGATATTATCACCAGTAGTGCCATCTCCTCTAGTGGCGGCATAGTCTAGTAGCCCATTCTTGTAGACTAGGCTGACAGCAACGCCGTCGATCTTTGGCTCTATACTTAGAGCAATGCTGGATTGACCTAGGGCTTTTTCCAATCTCTGATAGAATGCCAGCATTTCTTCTGACGAAAAGACATCGTCGATGGAAAGCATGGGTTGGAGGTGCTTTACTTGGCTGAACTGTTCTAGTGGTGCTCCCCCTACTCGTTTTGTCGGTGAATGGTCGCTCGCTAGTTTAGGGTGTTTGGCCTCCAGAAGCTCTAATTCCCGAAATAATTGATCGTATTGAGCATCGGTGATTTCTTGTGTCGCTTCTTCATAATAGAGGGTGTTGTGTCGATTTAGATCTTTCTCTAGTTGACGCATGCGTTGCTCAGGATCTGTAAAATCGAATAAATCATCCATGGGGGAACAGCTTTGGTCTGGCCTTCGTAAGATTCAAGAGTTTACTATGAAAAGGTGTGAAAATGATGAAGAAAATGGCTTGGAGCGCTTCGGTTTCTTTGGCATCAATACGCTATGCTATTTCTGCCACCATGGGAGTGCCCAGCTTATGTATTCGCGATGTTCTTCGTTGGGGCGACTATAGGGTCATTTTTAAATGTGGTGATTTATCGGCTTCCGCTTGGGTTGTCTGTGAATCATCCAAAGCGTTCTTTTTGCCCGGTTTGTAAAAAGGAGATCCCTATCTGGCGTAATATTCCTTTATTTACTTGGTTAGCCCAACGTGGGAAGTGTGCGGAATGTTCTGCTCCTATTCCGTTTCGTTACTTTGGAATCGAACTATTTACGGCACTTCTATGGGTCGGTATATGGTGGATGACGCGAGATAGTCATGCTGTTTTGGGTATCTATTATGCCGGGCTAGTTACTGTGTGGTTAGCTGTCACAGTGATTGATTTGGATCATATGATCATACCACGAGAATTATCATGGTTTGGTGCAGGGTGGGCATTAGTGGGGGCTTTGTTGATTTATGCTTTCGTGCCTCATTCTGAACAAGAAGCCTTTGGCCATGCTCTTGCTGCCTTTGGGGAGACGAGTTATTTGTGGGTGGTTCTTAAGGTATGCCTCTCTGGAGCTGTGGGTTGGCTTTCTCTCTGGATGTGTGTGTTGATTGGTAAATTGATGTTTGGGCGGCAAGTGTTTGATTTTGAAGAGGATGTGGAGTGGCTGCTGGTAGAACCAAAGGATGAGACAGAGGAATTAAGCCTGCGATTGGGAGATGAGGATAATTTTTGGTCCGATCTTTTCTTTCGCCTTAAGTCAGACAGAGTGAAAATTTTTGGGGTCTCTTCGCTTGAGATAGATGGTCAAAGGATCAATGCGGAAGAGCTGGAGATATGGTATGACCGTGTTGTTGTGCAGGATCAGACTTATGAAATAGAGGCTATGACTTCCATTTCTGGGAAGCTGAGAAAGGTGATCATCCCTCGTGAGGCGATGGGTATGGGTGATGTGGATCTTCTCGGCGTGTTTGGAATGAGCTTAGGTATGGCGGGGCTTTTGCCTATTGTTTTACTAGGCTGTTTGACTAATATTATGACAGCTGTTGTTGCTAGAATTGGTTTTGGGAAGCATACGCCATTTGGCCCTAGCCTCGTCGTAGGAGCGGTTACCTGGATTCTTTTTGGCCCACAGTTATGGGGCTGGTACGCTTCTGTGATGAATACGTTTTTGCCTCCTGTTCATTAGAAAAACCGGTTCAGATTGACAGTTGAATTGTCAGAAAATAGCAACGAAGGAACGAGCTCTAATAGAGTAAATAATGGTATGAATGATCGTGTTATCAAAAAAAGGCAGCTGAATGTAGTCTGCACAATGATGTTTGTATTAGCGTTATGCTTCATCAATCTGTCTTTCGCCGGGCCCAAGGTTTTGTTTATTTTTGGAGAAGATGAGTATGAGCAAGAAGCTAGTCTGAGAGATTTGGCAGCTGGCTCTCTAGCAGAGGCGGGATTTGAGGCGACGTTTATTAATGCAGGTCTGGATGATGAGAAATGGAATAAGCCTCAGCGCAATGAGTTTCCCGGTTTGATTGAAGCGTTAAAGACTGCGGATGTCCTTGTGGTTGCCACATGGCGCCGTCAGCCAAAAGTAGAAGTGGTGGAGGCTCTTAAGGAGTGGGTCAGTGCTGGGAAACCAGTCATGGGAGTCCGCACAGCGAGTCATGCCTTCTCGAAACGAACAAAGTGGAAGCTGCCAAAGGGGCATACTTCCTGGGAAGAATTTGATCGCGAAGTGTTTGGGGCAGATTATGACGGGCATTACCCCAATTTGAAAAATCGAGACGATCAAACATTGCTTTACCCATTGGATGAAGTGAAAAAATCTGTTCTGTTTAAAGGCGTTCCATTTAAGAAGCCTGAAGGGGCTGATACTTCCTTATATAAAATGAAGGATTTAGATGGTGATACCAAGGTTTTGATTAAGGGAATCGCCGCAGGGACGCCTAGTACGGAACAAGCGGTATTTTGGACTTATGAAAAGGGGAAGGCACGCAGTGTCTTTTCTACACTCGGTGCCAGTGAGGACTTTAAGAAGCTAGCGTGGTTAGATCCATTGTTCGTGAATGCAATCCGTTGGCTTGCTGAGAGCCCTGTAAAGTAAGTTACTTTTGTAGGCGTAAAAAATCCAGTCACCATTCAAAAGGAATAGTGACTGGACTAGGTGAAATATTGGAATGACGTTAGAGGGATGTGACAGTATCGAGCCGTGCGTGGGTATTGCGGAGATCATCTGTTGTAATGCCTTTCCCGCGATTCATATGATCCATTGTTCTTAAGGTGGCATCCATGCCATGAATGGCGGCAAGAACGTCACCTGTATGGCCTGTTTCAGAAATCGTGTGCATGTTTCTGATCGGGAAGCCAATGGAGGTGACAGCGCAATCAAAGCCAGCTAGTGCGGCTGCCATAGCGTCTGTGCCAGTGTCTCTACCAGACATATCTCGTTGGATAGGGATGCCTTTGTCTAGGCAAGATTGTTCTACAAGGGAATTGAGGTAATCGCTAGTCACAGCTCCAGTCGTAATCGTAAAGCCTTTACCCATAGTCATAGCATTCATTCTCTTGCTCCCGATACCAGGAGCTGCGTCGTAATCGTGATTCACGTCGGTAGCTATAATGATGTCAGGTAAAAGCTCCCCAGCAATGGCAGTTGCACCGAAGCGGCCAATTTCTTCGTGAGTCGCAATGGTGAAGAGCATGCGTACATTCTTGAGAGGCTTTTTTGCAATGATGGTGGCAAGTTCAGAGACCGTAAAGCAGCCTAGACCGTTATCTAAATAAGCTCCGTAGAAGCTATCTTGAGAAAATCCTTTTTTGATTGGGCGGTCAAAGATGATGGGGTCACCCGCTTTGATTCCTAATTTCTCCAAGCGTTCCTTACGGTCTTCTCCATGCATTTGTAGCTCGACGTAGAGCATATCTTGTTTGATGCCTTTTTCGCCAGATCTAGTCGCCGCATCAGCGAAGTGGATGGCGCCCAGTGCTTCCACTGTTCCACCTTTGATGACTCGATATTCTCCCGGCTTTTTAGGGTTTTGTGGGAAGATGTTGACTTCGTGGCCTATAAGGACATTGGGAATAAAAGAATCACAGTTAATCCAGATTTTCCCATCGCTCGTGATATGGCGTACTTGCATACGGATTTTATCAGCATGGCCGATGACCATGACGGTGGGCATATCGGTTTTGGTAGGGTGAGTGTCTAAGACGACACCTGCGTTTCCTTTGAATTGATGAATGCTCCAACTCTTTGGCATGATCTTTTCAAAGTGAGGTTTAATAACGCCATAGCTCATAGCTGCTTCCAAGCCAATGGGTGAAGGAGCAGCTAAGATATCTCTCATAAAGGAGAACTGTTTAGAGGGCATGGGTTTTTCCCAGACTGGTTTTGTTTTTTTAGTGGCCATATGTGATATTGAGGTTTGTAGAAAGAAGTAGGAGAATGGTTATGAGTGGATTAAGCTGGGGGGAGGCTAGGATCAATGTCTTGGCGCCATGCATCTAGCCCGCCCGTGATGTTCGTGAGTTCCGTAAATCCAGCTTCTGCTAGAATGTTGATTGCCTTTGCACTGCGGACTCCACCTTTACAATGAACATAGATAGCGGTGTCTTGTGGTAACTCGTCATGCCGTTGAGGAAGCTCAGCTAGGGGGATATGGAGACTAGTTTCTAGTTTTGCGGCTTGGACTTCGTGGTCCATCCGAACGTCTAGAAGGAGTCCGTCTAAACCTTTGTCTAATTGTAGTTTTAATTCTGAGACTGTGATGGATTGCATAAGATTTTGAGAAGGTGATAGGCCGCAGAATTCCTGGTAATCGACAAGTTCTGTGATGGTTGGGTGCTCGCTGCACAGAGGGCATTTTGGGTCCTTACGTAAGTTGAAGGTACGAAAACTAGTTTGTAAGGAATCGTAGTGAATTAATTTGCCAATAGGGGGCTGGCCAACGTTGAGTATTATTTTGAGCGCTTCCATGGCCTGAATGGAACCGATGATTCCAGGTAACACCCCTAATACTCCAGCCTCTGCGCAGCTGGGGACTGTGCCCGGGTCAGGTGGTTCAGGTAACATACAGCGGTAACAGGGCCCTCCTAGGTGAGGGGCAAAGACACTGACTTGGCCTTCAAACCGGAAGACGGAACCGTAGATGTTGGGAATTTTAAGAAAGTAAGCTGTGTCATTACTGAGGTAGCGGGTGGGGAAATTATCTGTTCCATCCAGAAGGATGTCGTAATTTGATGCGATAGATAATGCGTTACTAGCGGTAAATTTGCCTTTATGGCACTCAATGTTAGTATGTGGATTAATGTCCTGTAGGCGCGCGCGCGCGCTTTCCAGTTTATCCTTACCGATCCAGGATTCACCGTGAAGAATTTGGCGTTGGAGGTTTGAAACCTCGACGACGTCATCGTCGATTAATCCTATTCTGCCAACCCCAGCAGCAGCTAGATAAAGAGCAGCGGGTGAGCCTAAACCTCCAGTGCCGATACAAAGAACAGAGGCCTGTTTGAGGAGTTCTTGTCCTTGTTGCCCTACTTCAGGTAAGGTGAAATGGCGAGCGTAGCGCTGGTTTTCTTCTGGTGTCAACATGTGCGTGGAATCTTCCTTACGATGCCTTAGTTTTTGGTGGCAGGCAAGGGGGGTTTAGCAGATAAAAGAAAAAACCCTGCTCGATGGACGAGACAGGGCTTTTGAGAAGGGATAGTGTTACACGAGTTAGCTGAGCTCTTCGAAAGCTTGTTTCCAGTCGCTCTCAGGAGATCCATCAGATCCTGATGCTAGGCGCTCGGTGTAGATGAAGTAGGCGCGAGATGCGATTTCTTCATGTGTGGGAGGGATAAGTGAGGGGGTCAAGTTTGATGGTTTTTTCTTAGGTCGTGCCTGCTTTTTGACAGCTTTTTTGGCAGCGGTATGCACAGTTTTTTTGACAGTTTTTTTTGTCGATCTGGCAATTTTGGCCACTGCTTTTTTTGCGGTTTTCTTGGTAGCTTTTTTCGCCATAGCAATATGTGTTTATAGTTTTTTCTAGCGAACACCGGATGTTGGGTTCAGATCAGTTTGTCAATTTGGGTTGAGCAGGAAATATGCCAACTCAATGAAATGTCAATACTAGTTAAGTTGTAGTTGGTGACAATACTGTTTAGTTTGAGTCTTTATTTTATAAAATGAGGATAGAATGGGGAGCTATCTTTCTTTCAGAAGTATTGATTTTTTGGAAAATTAACTTTCGGGATTGATTTTGGCGGGCTACTATTGGACTTATTCAGATTTTATCGTGATTACATTAGCCGTAACGAGCCAAAAGGGAGGAGTGGGCAAGACCACCGTATCAATTAATATTGCCTATGCATTAGCGCAGGCTGGATTTAAGGTATTACTTGTTGATGCTGATCCGCAAGGATCTGTAGGACTTTCTCTGACGAGACAGTCCAGAAGCCTGAAAGGGTTTTTCGATTATTTATCTGATGTGAATCAGGATTTAACCAGTGTGGTGATTCCTACCCGGATGGAGAAATTAAGCATGGTGGTAGCGGGGCAAGGGAGTGATTATGAAATAGGTTCAGGTTATCTAGGTGAATCTGCCCTCCCGAGAATAAGATTATTTTTAAATGACGCTGCAGAACAGGGGTATGATTTATGTATTGTCGATTCCGCTGCTGGTTTATTTGGGGTGACAACAGATATTCTGCAGTTAGCTAACGCTGTCATTGTACCTCAACAAGCAGAGCCTTTGGGAGTGAGGTCTGTACCTAAAATGTTAGAAGGTTTGGCGAAATTGAAACTTAAAAATCCTAGTTTGAAGATTATAGGAGTACTCCTAACAATGGTTCAATATAGGCTTGCAGAAAGTGTAGATGCTGTAGCAGGCCTTCGTGATATGTTGCCTGAGGGATTGGTGTTGAAGACAGAGATCCCCAGAGACGATATTGTATTAAGATCAAGCGCGAAGGGCTTTCCTGTTGGAATAGTGGATGCTCAATCGGCTGTATCTCAGTCTTTTGATTTATTGAGCAAAGAAGTTCAACGAATTTTAAGATTAGAGTTGGGAACGGCTGTAGAAGGATAAATAAGGAAATAGGATATTATGGATTCGGTGCAAGGATGGGTAGATAAAGATCATGTGAGGGATTTGGCGGAAAAGCTGATGAGCTCCCCTCAAGAGAGTAAAGAGGCCTTTCAAGGTGGCTTTGCTGAAATGACAACGACCGAGAAGGTGGTGGAAATTGAATTACCAGATGATTCTCAGCCAGATGAGTTGCAAAAAGGAGGGGACGAATTGCAGGAAGAGCAAACTCGGGAATCCGCTTCTACCGCTCCACCAAAGAAAGTGTCATCAGCCTTAGCGCAAGCTAGAGATCTTGCTCAAAAATCGGGTGCCATTGTGAGCTCTACTACCTCTGCTGTGACAGAGGCAGAGGAAAACACAGTAGTAGCTGAGAAACCAAAGAGCCCAGAAGTGACGCCCCCAGAGGTGAAGGATACGAGAGATATTCTTGCAGAACTGGATCGTTGGCTAAGGAGTCATTTAGGCGCAGAAGGTGTCTGCATCGTAGACCGGGGTGGAGATATTGTATACGATGCGATGAACCATCCGACATGGACAAATCTTGTCGTATCATTAACTAAATCAGTTAGAGAGCTTCACTCTACTCAAAGTGAGGAATCGAAACACTTCCACGTAAAGGTGACTGGGGAACTGTATTTACAAGCAATGACAATGACGACCGTTAAACACGGAGTGATTGTCGTAGGAGCATTACTCAAACAGAGATTAACGAATGATTCTGCTGCGGAACTAGAGGCGAAAACCCGTGCTACGCTAGTTTAAGCTAGTGTTTCGGATAAGGGAGTTCCTGTAAAACTCTCTATGATTTTAAGATTAGGCAGGTTTGTATAGGCTTCGATTGGTAAGCTGCTACAGGCCCTCTCTCAAAGCAGTAAATATTGGTTTAGTGAAAACAATTTGAGAAAAATCATTATAGATTTATGATGGAGCACAGGATCATAGGATCACGATAATAATGTTAAAAATTACCAGAGAAAATTACTTGGGAGAAGGAGAGCAAAAAGAAGTTTATATCCATCCTGAGAAACCAGAGCTATGTGTTAAATTCCCAAAGCGTGATAAAAAAAGAAAAGCGAAGGGGCTAAACAGAGAAATCCGGTATACCAAGCAGTATCAAGATGAACTTCCCTTTTTAGCTCGTTATGTCGGATTTACTGAGACGGATCGTGGCCGTGGCTATCTATTTGAAGTGGTGAGGAATGATGATGGCTCTATCTCAAAGACCTTGAGTAGTGTGAGAAGTGAATTAGACCAAGGTGATTTGAGCGATAAAGTCGAAGAAATGTATCGAAGTCTATTATCAGCTAGGGCAGTGGTGAGTGATCTCCATGCTAGTAATATCTTAGTGCAAAAGCATGAGGGCGATAGCTATGATTTGATGTTGATTGATGGATTCGGCAATTCTGACTTTATTAAAATTTGTGATTATTCGCAGCACTTTCTAAAGAAAAAATTGATCCGTAAATTTACGCAATTGTGCAAAGAATTACAGATTAGCAATGTGGCTGTAGTGTAATAACAGGTGAGATAAGCCCCATCACTTTGGAGAGGAGGATTGGTTTTGTTGCTGTTTTTAATGATAGTAGATGAATGAAGCTGATGATGTTGTCTGATCAATAGTTGAACATTGTTGAATTGTCCTTGCTTGGAAGAGTGGCATGCTGTCTTCTTTCTCCTTTAGTTATGCCGGATTTGGAATATGAAGAATGTTGTTGGAACCGTGGGGTTACCGAGGTAGTCGGTATTGATGAAGCGGGAAGGGGCCCTCTGGCTGGCCCTGTGTCTGCTGCGGCTGTGATTCTTCCCACAGGGTTTTCTCACCCTTGGCTTAATGATTCCAAACAGCTTAGTGAAAAGAAACGGGAAGTGCTTTATCAAGAGTTGCTAAATGTCGAAGGGTTACGCTGGGGGCATAGTTACGCTGAAGTAGAAGAGATTGATGAGATAAATATTCTCAAAGCGACTCATGCGGCGATGGCTCGGGCTGTGAAAGATCTTGGAGCAAATAGTGATTGCTATTGCCTTATTGACGGCCTTCCAGTTCCCGAATTTCCATTTGCTTCTGAGGGTATTGTGAAGGGTGATGGGAAGAGTCTATCGATTTCTGCGGCAAGTATTATTGCGAAAGTAAAACGGGACCATTTGATGATCCAATATGGTGAGATGTTTCCTGAGTATGGCTTTGAACGTCATAAGGGATATGGAACAAAGGCGCATCTAGAGGCCCTTGCTCAGCATGGAATTACTAAAATCCATCGGCGGTCTTTTGCTCCCATTGCTAAGTTTGAATGTAGTACTTAGTGTTTGGTGCGGGGTTGATCCCTTTGTTGATGCAGGGGGAATAAGGTGATCTTGCCGAGGAGTGTAGAAAGAATACGGTAATTCGTAATCGCCATTTTACAGTAGCTTGTACATGATTTGTTGCATCAATGCAGAGGAAATGGACAGATCAAAGTAAGAACTGGAGTCAAAAAATGAAGCAAACTCCTAAGCCGGGGTGTGGTCTATTGTTGGGGATGGTAGCATTGGCTTGGGTGCTAGAGTTGATAGATAGTGTGTTTGGCCAGCCATTAAATCATTTGGGTGTTAGGCCACGTAGTATTACTGGCTTGATCGGAGTACCCCTCATGCCCTGGCTCCATGGTGGGATGGCACATTTAATTTCTAATACTGTTCCGTTCTTAATGTTAGGCAGTATTGTATTGGCTGCAGAGGGCAGGAGATTTGTACCTTCTTCCGCGTTGATTGTTTTATTAAGTGGCTTGGGGACTTGGCTGATTGGTGGTGCCAATGAAGTTCATATTGGTGCGAGTGGGTTGATTTATGGATATTTTGGTTACGTGCTGGCGCGGGCGTGGGGTGAGAGGAAGTTGAGCTGGATATTCATTGGGATTTTTATTGCTGTGAGTTATGGAGGGATGATTTGGGGTCTATTTCCTCAGAGAGGCCTAGCGATGTCTTGGGAAGGGCATTTTTGTGGATTTGTCGTTGGTATTTGGCTAGGGAACCGTAATTTAGGGAAACATGCAGATTGATCCTATCGCCAGAATTAGAACTTGTTACGGAGAAAAATTTGGAATTCCTAGGCAGTCGGGATTAGTGGAGGAAGCATGGGGGAGAATTGAGTTCGAGGCTGAATATTCGAAGCTTGATGCTGTGAGGGGATTGGAGGGGTTTAGCCATATATGGTTAGTATTTTGTTTTCATCACGCCAGGCAGCAGGGGTGGAAACCAACGGTTCGTCCTCCTCGCTTGGGAGGGAATGAACGAGTTGGTGTTTTTGCTTCCAGATCTCCATTTAGGCCGAATTCGTTAGGCCTCTCTGTCGTCTCCTTAGATCGTATTGCGTTGGAAAATGGGCAACCTGTGATTCATGTTAGAGGAGTTGACCTTGTTGACGGGACTCCAATTTTTGATATCAAGCCTTATATAGCCTACAGTGATGCTCTGCCAGAGGCAAAGGGAGGTTTTGTGGCAGGAGCTCCAGAGTTATTGAAGGTAAAGTGGGTAGTGGCACGGCCGGAAGAGGAGTTTGCTTCATTAGTTGAAGCGACATTGGCGAATGATCCTAGGCCTGCCTATCAATCATCAACAGAGCGCATTTATGGTTGTTTGATCTCTGGTGTGAATGTGCAATGGAGAGTTTGTTCGGGTGTAGTAGAAGTTATTGGTATTGAGCTTGTTAAGTGATTCAATAGGCGAACGTAGAGTTCATTTTAAAAATCGCTTGCACTCTCGGGTTTGAATCGTAGTTTTATGGCATGAAATTTGTACAACGTATATGGTTAGCTATTGTAAGCTTGAGTGTAGCAGTGCTAAGCTCATGTGGAACTCTGCCTGAGAAGCCTCGACACATTGGCCCGCAGAGTGAGCATAGCCATATTCCTTGGAACACTCCTCAAGCTGGGGAGGGAGAAGGCTTCCTTGGTGGCTTTGGCCAAGGCAGATAATAATGGATATTTGCCATCGCTATGATCCTTTTCTCGGGGTGAGAATGCTCGGGAGAATCGGATCTGGCTAAATAATGATGCGCTTCTCCTATGATCGGTCTTCTATAATCCGTCTCCTATGGTCTATCTTCTACGATAAGAATCATAGAACTAGATAGATCATACGGATCAGTTCTGACGGTAAATCGTAGTGAGAAATCTAAGATTCTTTTGTGAATCAGAAGGTCTGCAAATTCCTGTATTTGAGTAAAGGAGTTACTCGACAGCTTTGGCAACTCGAAGAACGGTAGCTTCATCCATATGTGCTCCTAAGATTTGGAGGCCTACAGGTAACTGCGTCCCTGAATCCGAGGTGATGGAACCTACGGGAACACTGATTCCTGGAATCCCTGCGAGATTAGCAGCAATGGTGTAAATATCTGCTAAGTAATCCTGGAGAGGGTTATCGGCATTGGTACCGTGCTTAGGCGCTGCAGTCGGTGTCACTGGTGAAAGAATGGCGTCGACTTGTTCGAAGGCTTTGTCAAAGTCTCCACGAATGAGTGTGCGAACGCGTTGCGCTTTATCATAATACTTGTGGTCATAGCCACTAGAGAGCACATATGTGCCCAGGATAATGCGGCGTTTGACTTCGTCTCCAAAGCCCTGTTCCCGGCTTTCTTTGTAGGTATCAATCAGATCATTCCCTTCCACCCGGTTTCCGTATCGAATACCATCGAAGCGTGAGAGATTGGAAGAGGCCTCTGCTGGGGCGATAATGTAGTAGGTCGCTACCGCGTGCTCTGTATGAGGTAAGGAAATGTCTACTAACTCAGCTCCTGCTGTTTTAAGTGATTCACAAGCAGCATCTATGAGAGCTTTTACGGCAGGGTCAATGCCATCACCGAAGTATTCTGTTGGAATGCCGAGCTTGAGCCCTGCTACCCCTTGGTTGAGATGAGCGGTGAAATCAGGTACTTCGGCATCAAGGCAAGTAGAGTCACTAGGGTCAGAACCTGAAATAGCATTCAGTAACAGGGCCGCATCGTCTACAGATTTACAAAGAGGGCCTATTTGGTCTAATGATGAGGCAAAGGCAACGAGGCCATAGCGTGAGACTCGTCCATAGGAAGGCTTTAGGCCAACGACTCCACAGTGGTTAGCAGGTTGGCGGATCGATCCACCAGTGTCTGAGCCGAGAGCTGCGATGGCTATATTGGCTGCCACTACTGCGGCAGACCCTCCTGAGGATCCACCAGGGACGCGATCTAAATCGTGAGGGTTATTGGTGCGCTGGATGGCAGAGTTGTTTGTTGTAGAGCCCATTGCAAACTCATCAAGGTTTGCTCTACCTAGCGGAATCGCGCCAGCTTCTCGTAACTTGCGAATCACCGTAGCATCATAAGGGGATTGATAGGCTCCTTGTAGAAACTTAGAGGCACAAGTGCAAGGTTCATCAAGAACATTGATATTGTCTTTTATAGCGATGGGGATACCTCCGAGTGGAAGTGAGAGGTCTGCTTCCGTTGCAGCGTTTCTAGCTGAGTCGAAATCCAGTGATAAATAGCCTCCGATGGACGCATCTTTGGCCGTAACCGCTGATTCAATATCGTTAATAATATCCAATGGAGTGATTTCACCCGCTGTGAGTTTGGAACGTAGGGTCGTGATACTTTCGTTAGCTAAAGACATAATAAGAGACTAGTTGTTTTCCATAATCTGAGGGACGCGTAGCTGACCGTTGACGTGATCAGGTGCATTCTTGAGGAAGGCCTCTTGGCTAATTCCTGGATGGGCGACGTCTTCACGGACTCGATCGTAAACAGGGGCGGCGTGAGCTGTAGGCTCTACATCAGTCGTATCCAGTTCATTGAGCTTTTTGATATGGCCCAGGATAGCACTAATTTGGGATTGAAAGGTCGTTGCCTCTTCTTTGCTGAGATTTAGTCTAGCAAGGTTAGCAAGGTGGGTTACGTCAATAGAATCGTCGCTCATGTCGTCGTGAGTGAAGGTGGAAACGTACTTGGAGAAAAGGCAAAAATGTCTTAGAGGAGGAGAAATTAGAGAGATGGAAGTGAGTCCGTCCCGTGGTTACTCTCCAATTTCTACGTGGTGACTGCTAGAAATTGTATCTGTATTTCTGGATTTGATCACGAAAGTGAAATCAAATTTCCGAGTGAATGAGTAGACGGTTATTTTGGCTATAGAAATATAGAGTTTATCTTGTATTCTCGTTTTTTTTTTTTAGCGTTTAAGTATGTCTGGCATTTCACCATATGTAACGCCTCAGGAGGTCGCTTCCCGAGGAACCCAAACTGGGACAGTTAGTTCTGAGACTGTTGAATTACTACGTAGGACGAAAGGTTGGGTTCTCTTAATAGGGGTCGTAACCTTAATAGGATCAGCTTTGCTTGTGATCGGTGGCGGTTTAGTTATATTGGGAAGTGTTTTGGGTAGTTTTAGCTCATTTTCAGAGGTGGTAGCAACAGATGGTCTGGCTATTATTGCCACAGGAGTTGTGTTTTTTTGTATGAGCCTCTTCTCTATCATGTCCTCCGTTCGATTAATCCAATATTCAACGGCAATTAAAGCACTGAATGTTTCTTTTTCTGAGGCAGACTTGAATTTAGCCTTAAATGCTCAGCGCTCGTTTTGGAAAATCAGTGGCTTGTTTGTAGCTTTAGTCTTAATTTTCTATATTCTTCTGTTCATCATAGGTATCTGTATCGGTGTAGCCTCATTCATTGGTTCCTAAAGAGAGGTATCAAGTTTCTAGCGGAGTAGCGGAGAAACTATTCAAAGCTTCGGTTGAACATATAGTTGGCATTTAACGCATATTGATTTGGCTGGTATGTTCGGTACTACCCACTCAAATTTGACTCTGTGTTCTATTTTGCACCACTTTGTATATCCCCTCTCTGACTCTCTTAAAGATAGATGGTGTAGCTCTATGGATCTTTCTACTTGCTATTCACCTTAAGCTAGAGTACCCGTTCGAGCATCAGTTGCGAGTTACTTCTATATTTCCGAATTTAATTTTAAACTGGTGACTTTATATGGTTGGAAATTGCACTAATTTTGCACCGTCAAAAAGTTCATAGATGAAGGTAATGAACGCCAAAAGGCTCGTCACCTTTCTTCGGAAAAGATAAAAGTAAATCTCTACGTCATTGATAATCAATATTTAAGATAATAGGAGGGTGATATGTGCCTGGTGGTCATCGCGGTCTTCAAAACCGTTGTGGGGCTGTTATGGTCCCGGCTTGGTTCGATTCCTTGCCCCTCCGCCATCTTTTGTTATTTTTTTATCTTGTTAGAAGTGTATTTGATTATGAGCCTTTTTTACTCCTTCAAGAAAGCTGAGATTTTGCCAGAAGGTTGACGAAAAGAATAGAATGATCGGCATATCCAGAGTTCAACGGGATAGCAAACTCTCAATGAGTATTGAGGCGAACGCACAGACAGCGCTCCGTGCTACGCCCTCCACTCTATCTGTGCGTGAGAAAAGAACAATAAACCTCAAGAATAACACAGAGTGGAATTTACATTTACGAGCTGTCTAGTCTTTGAGTTTTTGTTTTGGGGGTCGAGATTGCTGGAGAGCTTTGTGAGCTAAGTGTTTATTTTTTGTCATTAGTTCTGCTTGACAGAGGATTGGGATGTGTATTTGCTGATTAAGTTAATTAAAAAAAGGATATAGTATCTTTATTTTTTTCGTCTAACTTTATTAGGGTTACTTCATTTAAAACGTATGTCGACGCATCCAACTTTACCTAAAATACATTGGCAAGCTACAGCTGGAGTAGCTACCTGTGCTATGTTGTTTTCTTCTTTACTGAGTTTTGCTTCTCCGCCTGTGTGGTGGAGTGAGCGAGGGGTGATAAAGGAGGGAGCGGAGGAAGATAACTTTGGTGCCGTAAATCTGGGGCAAGCAAAGTGGATGACGACACAGGCGTATGCTGAGCTTTCGAAAAACCTCGCGCCTTTTGGAGGAGTAGATTTCGCGTTAGACGATGTTTTTCCTGAACCTCCTATAGATCCAAGTGCAGAATGGTTTGAGCAACAGAAAGTCCCATTAAATATTGGGCAACTCAAAGCGTTGGCTCAACCTTTTTACGATAACCTTAATCGAGTTTCACCAGGATTTTTAGCTCATCAGGCTTCGATTAATGAAATTCCATGGATAGAGGGAAAAGTTTATCCGTGGGAGGAGAATACTCCGATAGAGCAAAATTATGGGACCGCTAACATTGGACAGTTGAAGTCGACCTTTGCTTTTCGATTTGACCATGATTCGGATGAAGATTCTTTGTCGGATTTTTGGGAGTTTGCCCTCACGGCTAATCCAGAGTTTTCTCAATTCTCTGAGGGATTAGAAGCTCTTTCTGGTGTAGGAAACGCAGATGGAGATGCTTTCACAGATAGGGAAGAATTTTTATTGGGTACGAACCCTTTTGTTTTTGATGGAGCCCCTGTCGTCAGTATAGATTGGACGAGAAATCACAATGTAGTACTTTCGCATGATACTTCAGGATCAAGGGTGGAACGTGATAGAGGAGATGACGTATGGGATGCTTCGGCGTCTACAGCTTTAGTGATGGGGGGAGATGGTTCGTTTAACTTTGAGTTTCTTGAAGAGGCGGTTTATACGATGGCTGGCTTTAGTTACGGAGATACGACATATGGAAATGAAGATTATGGGTACTGTTTTTTCTTAACAGATGATGGTTTGTATGTTCGGGAGGGAACTCGTAATATCTTTAAATACGATAGCTATACTTCAGGGGATCGTCTTAGTATCCGTCGTAGCGGGATTCAAATTAAGTATTTTGTGAACGATGAGCTTGTCTACACATCACAGGATTTTGTGCTTCGCCCCTTATTTGCTCAAGTTACTTGTGGTCGTAAGACTTCTGGAATTCAAGCTGCAGAGATCGTAGGGTTTACAGATTTGGATAAAGATCGAGATGCGATGGTTGATGACTGGGAATTGGCCCAGATAGTGAACGCAAATTTGACGGATGGAATTACCTCCATAGAACATGTAGATCCACTAGGAGATTTCGACCGTGATGGGATTTCTAATGTTGTCGAGCATCTTATAGAGAGTGATCCTGTGAATACGCCTCATCAGGGCTGGTTAGAGCTAGAATGGACAGATTTTCATAATACCGAAGAAACGAACACTAGTGATCAATTTGGATCTACTTTGACTAAGATAACAGGTGGTAATAGCTATAATGCAGATGCGAATAGTGCATTGCCAATCTTAGGGGATGGAGGGATTTCTTTCCGTGTGGGGAACTATGGAGATCGCCAGCTCTGTGGGTTACAAATAGAATCTGACAATACAGACCTGCAAACATTGAGAGATATTGATTTTGGCATCTTTTTGGCACCCGATGGGAGCTATCATGTTTATGAAATTGGCGAGGATAAAGGGATATATGGTCAGTATGGACCTGGAGATAGCTTTTCAATAGAGCGTGATGGGAAGACGATTTTGTATAAGAAAAATGGAGTTATTTTTTACCAATCGAGTCAAACGACTTTAGAGCCGCTTATCGCAGATTGTTCCATTCATAATCGAGGTTCTAGTTTGAAGAATGTTCTCATTCGGGGAGTGAGTCATTCAGGTGACTTAGATGGAGATAAAATTTCTTATAATGATGAATATGCCATCCTGAGTAAGATTGATCGCTCCAGAGCGACAAGCATAGCTGATATTACAGCTGAGGGAGATCTAGATGATGATGGTATTGCTAACTTAGAAGAACTTCAAAATGGGAATGATCCGACAAGTATTTATTCAGGTGGGGGCAATGTTGTTTGGCCTGCAGAAGCTTTAGTAGCATGGTATCGAACAGATGGAGCGAATACAGTTATAGAGAATGGATCGGGCGGTTTATCTGAATGGCGTAATACACTAGCAGATGAATACCATATTACACCGAATAGAACAGAAGCGTCTCTTATACCACAAATTACTCTAGGAAGTCAGGGTGAGCTTCATAGAATCCATTCTGATGAGGATGATGTAACAAACACAGGGAATAGAGGGACAGATATCCTTACCCCTGATCAGGGAGGCTTTACTATTTTAGCCGCATTTACACCAACTGAAGATCCGTTGAGTGTTCAACATGGTATTTTCAATAATGAAAGCCATCTACGAACAGGCTTTCGATTTGGTGTGGCAACAGGAGAGAGAATTCATTGGTGGTCGACTCAGAGTGGTGGGAGCTTGAATCTTCGTTCTAGAGATCCTGTTGTCTACGGAGACTATCATCAAATGAGTCTTTCTTATGACCCTGATGAACTCAGTACTTTGAGATTCAATGGGGAATTACAGAGCTCCGTGAAAGGAGGTGTGATTCACTCGAACACAAATCCAATCAACCTTAACCTTATAGAAGGAGAAATAGGTCAACCAACAGACTGGCATGAACTGCTTATCACTCATCGCGCCCTCACCTATGGAGAACAAACTCTACTAGAAGATTATCTAGCTGCCAAACACCAAAACGAAGGACCGCTAGCTGGCGATCTAAATACCAATGGAATAGTAGATTGGCAAGAAGTGGAGTCTGGCGAAACAAGAATTTTGGAGGAAGTCCTTGTCGATACGGATGGAGATGGAGGAACAGATAAAATCGAAATGATTATAGGAACACCAATTGATGTCCCTAATAATTATCTTGTGGGAACAAGAAATGATGATGACCTAGATACAACGTCACTTTCTTCGGAACCATTATATGTTATCGGGAGAGCTGGTGATGATAAATTAACGGGGGATGCAGGGAGCCAAGTGTACTTTTGGCAATGGGGAGATGGAAATGATTATATTTATGATTATTCTGATGACGTAGAGAAAAATACAATTTTCTTTGGTGAAGGAATTAATCTGGAAGATATAACCGCAGAACGGATAGAGTTAATTTTTACAGAGGAAGGTACTGAGTTTTTACCCTCAGCTTTAGGAGATAGTTTGAGGTTATTCATTGATCATCCTAATAGACCTGAGCTAAGCGGTTCTATTTTGATTGAAGAATATTATTATTTTATACCTGAAGATTGGCAGTTTAAATTTTCAAATGGGCAGCTTATTGAAGGAGGCTTATTTGGTACGGGCGGGAATGATAATTTAAGAGGGACTAGTGAGAATGATGTAATTAGAGGAGGAGCAGGAAATGACACATTACGTGGAAATGGAGGTGATGATACCTATATTTGGAATTTGGGAGATGGAAATGACTTTTTGGATGATAGAGATGAACTCCAAATTTTAGAACTTGGAGAGGGAATTACGCCATCTATGCTAAGTGCTGCTCGTTATAGTTTAGGTTCTGAAAGGTTTGATGATGACATCTTACGAGATAATTTTGGAAGAGATGCCATTGTATTTATTACACATCCTGAGAATCCAGAGTTATCAGGGAGAGTGGCCATTAGAAATGGTCGAAGTAAGACTGTAAGATTTGTATTTACGGCAGTAGATCCTACGACGAATACTCCATATGCGACGATAGAAGCTAATCCGATTAGAGGGATCTTCCCTAGGCCGAGTAGAAAAGAAGATCGCATCCCAGATGTAGGTGGAGAGGTATTTCGAAGTGCACTCTTTTATTACACCGGGGAAAGAATTCAGCTTAATGGAACAGGTGACTCTTTTTATAATCAATCGGAAAACAATCCTTGGGTAAGAGATGCATTGCATCCTATTGATCCCGCTAAACGGGCACGGCTGGCGTTTAATATAGGGCTTTACGGCGGAAACTCAGCAGTAGCGCCTCATACAAGAAGTCTACGTGAAGACCGTGAGATGGATGGAATCCCACGTGTAGAAGAAGATCCAGAGATGGGTAACGTGATTCGCATTCAAGAAGGAGGGGGGCTTTTGACACCTTTAAATGATACTCACAATGCTCAACTTAATGGTAGGTTTACTGTTTCCGCAGATGTGAAATTCATGGAGTTAGAGAATATCGGCAGGACTTCAAATACAACGGAAAGAGCTGAACGTAGTATTTTTAACATTAGAGGGAGAAGAGATATCAACCCTGTAGGATTAAGTTATCAAATAGAGAGTAATCAATTTAGGTGTAAAATACATAGAGAGAATCAACCAGGTGCATCTCCTTCTGTGACGCGTACTTGGAATTGCCCATACCCTCGAGAATTCATGTTAAATCAATGGCATCATATAACATGTCTAGTGAATGAAGAGGCTTCCAATACAGTGGTGACTCTCTATTTAAATGGAGAATCCCTCGGAACTCAAAGCTTTGGTCTATCAAGAGTTAATTTAAATTATGTCCATCCAAATAATAATTTTTTCAAGGCAAATTGGAGTGGTTTGGTGTTTGGTGGAAGCGAAAGATTTTTATCTATGGGTGCTACTATTAATCCTGATAACGGTACTCGCTGGTGGGATGATCGGCCTGGTCAGTTAGATGGTGATATCGACAATATGGCATTCTGGGGTAGATTTCTAAGAGGTCCAGAGATTCGAGATGTGTACTTATCGAGCCGCGTTGGTTTAGATACAGATAATGATGGGATTGATGATGCTGATGAGTTTTCTAACGGATTAGATAAATTTGATGCCTCAGATGCATTTAGTGATCCAGATGGCGATGGCGTTCCATCGATCTATGAACTACGGAATGGAACGGATCCGACTCAGCCCAATGCTATAGTACCTAATTTCATAGTTGATCCAGTCAATGGAACTCTAGAAGGGGAAGCAGGAGTCTTTCAAACGATCAATGCTGCGATCAATGCAGCACCATTAATTGGCTCTGAGGAGAACCCTTATACCATTATTCTTGTGAAGCCAGGGGTCTATGATGAGGGTGTTAGAATTCCAGAAGATCGAAGAATCGCATTGATTGCCGAGTCAGGTACTGGAGAGACAGTGATTCATAAGAGGGCTCTTGGGCCGTGCTTGGATCTAGAAGGGGAAGACAGTTATATCAGGGGGTTTGTCCTTTTAAAAGAAAGTATATTTGATGAGGACCTTATTCATGTAAACATGCCTAACGCTTCGAGTTTGTGTACGCTTTCTCATTGTATAATTAGATCTTCAGATGCAGCTCTCTATTCCTTATTAGATCATGAGGGAGGGCATCTACTGTTGGATCATGTGACGGTATTTCATAGAAATGTGAATAATGTAGAACATGTGATAGAGCTTCGCGGCTCAAGAAGTAAACCTGCAGAATTAACGCTTCGGAATTCGATTGTTTGGTCTGTTCAACCTGACGGACATACCATTAATTTGAATAATTCATCAAATAACTCGATTCAGGTGACTAATTCTTGGGTGAAACATGGAGAGCATGGCGGGCACGCCTCTGACCCGCTAATAGATGTATTAGGTTATATTTATTCTCCAAATAGTCCTGTCATTAATGCGGCGACTGGGTCTTCTAGTGTTATTGATATTGATGGTGAGGATAGAGTTGACACACCAGATGTAGGGGCGGATGAGTGGAGAGGGGAGTTGGATGTGGATGGAGATAGTTTAACTGCTTTGGAAGAGTTCCAAGCGGGTAGTAACCCTCGTGTTGTCGATGACTTAAGCGTGAATCACGACGATGGAGATGGTGATGGTTTGAGTGATTTAGCAGAGACATCGGGAGTTGCTATCATAGAAGGTGAAAGTATACCGATTATTGGAGGCTCCAGTGACCCTTCGCATGTGGATAGCGATGGAGATCTCTTTGATGATTTTTGGGAGGTGTTACATGGATATAATCCAAGAGACGCTTCAGATCCAGATGCAGATACAGATGCGGATAATGATGGGCTTTCTAACTTCCATGAGTTTTTAATTGGATCGGACCCAAGGGATAGTGACACAGATGGAGACGGAGGAGTAGATCAGATAGAAATGCTCTTAGGGACCCCGATTGATCTTCCTAATAATTATCTCGTGGGAACAAAAGAGGATGATCAATTGGAAGCGGGTTCATTTTCTTCTGAAATGTTGTTTGTTGTTGGTGGAGCTGGAGATGACCAATTAAGGGGAAGAGCACGGAGTCAGATTTACTTTTGGCAGTGGGGTGACGGAAATGATTATATTGATAGCTCATCTAACAGGAATAGATTGAATACAGTTTTCTTTGGTGAAGGCATTAGTTTGGAAGATATAGTGACAGAACCAGTAGAGACAGTTGAAGTAAGTGATGAGATTCAGTTTCATAGTTCAAACACAGGCTCTAGTTTAAGGCTGCTTGTTACTCATCCAGATGTACCTGAATTAAGTGGCTCCGTTGTCGTTGAAAATTATTATAATTCACAAGATGGTTGGCGACTTGTCTTTGCAGATGGTCACGCCATTGAAGCTCGTTTATTGACAACGAATGGATCTGACGAGTTAGAAGGTGATGACAGCAATAATGTCATAAAAGGAGGAGCAGGGAATGACACATTACGTGGAAATGGAGGTGATGATACCTATATTTGGAATTTGGGAGATGGAAATGACTTTTTGGATGATAGAGATGAACTCCAAATTTTAGAACTTGGAGAGGGAATTACGCCATCTATGCTAAGTGCTGCTCGTTATAGTTTAGGTTCTGAAAGGTTTGATGATGACATCTTACGAGATAATTTTGGAAGAGATGCCATTGTATTTATTACACATCCTGAGAATCCAGAGTTATCAGGGAGAGTGGCCATTAGAAATGGTCGAAGTAAGACTGTAAGATTTGTATTTACGGCAGTAGATCCTACGACGAATACTCCATATGCGACGATAGAAGCTAATCCGATTAGAGGGATCTTCCCTAGGCCGAGTAGAAAAGAAGATCGCATCCCAGATGTAGGTGGAGAGGTATTTCGAAGTGCACTCTTTTATTACACCGGGGAAAGAATTCAGCTTGATGGAACAGGGGACTCTTTTTACAATCAATCAGGAGACAATCCTTGGGTAAGGGATGCATTACATCCTATTAATCCAGCTAAACGAGCTCGGCTTGCGTTTAATATAGGGCTTTACGGCGGGCCCTCAGAAGTAGGGCCTCATATAAGAACCCAACGCGAAGAGCGTGCAAGGTCTAGAGTTGTTCGTGGGTTTCCTCGTGTGGAAGAAGATCCAGAGATGGGTAACGTGATTCGCATTCAAGAAGGAGGGGGGGTTTTGACACCACTAAATGATACTCATAATGCTCAACTTAATGGTAGGTTTACTGTTTCCGCAGATGTGAAATTCATGGAGTTAGAGAATATCGGCAGGACTTCAAATACAACGGAAAGAGCTGAACGTAGTATTTTTAACATTAGAGGGAGAAGAGATATCAACCCTGTAGGATTAAGTTATCAAATAGAGAGTAATCAATTTAGGTGTAAAATACATAGAGAGAATCAACCAGGTGCATCTCCTTCTGTGACGCGTACTTGGAATTGCCCATACCCTCGAGAATTCATGTTAAATCAATGGCATCATATAACATGTCTAGTGAATGAAGAGGCTTCCAATACAGTGGTGACTCTCTATTTAAATGGAGAATCCCTCGGAACTCAAAGCTTTGGTCTATCAAGAGTTAATTTAAATTATGTCCATCCAAATAATAATTTTTTCAAGGCAAATTGGAGTGGTTTGGTGTTTGGTGGAAGCGAAAGATTTTTATCTATGGGTGCTACTATTAATCCTGATAACGGTACTCGCTGGTGGGATGATCGGCCTGGTCAGTTAGATGGTGATATCGACAATATGGCATTCTGGGGTAGATTTCTAAGTGGTGCAGAGATTCGAGATGTGTACTTATCGAGTCGCGGGGGCTTAGATTCAGATAATGATGGCGTTGATGATCTAGATGAATTGACATATGGATTAGATCCAATTGATACCTCAGATGCCTTGAGTGATCTAGATGGCGATGGAATACCGTTTGTGTATGAGCTGCGTAACGGAATGGATCCGGCTCAACCGAATGCCGTAGTACCTAACTTCATAGTTGATCCAGTCAATGGGACAGCTAGAGGAGAGAGCGGAGTTTTTCAAACGATTAATGCAGCAATTAATGCAGCACCACTAGTTGGCTCTGAAGAGAATCCTTATACCATTATCCTTGTGAAACCTGGAGTCTATGATGAGGGGGTTAGAATACCTGCGAATCGAAGAATCGCATTGATTGCCGAGTCAGGTTCTGGAGAAACAGTGATTCATAAGAGAACTAGCGGTCCATCTTTAGATGTAATCGGCGAGAGCTCTTATATTAGAGGATTTGTCTTCTCTAAAGACGGAGTATTTGGTGGGAATGTTGTTCATGTGAGAATGTTAAATACGTTAGATGTTTGTAAGATGACTAACTGTATTATTAGGGCTTCAAGTGTTGCTCGGAATACTTTGATCGATCATGATAGCGGGCGTCTCGCTTTAGACCATGTAACTGTATTTCATGAAAATGTGAATAATACAGAGCCTCTGATAGAACTTGATGGTTCAATTACAAGGCAAGCAAGATTAACTCTTCGCAATTCGATTGTTTGGTCAACTCAAACTAGTGGTGAGATCATTAAGCTAAATGATCTGCAGAGTCTCCTAACATATAATCTAATTGGAGTAGCCAACTCTTGGGTGAAAGATGGAGAGCATGGTGGGCTTGCTACTGATCCATTGATTGATAGATTAGGTTATATTAATTCTCCGAATAGCCCTGCAATCAATGCTGCGATAGGGTCTCCTAGTGGTTCTGATATCGATGGTGAGGATAGAATAGATACACCAGATGTAGGAGCGGATGAATGGAGGGGAGAGTTAGACGTGGATGGTGATGGTTTGAGTGCTCTTGAAGAGTTTCAGACGGGAGGAAGCATTCACGGAGTAAGCTTTAGTGGTGATGGGAATATTGACTCAGCTGATTCTGATCGAGATGGTTTAAGTAATAGCGAAGAAATATCAGGAGTGGCAGTGATTAATGGTGTGAGTATCCCCATTATCGGAGGTTCTAGTGATCCAATCAATTTTGATAGTGATGGGAACCTTTTTGATGATTTCTGGGAAGTGCAGCATGGGTATAATCCGAGGGACGCCTCAGATCCAGATGCAGATGCAGACGAAGATAATGATGGGCTTTCGAATTTTGAAGAATTCCTAGCAGGAACCAACCCAAGAAGTATTGATAGCGACGGGGATGGTTCTTTAGATAGAGATGAGATTGAATTTGGGTCTGATCCCAACTTGTCAACGGATTCAGTGTTGGATATTACTCAATTTTTCGGAGCGAGTAATACAGACCCAAACTGTAAACCAATAGGTAATTTAGGTTTCAATCTTACAGGCAATAATGATCCGTCAGGTGTTGTCGTTGCTAAAGTGGGGGATTTTTCAAGTAGTAAGTCTGAGAGATGGAGTTTGAAAATTGGGCCCCGTCAATTAGTTTCTAAGGAATTTGGAGTAGTAACAGAACCTACGGATATCAGATTAGATCCTACCAAAAACCATAAGGTAACACTTCAGCATGTCGCTACAGACCCCAAATTTCTTGAAAGAACGGAAGGGGTCGGATGTTATGATTATAGAGCACTCATTGATACTTCTGACTCAGGGTTTATTATATGTGATGTAGATGAATTGTTTCAGGAACGGTTTTTTGGAGGCACTGATCCTAGTGTGTTAGATGAAATTCATGACAAAGAAGCGTATCTGATACCTCTGAGCTCGATGTCGTTTTCAGAAAGTTTTAGTGGAAATGATGCAGTAGGGCCTCGTCACCGGAAGGTATCCCTTAATGGGCGCCCTCTTTCTGATGAACAACCTCAACAGGAAGAAGAAACAGACCTGCCAGAGGAGCAAACTTATGTCGATGCATTCAATCGATCCCTGCACCATGATAACTCGATTATCTATACACCTTTAGCATCTTCTGACCTCAAGCTTCAGGTTAGTATGAGCACAGCAGAGACAGGGTTTAGTAATCGTTCAGGGCTGCGCCCAAATGAGCGGCTAGATTTACCATTCGGACCAGGTTGGAGCTCAAATTTGTGTTCCTACATAGAAATCGCTGAAACAATGGGTGATGATTCAGATGATCCAATCTCAGTGTCCGTGATTGATGAAGCAGGGCGTTCACTAAGGTTTGGAACCTTTGATGGGAATACATTTTTTCCCTGGCCTTCTTCTCGAGTAGATAAGAAGACTTACCTTAATTCGTTAGAGAGAGTAGGAGGAACCTTCGTATTGAAAAAGAAATTTGGAAATACATTAACTTATGAGGCGAGTAATGCATGGTTCTTATATTCTTCTGATCGTGTTTCTGGTGGGCGTACTGTTCGTAGGCATAACTATTGGCGCTTGAAGGAAGTTAGAGATCGTTACGGAGTAAGTCTGCAATACAATTATGGAGGTAATCCTACCTCGCTGTTACCGGTGGAGATCAGCTCACCAGAGCGCCCAGGGCAGGCTATAGGGCTCACCTTAAGTACTAATTGCCGGCGCGTCACAAGTGTTACAGATAGCCGAGGAAATGTGACAAGATTTAATTATACGGATAATACCAGCT
Source organism: uncultured Verrucomicrobiales bacterium (assembly GCA_964561965.1). Taxonomy (GTDB): domain Bacteria; phylum Verrucomicrobiota; class Verrucomicrobiia; order Verrucomicrobiales; family Akkermansiaceae; genus Rubritalea. The sequence continues at coordinate 32,345 of CAZLQY010000024.1, forward strand.
ATAATTCGAGCCCAGCAGAAGAAGGCGATGTTCCGATATCCATTATAGCCCCTGTATTAACTTCTGTAGATTTCCCTGATTCTAGCAGATCTCAATACACGTATGAGACTGTGATTGATGTGGAGTCAGATGAGGATAGGTCGACGACTTATTTCCACTCAAATATTAAATCGATTACAGATAAGAGAGGCAATACCCATACCTTCCATTATGGCTTTGACTATAGCCAAGAAGCGCTTCAATCGCAGTCCTCTTCAGGCTCTTTCCCTGTAGATGATTTGGATGGATTACCACCTGAGGTGATAGAATGTATCGAAGAACATGCAGATAGTGATAGTTCCTCAAGTGATGATTTTAGAGTTGTTTTTGGCAGACCACGAGTGATTACATCAGTAGATCTCCCCGGGGGCATAGGTAGCAGCCAGTTTGCTTATAGAGGTAGAATGCGCTTTGGGCCACAAGTAGATTTCATTCCACCTGTGACAACCGTAACCGATAGTTTAGGGAATCAGACAATCTATAGCTTCCACAATATGGTGGCTGAGCTTGTTGATGTAGATGCTACTTCGGATTCTACAAGCGTAGAGTGGTTAGTCTACTATTTGACTTCGAGAATAGATCATGGCGGAGCCCGAGGCCGTGCAGGGTATCTGGGCTCGGAGAGCTATACCTATGATTTAGCGTCAGGGCTTTCCTTAAGTAATTCCACTGATTTCTCAGGAAATACGAACTCTTGGGATTATGGAGATTCTTTTGAAGGTGATAGTAGCGGTGTCATTAGAGCCTTTTTACCTGATGGTTCTTCGACATTTAGTACTTGGTCGGATCCAACCTCCATGACTGATGGGCTAGGGCGTACCACGTCTTATGAATATAGTGAATTTTTCCGAGTCATGAGCTCGACTAATGATGTCTATGGTTCTGAAACAACCAATAATGTGGATTCATTAGGACGTAGGCTGAGTTATTCTGTGCGTGGTAAAGACTCCACAGAAGATCTGTATAGAAAGAGGTTTACTTATAGTGATCAATTCTCTGCATTCTTAACGAGTGAAACAACCGAAGCCTTTACTTCTGTATCGAATCAATCATGGGAGCAAAACCTCAGTACGAATTATGAGGCCGATAATCTAGGGCGTGTAGCGCGTGAGATTGTTTCACCAGAAGATCTTAATTTAATCACATTGAGTAGTTATGACTTAAATAACAACCGCACTGGGAGCCAAGACCCTCGAGGGAATATTACAGAGTTTGAATATGATACGCTCAACCGCCTCACGCGGGTGATTTATCCAGAGGCAAGCACGAGCGATGGCCCCCGCCAGGCAGTGAAAGAAATATGGTATGATCAAAATGGGAATAAGGCTGCAGAGATTGATGAAGAAGGGAACTTCACGATTAGGCATTATGATGAGCTCAATCGCCTTGTGACTAGTATTCGTGATATGGACGGATCAGGATTACCGTCTCTATCAGGTGGTTTAGTAACAACCAACAGAGGTAGCGTGACAGGGTCGGATCTCGTGACGAACTATCGCTATGATGCGGTAAACTCTATCACCCACGTTATTGACCCTAACGGAAATCTGACTCGTACATTTTACGATCTATTGCGCCGCCCTACCCATGTCTTTACTGGATTAAATAGTAGTAGCCATGGCTCGTCAGATTTAGAGTCACTTCGATCTGAGGCACGTGGTTCCACAGAAATCACTCATACAGAGTTCTCCTATGGCACAGGAGCATTGATTTTACCTTCAGGGAGATCTTTTGCTTCACCAAATACAGGGGCAAGTGGGTTTAATTCCTCAGGCTTTAAGCCCACCCGCATCGTACATCATGATGCCGTTCTTACAGATTCAGGGACGAAGAGCCTGACGACGTGGAATGTCTATGACGCCACCTATCGTTTGATCCATACTGAACAGGAATTTATTTCTGTAGACTGGCAGCCAGCTGCAGGAGGGGAGAGTACAGCCGCTTCTAGTCCTAGAAACACATCGGGCTTTAAAGCCAGTAGTGTCACATACGGTGGTGCTGCTAGAGCAGCAGGAGGAAAAGAGGAATTGTTTACCACGGCAATAGATGCCCGCGGGAAGAGAACTCGCACCATCATGGATGCCCTTCAGCGCACAACGGAAATAGTCGATGACCTAGGAGGGCTTAATGCCACGACTAGGAACTTCTATAGCTCTACAGGATTACTCTGGAAGGTCCAAGACCCAGAAAGGCGTGAGACAGAGTGTGAGTACGATAGAGCAGGGCGCAAGACCCATCAATGGGCGCCTGATCCTGACTCAGGTGTTGTTGACCGGTCTTCACCAGGTAATCCAACACTAGGTTCACCTCTCACACGCACCATCTATGATGGGAATAGTAATGTGGTAGCCACCATTAACCCTCTAGGAAACCGTTGGGATTATATCTTTGATGCTCGAAACAGAGCGATCTCAGAGCAGCAGCCTGCCGTAGTGCGAGCTGAGGTCGTAGATACTCAGATAGTAAGATCGGGTCCACTACGTCCTAGGACATTGAATATACTCGATGGAGTGGGGAATTCTATTGTCGCGACAGATGCTAGAGGGCATCAAGTGCGCAGCTTCTATGACAAAGCATATAGGATCACAGATACAGTGACTAATTCTATCTCTGGGCAACCATCTGAAGATAGAGCAAGTCTTGGTTTAGGTGATATCCGCACGAGTATGAGCTATGATGGCAATAGTAATGTGATCACCACGACAGATGGAAACGGGAATATAACCCAGAATACCTATGATAGACAGAACCGCCTAATCTCTACAGCGACGAATCCAGCAACTGGACAGCCATCATCCACAGACACCCCTCATGCGGATGATATCGTAGTAAGAAATTCTTATGATGATATAGGCAATCTTGTCCAAGTAAAAGATGGAGACGGTCATATCACAGGATTCCGTTATGACGGGTTAAGCCGAAAGACCCGTACGATTTGGGATGAAGGATCAACAACGCAGCGGGTGCAGCAGTGTGCTTATGATGCTCTTGTGAAGACGCATCGAGTGGACTCCAAAGGCAGAGAAACACATTATACTTACGATAGACTACATCGTTTAAAGAATACCATTTATAGGAGATCTACCATTCCAGAGCGTACAGCTTTGAGCGGCGCCCAGGTATCATCGAGCCCAGGGGCAACACCTTATCAAGATGATCGCACGTATCGTTATGATTTGGTCAATAATCTCCTTTCCGTAGAGTATCCTAATGAAACTCCTCAAGGGCGGCAAAACCGTAGAGTGTTTCATACCTACGACCACCTAAACCGAGTGATTGAGGAAGAATCAGCAGGAGCCCGCCACGACTACACCTATGATAAGGCAGGGAATAGACTAACGACCACCTTTGGTAATACAGGAAGACACCTCACATCCAGCTATGATCGCCTAAATCGTCTGACCTCACTCTTAGAGCGAGAGAGCGCCTCTGCACCGAGTGGTGGATTGACTCAATATAGTTATGATCTCAACGGGAATATTACCCAGAAGAGGTTACCTAACGGTACCCTCACAGAGTGCCGCTATGATGCATTAAACCGCAAATTAAGCAAAGACTCTCTTTCTGGTACAGGCAGCACAATTGTTCGCTTTGACTACACCACACCACACCCAGCTCACTCAGAGTACCCTACAGGCTACGATAATGTCGGTAATGTACTTCGCATAGCAGAGACATATGGGAGTGCGACCATGGAAGATCGTGTGGTGGAGAATACGTACGATCACAGCTACCGTTTAGGGAGAGAATCATTAGCGACAGATAGTGAGAAAATCCTCACGACATATAGCTATGATAAGACCAATAACCGCCTGACGAAGTTAACAGAAAAAACAACAGCGGGAGCAAGTACGAGCGTGACGACAGAAAACTGGATCAGTGTCTATGGCAATGGCTCAGATGGATGGAACTCCAATCAACTAAAATCAGCCACCGAGAGCGTCAGCAATCGCGTGATCACTTACGATTATGATGCGAACGGTAATCGCATCAGACGCTTAGAAAACGATGAAGTCACGCATGAGTATTTTGATGATTTCGAGAACCGCTACACACATGTCGATGACTACTCAGAAGATCAACTTAACGTGTCTAGTGGGAACAACACATCACATGCTCTTTCTTCGACCACTTATGGATCTTATGAATACAAGTACGATCATAGAACTCGCCGTACTTATCGGGAAGAAAATGTAGCAGGTGGAGAAGCAGAATTCGTCAGCTTCTCCGGAGGGACCTCTGCGCAAGAATACCGAGTTGGGCGATCTACCCCAACCGTGGAATATATCCGAGGTAGTGATTACGGCGGAGGCATCGGAGGTGTACTCTACACCATCCGCTCTGGTCAACCTACCTATAATTACTACAACTCACGGGGAGATGTCGTTTCTCAGACGACAGACTTAGGGGATATTAGTTGGCAGGCTAGCTACGAGGCCTTCGGCACCCGCACCAAAGAAGAAGGAGAGAATGAAGAACGTCAAAAGGCCAACACGAAAGATGAAGATGGCTGGGGCGTGCTCAATGAAGGCTTTCGTTATCGCGATCTAGAAACAGGAGTCTGGCTGACCCGTGATCCACTAGGCTTTGTGGATGGACCAAATGAGTATACTTATGTCAGGCAGAACCCTTGGACGTTCTTTGATCCGTTAGGTCTTTATGAAATGAAGAATAAAGGGCATCATAAGGTTCCTAAATCAGTTGTTAGGGATTCTGGTTGGGGTGACGAAGCTAAGAAGCTTTTTGATAGTTCTGATTCTATCATAGATACTCCCAAAGGGCATAACTACACTGCACATGCTAAATACAATAACGAAGTTAAAGCAGAATTAGATGAATTCTTTAAAGAGAAAAACATCAAGAATGTATCGGGTAAAACAGCTCGAGAGCAAAAAAAATTAGCTGGAGAATTTATTGAACGTATAAGTAATACAAATAATGAATATATAAAAGGGTTTAATAATGCTGTTCCTGGTGGAGCCGAAGCTGTGAAAAAATGGAACTTAACTGAAGGGCAATTTATAAAACTTAAATCCACAGGTAAAGTAGCTCATCTTGGAGGTAAGATTATTAAAGGGCTAAAAAGGGCGCCTGGGGCTAAGTATGCTGTTTCCATCGGAGTTTATAATATGTCAGTTAGGAATTCATTAGGGCAAGGTGACCCTAAGTGGAAGGCTCATACTAAAGCTGCACTAGATACAGCTAGTCCAGTAGGAGGTCCTGGAGACACAACAGCGACTTGGAGTATGAATCATTCTCAAATGGTAGAGTCTAATGTGGATCATCCTTTTGATATGGTTAATCCTTTTAGCCCTAGATTTTTACCAACACAGGTAACTAGAAGCTTATACGGACCTCTATTGGGGACGGAATACATGAAAGACAAGTAAACTTGTAAATTCTTTCGATATATAGACAAATAATTTTTCATTATGATAGAATATAAAATGTTATCAAACGAGGATTTCTACTCTTTGTACAATCCGTTGTGTGAACCTATAGAAGAATCCGGAGATTTAGCTCAAAAGATAGAAACGCAATTTATCGAAATTTCGAAAAATTTTGATAGTGTTTTGTCTAAATTTTGGAAAAAGGAAAAGGATTTTTTTGTTGGAGAAGATTGGAATATTTCCAGATCGATTGGTATGGGAGTTTATAAGAAAAAAATCTGTAAATTAAAGTTCACAGAAATTTTACTGGAAAGCTTTCAAAATAGTAATTGGGTTATACATGTGGCGTGTGAAATTGATAAAGTTGGGATAGGTGAATTCTTTTTGTGGAACAATTGTATCTATTTTAATGCTTCGGATGATTTTGATTATTCAGTATTTTTTAAGTGATGAAGGATGATCAATATCCACCCAAAGCATCACTTAAGTACTAAAAAGGGGAGGGACAATTTATGAAGAAAGACCTGTTCATGTGGATTAACTGTAAAGAACGTGACTTGATCTGACATTCCTGATTGAAAAGAGGAAAAC
>CAZLQY010000025.1:0-37780 GCA_964561965.1 uncultured Verrucomicrobiales bacterium
AGCGGTGGTGGCTCTGGAGTTCTAGGCTGCCTGCTGTGCCTGTGTATTCTTGAATTTCTACTCGTTGATTGGCGCTGTTGTAGCCGAAGGCGCTGGTATTGATTTGGTTATTCTCGTAGCGGGTGATGGTGTGGAGGCGGTCGGCGGCATCCCAGCTGTATTCTCGCTCTGGGGCGTTGAGGTTGTTACTTGGGGCTACTTTTTCTAGGTTGCCGTTGAGATCGTAGATGTAGGCGAGCTGGCGCCCGTCTTCGATCTGGATTTCCATGGTTTTCTTGGTGACAGTGCCGTCTGTCTGGGTGATGACTAGGGGAATGCGGTTGGTTCCGGGCTCTAGGGTAATACTGCTGAGGAAGCGCCCGTCGCTGGAGACGAAGGCTGGCTGGCCTGCTACGGTGATGGATGTGGTGGCTTGGTTGACGCTCCCTTCGACTGTTGTTTGCCCTCCGGCTTTGCCTGTGAGTTGTTGGTTGGCTTCATTATAGGTGTGCTGGCGGAGGGTTTGGTTTGCTCGGCTGCTGGTGCGGTTGCCTGCTTGATCATAGCTGTAGGCGTGTGTGGCTTTGATGGCTCTGGTGGCCTTTTCTGTGAGGGTGGCGGAGGTGAGCTGGTCGACTGTATCGTAGCTGAATTCATAGCGATCGGCGGCGATGGTGGGTGCTATCTTACGGTTCCATGCTAGGATGCGCCCTGCTGGGGAGTACTCGTAGCTGAAGCTAGAGATGTCTCCTGCTGTACTGTGGCTGTGCTGGATCTGCTGGAGGCGGTAGTCTTGCTCTCTTGATTGGTAATGATAGTTGGTGCTGATGCCTTGTGGGTGACTGGTGCTGAGGATGCGGGAGGTGACGCCATCATAGCTATAGCTGGTGGTGCCTAGTACATTGCTGGTGAATGCCATTCTGCCGAGGGTGTCGTAGTTGAGGCTGCCTCCGGAGCCGGGGAAGGTGTAGCTGGTGAGGCGCCCTAGGATATCGTAGCTATTGGTGAGTGTGTCGTTCTGCCATGGGCCGTCTGTACTGGCGATGGAACCTGCGGCGTTGCTCTGGCCATCGTAGGGTACGTAGCTGTAGCTGGTGGTGCCGTACTGATCTGTCATGCTGCTGAGGCGGGGGTAGTGGGGATCGTAGCTGTAGCTGACGCCTTCTGTGGGGATGAGGGCGTTTTCATAGCTCATGGCGGCGGTGGTGCCATCGGGGTGGTAGCTCCAGCGGCGGGTCTGGCCTTTGGGGTCTGTCATGGAGATCTGGCGCCCTGCGGTGTCGTAGAGATAGGTGTAGCTGCGCCCGTCTGGCAGTGCTTTTTTCTGGACTCTGCCTTGGAGATCTCGTGTCCATTTGGTGACTCGGCCGAGGGCGTCTGTGAGGGTTTCTAGCCCTCCGCAGGTGCACCAATGGTAGCGTGTGAGGCGGTTCTCTGGGTCTATCTGGGAGATGAGCTGGCGGAGGCTGTCATATTGATAGGTGGTGACTCGGCCTTCTCTGTCTGTGCTTTTGACGAGGTCGAGATCTTTATATTCATAGAGGCTCTGGCTGCCGTCTTCATATGTCATGCTGAGGGGGCGGTCAAAGGCATCGTAGGTGTAGGCTGTGGTGTAGCCATCTGGCGTGGTGCTGGTGGCGACCCGCTCTAGGGCATCATAGGTGTAGCTGGTGACATTCTCTGGCTCGATGGCTATGCTGCGCTGTACTTTACCGTATCCCTGTGCGGTGGTGTCTTCGATATACTCTAGGGTGATTTTCCTCCCGAGTGGATCTGTGGTGGTGGTGAGCTGCCCGCGGCTGTTATAGGTAAGGGTGGAGATGTTTCCTGAGGCATCTCGCAGTGAGGTGGGTAGGTGGTTCTCATAACCTAAAACTTCTAACAAAGTTTGTGTTTGTGCGCCTACTTGTTGTTTGGTGGCGATGAGGTCGATTCCGTTTGGAGCGTACTCTAACAAGGTGGTTCGCCCTAGGGGGTCTGTTACTTTTGTGGGAAGTCCTAGGGCGTTGTATTCTGTTTTGCTGTGTGCGACTTGGTTGTTGGGCAATGCTTGGATGACGGAGATGGGGCGATCTAGGCTGCCTTGAAAAAAATCTGAGGTTTGCCCTGGGTAGCGGTAGATTACGCGGTTTTCTAGTGGGCGTTTTATGGATTGGACGATGTTGGCGATGGAGAAGCCACGGCTGTTTTCTCTGAGGTATTTGTATTGGACGGTTTTGGTGGGATCATCAGGGTGATATTTCATGGCCTTCCGGTCCCAGTGGTAGGTGGCATTTGAGCCGTAGCCTGAGCTTTGGATGTTTAGTTCTATGGGCAGTGTTTCTTCTGCACTGAGTGTTGTGGGGTAGCCTTCTGGAGAGCCGAAGAGGTAGTGGATAAATTTCTGCTGTTCTCCATTGGGCATGGTGACGAGCATTTTTCTTGTTTGGCCCTGATTTTCTGCGGCAAATTTGGTGTCTCCGTAAGGGGTTCTTAGTATGTCGATGAAGTCGGTTTCATCGTAGTGAAAGGAGGACTGGATGCCGATGACATCTGTGATGGTTTCCAATAGGCCTGCTTGATTGTATTCTAGCTTTGCTTGGCGACCGTATGGATCTGTGATGGCTGTGATTTTCAGGGGGTCTGTATGATCGTAGCTTAGGGTGGTTTGTTTGCCTGTGGCGTCTGTCAGGGCTGTTAGACGGAGCTTATCATCGTAGTGGTAGGTGAGGCTGTGGCCTTGTGGGTCGATGTATTGTGAGCAGAAGATTCTACGTGCTGTGGTGCCTCTATCACTTACATTATAGATGCGGATGGAGCCGTCGTTTTCTAATAGTTGATAGGAGGCTTCTCCGGTGCGCTGTAGGAGGTTTTGATTTCTCTGGTCTCGGCTAAAGACCATGGATGTGGTTCCGTCTGTGGCTGTTTCTACGATTTGTAGATGTGTTCTGGCGCCTCCTCCATTGGGCTGGTATTCTACGACGGCGGCTTCTGGCTGTGTGGGGTTGTCTTCGACGTAGGAGATCCAGTTTAGGTTCCACTTTAGCCCTAGGTTAGCGTGATCAAATGTGGCGCCTTGTCGCGTTGTGAAGTTCCTATAGCTGAGTCTGGGGGCGATGGTTGGGCCAAAGGCTGGCTGATAGAGGAGTGGGGTGTCACTTATGCTGTGGTCTATGTGTAATTTATCGACGCTCCATCCTGCCATTCCGCAGTTGACTGGACAGAGTATGGTGTCATCTGGATTCGGGATGACGGCTGTGTGTGCGCCCCAGATGGTGGCGGCTTCTTCTCTGGAGACTTTGACCCATTGTGAACTGAGCTGGTCTATGGGGACCATGAAGTAGCCGCTGGACTCCTGGAGTAATGTGCTGGGCTCTATTAGTAAGGGTTGGCTAAATAGGGTGTCTTGTACTTTGAGTTTCCCGCTGGGCAGGCGCTCTACCACTGCGGAGAAGTGCCCGGGCTTCCACGAGATGACGGAGGGCACCGGGATGGTTTCTGCTTGGTTGGCTTTGGCGACGGTGAGGCCCATGGAGAGGTCGTCTGCGATGTCCTGAATTTGGGCGAAGTTCATGCCTTTCTCACTAGAGACGGCTTTGGGGCTTTCTAGTGGGGCTTGTGGGCTGGCTGTTCCTCGTGCTAGGTTGATGCTGTATAGTGCGTGGGGGCCACAGAGGTGTGAGCTTTCTGTATTGAGCTCCATACTAGCGAGGGATTCTACGGCGTGTAGGTAGGCGAGGGAGGCGAAGCCTGCTGGGGTGCGCTCTTCGACGCTGGTGACGAGGGTACGTAGTTCTTCCCGCAGCCCAAAAAACGTTAATGATTTCGAGTACGCGCTATAGGCCTCATCTGCTAGGTACTGTGCGGTGGGGCTATCGGAGGTGCTGCCGAGTTGCCACGCTTGTTTTGAGTTTTCTAGTACTTCTGAGAGGCGGCCTTGTGTGTAGTAGATTGATGATAGGCTGTTGCGCAATGCTAGTGCATAGGCGCCTTGGGGATAGCGCTCTATGTAGGCTTCTAAATTTTTTGTCGATGTTGGGGTTTTCTCGAAGAGCTGGAGCTGTGACTTTAAGTATTGTGTTTCTTCTGCACTGGCTTCGCTGGTGGCGACTAGTGCATTGGGCAATAGGTCTTCTAGCCCTCCCAGTGGGGTTTCCTTTAGATGAATGGGGTCTCTTCTAGGGGTGTCTCTCTGAGTACTTTGGGCACTCTGTACGCTGTGGGGCGTCTGGGGTGTGCTGTTTTCGCTACGTCTGCTTTCTTTCTCTTCTGTTTCTCCCTGTTTTTGCTCGGTGTTCTTTTCTGAGCACGAGGAGAGTATTAGAGCGCTGAGGAGCACGGCAAAACACTTTGTGTAAGTATGGCGTAATGTGATCATATCCATTCTATGTAATATCATTATTCTGAAGTCACTCCGTCCAACAGGATGGCATTCTCAGGTTGTAAAATTTCAATTTGCAGGGGTTCACTGGGGTCAAAGCTGGGGGCTTCGGAAGTGGTGGCATCTCGTGGTGCTCCATCATCTCCATCTAACACTCCATCTCCGTCTGTATCTTTATTGTACAGGCTCGTTCCCAGATGTCGTTCTAGGGCATTGCTTAGCCCGTCTTGATCGAGGTCTGTATTGGTCACGGATAGGCCTGCTAAGTAGGCGTCGATGTTGCTGATTCCGTCGCCATTTGAGTCACTATCATTCTCCACTTGGCTCGATATTTCGGCAATATCCCATACTGCCGTGTCTGCAAACTGAATTTCTGATAGAAGTTGGTTCTCTAAGAACCATTCTTCGATTCTTGTCTCTATGCTCTCTGACTGATGGAGGATTATCAAATCATTGCTGATGCGTAGTACAGTAAATTCACTACTTAGGATCTCATCTCCAAACGATAGTATGTTCACGTCTCCTTCTCGGTGGGTTTCTCGGATGATGTCTTGTCCGCCATTGAGGGCGATTTTGTAAGTATCGTTGCCTTCTCCTCCGATTAAGGTGTCATTGCCTTGATCGCCTGAAAGGATGTCATCGCCAGCAAATGTTTCTAACCTATCATTGCCTAAATACCCGTAAAACACATCGTTTTCATCATTACCCAGAATGTTGTCTGAGTCGTCACTTGGGATATTGTCCGCATGATATCTGCCTCCATCGGGGAACCTGAGTCTCCACATTTCATAAGGATATCGGCGTTCTCCATTCCCTATATGTGTGTTTCTGTGCCATGAAGAGATGATCACTTCACTAGGGATGATGCTCCCGCTCTGGTCCTGCCCTAGAATTTTGATTTGTTGTTCGTTTCTATTTGGCAACAAGGTGATCTGTAATGGGGAAATCCCTTCTCCGAGGACTAGGGTGTTGATGGTCTCAAAGTCTGCTCTTGTCACGCCTTCTTGGATGGTATCGGTGCCGTCCCCTACATTATGATAATAAGTATCATTCCCTAGCCCTCCTGAAAGTCTGTCGTTCCCTGCTCCTCCTGAGAGTCTGTCATCTCCTTCGTCTCCATTAAGAGAGTCATCTCCTTTTCCACCTTGTAATACATCAGCGCCTTCTCCTCCATAGAGTGAATCATTCCCTTGGTCTCCGCTTAAATTGTCATTGCCCAGTCCACCCGTTAAGTTGTCATTGCCTGCGCCTCCTGAGAGGGTGTCATTTGATGCTGAGCCTTCAAAGGTATCATTACCCGGTGTTGCTAGTGTCGCTCCATTCCAAATCACTCCATTTGCAAATGCTATGCGCCACATTTCATAATCGTATCGATATTCTCCATTCCCTATATGACTTCTATATGACCATGAGCTCACGATCACTGTACTTGTGGTGATTTCTCCATTTGCAGCGGTGACACTAACATGGAAATGAAGCGCTCCCCCTCTTGTTGATTCTAGGGTGATGTCTGAGGGTAAGATTCCTTCTCCAAAGACTAGGGTGTTGATGGTCTCAAAATCTGCTCTTGTTGTTCCTTCTTGGATGGTATCGGTGCCGTCTCCGATATTATGGTAATAGATATCATTTCCTAACCCTCCTGAGAGTCTGTCGTCTCCTCTCCCTCCGATTAGAGTATCATTTCCTTCGTCTCCATTGAGAGTATCATTTCCTTCTCCGCCTTGTAATTCATCGCTTCCTTCTCCGCCATGGAGTGTATCCCTGCCTGAATCTCCACTTAAATTGTCATTGCCCAGTCCACCCCTTAAGGTGTCATTGCCTGCTCCTCCTGATAAGGTGTCATTTGATGCTGAGCCTTCAAAGGTATCATTACCCGGTGTTGCTAGTGTCGCTCCATTCCAAATCACTCCATTTGCAAATGCTATGCGCCACATTTCATAATCGTATCGATATTCTCCATTCCCTATATGACTTCTATATGACCATGAGCTCACGATCACTGTACTTGTGGTGATTTCTCCATTTGCAGCGGTGACACTAACATGGAAATGAAGCGCTCCCCCTCTTGTTGATTCTAGGGTGATGTCTGAGGGTAAGATTCCTTCTCCAAAAATTAGGGTGTTGATGGTCTCAAAGTCTGCTCTTGTCACGCCTTCTTGGATCGTATCGGTGCCATCCCCTATATTATGGTAATAGATATCATTCCCTTTCCCTCCTAAGAGCCTGTCATTTCCTTCCCCTCCATGGAGAGTATCATTTCCTTCGTCTCCATTGAGAGAGTCATCTCCTTCTCCGCCGTGTAATTCATCGGCGCCTGCTCCTCCATAGAGTGTGTCCCTTCCTGAATCTCCACTTAAATCGTCGTTGCCCAGCCCCCCCCTTAAGGTGTCATTGCCTGCTCCTCCTGATAAGGTGTCGGCTGATTCTGTGCCTTCAAAGGCATCATTGCCCGGTGTTGCTAGTGTCGCTCCATTCCAAATCACTCCATTCGAAAATGTTATCTGCCACATCTCAGAGGGGTAACCATAGACGCCACCTCCCAGATATGCTCTGTTTGACCAGGAACTAATGATGGCTGTACTTGTCACGGCAGCCCCACTTTCATCGGTGGCACTAACATGGAAATGAAGCGCCCCCCCTCTTATTGATTCTAGGATGATGTCTGAGGGGACGATTCCTTCTCCAAAGGCTAAGGTGTTGATGGTCTCAAAATTAGCAATAGTGGCACCCTCTCGGATCGTATCGGTGCCGCCCCCTATATTATGATAATAGATATCACTTCCTAGCCCTCCTGAGAGTCTGTCATCTCCTAGCCCTCCTATTAGAGTATCATCCCCTTCGTTTCCATTGAGAGTATCATTGCCTTCTCCCCCTTGTAATTCATCACTTCCTTCTCCGCCATGGAGTGTATCCCGCCCTGAATTCCCGCTGAGGGCGTCATTGCCTGATTCCCCTTGTAAGGTATCGTTGCCTGCTCCTCCATAGAGGACATCATCTAGTTCTGTCCCAATTAAAGTATCATTACCCGGTGTTGCTAGTGTCGCTCCGTCCCAAACTACTCCATTGGCAAATTCTATCTGCCACATCTCATAGGGGTAGCCATAGGCGCCATCTCCTAGGTATGTTCTGTATAACCAAGAACTAATGATGGCTGTACTTGTGATGATTTCTCCATTCTCATCAGTCACATTCACATGGAAGTGAAGGGCGCTCCCTTTGACCTCAAGGGTGATGTCTGAGGGTAAGATTCCTTCCCCAAAGACTAAGGTGTTGATGAATTCGAAGTTAGCTGCTGTGGCATCTTCTCGAATCGTATCCACACCGCCTCCTAACTGGTGGTAATAAGTGTCACTTCCTAAACCACCAGACAATCTATCATTGCCTAAACCGCCAACCAGTAGCTGATCTGTAGAATCACCGCTCAAAGTATCATGGCTCTCTCCACCGTATAGTAGTGATGCGCCATAGTCGCTCAACTGAGGTAATCCCTTTGAAGAGCCGTCAGAGAATAATAATATTTCCACTGATTTTGAAAAACCGGAATCCACAAAAGCTCCTTTGACAACTGCTAAATCTTCCCCTGTCGCTGCTTTCACCACTAAATCCACACCTCTGCGAGAGACAAGCACATCATTCTCTCCTAGCCCTTCTCCGAAAGACAGGACATCTTCTGAACCAAGCTCCGAACCCTGCTCGACAATCTCGTCTACTCCGTCTCCCAAATTGAAAAAATACACATCACTAGAGCGACTACCATATAGGAGATCATTCCCTTCCTTTGCGTAGAAAAAATTCCCTTCTCCCTGTCCTCTAAACACTTCATCGAGGTCGGTACCAATAAAGTCTTCCGCACACAGAACGTGAGCACCCGATATGATAGAGATTGTGAATAAAAGCTTTTTTATCAAACACATAGCATTTTTGGTCTAAAAATTACGACCTCAAGCAACTAAAATGTTCCGAATTCGTCAAATAGATAATGAAAAAATCACATTATCTATACAATTTACAGATAACACATACATCATTTAACGCATAGCCCCAACACTATAGTATCATTCTGTGATCCACTAGAGTCATAGCGCCCCCTAGCTACAGACACTTTATTGACACACGGAATACATCAGCATTCCTATACTTCACCCTCTAACTCTATCCCAAATAACTGTATTCCTTCTGGCTCGAAGATTTCTTTGATATGATCGACTTTAAAATCCGCTAATGAGGCCTCTTTATAGCGCTTTGTTCTCACCCATACTGTCTGCATTCCTATTTTATGAGGCCCTTCCACATCGTTGACTGGATGATCTCCGACAAAAAGGGTTTCACTGGGACTACAGTGTAACTCCGCTAAACAGCGATGGAAGATTTCTGGCTCCGGCTTTCCCACCTTTTCTTCTTCTGACACTTTAATCACATCAAAATACCGATCTAGCCCTGCCCCCCTGATTTTCCCTCTCTGGCTCCGGCTCCGGCCATTGGTCACCATGCCCAACAACACGTTTCCATGCAATGCCTCCAATATACTCTCCACTCCTTCTATAAGCACAGATTCATCCCCATAGTTCTGAATGAAATCTGTGAATAACTCGGTAGCCATAGACGAAGGTAATTTAACCTCTGCACAAGCTTTTTGATAAGCCTCCAACTTATCTCCATACCCTCCTAACTGATGACCTAATATGGACTGGCAAAGACTCTCCTTATCCACCGTGAGAGCAAACCGATTATGCTGCTGCCGCAAAAAGTGCAACATCGTGGCATCTCTATCCAAAAGTGTCTCATCCATATCAAACACGATTGCTCTGATTCTCTCTGACATGAAGGCACCTTAACTAGAGGAATAAGAACAGACCAGCACTTTACTGTGTCATACAACCTTCTCTCTTATTGTCATCCCTATCAATCCTCTGTAAATACATATCTATATCTTATAATAGAGAAAAATCATATTTATAGTCTATTACTTTCATATGACACCTGAAGATCGATACGACATTATTCATCTTATCCACAAGGGCCGAGCAGGAGGAGTCTACCGCGCCGAAGATACTCTATTACATAGAGAGGTGGCGATGAGGCGCCTCTATTCTGAGACAGGCTCTACAGACATTAGCTTTTATAAAGACGATTTCATCACTATATCGCAACAAATCGCTGCACTAGAGCACCCAGGAATCACTAAGGTTCTCGATGCTGGCATTGACTCTGACGGCGCTTATATTATCTCAGAAATCAACGAGGGGCACAGCCTTTTAGAAATGCTCAAAGCGAGGCACCCATTTCGTGAAACGGAGGGATTAGAAATCATCGCTCAAATTCTGGAGGCTCTAGACTACGCCCACCAACATCAATTCTACCACGGCTCCATCAATCTAACATCTATTTCTTTAGAGCAGCGGGCTAGAGGAGGCTACCGAAGCACTATCACAGATCTCGGCCTTAGCCACTTAGCCTCTTTCATCCACGGAGTAGATTGCCCATCCAGCTATCTCGCTGATCCCACCATGATCGCGCCAGAGATTCACCAAGGAAGCCCTCCCTCAGCTCTCACAGATCTCTATTCCTGCGGGCACCTCTGCTATACAATCCTTATAGGAACTCACCCTTTCATCAACCTACCAAGAGAAGAGGTCTATCAAAAAAACCAACGAGACCTCATTCCTAAACTGACCGATATTAGCGAAATATCTCCAGCCACCAGCCAATGGGTCCACCAATTAATTCAGGCAAAGAAATCAAATAGAACTCCATCCATCAAAGAAGCTATTGCGACAATACCGATTACAACAACCCCGAAACATTATGTTAGACAAGCGAACAAGCCGTTTCTTTTCCCTAATGTTTCACAGAACTCACAATCCGTCACACAACACTACCCTTCAAATTCATCTAACTTCTTAACCCAAACCAACACCCTCAATAAACGAACGGTTAGCCCCACTCATACACTCCCTCTCTACATCACGATCTGCTTATTCATCGCCTGTGTCAGCATCGGTTGGATCATCACTCAGCCACAGTCTGTTTTCTCTAAGGAAGTCCAGACACTCCACCCTCCAAGCTCAGATCTCACTCTGGAAACAACGTTAGAATCACCTAAAGAAACGACACACTCTCTCTTGAACGAGAACACCAAAAAGGGCCGGAGATTGGCTCAAGATGAACGATTCTCTTCTTTCAGCAAAGCTCTCTCTATTTATGCTCATTGGTACTTCACCCCTGATTACTTCAATGGACTACGTTATGACTACTACTACGCCAAACAAAGTAAACTACACCAGCCGCCCACTTTTAAAGACGAGCTCTTGGTCTTCCATCAACAACAAGTCGTACACGCTACGCGTGAGTTAGCAAACAGTATGCCCAGAGACCAATTCACTCTGGAAGCGTTTGTCCATATTGATGAGGTTTGCGCCAATGGAGGTATTATCAGCTGTAGTGAAGATTCTGAAACATATAGCCGGGGTTTCTACCTAGGATATAATGAAACAGGAGCTGCGACGTTTAAGGTCTCTTCCAGTAAAAAAACGACTCTTCTCCAGAGCCACACTACACCATTCCCTAGCCACCAGTGGGTGCACCTAGTCGGCGTCTTCCAACAAAACTCTCTTCACCTCTTTATCAACGGAAAAGAAACCGCCAGAGCTCCCCACGGACACAAAATGACGATGGCCAGAGATCTTCCAAAGTTCCTCCTAGGAGGGTATCAGGACAAGGATACGAGCTCTGCCATGACAGGAGCCATACGAGCCGCTGCGATCTACCGATCTGCATTAACTACGAATGAAGTCAAAGAACTCTACCTGTTCCGCTCTACCAGAGAAAAGGCGGACAAGGAAATATTAAGAAATATTAAGGAACATCAAAAAATCCGACACCCTGAGGAGGAAGCCGGACCTTAGAAAACTGTCACCCTTTTATACCATGATCAGCACGCTAATCATGATCTAGGTACGGTGTGTTACCTATTTAACACCCTTTTTACTAAGCTTGGTACCACGGGTTGTCCCTTGGCGAGCTTTAAACTTGGGATTAGTCTTGCAGATCACGTAGAGTGTACCGTTGCGCTTAACTATCTGGCAGTCTTCGTGACGGCGTTTCATTGATGCTAGTGAAGAAAGAACTTTCATAATAGAAATTAATTATTAGTGGGGGCGGAAAATACGCACAAAGGATGAGTTGTAAAGCCCATTCTAAATAATTTTTTACGATTTTCCTCATATCCATTCATTTAATCACTTGAAACTTCAATAGTTCACCCCTTCACTGCCCATATGCCTACTGACATGCAACAAACGCTTGCCAACCCTGCCACCCTAGAGGGATCATCTCTACACACTGGAGAAAAGGTAACAATCACGATAAAACCTGCAGCAGCAGACCATGGATTCCGATTCCGCCGTATTGATCTGGACGATCAACCTTTCATTGATGCCGACGTCGATAAAGTACAGACTGTCGAGCGAGCGACTACTTTGGCAGAAGGCTCTGTTAAGGTCCATACAGTGGAGCACGTCATCTCAGCTCTTACAGGGATGGGAGTGGATAACGCTCTCATTGAAATGAATGCAAACGAGCCTCCCATTGGTGATGGCTCCTCAGCTCCCTACGTCAAATTGATTCAACAAGCTGGAATCGTCACGCAAGACGCTCCACGTAAAGTCTGGGAAGTACGCAAACCCATTCACATTGAATCGGAAGCAGGATCTACCATCACCATCGTCCCTGACGACAAATTCCGCATTTCTGTTACCAATGTCGGCCCAGAGAACCGCTTTACCCAGTTCTTCAGCTCTGAGATAACACCTGAGATCTATGAAAAGGAAATCGCTCCAGCGCGCACCTTCGTTTACTACGAGGACGTCAAACCTCTCCTTGATAAAGGCCTGATTAAAGGCGGCTCTCTTGAAAACGCCGTGGTAGTGCGCGGAGAAGAAGTGATGAGCAAGGAACCCATCCGCTACAACAACGAATTCGCACGGCATAAAGCTCTCGATCTTATTGGCGATCTCATGCTCAGTGGCAAACGCATTATGGGCCACGTTATCTGTGTAGCCCCAGGCCACGGCCCTAACACTCAGATGGCAGCCCGCATCAAGCGAGAGTACACCTCTATGCGCTCCCTTGTTCCTCCCCTCGTCATTCCACAAGGAGAAGCTGTACTGGATATTCACGATATCATGAAAGTGTTACCGCACCGTTATCCTTTCTTACTGGTAGACCGTATCATTGACTTTGAAGGTGACACGAAGTGTACAGGAGTAAAGAACGTGACGATCAACGAACCTTTCTTCCCCGGGCACTTCCCAGATCACCCCATCATGCCCGGAGTACTCCAGGTGGAAGCCATGGCCCAAGTCGCCTCTATACTCATGCTCCGCAAGCCGGAGAACCAGGGGAAAATTGGTTACTTCATGTCCGCAGATAAGGTGAAATGGCGTCGCCCCGTCTTACCCGGTGATGTCCTTTTCATCGAAGCAGAAATCACAAAAACGCGCCGCAATATCGGAATCTCTACATGCCGCTGCCTCGTCAATGGAGAAGTTGTTTCCTCAGGAGATCTGAAGTTCTCTCTCATTGATTCTTAATCTACTGACTGACTAATTTCGACTAATTTGTCTTTCCCACTACTTTAACATGGGCAGCTAGCAATCGCTATGCTTAGATAACATCCTCTTTTGAAAGCACTATGGAACTAGACCTCATAGATACACCTATTGACCTGACTCAATTTAAACCTCGCGAACTGGAAGAAGTTCTGGAGGATCCGTTTTCTGTACGCTTCCTCCCAGACCACGAGCGCTCGGATGGCGAAACACGCTATTACATGATTGGTCGCTCCATAGCAGACCGCTACCTCTTTCTGAGCTTCTGCTCCGATGGAAAGAAAGCACGAATCGTCGCTGCTAGAGAGATGTCTGAAGCGGAAACACGCTTCTATGACCGCCGCTACGCTGAATTCAAATAATCTACCCACCTCATGAACCAAATTAAAGACTGGAACGATATCCCAGACTTCGACACAGAACAGGCTGAAACTGAGTTCTGGTCTACCCATACACTCGGTGCCAGGCTCATGGCAAACTCTCTGCACGAGCCAGACTCTAGAGAATCCACGACGATCACTCTTCGCTTCGATCCCAGAATGCTCTCACGCATTAAGAGAATAGCCCGTAGCCGCTATCTCAACTATCAATCCATGATGAAACAATGGCTTTCTGAAAGACTGGAAGAGGAAGCACGAAAGTCCTCCTCTCAATAAATGAGAACACCCCTCAAAACTCTCCATATAGCAGCAAAGCAATTTCACCGTATTCTCCCCAAGCACCGTCTAGTCTGGGGGGCTTTGTGGCTTATTTGGGCCTTGGCTCTTTGGTTTCTATCCGCAGGAAATCCAGCGACAGAAGGCCCAAACATCCCTCACTTAGATAAAGTCCTACATTTCACCTACTTCGGCATTGGAGGCTCTCTCTGGACAGGATATTTTTTACTCAGTCATCATAAGCTGACACCTCTTAAGATCACTCTACTATCATGGTGCATGGGAGCATGCATCGGAGCTCTTGATGAATACCACCAAAGCTTCACTCCTGGACGAAATGGGAATGACCTCTTTGACTGGTGCGCAGATCACCTAGGCGCGCTCTGCGGCGCCCTACTCTCCATCTGGATTTTTCGTTCCGCTCGCAACAGCATTTAAACAGTGATGACGTGCGGGCATACTTCGCTCATCTCCCCTCGTAGACAAAGCGGGCTAACAAGACTGCTCTTTCCTCTTAAGACTCACGGATGTGCCAAATTTTTTAGGGCGTACATTTCTCAATGTTAGGCGTTATTAAAGCGGTGTAACATGCTGGATAGTTCAAGAGACGCATTGATCCCATCATCACCTTGATGGCACGTAATGAATACATCGTCAATCTCCCTTTCAACAGCGAACAACGATTTGAGACACACTCGAATGCATCCATGCCACTCTTTATTCCCCTCTCGTTAAAACACCAAACGACCTAACATAAATTCAGTTTTTATTTCGTTTGTTTTGAATCGTTAGATTTCGTCCTAAATTTATTTTTTTAGCCTGCATTCATCTAACATAGAAATCATCCATCCTATCATTTCGTTTAAAACAATTTTAAACATATATCGAATATTAAACAATAAATTGTTAGTATTCATCATTTTCCAACAAGAATTTAAGCCCTCAAAACCAATATCATCAAATTTCAACACTCATTATTATGACACAAAGACCAACTCTATAGAACACGATCCAAGAATATAGCACATTTACAATATTCTCTGTTATTAAAATAGCAGATAACATGCCACTATTATTTATATTCTCCAACTATCTAATACATGATTTCCACCAAATATTTTTATCTTCTAAATTACAAATTTTAGACACTTTTCTGTCACCTTGACATGATTGCATTCTCTAGAGTAGTTGCTAGATAAGGTTATCTAAGAGCTGCTTCCTACTTGATTATGACTTGTAACGTTAATTTACAATAAAACAAAATTTAGTTATGTCTACGTACCAAAATATAAGTTCCTTCGCTGGAGTCCATAACCCTTCCGTTTACGAAATTGAGAAATCATTACATGAAATTACAGAGGTCAATAAAGAGAAAGGATATGTTTACGCTTATCCTCCAAAACGCTCTTGGGGCCCTATAGACAATCCACAAGAGTTTGTCATGGAGGCTTGGAATGGTGGAGGTTATCAGGGCAAGTTAGGTATTTATCTACACGTTCCATTTTGCCCGCCACGCCGCCCACCTAAAAAAGTTAGACAGTTATTTTCTGCTAGCAATCAAGTTTTGAAGGGAGGAGCTTCTGCTTTATGTGGCTTTTGTAATCTCTATGCAATGGTCGGAATTGAAGGGAAAGATTACATTGCCAAATTCGTCGATGCTCTCTGTGCTGAAATTGATTACGCTCGCTCTACAGGGTTAGTCTCAAAGGCAGAAGTCACGTCTGTTTATTTTGGAGGAGGAACACCGAGTTTACTAACACCTAAGCAATTTGAGCCCATCATCGAATCCTTACAGCGATTTGGTGGCCCTATCTCCCCCGATATAGAATTTGCATTAGAGGCATCTCCTGACACGTTTTCTCTCGATCAGGAAAAACTAAACCAACAGCGACTCAATGATTTGGTAGCTCTCGGTTTCAATCGAATTAGCCTTGGTGTACAAACATTTAATGATGCTGAAATGGACTACATTGGCCGCCCGTATGGGGGAGCTCTCAATGAAAAAGTACTGGCTGGAGCCCTAGATGCGGGCTTCTCTAATGTGAATGGAGATTTAATCCTCGGTCTACCTCTGCAAACCGAACAAAGCTTTATCGATAGCCTTCAAAAAATGATTCGCATTGGCCCTCAAACAATCACGGTCTATCAACATTTGATCAGAAAGGGAACCCGCTTTGGCCAAGAGAAAGAAGCCGGTTTCCTAGAAGAACATGACAATGCATTTGTTGCATCAAATTATCTACGGGCTAAGGATATTCTTGAAAATTCCGGATATCTCCAGGAATCTCTAAACCGATGGGCGAAACCACAGGTAGGAGGATACAAACAACAAGAGCATGAGTTTAATCTAGTGCCAACTATTGGGTTTGGGCCCAGTGCTCGAACGTACGCGCCATCTGGCCACTACAGTAGTGATTACGTAGTCAATTCAGCTCTTGTCAAAGATTCCACCAATACATGGGCCACTACAATATCAAACAAGCAATTTCCTGCAACAGTCGGAGTCAGTCTATGCGAGGAAGAAGCAAAAAACCGCCATGTTATTTTTAAACTCATGACGAGTGATGGCGTTCATGATCACATCTTTTCAGAGCAATTTGGGCTTTCCGTTTTTGAGGCGTTTGGAGCGGAGTTCCTCGCGCTAAAAAACAGTGGCCTGATTAAGGAAAGCGCGACTGGGGGAATCCACCTGTCTTCCAAGGGTCTACAGTATAGTTCACCCATCGCTGAACGGCTATTCTTCAGTTCAGCGGTGATTGCAGGTGAGACTGATTATCAAGTCGTATAAATTAATGACAACCATAAAAATTTCACACCATGTTAGGTAACATCATTTCAGATATTCATCTCAATGAACTCAATGAAACAGAGATCTCATCTATAAAGACGGAGGTAACAAAACACGGAGTCATCTGCATCAAGGACCAAAAACTATCTGTCCCAGAAATGGTCTCAGTGACAAAACAATTTGGGCAACCAGTCTTACTTCCTGAGGGATTACGATTTAACAATACGCAAGATGAATTCCCTGAGCTGGCAAGAGTTTCAAACATCCTGCCCAATGGAGAAGTCATAAAAAATCATACCGCAGCAGAGTACTGGCATGTCGATGGCGATTTCTGGTCTAACGGTAAGAATTATATCTTTAACTTTCTTCATGCTGTTATCGTTCCCGAAACAGGGGGAGAAACTGGTTTTGTCGACTCGCGAGCTGTCTATCAAGCTCTATCCGACGAAATGAAAGAACGTATTCAAGACTTACAGTTTTTATCTTCTTGTGCCGATATTCCTGACTTTAAGCATGCTAAGAAGGAAGAGCTGTTGCCTGATGCTTATCATAATCTCACTTACCGCCATCCAGAGACCAATCTCCTCAGTCTCTATGTCAATTATTTTGGAACGAGAATTCCAGCATTACCAAGTGATGAATCTCAAGAACTCCTCAAACAACTTGAAGCCGTGGTGGAGCGCTCAGAATTTCAGTACATTCACCGCTGGAGCCCTGGTGACATTTTAATTTGGGATAACACTTCTGTTATGCACCGCAGTATGGGAGGGTACCAAGAGCACAAACGGTTACTCTACCGAACCCAAGCGTTCATGGCTTAAACGTGAGAAGTATTTAGAAAGATATTGTATGACAAAGAGTGTTTGCATCTACTGCGCTGCCAGTTCTGAATTAAGCGAATTATATTACTCAGCCACTCGAGCGGTGGCTGAGGAGTTGGTGCGCGGTGACATTAAAATAGTGTTTGGGGGGGGAGCTGTTGGGCTTATGGGGGAATTAGCAGATACTTGTCTCAAACTTGGAGGAGAGATCAAAGGCGTCATCCCCCAATTTATGAGAGCGATTGAGTATGATCACCCTGGAGTCAAAGAAATGATAGTGACTGAGAGTATGCACGAAAGAAAGGCGGAGTTACTCTCTGGCGTCAATGCCGTTGTCGTCCTACCAGGTGGCTGTGGTACCTTTGAAGAACTATTCGAGGTACTAACACTAAAGAAACATGGCAGGCTAGATATCCCGGTGGTGCTTTTAAACATCAATCAATATTTCGAACCTCTCATCGCATTGTTCCAGCATTGTGCTAGTGAAAAATTCATGCAGGATGAAGATCTCGATAATTATACTGTGATTGATGAGCCTTCAGAGTTGTTGAAGGCCTTGGATTTTTAACATCACCCACAGTTCTATACGACAACGCCCGTATCATACGAATGGGGTATGAACACGCATTACGAATATATGTTCATGCTATTTCGGGCGACCATTGCGATAACAATAAGGTTCATTCCGTCACTGGAGCAGGGGAAATCACTGAGACCTCTGCAGGCGCAAACTGAACAGGAAGTGAAGGTTCCCCTCCGAAGACGGGTAAATCAGCGATATCTTTACTCAGCACAAATAGCATGAGACCAATTAAAGTCAGAGCAAACGCTGTCTGCACGAATTCCAACCCCCTAGCAGCCATACCCTCCATACCTTTACCTCTCAACATTTCTACAAAGCCCAATGTAATGTGCCCACCATCTAAAACAGGAAACGGC
This sequence comes from uncultured Verrucomicrobiales bacterium, assembly GCA_964561965.1. Classification (GTDB taxonomy): domain Bacteria; phylum Verrucomicrobiota; class Verrucomicrobiia; order Verrucomicrobiales; family Akkermansiaceae; genus Rubritalea. The sequence goes on from CAZLQY010000025.1 coordinate 18,153, forward strand.
ATCATATTTAAAATCGCCAAGTTCACATTAAACACGACAGTAAACCAAATCACCCAACGCCAGCCTTCCTCAGAATTCAGCATATCAAAATAGCTTCGACCAATCCCTAGTGGACTAGAAAGGTGCCCAACGTTAATACTCGATTTAGGGGAAATAAGTTTCGATAGCGTCGTGTACATCATGTTCCCTGAGGATGCTAAGGTTTCTCCAGGGCTAGGGTATTCCACCCCTCGGCGCAACGTTGTCGGATCTAGCCGGAATTTCACTCCGGTTAAGAATTCCTTATCATTAGGGGCCATTGGTTTACGAGGAGTTAAGACGAGCGCTAACTCTTCCTCTCCACGTTTCACTGTCAAATCCATCGATTTCCCTTCCAAAGCTAGGAAATACATTGAGGCAGAACTTCCGATTCGTTCTCCATTAATCTTCAAAATCTCATCCCCTCCCTCTAGACCAGCTACTTCCGCAGGACTATGTGGTAACACCATATCCACTACCACCTCTTCTGCCGGCGCCACTCCGATTTTCCTCGTCCCCTTCCGTTCAAAGAACCCTGTCTCTGGAACTTTAAAGCCACACTGTAGCACTAAAGGATCTGTTTCCCCCTCGCGCTGCACCGTGATCGCGATCTTATCGCCCTCACTCAGAGTGATATTCTCTTTAATCCCTGATTCAAAATTCCCGGCAAAACAAGTCACCTCTTTATCCGCAATTTTAAGAATCTTATCCCCCACTTTCAGACCGGCCTTATCTGCCGCTGAACCAGGGAAAACAAACCCCACGGTAGTGGAACTCTGTTCCAAAATAGGCTTTCCTGCCTTCCAGACAGCCAGCGCGCAGACAGCTGCTAATAAGAAACTAAATAAGGGGCCAGCAAAGGCCACTATGATTTTATCAATCGGTTTCACCTTCGGTAATGGTACAGAACGTTCTGTACTTCCCTCAATCGTCTCCATTGGTGCCAGCTGAGGTAAGGCGACAAATCCTCCGAAAGGAATAGTCCCCAAGCCCCACTTCACACCATTAATCTCCTTACTCCAAATCGCTTTTCCAAACCAAATCTGAAACTTATCTACTTGTAGCCCACGCCAACGCGCCGCCCAAAAATGCCCAAGTTCATGTACAAAGATAATGAGGTTAAAGATCAACACCACCAATAGTACCTGCCCAATTGTTACTAAAATTTCCATAATCTTACTCCCCAAAGCTCGCATCTAAAGGTGTATTGTCCATGAGAAAATGAACCAATTCCAACTCCCTCTTCTTCATGCCCTACTCGAGAGCTACTCGTAAGCTATTCGTAAGCTATTCCATTAAAATTTATCCCCTCTAGACACCTTTTGCCTTTGCCTAATTCCTACCTCTCACACAGACTCCATCTATGCGAATTCTCACAGGACTCCAACCTAGCGGAAAACTTCATATCGGAAACTACTTTGGCGCCATGGACCCTGCGCTGAAACTTCAGAACGAGGGAGAAGCCTTCTACTTCTTAGCGGACTACCACGCTATGACGACGATGGATAGCGCCTCTCAGCTGCAAGAGCACATTCAGGATCTTGCGATCAACTTTCTAGCTTGTGGCCTGGATCCTGAGAAGGCGACTATTTTCCGCCAGAGTGCGATCCCAGAAGTGAACGAACTCGCATGGTTCCTATCCACAGTCTGCCCAATGGGGCTGCTTCAGCGCTGCCATTCCTACAAAGACAAAATCGCCAAAGGCCTTAATGCCAACCATGCACTCTTTGCTTACCCCGCGCTGATGGCTGCAGACATTCTACTCTATGATGCGAACCTCGTACCTGTAGGCAAAGACCAAAAGCAACATGTCGAAGTCACTCGTGATCTTGCCAATAGCATCAATGACCGTTTCGGCGAGGGCACCCTTGTCATCCCAGAAGTCCAAATCCGTGAAACCGCAGCCTCAATTCCTGGTATTGATGGTCAAAAAATGTCTAAAAGCTATCACAACTCCATTCCTCTCTATGGTGCCCAGAAGGCCACTCGCAAACTCTTCATGAAAATCGTCACCGATTCCGCAGAACTCGATGACCCAAAACCTACTGAAAACTCCACAATCATTGCTCTCTACAAACTCTTCGCAGACGAAGATGCGGTGAACACCATGATCGCAGAACACGAAGCAGGCGGCATAGGCTATGGCCACTTTAAACAGCAGGTGTTCGATCTCTACTGGGAGCACTTTTCTTCGGTACGGACCAAACGTGCAGAACTCGAAAACAATCTTGATTATGTCAACGAAGTACTCACGAAAGGCGCGCAAACTGCACGAATCGAGTCCACCAAAGTACTAGACCGTGTACGCCGTGCTGTGGGCCTCACATGGTAACAACGCCCGACCTCATCAACACCGAACACACAACCCATTGATACAGCCCATGAAGCTCACCGCCATCGTCGCCATGACGCCAGATCGAATCATCGGTAAAGGGAACGATCTCCCTTGGCGTTTACCCGAGGACCTTAAACTCTTTAAGCGTACCACTAGTGGCCACCCCATCCTTATGGGGCGAAAGACCTGGGAATCCATCGGCATGCCCCTCCCAAATCGCCAAAGTATCGTCCTTACAAAGAACACCTCTTGGAAAGCGGAAGGCGCAACAACGATCCACAGTATTGATGAACTCTCAGAGCTCGAACTCCTTGACCAACACATTTACATCATAGGTGGTGCACAGATTTACCATCTTTTCCTCCCTATCATTGACGATTTACTCGTTTCCTACATCTATCAAACATACGAAGGAGATACTCAATTCCCAGAATTTGAACACCTTTTCTCCAACTACCAGGTTTTAGAGCAATACAAAGACTTTGAACTAAGGAAATATTCAAAATAGGCAAGCTCTCCCTTTTCTCTTCCTTTCCCCTTCTTTTAAGCCACCAGAGAGCCCTCACTGTTTCCACAGCATCCATTCCTCCCCCTCAACCACACGTGGCACACAACTCGGCCATCGTTCTTCCTTCCCAAAATTTTCTCAAAGCTTTTCCAAATCCGTTTAGAGCAACTACAAGCGTTTCTTCTTCTCGCTCTCGATCCATTCTTGATCCGCTGCAGAAAGTTTAGACTCAAACGTACGCCCCTTTGATCCATCTGCTTCCAGTAACCATACTTCCCCTTCATTATATCGAATCAATTTAGCAAACACCTGATTTTGTTTTAAATCCACCCACATCCGGTAACCTTTCCTTTCCATTTTTTCTCTCCACTTGCCGTAATCTTGTATTGCGAAATGGTGCCCCGCTTCGATTTTTTCCATCGTCGAACGGCTTCGGCCTGAAGAATATCCCACAATTTTCTCTAAGACCGCTCCACTTGGAGAAGCCAATAACACGACGGGATTACCCAATACTTTATAACGTTTCCGCAGCTTCTGAATATAAACCACTTTGGCATCTCGCCTAGGTTCATCCTTACTAATAGCGATATCCAGCCGCAACAAAACCACATTTTCCTTCGCCCAGCTTAGGAATTTCTTTGTCTTAAACAGCTCATTACCAAGAGCCTTACAATGGCTGCTACGTGCAGAATCCGTGAACCACATTAAAATAGGCTTTCCTCGTGAGCGTGCAGCTTTCACCGCCTGACTATAGCTCACTTCCCAGTCATCTTTTTTCACCTTGGAGGGGGCGACAGATTCAAACCCTGGAATTGGAATATTTTCATCCTCTGGAGCCCACACAATATCTTCTTCATCAGGTAATTCACTCAATTGCACCTGATTGCCAAGACCGACGCGAACGATATCATTTGCCAGAGGATCCCTCACTAACCCGGCGGGAGCATTTTCCCTAGCCTCGGCCACAGGGTCAACGGCTTCTTTCTCATAAAGTCCACAGCTGGAAGACAGTAAAAACAAGCACGTCATTAGTGATGGGATCACGACAGAGGAACTTATAGAGCGGATGAAATCGTTACTTTGCATATTCTACACTATCAATTAATTTCATTTTCATCCTCCATCTGATCGTCCGACACTTGCTATGTTTTAATGAGAGGAATAGCCTTCAGCGACCACAGCTAACAACTCTGGATGTACATTCTTTAATCCAGCAATGAAAAGACGATCTTCAAACATACGGAACTCTTCTCCCCTCTCATTGGTAACAATCACTCCATTTTCTTCCATAAACAGCATCCCGGCAGCTATATCATAAGGTTGTAAATCTGTCTCCCAAAATCCCCCAAACCAGCCCATGCTTAGATAACAAACATCGATAGCAGCACTCCCAAATCGGCGAATTCCAAGGCCTAGGTTCAAAACCTTCGGAGCTGTCTCAAAAAACCTCTGAACCATATCCTCTGAGCGATAAGGGAATCCTGTCCCATAAAGCACCTCGTTTGCTTTCACCTCAGGATTATTTACGCCTTTTACTTCACCATTATGGCGTACTCCATGCCCACGCAGGCAAGAAAACATTTCTCCTGTGGCAGGCTTTAACACCACACCTAGCTCTGTTTTCCCATCCTTCACAAGAGCCAGCGATATAGAATATTGATCGAGCCCTTGTAAAAAATTAGTGGTGCCATCTAGAGGATCAATCACCCAAACAAGATCTTGAGAGCCTCTCTTGCCACTTTCTTCTCCATAAAATCCAGCTCCTTCTACCAGCCCTTCTAGCCCAGAAATAAGAATAGTTTCAGACTCTACATCGACAAAAGAGACCGTTTCACGAGCAGCCTTCATATCCACAGCACCATCTGGCACGTTCCGAAAATACTCTTTTTGAAATTCACCTACTCGGCGTACCAAAACCTCACAGGCTTCTAAAATCTCCATCGTCATGCAGCACACTGACCTCTCCTGAAAAGAAATCAAGAAGGACGCCGCGAATGACTAAAAAACATCTCTCCAAATGACAGGAGACCATTGACGAAATACGACAAGAAATTTCTGATAAGGAGCGACTACCTCGCCAGTATGCACTGTGAACGTACCGAAGATGTTCGCACATAGTTTTTTTTCGTTGAGATCTAGATCGTTTCTGATAACTCCTCAAACCTCATTTTATTCCAAACTTCCAATACTCACTGGAATAAACACACACTAAACAACAACTAACATGGAAACACAATTAACAGATAAAGAGAAAAACATTCTCTTCTGGTCCAGCTTCATCGCTCTTATGGCCTGTGGTATTGGTTTTGGTATCCGCGTGCTCAATATCGGCACATGGTCGCTCGAATTCAATATTGATGGAAACTCTGCAGGGGCCATTTTTGGCGCCTCTCTATGGCCCATTGCGATAGGAATGATACTTTTCAGTCTCATTGTTGATAAAATTGGCCATAAACCTTCCATGTTAATCGCAGCTGCGGTATTGTTAGCTGGTTCTGTGTGGACAATGTTCTCCACGACACAAACTGCTCTTGTCCAATCATTCCTTCTTGCCGCCTTTGCTCACGGCATCATCGAAGCTTGTATCAATCCTCTTTGTGCCACCATGTACAAGAACGATAAAAGTAAGATGTTGAATATTCTCCACGCATCTTGGCCAGCTGGCATCGTTATTGGAGCTGCTGTTTGTTTGTTATTTGGAGACCTCAGTTACAGAGCTGCTTTCATCATGCCTGCGATTGCCGCAGCCATTTTCGGCATCGGCTTTTTTATCACAAAGCACACACCTCAGGACGAACGCGTGGAAAACAATGTCACCTATGTAGAAATGCTTCGTGAGTTTGGTGGGCTTAGTATTTTCCTCGCAGTGACGTTCCTCTTCTATGAAGTAGGCAACCAATTAGGTTTATTTGTTGAAGGTGGTGCCCTTGAAAACTCAAATCAACTCCTTGTTAGTAGTGGCGTTGGTGCTGTTGCAGGCTTAATTTCAGGCTTCGCTCTTAAATCTATAGGCAAGCCACTATTCTTCATCCTTTGCCTGATTATGATCCCTCTTGCCACAGCTGAAATCGCTACAGATGGCTGGATCAAGAAACTGATGGAGCCTGTCCTCTCCAGCCAGTACAATATCGATTCAGGTTGGGCGATTGTTCTTTCTTCCTTCATCATGATGACTCTCCGCTTTTTCGCAGGTGTTCCTCTCCGCTTCATGACTCCACCTACATTACTTTTAGTCAGCTCTCTATTTTCTATTGCAGGCTTAGTTCTCCTCTCTGAGGTCTCAGGCATCTTCATCTTCGTCGCATTCGTTCTCTATGGAATTGGTCAAACCTTCTACTGGCCTACAGTTCTAGGCTTCACATCCGAGCAATTTCCCAAAGGAGGCGCTATGACTCTCAATACGGTATCTGCGATGGGACTTCTCACCGTAGGTATCTTCGGTGTTCCATTCCTCGGGGCAGTAGCTGACGGATACAACTCTAGTCTCATTAAAACAGAAGCTCCTGCACTCTATGCTAAAACAGAAATCGATGAAGAGACGAAAGAGGAGCAACCTGTTTATGCAAAGCCTAACCAGAACTTCTTCGGGGTAAAATACGACTCTGTTAAATCAGATGCCTTACTCATGGATGACTCTCTCCTCACCGCAAAAGGGAAAGAAATCAAAGCGCGCACTATACTACCAGATAGCCCTTCCAAAGAAGATCGTGAGACGGTAGCAGATGCGCAAATGGAATTCGGGAAGGCAGAGCTCTTAACCGTAAAAACAGAGGTTGGAGCAGAACTGACGAAAAATGTCCAAGAGACAGGCCGCAAGACTCTAAAAATAGCAGCTCTATTGCCTGCTATCATGGGAGTTTCCTTCCTTCTCATCATCTTTTACTTTAAGGCGAAAGGCGGCTACAAGCCAGTTATCCTTAGTGCAGAGGATTAGCATTACGCCAATCATCTCAAGCTTGCTAGTGCACGCTAGCAAGCTTATCGTTCCTATCAACCAATCATGCACTTAGGTCTCGATTGTTCGACTCAAAGCCTCTCAGCGTTGCTCATCAATGTTGACACGGGTGACATAGTGCATGAATCAAAGGTCCGATTTGAACAAGACCTGCCCCACTACGGGACAGACCATGGATTTATACGAGGGGATCAGCCTGATGAATTTTTCTCTGACCCCCTGATGTGGTTAGAAGCTCTTGATCTGCTTCTCTCCAGAATGCAGGAACAGAACGTCCCGCTCCATGAAATCAAAGCGATTTCAGGATCCGGTCAACAGCACGCCACTGTCTACCTCAATGAATCCTTCCACCACACACTTGCCCATCTCAATGCAAGTTCTTCATTAAAAGAGCAAATTTCTCCCTGCCTCTCTCGCCCAGTCTCGCCAATATGGCTGGATTCTTCCACATTGGAGGAATGCTATGAAATCGCCCAATTTATCGGTGGTGATGACTCTGCAGATGAGCGTACAGGATCAGTCATTACCCCGAGGTTTTCTGCGGCCCAGATTCGAAAACACGCAAAGCAATTTCCAGCGCATTGGGAGTCCACCTCTGTCGTCCACCTCGCCAGTTCTTTTATGGCCTCTATTCTCTCAGGCCGTTCCTCTGCTATCGATTATGGCGATGGGGCTGGTATGAACCTTATGAACTTGGTCACACTACAGTGGGACCCTCTCATGACAGAAGCGACGACATGGGATTTACTCAAAAAACTCCCCCCTTTAGCTCCTAGCAACCAAATTTCAGGACAAATCTCACCCTATTTCGTCAAAAAATACGGATTCGCCCCTGACACCCAGACCGTTGTCTGGTCAGGAGATAACTGCTGTAGTCTGGTTGGTACAGGAGCAGCTCGCCCTGGCAAATGGGTGATTAGTCTTGGAACCAGCTACACCCTATTTTCCGCACAACGCCATAGAATCACAGATCCTCTAGGTTACGGTCATCTCTTTGGAAATCCGGCTGGGGGCTACATGAGTTTATCTTGCTTTAAAAATGGAGCGCTTGCTTGTGAAACGCTCAAAAACCAACTTGCCATTTCCTGGCCCGATTTTGATCAACAAGCATTACAGCCACCGACCTTGGACAACATTCCCGATCTACCGTTCTTCGACACAGAAATCACGCCCCAATCTCCAGCGGTAGACCAAACCAACACAAGTGTACGCGGGCTACTCGATGGCCAATTTCTCAATATGCGTGAACTCACCCGCTGGCACGGTGAGATACCAGAGACGATCCTTGTGACAGGAGGGCTCTCCATTAGTGCAGGTGTCAGCCAAACTATTGCCAACATCTTCCAAGCTCCTGTCCAAAGAATAGGAACATCCAGCTCAGCCTCACTAGGTGCCGCAATCCGAGCAGCCCATGCTCAGGGCTGCGGATTCACAGAGCTTTTTCAGCTTTTCTGTCAGCCCAAGGGTCACACCATCACCCCCCAGCTTGAAACTGGCCCCATCTACAATAGCCTAGCTCGTAAACTCTCCGACAAACTTCACTTTTACTAACCAAACAACACGATACACATTACTATGAGACCTGTTACACTATTTACGGGACAATGGGCCGATCTTACCCTTGATGAGCTTTTACCAAAGGTAAAAGAAATGGGCTATGACGGCGTTGAACTAGCCTGCTGGGGTGATCATTTCGATATTGACGCTGCTTTATCTGACGATTCGTACGTCACTGAGAAGTGGAACCAGATCACAGCCCACGGTCTAGATTGTTACGCGATTTCTAATCACCTTGTCGGCCAAGCAATCTGTGATCATATCGACGATCGCCACAAGGCCATCCTTTCTGATGAAATCTGGGGAGATGGCGCCCCTGAAGGTGTGAAGCAACGCGCGGCAGAGAACATGGCAAACGCCGCACGCGCATGCCGTAAATTTATGAATGCCCGCCCTGGAGGAGCGCACACTTTCCCTGCTGTCGTCAACGGATTTACTGGGTCCTCTATTTGGCACGCTCTCTACTCCTTCCCCCCAACTTCACAAGAATACCTTCAAGCCGGGTTTGACGATTTCGCAACACGTTTCCTACCTATTCTCGATGTCTTTGAAAAAGAAGATGTCAACTTCGCTCTAGAAGTGCACCCCACAGAAATAGCCTTTGATATCGCTTCTACAGAGCGCGCGCTCGAAGCCGTTGGCAATCACAAACGCTTCGGTTTTAACTATGACCCTTCCCACCTCGGGTACCAAGGTGTCGACTACGTTCTCTTCATCAAACGCTTCATTGACAGAATATTCCACGTCCATATGAAAGACGTCTGGTGGGGTCATGGAGATGGCACTGTTGGAGTCTTTGGTGGTCACACCGAATTTGCAGATCCTCGCCGCTTTTGGGACTTCCGTTCCGTAGGCCGTGGTGACATTAACTTTGAAGAAATCATTGTCGCCCTCAATGATGGTGGTTACGAAGGCCCTCTCTCTGTAGAATGGGAAGATGCGCGTATGAACCGCTTCCACGGAGCCGCAGAATCTTGCGCCAACGTTCGCCAATACGATTTCCCGCGCAATACCGACGGCCTCTTTGACTCTGCATTCGACACAGATAGTCAGTAATCACAATCCATATCGACTGTAAACATTAACGAACACAATTATGAGTAGAAAAATTCGCATGGGAATGATCGGTGGGGGACGAGGAGCCTTCATCGGGGCTGTTCACCGCATGGCATCCGCAATAGATCAACAAATCGAACTCGTCTGTGGAGCCTTCTCTTCAGACCCTCAACGCTCGAAAGACTCCGGGGCAGACTTCTTCCTACCTGAAGACCGCTGTTATGGTACTTACACAGAAATGATGGAAAAGGAAGCCGCTCTCCCTGAAAGCGAGCGTATGGACTTTGTCGCCATCGTCACACCAAACCACGTCCACTTCCCTGCCGCCAAAGCTGCCTTAGAAGCAGGTTTCCACGTCCTCTCGGATAAACCTGCTACCTTTGATTTAAAAGAAGCTCAGGAACTCAAAACAATCGTCGAAACATCAGGATTACTCTACGGGTTAACACACAACTACCCCGGGTACCCTTTGATCAAGGAAGCCCGCCAAATGATCGCTGACGGCAAGCTTGGGAAAATCCGAAAAGTTGTTGTAGAATACCCACAAGGGTGGCTAGCAACAAAGCTTGAAGGGGATGACCAGAAACAAGCTGCTTGGCGTACAGATCCTACAAAATCAGGTGCCGCAGGTTGTATTGGAGACATTGGCACTCATGCTGAAAACCTGGCAGAATATGTCACAGGGCTCGAAATCAAAGAACTCGCTGCAGATCTCACCGCCTTTGTCGACGGCCGACTTCTCGATGATGATGGCAACGTCCTCCTACGCTTTGAAGGTGGTGCCAAAGGTATTCTCCATGCTTCTCAAATCTCTGTTGGAGAAGAAAATAATCTCAACATCAGAGTCTACGGGGAAAAAGGCGGCATAGAATGGCACCAAAAAGAACCAAATACACTCCTCGTCAAATGGCTCGAGCAACCGATACAAATCATTCGTACAGGAAGCGGCTACCTCAGTGAAATCGCTACAGCGAACACACGTACACCAGCAGGCCACCCAGAAGGGTATTTGGAAGCTTTTGCTAATGTTTATCGCAATTTCACAAATCACATCCGTTGCCGCCTCGACGGCACAGAACCTTGTGACATCATCTTAGATTACCCGACAATCGACGACGGCGTCCGTGGAATGGCCTTTATCGAAGCTGTTGTTGCTTCATCTAAAAACAATGCAGCATGGACTAGTTTAGAAAACTAAGGGGTTATTTAAACAACTTTACTAAGGCTCTTGCATCCATTGCTAGAGCCTTTTTGCTTTCCAGAGATCAACGATCTGTCATCATTTCTCCATGAAAGCTGCGCTGCTACTAATGCTTACCGCTCTACTTACCGCCACCGCACTATGCAACGGTAAAAAGACTCCCCCAATGACCGTTTCTTTCCATGTCGAAACAACGGGGCTGTCTTCGAAAGAACTTACCTTTCGCCAGGACACATCTCTAGGGCCCAAAGACTTTGAAAAAGTGCCCCTCCTTCAAACGACAGACTTTATCGCGGCAAATCCATTTGCCTCTCCAGATGATAAGAATAGCTACGGAGTCATCTTTCAAATGAAACCCGTCGTAGCGAACCGCTTCCAACACCTCTCCAATCTACACCGTGGTAAATATCTTATCGCTATGGTGAATGGCCGCGTCATCGATCTCATCAGAATCAACCAAACCAATCCTGATGATAAGATTTGTATCTGGCGTAATGTCAACCTTCATGAAGTACATGCCCTCAATGCCATAGTACCAAAAATAGGAGAAGAGGAGAAAGCGTGGAAAGCACGCATTAAAGCGGAGAACAAATCGGCCAAAAAAAGATAACCTTCTGCCCTCTCAATAGACACCACTATAACACGCCCTTCGCCAATCTCTCAACACCGTGAATCCATCTGTACTAAGACCATTACTCACTGCCTTTTCCCTCCTGAGCTTCAGTTCTCTTTTCTCCGCTCCTCTTCATCTAAAGCTACCTACGGTCAACGATGCGATTTTTAGTAAAAACCCTGAAAAGTTTTACATGTATTGTCATCGTACCTTTGAAGGCGTTACATCAAAACCCTGGACCGCGGGGCAATATGGATTTGTCCGCACTCTACGCCGTACAGATGACGGTGTCATAGCCACTAAATTCCATGAAGGTATCGATATAGCACCAGTCAAACGTGATTCTGCAGGGCGCCCACTCGACATCGTACACTCCATCGCTCAAGGCAAAGTCGTACACTGCAATACCACCTCCGGCCATAGCAACTACGGTAAATATGCAGTCATTGAACACAATTGGGGATCCGGCCCCTTTTACAGCCTATACGCTCACCTCAGTGACGTCACATGCAAGGTTGGCGAAACTGTCCAACCAGGTTCAAGCATCGGGAAGCTTGGCTACACAGGTGTAGGATTAGACCGTAAAAGAGCGCACCTCCATCTAGAGCTCAATATCAAACTCTCAGATCGCTATAGTGAATGGCATAAGAAGCATTTCGGAAGCGCCAACTACCATGGAACTAATAATGGAATTAACTTAGCAGGCCTCAACATCGCAGAGCTCTACCTCAGACACAACAAGAAGCCTCGGCTAGAACTCCCTGATTTTATTTCACACGTCCCAGTGCACTATAAAGTCACCGTTCCCAATCAAGGCCAAATGCCTATCTGCAAGAAATACCCATGGTTAGTGAAGTACAAATCTTCCAGCTCTCCCAGTTCCTGGGAAATCAGCTTTGCCAGCTCAGGCTTCCCCTTAGCTGTGTTTCCTAGCAATAGATCTGTCTCTAAACCCACAGTGACTGCTGTAAAAACAACAAATTCGAATCACACTTATCACACCAAAGGAATTCTGACAGGAACAGGAAGTCGAGCCTCCCTTACAGCCCGAGGCTCACGCTTCATCGAGTTACTCACAGATGCGTTTTAGATCTCATGCATATTTCCGCTAATATGGCCATCACCGCTGACGGAAAAATCTCGACACGCTCCTTGAACCCAGCACGCTTTACTTCCCAGCGTGATTCCCAGCGCCTTTTAAAATTAAGAGCCAATAAAGACGCCCTCCTCGTCGGGCGAGGCACTCTCTTGGCAGACACAATGTCAATGACCGTCCCGATGCAGAGCATACAACCACTGCGTTGTATTATAAGCCGCACTAGTGAAATACCGAAGGAGCACCCCGTTCTCACAGCAAAAGGAGGAGATATCCACCTCTGTACAACAGAAGGAAGCCCTGCGGCCATTCCAAACAAAGTCACTCATCATAACAAATCCCTTCCAGACTTTCTTCTCTGCTTAGAGAAAGAATACGCTGTCCAGTCACTTCATACAGAAGGAGGCGGACAATTGATCAAAGAGTTATTCCGATTAGACCTGATTGATGATCTCTACCTCACTTTGGCTGGGCATACCCTCTTTGGAGGTCGTTCCGCGCCATCCTTATGTGGCCTGCCAGGAGAATTTCTCCCCATGAGTAGGAGCTTCCGTCTACTTGATTTCACACCGACAGAAGACGGGGAATGCTTCCTACATTATTCACGGTATGACTAAAATAAAGCATACGATCACGTTCCAGCCAGTTTTCATCTGTTAAGACTATCCAAGCTTTCCTCAATCGTCGCACCCCGCCTTTCCCCACCCCTAGAATCCTCTTCAGTGGGGAGAGGTCCAGTACGAGGATCAAAGAGGCGCCCCCTCAATTCCTTTAAGTCTTTAAGCTTTAAATCCTTCACCAATAGGAAGCTAATACACAATAGGCTTAACCCACTAAGAATCCTAAATGTTCCCCTACGGCGGATCAAAAGCTTTAATCCATACAAAAACACGGTAACAGCTACAGCCCACGGTAAATAAATAGAACCTATTTCCGCACTAATCCCACCCAGTACCCTCCATAGACGAAAGGTCAAACACAGCGCAATGGTAAAACAAACGTAATAACCAGTTACGCCTATTTTCCAAGACAATAGATACAAGACCGCTGGCACAGCAAGTAATGCCAACCATACAGCACTCTCCATGTTTGGCGTCATTGCCACATGAAATGCTAGAAAAATATCACTTATATTGATAAGCCCCCCATTCTAGTTACGTTCTTATATTATAATAGTCTGCTCCAGGTTAACTGTATTCAATCTAATTTATGTTTAAATCCTTCAGAGACACCCCAATCCCTGAACGTTCAGTGAAAAAAGAAAAACAATCTTTGAATAAAACTCAGAGAAAAACATCCCAATTATTATACAACCAAGAAAACCAGTTTTAGTTGAAACATTTGAGCTCTCTAAACGAGAACGAATCAAGAACCATCACATGAACCGATTTAACGATTTAACGATTTAACGATTTAACGAAAACGCCTTCCGTAGACAAAGTAAGAAATATAATGAGCACAAAAGATAGCGACACCAATCTACGCCTCTATATGCGTGAGATTTCTAAAACTGAGTTATTGACCCCTAGCGAGGAAGTCGAACTCTCTGAACGAATTAAATCGGGGGATAAACAAGCCCGCGAACATATGATCCGTGCTAACTTACGCCTTGTTGTAAAAATTGCTCAAGATTATGCGTCCTACGGGCTGCCTCTGCCAGATCTTATCTCAGAAGGAAACATCGGCCTAATGAAGGCCGTAGAACGCTTCGATCCAGAAAAAGGAGGAAAACTTTCCACTTACGCGGCCTGGTGGATCAAACAATCCATCAAAAGAGCCCTTGCAAACCAAAGCAAGACAATCCGCCTCCCAGTACATATGGTCGATAAAATCGCTCGTATGCGGCGGATCACCTCTATCCTGACAGAAGATTTAGGCCGTGAACCAACAGATGATGAACTCTCTGAAGAACTAGGTGTCCCTCGTAGAAAATTAGCTATGCTGAAACAAGCAGCACAGCGGCCAGCATCATTAGATGCCCCCGTTCAAGAAGGTGAAACCAGTGACTATAGCGAAATCATAGGAGATGAGACCGCGATTGATCCCTTTGCAGCCCTCGAGAACAAAAACCTACATGATCAACTGGATAACCTTTTAGAAACACTCGATGAACGCGAACATCGCATCATCGACGCCAGATTCGGCCTCAATGGTAAAAAGCCAATGACTCTAGAAGAAGTCGGCGTAGAATTTGGTGTCACCAGAGAGCGGATCAGACAGTTACAAAACGTAGCAATTGACAAAATGCGTAGAACACTACGTAGAAAAGACAAGCCTATGCCTGGTAAAGAATCAGGCCTTACTGATAGAAACTCAGCGATAGCAATATAAAGTGACATAAACTGAGGCTTGAATAGATAGAGCGGCAAGATTTTCTCCTGTCGCTCTTTTTTATCTTTTTTCATCTAAGTCCAGACAACAAGCCAATGCCCTTGACCCTATGGTCTATGGCATAGCAAACTCCGCCAATGAAATTAATTTCTTGGAACGTAAACGGCATTCGAGCTGTACTTAAAAAAGGCTTTGCAGATTGGTTTGCAGAAGAAGCCCCTGATATCCTCTGCCTACAGGAAACGAAAGCACGCCAAGAACAAGTCGATTTACCTCCCGAGTTTGCCGATTATCACCAATTCTGGAACTCCGCAGAAAAACCAGGCTACTCAGGCACCCTCATTCTTTCTAAGGAACAACCAATCTCCGTCATCAACGGCATCGGAATCGAAAAACACGATAAAGAAGGCAGAGCCATCACAGCAGAATATCCAGACTTCTATCTCGTAACAGTCTACACCCCAAATGCTCAAAATGAGCTCAAACGTCTGGATTACCGCTGTCAATGGGATCAAGATTTCCTGAAGTACATCCAAAGCCTAGAAACGAAAAAGCCTGTAATTTTATGCGGAGACCTCAATGTAGCCCATCAGGAAATCGACCTAGCTAGGCCAAAGTCCAATCGCAAGAACCCTGGCTTCTCTGATGAAGAACGTGCTAATTTCCGCCAAATCCTCACAGCCGGTTATCTAGATACATTCCGTGAATTCTACCCAGAGCAAGAAGGCGCATATTCTTGGTGGAGCTACCGAGCTGGAGCGCGAGCAAAGAATGTAGGCTGGAGAATCGATTATTTCTGCATCAGTCCAGTACTCAAAGAACGCATGACGAGTGCCGCCATCCTATCAGAAGTGTTAGGGTCAGATCATTGCCCAGTTCTCATTACTCTTCAATAAATCATGGATAAAGCATCCGAACTATGCCTACAGGCTCTCGATTTCTATCTCTCAGAACTATCGATTCAGCCACAAAAGGTTCTCATCATCCACGCCCCTCCCGGAGACTATCTCAACTACATCCCTGAGTCAAAACTCACAGTAGTCACCCACAACGCCCATCATTCTAAATTATGGGAAGCTCGCCCACAGATTGAGATCAATCCAGATAGCCATGAAAACTATGACCTCATTTTACATATTGGCACAAAATTCCAGGGGGAAACGAAAGCCTATTTAGGGATCTATTCACAAAACCTTGCAGAAGAAGGACTCTGGATCACAACAGTTCAAAATCGACTGGGAGCCAGCCATAGTAAAAAACAAATCCAACAAATCTTTGGAAATCTAACTGGCATTTCAAAATCGAAATGCCGAGTCCTCGTCGCAGAAAAAAATAATGATTATCAAAAGTCCTTAGCCAACGGCTGGGCACAACTCCATCAATTCACACCAATACAAGGAACAGATAGCGTCACGATTCCAGGTATTTTCTCCGCCGATAAAATCGATAGTGGCTCCCTCCTCCTCTGTGAATATCTGGAAAAGCAATCATGGCACGGCACAGGCGCAGACTTTGGAGCAGGCTATGGGTATTTAAGCCAACAAATTTTAAAGACACGCCACCGCATTCGCGAGCTCCACCTTTATGAACTCGATCAACGCGCACTCCATGCCGCAAAACTCAACCTAAAAGACACTCCTTGTGCACACTACCATTGGTCTGACATAACACAAGGTATCCACTCCCCCCGGCCCTTCCACTGGATCTTAATGAACCCACCGTTTCACACAGGAGGAGACACCGATATCGAACTAGGGCTCACCTTTATCCATAAAGCCCACCAACATCTCAAAGATGGAGGAAAACTCTACATTGTAGCCAACCTTCACCTCCCTTACGAAGCCCTACTTCACAATCTATTTCGAATGGTAAAGCCCATCGGAGAAAGAGACGGTTTCAAATGCTTCGAAGCTACAAAATAGTCAGTCCGTACAATTATACTATTTCTCTTCAATACACACTATGGCCAAACAGAACAAACAAACCCCAATGATGGAGCAATATCTAACGATGCGCCGCTCTCTACCAGATGACGTCATTTTGTTTTTTCGGTTAGGGGATTTCTATGAAATGTTCTTTGATGACGCGAAGGAAGCCGCAGCTATACTCAATGTCGCTCTAACCAAACGCCACGAGACACCTATGTGTGGAGTACCACACCACGCCGCGCAGAACTACATCGCCAAATTAATTCAAGCCGGGAAACGCGTCGCAATAGGAGAGCAGACCTCCACACCAATCGCAGGAAAACTCGTCGATCGAGAAATCGCACAAATCATTACCGCCTCCACAGTCAATGATCTGAATTTACTCGATGACACCAAGCATAATTACTTAGCCGCCATCTACCAAAACGGCAAAACCTGTGGTCTGGCATGTGCCGATCACACCACCGGTGAATTCACCCTAGCAGAGTATGAGGACCCCTCTCAGCTACAGGATGAGCTTACTCGGCTGAAACCCTCCGAGACCATTCTTGCTGATCACCAGATCGAAACCATGGGCAGCCTTGCCTCTGGCATGCCTTACGACAGCTACACCTTTCAACCTGAGCAATCTCTACACGCTCTCAAAGAGCATTTCGGAGTACAATCTCTCGACGGCTTCGGCTGTACAGAAATGCCCGCAGCAATAGGAGCAGCTGGAGCCATCCTCCACTACCTTTCACACCAACTTAGACGCTCCTGCCAACACCTCAGATCTCTCACTGTACGCCACGCCCACGCCCACGTACTGATTGACACCGCATCACAGGCGAACTTAGATCTCGTCGACTCTCGTTCAGGAAAACAATATAGTCTCTTAGGAGCTCTGGACAACACAGCCACACCCATGGGAGCGCGTAAACTCAGAGACTGGATCCTACATCCACTCCGTGATTTAGAGACCTTATTAGCACGGCAAGAACTCATCGCCAGCTTTCTAGAACAACCTTTTGTCCTCTCTCAATGCCGCGATTCCTTAAAGGGAATTCGAGACATTGAACGCACCACCGGCCGCCTCTCTCAAGGAGCAGGAAACCCGCGCGACCTCCAGTCCCTAGGTCACTCCCTAGCTCGCATTCCAGCCCTGAAAGAAGACCTCACAGCCATCGCTACCAATGCCGTACTAGCCGGCCAGCTCTTGCAAAACATTCACTCATTTCAAGATATCGTCACTTTATTAGAGCAAGCTCTAGCAGATGAGCCCCCCGCTCAGCTAAAAGATGGAGGAATCATTCGTGATGGATACTCAGCCGCTCTCGATGAATGCCGCTCCGCAGCCCGAGAAGGGAAAACATGGATGGCTAAATTACAAGAATCAGAACGCCAGCGAACAGGAATAGACTCCTTAAAAATCAAATTCAATAACGTCTTCGGATATTTCATCGAAATCACGAAAGCCAACGTCTCCAAAGCCCCTGAAGACTATCAGCGTAAGCAAACCATGGCCAATGCAGAGCGGTTTATTACGCCTGAACTCAAGGAAATGGAAAACAAAGTCCTTGGCGCAGAAGAGCGAGGAAAACAACTCGAACAAGAAGAATTCACCAAACTCCGCCAACAGGTATGTGTGCATATTGACGAGCTCCAACAAACAGCCAGCGCCTTAGCCTCACTAGATGTTCTATTAGCTCTAGCCGAGGTAGCTCAACTCCATGGCCACACTCGCCCTAAGATAGACGACAGCAAAATTCTCCAAATTACAGGCGGGAGACATCCAGTACTAGAGCAAACCCTCATCGAAGAAAAATTCGTACCGAATGACACACACCTAGAGCACGAAGAATCTAGATTACTTATTCTCACAGGGCCTAACATGGCAGGTAAATCAACCTACATCCGCCAAGTCGCCCTCATCACCCTCCTAGCCCAAATAGGAGCTTATGTCCCCGCGCAAAGCGCCCACATAGGCCTAGTCGATCGTATTTTCTGTCGAGTCGGTGCCAGTGATGACTTAACCAGAGGGCAATCCACATTCATGGTAGAAATGAATGAAACCTCACTCATCGTCAACAATGCCACAGACAAGAGCCTAGTCATTTTAGATGAAATCGGCAGAGGCACCGCTACATTTGATGGCCTATCCATCGCTTGGTCCGTAGCAGAGCACCTCCATGATACACTTCAGTCCCGCACCCTATTCGCCACCCACTACCACGAGCTAACAGAATTAGCGAAAACGAGAAAAGGCGTAGAAAACTACAACGTCGCCGTAAGAGAGTGGAACGACGAAATCATATTTCTCAGAAAAATACTCAAAGGCACTGCTGATAAATCCTACGGCATTCAAGTGGCAAAACTAGCTGGGCTGCCTAGCTCCATTGTGGATAGGGCCAAAGAAATCTTAACCCACCTAGAAAACAACTCCACCAAACCTGACACCTCCAAAGAAGAGCAGAAAAAACACCAAAAAAACATTCTCCCCCCCGCCAACAACCCCCAGCTCGACCTGTTCTAACAGAATAGAACAAAACCCTACACTATAAGATGTAGCCCAGCCAGCACCCATCCTCTCCAGCGACCATTGAACTGCTAGAGACTCAAGTGCGTGATATCTTAGAATCATCAGCCAACGAATGGGAACTTTTAGGCAGTGGCAGAACAGTAAGTAGTTTTGGTATCAAACGAACTTTGCCGACAAAGGCGGGGGTTTGAGAAATTGGGACCCACGACAACCGATCCCGCAAGAGCTTCTGTTATCTCCATAATTACGACCGTCTCAGAAGTTCAAATGTTTTTCGAATGCGAACCCTCTTTCTGGAAACGAGAGAAAATTACTTTTTCATACATAACTGTTGTTCTGCGCGAGACACCTTAACAATAAATTGTTTTTCTTGTTTGATTCTATTGGGAAGCGTTATTTTCATACTAAATATGAAGTATTAAGCTAGATAATGGCCGTGCTATATATATAGGTAGTGTTCCATACGCATTAACCTAAGAGTTTCATCATGCTGATCATTTGGCAGTTACGGG
>CAZLQY010000026.1:0-37553 GCA_964561965.1 uncultured Verrucomicrobiales bacterium
CAATTTAGTTCATTTATTTTAAAAGACTTACACCTTAGGTTAATGCGTATGGGAAAGCTAGGACAACCAAACCGAAGAGTTTTTCTAATTTAAAATCAGCTGTGATGTGAGTTACCTCTAAGTCGAACCCTTTCTTTTTAAGATGCCCAAAGAGGCGTTCGATTCCCTAACGTTTTCGATAGAGGGCAAGAGCTTCTTTTGCTCTAAATCGGTTTGAGACAACCATGAGGTGGCTCTGCCGATTTCCTTGTTTCATTCGTTTGGATCCGAAGAAGAGCTCTAGGCCAAATACTCGTTGAAGGCCTTGTGGGTTTGGTCCCCTTGTTGTTGCTCTCTCTTTGGCAGTTAGATCACCCACCCAGTCATTCTTTTTGATGCGGACAACATAGCCAACATCCTGATCATCAAGCCACTTTAGCCATTGTTTGCCAATGAATTCACGGTCCATAGTAAGGGCGTGAATATCTTTTACTGGCATAACATGGAGTAAGTGTTTCATCAGGCTGATTCGCTCTTTTTGATTGGAGTTCCCTTGTTTTGTTCTCTTTGGGAGGATCTGCCAAACAATGGGAACAGAAACTTTTCCAACAATGACAGCTATGACGAGAAAGTTAACATGACTACGACCGAATTGCCAATTGGTGCGATCCATGGCGAGAAGGTAGCCGGCTTTAGGCTTGGGCAGTCTTGTAAGAATGCTCCTAGATGTTTCTGCTAGATTTAGGTGAGCACGGAGAAAGAAATCCTGAAAGCGTCGATAGCGACTTTCATTCGAGCATGTTTTGGAATCCTGAGTAGTTGCCAAGACCGTAAGGTTGACAGTCCTGTGGCGCATCATCGCTTCAATAAGAGAACAAAGAGTCTTGAGTCGAGCTGCGTTAATATTTAGAGTCGGAGCGAGGGCCTGAATGAGTTTAGATTTAAGCACCCAAATTTTGAAGGGCCCTCACCTAAACCAAGCATTAAGTGATTATTTTTATTCTTTTCTGTTGATTACCAAAGACTTAGGCGGTCAATTTTCCTCGTGTAGTGTGCTCAAAATCACAAAAAAACAGCCCCATCTCTGGAGCTGCTTTTGACATATAATGCTTTAAATCGTGGAGCGCTTTACGGTTTTTCAGAAGTGGCTGGCTGTTGCCAGAGTTGTATGGGTATGGATGATGAAATGTTTTCTCTTGAGTTCCAATATGTGAAAAAAATCCCTAGTCCACTTTTTAAAATTTCATACTACATCGGTGAGTGTGAGATGGAGTCCTGCCTCTTTTGCTGCTGTGAAGAAACAGCTTGCTATGCGTTAGTCGCTTTTTGGGATCATCCGCGCCCGATGGGAGTAAGCTAGATCAAGTTCTTGCCCGTAGAGCTCTTTTCCCAGTCTTTTCTTAGCGAGTTCTTAAGGGTTGGCTAGTTAATGACATTGCCAAATGTATCTACGACGGTCTGGGCCTCTGCTGAAATTGGGGGTTTCATCATAGTCTCAATTGCTTTGGTTAGCTTAGTATGCGCTGACGTTTGCTCTGCGTTCAAATTCTTCACATCTAGGGCGTCCTCTTTGAGGGTGATGCCTTCGATATCAAAAAACCGCCCGTCACTGAAGAGCTTGTACTTATGATCTAATGCAAAAATAGACCGTGTAAACTTCCCTTTATCCCAACCTGGGCGAGGATCATACCAAAAGAATGCAAAATCACGTGCCTTGGCATTCTTTTCACCATTAAGAACTGGAGCAAAGCTGATACCATCAGTGAACCAACCAGTATTAAGAGGTTCCCCAGAAAGATCCGCCAACGTTGGAAGAAAATCTGAAGACTCTACCAGATCCGTCACGACCTTCGCTGGAATACGCTTCGGGCAATTAATGATTAAGGGAACGCGAATGCCTGTTTGCAAGGTCTTGTTCTTTCCTCCACTAATCTCTTTTCCATGAAACTTAGAAACAATTCTTTTGTCCGTTCCATTGTCCGAGTAGAAGATGATAATTGTGTCGTCACGCAATCCCAGATTTTCAACACCTGCGACGATTCTCCCGACGAGGATATCCATATATTCTACCATATCTGGAAAATACTTGGTATCTTCCAATAAACGCTTAGATGGGTCTTTCCAGTCCTCAGAAATCGGCGTTGGGTTCATGGGCCAATGAGGAAGGGCCATTGGGTAATAGATGAAGTTCGGCTTATCACGATTCCTCTCTAGGAAACCTAACAAGTAATCTACAGAATGATCTTCTCCATAACTATTTTCGACATCTTTATGCAACGTTCCGTTCTCTAAATAAGTGGGGTTCGCATAACGTGACCCTTTATCTTCTGTGTGCAGGGCATGGTACGTGGAATACTCGTCAAACCCTGCCCCTCTCGGGTGCATACCTGTACCTCTACGTTGCTCGGCATTAGGGTACTCAGGAGGATCGTAGGACTGAAGTTGCCATTTACCAACCATACAGGTCTCATAACCTCGTTCCTGCATCATGTGCCCAAAGGTCTTCGATTCGGGGCGCAATATGCCGAAGTACTTCCAGTTTCTATGATTATCCTGCCCAGTCATAATTTCTAAGCGTGTGGGAGTGCATAGAGGCTGGGAATAGGCATGAGAGAAGCGCATCCCTGTCTCAGCTAACAGGTCAAGGTTTGGGGTTTTATAACTAGCCCCCCCATAACTATTAAAACATTCTATGCCGATATCATCCGCCATAATGAGAATGACATTGGGCTGTTTATCTGCCGCTAGAGTAATAGGGCTAAGGACAAGCGTGGCCAACGCTACATGGTTTAAAAACATTCGTGATTTCATAAAAACATCTCTACTGGGTCGAATGAATAGAGCTCTACAAAAAGAAAATTAACATCGATTAAACATTATGTATTCTCTAAGTAGATCTCTTGGTTAGTCTAAGCAGTGATTAAGGTGCGGTTAGCTTCATTTCTACCATCTTCGCTTTACTAAGGCGGGGTCTCACACGGGCATCGGTAGGTAGGCCTGTATCACGAGTAAACTCATCAGCTGTTCTTAACTCAGATGGGGCGTCGTCATTCTCTAATTCCCATTGCTTTAGAGCAGCGCGCATGGATACGAGAACATTGGATAACTTCGCATCTGCAATTAAGTTATTCGTTTCAAAAGGATCCACCTTCGTATCATACAATTCCTCGGCTGGGCGCGGAGCAATAAAGCACGCTTCCTGAGCTTTGGTCAACTTCCCTTCTTTACGTAAAGTTTTTAGAGCATTGTAGGTAAGGCCACGTACGGAGTCTGCAGA
The DNA here is from genome assembly GCA_964561965.1 of uncultured Verrucomicrobiales bacterium. Classification (GTDB taxonomy): domain Bacteria; phylum Verrucomicrobiota; class Verrucomicrobiia; order Verrucomicrobiales; family Akkermansiaceae; genus Rubritalea. The sequence goes on from CAZLQY010000026.1 coordinate 3,257, forward strand.
TGGGGTTAACGGTAAATCATTATAGTAATTACGGATGTACTTATAGCGCTTCCCTCGGACAGCACGAGTGTGATCCTCATAATCATGCCAGTTCTTCTCAGCAAACGCGTATTCACGCCCTGCTGTAGTCGGATCCTTTAACTGCGGATAGAAGCTCTGCCCTTTAAAATGAGAACCTACTTTTTCAACGCCTGCGACATCTAGACAAGTACGAGCTATATCGACTGTGGAAACGACTTCTCCACAGACGGAACCTGCTTTAACTTCCTTAGGCCAATGTACGAGAAACGGTGTGCGCATACCGCTATCATACAGAGTGGTCTTATCACGTGGGAATGGGCGCCCGTTATCACTAATATAAATGATCAACGTGTTCTCGGCTACACCCTGATTCTCCAACTCATCCATAACTAAGCCTACATATTTATCTAACCGAATAATTTCATCATAATACAGCTGATAATCCTTCACGACTTCTGGATCGTTCGGGTGATATGGGGGTAACTGCACCATTTCCTTCGTAGAAGGATTCGGTACGATACCTGGATGATATGGGCGGTGTGGATCAAGAGCGGCTAACCATAAGAAAAAGGGTTTCTTCTCATCGCGGGATTTCATGAGATCTAACCAATCAGCGCATCCACTCTGAGCTTCCCCACTAAGGGTTTCTGTAAATTTCCCTGCTTTAGCAGCCTCACCACTCGGTAGTTGGAACCCTGAGGTGTCCACCTCAATCACCTTATTGAAGCGGTCTTTCATCGCGTCACCCAAGTGCCACTTGCCCGCAGCACCAGTCCAATAACCATTCTCTTTCAGCTTTTCTACAAAAGTAATTTTTTCCGCTGGCACGGCCCAATGCAGTTCATCCGCATCAGTCGTCGTAGGATATTGGCCTGTTATCATGCTCGCACGACTAGGGCTGCACGAACTAATTGTGACAAACCCTTGCTCAAATTTCATTCCCCCATCAGCCATGCGCTGTAAATTAGGAGTAGGTAATGATGGGTGGCCATATGGCGAGCTATCATCCCACGCCTGATCATCAGCTATAATTAAAACTATATTTGGTTGCTCTGCAGACGCTGCTCCAAAAAGGAGAGAGACACTGCATAAAGTAAGGTAAATCCAAGGTTTTTTCATATTGTTCAACATTTCGTTTAAGCTATTACAAGACCAATGAGAACGGCTCCAAGCCAACCCACGATTGAAATAATAGTAGATGCTACAGTCCAAGAGCGTAGCGTTTGTTTTTCTGTAATCTGTAAATAACGGCTAATGAGCCAAAAGCCGCTATCATTCACATGAGATAAGGTTGTCGCACCAGCCGCAATAGCAATGGTGACAAGAGCCAACATCTGTTGACTCAACTCCATTTCTAGAACCAGTGGTGCCATTAATGCAGAAGCTGCGATCATAGCTACAGTCGCTGAGCCCTGAGTGACTCGAACCGCTGTGGATAGTAACCAAGCTAATGTGATTGGCCCGACTGGCCAGAGAGCCATACTTTCTGCGATCTGTTTACCAGCACCACTATCAACGAGAACTTGTTTAAAAACACCGCCGGCACCAGTGACCAAGATAATCACACCTGCAGGACCAAGGGACTTCGTTGCCAGTTCTTGCAGCTCTTCCTTACCGACCCCACGCTTAACTCCCAAGAGTACCATTGCTAACAGCGTCGCGAGAATTAGCGCCACAATCGGATGGCCAAAGAAGGCAAGAACGTCATACCAAACAGGGCGATTGTCTTCATCAAGAACTGTTTTAGCAACTGCAGATGCCAGAATCAACAGAATCGGTAAACCGATCAAACCTGCTACGGTAGAAAATGCCACGGGTTCTTTCTCATCTACGGTCTCTTCGATGACAATCGAATCCGGAATAGACAGATTCATACGAGGAACGATAAACTTCGCCCAAATGGGCCCAGCCAATATCGCTGCGGGTAAGCCAACCATAGCACCATAGAGAATCACCCACCCTAGATCCACTCCGAGGTTCTCCGCCACAATAATCGGCCCTGGTGTGGGTGGAACAAAAGCGTGAGTAACAGCCATACCAGCGAGTAATGGCAAACCAAAGGCTAGTAATGGCTTCCTCTGCTCCCTGGCCAAAGCCATGAGAAGAGGTGCTAGAATAACAAGAGCAACATCTAAAAAGACAGGAATCGAAATTAAAAAACCTGCCACAACTAAGGCGTACGGAGCTCTCTTCGCTCCGAACAAATCAATCATTTTCTTTGCCATTGTCTGCGCCCCCCCTGAGTGCTCCAGCATAATACCAAAGATAGCTCCGAGACCGATCAATATGGAGACTAGGCCTAAACTAGAGCCCATACCACTCACGACTGTGCCCGTTATCTCGTTTAAAGGCATGCCTACGACAAGAGCGAACACTATCGCAGAAAGTAGTAAGGCGATAAAGGCCTGCATACGCAGCCAAAGAATCATGGTCAGAAGGAAGGCAACTCCAACCAGAACGGCAACGAAAGGATATTCAGCGAGCATAAATTAGTCAGTCTTAGTCAATGTGGTGTATCTATCTAGCAACAGATGCAGGGCATACTAATATTCCCTGCATCTGTTCCAACAATATGAACATACTCAATCTTTACAATTCAACTGAACAAAGAGATTTAAAAGATCAAATATGTGCCGTTTATTGTCATTTTTTAGGAACAGCTCTCACAGCTCCTACTGAAATACCGCCGTCAACAAGAAGGGTTTGCCCTGTTACATAACGACTTGCATCACTGGCAAGGAAAACCAACATGCCGTCTAAATCACCTTCTCCTCCTGGGCGCTTGAGAGGGATTTTATCTGTTAAATAGTCCACCCAGCCCTCGTCTTCATACATCACTTGGTTCTGCGCGGTTTTAAACCAACCAGGAGCCAAGCAGTTTACATTAATGCCATGAGGCCCCCAGTCATCTGCCAGACTCTGGGTCATCTGTTTTGTACCACCACGGCTAGCACCATAGGGAGCTAGGCCTGCATAACCATTCACACAAGTTACAGAGCCGATATTAATGATCTTACCTTGTTTCCGCTCAATCATCCGTCTAGCACAGGCCTGAGCCACAAAAAAGACACCTCGCAGATTCGTCTCAAGAATCAGGTTCCAGTCATCCCAAGTCACCTCAAGAGCAGGCTTGCGAACATTGCACCCAGCATTATTCACTAGAATATCAATGGACCCGGCTAGCTCCCAAGCCTTAGCTACAGCTAGTTCAATACTTTCTTGCTGACGTACATCTAGTTGCACAGCCCAGGCTTTACGGCCTAGAGACTCTACCGCTGAGACCGTCTCTGCTAAATCATCCGCATTTCTACTAGTTACAACCACATCAGCACCAGCCTTTGCTAAGGCAGATGCGAATCCTTTCCCTAATCCACGGCTCCCGCCAGTGACTAAAGCTGTCTTTCCTGTTAAATCAAATTCACTCATGATTTGCTGTAATAATAACTTTAAGAGCTCCTTGCGCCCCTGCTTGTTCAAAAGCTTCTACCCCTTGCTCTAATGGTAAGGCCGCACTAATGAGAGGCTTCACCTTAATGTCGCCACTGGAAATCGCCTCCAAAGCAGCTGGGTACTCACCAGCAATAGCACAAGAGCCTAACACATCAAGCTCTCTCGTCACTACGGCCTGTAGAGGGAAAGGCACTTCTGGAGAAAGGTTCCCTACAAGGACTAAGCGCCCACCTTTCACCACGGAATTCACAGCTTGCTTCATCGTTGGAGCAATACCGACGACTTCCATAGCCAGATCGAAATCTGCGCGAGCGAGTTCAGTTGGAGCATAAGCTTCATCCGCTCCCAACTCTTTCGCTAAATTCAGGCGAATGGGATCAAGATCAACTACGGCAACCTCAGCTGCTCCTCGCATTTTCAGCCCTTGAACGATAAGAAGGCCTATCAACCCTGCTCCAACCACCAATGTCTTTTTCCCCGTTACATCACCTGCACGATTCACAGCATGTAGAGCAACTCCTACGGGCTCGGCAAAAGCAGCTTCATCAAATGAAAGACCTTCTGGCAAGCGGTGTACAATTCTCTGAGGAACCACGACATATTCTGCAAAGGCGCCATCACGGCGAAATTCTTCACAAGAAACACCTACTACCTGACGAGAATCACATAAGTTAACACGCCCTTCCTTACAATAATCACATTCCCCACACCAGACAGTAGAGTCAAATGTCACGCGGTCACCTGTGGACCAATCTGAGACGCCCTCACCAACGGAATCAATGACGCCACTAGCCTCATGCCCCATAACCACAGGGGGCACACGGCGGCCAGTACTACCATCCATTCCATGGAGATCACTCCCACAAATCCCACAAGAACGCACTGCAATGCGCACATGCCCAGGCTGTACCTCTGGTACACTACGCTCTTTCACGGCCAGCTCTGAGGCCCCAACTAATTCTAAAACTTTCATGATACTTTATTATTTAGACACTCTTTTTTAAATCGTATATAGCTAGGAGAGAGTGAAAGCTATTTCTGGTTATCGCAAGAGCTTTCTCTTTCAACGTAATTTTGGATTCCTAATTCACTTCTATAAACGGCCATATCTATGCAAATCTCAACACTCCGTGTCAGTTTAATCGCCTTTTTCTCCATCAGCATTACAGCCCCCATTCTTCTTGCTCAGAATGCTCAAGATGGCAACCCCACCCATATCCGAGTCTCTCACGGCCCCATGTTAGGGCGCCCAACCTCTGATTCGATGACGATCTGGGTAAGGACTCAACGGCCAGGAAACGTCCAAATCTTCTATGGTGAAGACCCTAAAAAGCTTACTGAAACGGCCCCCATCCTAACAACTCAACAAACCAAAGACAACACTGGCTTACTAAAAATAAGCGGATTAAAGGCCAATACCAAATATTATTACCGCATCGAAGACCATCAATTAGACGGTAGCTTCCGCACACTGCCTGATGCGAAAGACTTCCAGAATGATGAGACGAACCCAAAAGGACTCTTTAATTTCCGATTTGAATTCGCCTGTGGTAATAATCAACGAGGAAACGGGAACAGCGTCGGCCCGACCCTCCCCGTATACGACACGCTGAACAGCCAAGTTCGCGATACAATCAATTTCCAAATCCTCAATGGAGATTGGTTATACGAAGATCGCCGTGAATACACGGCCAGAGAATGGGGCTACCAAGCGGGCCTAGAACCGGAACATTTTCCTGACATTGTCAAAAATGCGCCAACCATCACCGGTGTCTGGGAGAACTATAAAATCTATTTAGAACGTGGCCGTAACCTCAGTGAATGGCACCGCCACATGCCAGCATTCTACACTGCTGATGATCACGAATTACTCAACGACATCTTCGCTACAGGAGAAACTGGCTACGTGAACCGTCGCGCCGTATTTCGTGATATAGCGACTCAGGCTTGGTACGATTACCTTGCTTGGTCCAACCCAGTAGCACACGACCAAGCCGCCTGGTTCAGCAAAGCCAAGTTCGAACAAGGAAGCGACATTCTGGAAGACCCCGATGCAAACTTCACGAAGATGAAGCTCGATGACTTCGCCAACCTACACGTGCACTGGGGCACAGAAACTGCTGGTGTGAAGGACGCTATTCTGGACTCCCAACCAGGTGACCCGAACTCTGCTGTTTATGAAATCACAGAAGTCATCAGCCCCACCCAGCTCCGCATCAATCCGCCGGCAAAGGCTAGTAAAGAATCCGCCTACTCCATCGGGCGGCGCTGCTACGGTAAATTCAGTATGTCTAACTGCGATTTCTTCATGTTAGACACTCGCTCTCACCGCAGCCTTCACAACGTAGATTATCCAGACAACCCTGAGGCCACAATGCTTGGCGAACAACAGTTTCAGTGGCTCCTTGATGGTATTAAAAACACCGAATCTGATTTTATCTTCATCGTCTCATCCGTCAATTTCATGATCCCACACGTAGGCAGTGGTGGTGGCGTTGACATCCAAACTGAAGTGAAGAAAGACGATGCTTGGACAGTGTTCCTCCGGGAAAGAGAAGAACTCATCGAGATCTGTGATCAAACAGACAAACAAATCTTCATCCTGACGGGAGATCTCCATAATTCCTATGCTATCAAAATCACAGACAACGTCCGTGAATTCGCCAGCGGGCCACATAACTCCATTAACCACGCTCCTATGAAGGATGAAGGAGGCCGCCCGGTAAACGGCAAATTCAAATGGGGCCCACGCGAATGTGATATTCGTTGGTCATCCTACTGTATGGAAGACATTCCACGCCCCAACCGCACCTTTCCGCACTACTGTGTCGTACAAGTCAATAATGTCTTTAATAACCCGATCGAGCGCGATGGCGAGCGCTGGTATGCTTACCCTCACCCACAAGTCATCTTTCAGTTTTTCAATGCGTTTACAGGAGAACTTGTCTTTTCAGAAACCATCGTCAAAGGCTTAGAGTAAAACCAAGCCACCCCCTTTCCTCCTCCCTTCCATCATATATCCCCTTCCATAAGAGGGCTACAGAGTCTTTATTCTGATACAGGAGTGACGTAAGAAGCGAAATCAAATCCCACCCGGCACGACACGTGATTGAACTCATTTCCTCAGAATATTTAGCTTCCCCTCACTCCACATCCCAAGCTAAAACGCATTATCATATTAAGTCATCTTACTTAGTAAGAAACCAATAATCAGCCCGTATATCAAACCATGCACTTAAAGAGCTTCTTTCTTCTACTAGCCACCGTTGCCAATACCTGTCTTGCGCAAAGTCAGCCTAACGTCATCTATATTTTAGCAGATGATCTAGGAATCGGAGACCTCTCTTGCTACGGGCAAGAGAAGTTTCAAACGCCTAATATTGACCGCTTATCCTCAGAAGGAATGACGTTCACAAACCACTATTCTGGCAACACGGTCTGCTCGCCTTCACGCGCTGTCCTCATGACAGGCATACACTCTGGTCGTTGTTACATCCGAGGCAATGTCGGGAATGAATTGATTGCTGCTCTTCCAGAAGAAATGATCGTTCTACCCGAGGTCTTTAAACAGGCAGGGTACCGCACAGGAGCATTTGGTAAATGGGGCCTTGGTACTACAGCAGGTGGCGCCAAGAAAGAACTGCCTTCGTCACACGGATTTGACATCTTCTGTGGCTGGAAAAGTCAAACCATCGCCCATACCTATTACCCTCCTACCTATGTGCAAGATGGTAAAGAAATCCCAATCAACCCAGATGAATACGTTCACCCGATCATGATGAAAGCAGCTAGGGAATTCATCGCTAACAGTGTCGCAGAAAAACAACCTTTCTTCGCCTACATCCCCACAGCCATTCCTCATGCCGCTATGCATGCGCCGAAAGAACTCCATGAAAAATGGAGAAAACGCCTTCCCGAGCACGACCACAAAATAGGCCGCTATAGCGCGACCAAAAAAAGCTATCCAGAAACCATTCCTTGCCCTGATGTACAAAACCCCATCGCAGGCTTTGCCGCAATGATGGAACATCTCGATAACGAAGTGGGCCTACTTCTCGATCAACTCCAAGAACTAGGTATCGATAACAACACACTCATCATCTTTGCTAGTGACAACGGAGCGCATAAAGAAGGCGGCCATGATCCTAAGTTTTGGAATTCAACAGGTGGGCTACGTGGCTTTAAAAGAGATATGCACGAAGGTGGAATCAAATCCCCCATGTTAGCACGCTGGCCTAGTAAAATCGCCGCAGGGTCCAAATCTCACCTACTCAGTGGGTTTCAAGACATTCTGCCCACACTCTCAGACGTCATAGATCAACCCACACCAGAACAATCCACAGGGCTCTCCATGACACCGACTCTATTTAATGAAGGATCACAGGATAAGCATGATTATCTATATTTCGAATTCCACAAAGGAATCTCACAACAACTCCCTAACGGTAAAAAGAAAAACGTTTTTGGGCTCCATTCTAAAGCACTTCGCTTTGGAGACTGGAAACTTTATCAAACATTTAAAACACCTCTAGAGCTCTATAATCTAAAGCAAGATCCTTACGAAACAAAGGACTTAGCGTCAGACCCGGCTCTACAGCATATCATAACTCAAGCCAATGCTTATATCAATGAAGCTAGCGTCCCCCTAACTACAAATCTTAAAATTCCAGGAGCGAATTAATCCAAGAGAATTCTAGAAAAAACATCGCGAGGCTCAGTCGGCAAGGGCATAGAGCTTCGTTCTAAAAACAACGTGATCCATTGATCAACAACCCATGGATCACGTTTCGAGTACTCTAAGGAAAGAGACGATGATTTGCACCTTCTTGTCCAAAGTTGTATTTTTCGTGCTTCATTTAGATAGGCCTGATGGAAGGCTTGTCATCTAAAATTGTAGCATTCTTTAGACTCAAGAATGAGATCCCCCCTCTATTCGACAGTGACACTCTTCGCCAAATTCCTTGGCTGATCAATGGCACAGCCTCTGAGGCGAGCGACGTGATATGCAAATAGCTGTAAGGCAACAGTCGCAGTGATTGTCGTCGTGTAATGTGGGCTTTCTGGAATTTCGATCACCCAGTCACAAGCTGCCTTTGCCTCTTCATCCCCCTCAGTAATCAAGCCTAACACAGGTGCTTTGCGAGCTCTGCACTCCTCTACATTACCGACGGTTTTCTCCTGCCCCGGCCCCTGGTTCAGTAGTGCTACTACAGGCATATTTTCATCAAGTAATGCAATTGGGCCATGCTTCAGCTCTGCTGCATTATACGCTTCTGCATGGATGTAGGAAATTTCTTTAATCTTAAGAGCTCCTTCCAAAGCGACAGGGAACATATAGCCTCTGCCAATGTAGAACATGTTCTTATATTCCGTGAAATCTTCTGCTACCTTTATGATCGCATCGTTCTGCTCTAACACTTCATCAATGAGCGCAGGGATTCTTGAAATCTCTTGAGCTATTTTCACGCCTCGCTCACGAGAGAGTCGATTACTTCTTGCTAGTTTAAGGGCTACTAATAGGAGCACTGATACTTGGCAAGTGAAGGCCTTTGTCGAAGCCACACTGATCTCAGGCCCTGCATGGAGGTAGATCCCACGCCCTGCCTCCCGTGCGATCGTCGATCCTACGACATTCACTAGCCCTGCGACTAATGCCCCTTTATCAGCGGCTTCACGCACAGCAGCTAAGGTATCCGCAGTTTCCCCGGATTGGCTGATTGCTATTACGATGTCCTTTGCCCCTACAATCGGGTTTCTATAGCGGAATTCTGCGGCTTGCTCCACTTCTGCCAGCATTCCTGCGAAATCTTCCACGGCGTATTCTCCAACGAGCCCTGCATTCAGAGAGGTGCCACAACCGACTATGAGAAGTCGGCGGAATTCCACTAACTCCCGCGGTGTAAGGCTCAAACCAGAGAGTAATGCGCTGCCCCGTTCATGATCAACACGACCACGAATCGTATTACGTACGGCCTCTGGCTGCTCATAAATCTCCTTCAGCATATAGTGCTCATACCCCCCTTTTTCTGCGGCATCAGGAGACCAATCGATATCAGAAGCATCCCGCTGCACTGGCACGGCATCTAATGTGCGAATGTCGACTTTTCCTCCGTCGATAATAGCTATGTCATTATCATCTAAATAAATGGCCTGGCGGGTATGGCTAATAATGGCGGAGGCATCTGAGGCCACAATCGTTTCATTATCTCCTAGACCTATGACGATAGGAGACCCACGCCGCGCTGTTACCAAGCGCCCAGGTTCCTCACAACTAATACAAGCAATCCCGAAGGTACCCTCCACCTGCTTCAACGCGCTTAAAACGGCTACCACAAGATCGCCTTCATAGAGAGAATCAATCAATTGAGCCAAGACCTCACTATCTGTATCAGAAAGAAATATTCTACCTTCCGCCTCCAACTTCGCCTTCAATCCACGGTAATTCTCAATAATCCCATTATGTACCAGTGCAATGCGGTCATCACCTCCAGGGTGAGGGTGGGCATTCTTCGTCGTTGGCGGCCCATGCGTAGCCCAGCGAGTGTGGGCAATACCAACAAAGGCTTCTGTATGTAATGGGTCTTCTCGGTAATCACCTAGTAGCTCGGCAAGATTGGCCACTTTCCCTTCTTTTTTATAAATATTGATCTCGCCATCACGCTGTATAGCAATTCCAGCAGAGTCATACCCTCGGTATTCGAGTTTACGTAATCCGTTGACAAGGATAGGAGTCGCTGAGCGATTTCCAGTATAGGCTACAATTCCGCACATAATAGTTGGTACTTAAATAAGAGGTAATAAATTAGAGGATGTCTTTTTGGACCGTAGCGTTTGGTAGTGTCGAAGAATTCGGACCCAGCTTACGCCCTGGATAAATGGCAGTGTGAATGCCTGTGTGCACATTGTCACCTACAATAGTACCTAGCTTTCTCCGGCCGGTTGATACTAATTCACCATTCACAGCAGAATGATGGTTTGATCCATCGTGCCGCAGATTCGATGTCGTAGTGCCAGCACCGAAATTAACCTTATGCCCCAATACGCTATCACCGACGTAACTGAGGTGCCCCACGGAGGAGCCATGCCCTATCACAGAGTTTTTCACTTCCACAGATTGCCCAATATGCACTCCATCCCCGATCGCCGTGTTTCCTCTGAGGTAACAATTTGGCCCGATTTTACAGTTTTCACCAATCATCACATTCCCCTCGATAAATACGCCGGGTAGAATCCGCGTGCCTGCACCTACTGTAAGAAAACCTTCCACATGAGCAGCTGGGCTCAACTCTCCTTCTATTCGGTTCTGAGAAAGCTCTGAGACTAAAGACTCATTGAGGGTAATGAGCTGCCACGGGTAAAGTAACAAGTAGGAGCCCAGACTAGCTGTTACAGTGGTTTCACTGCCAGATCTATCACCTAACCAAGCAAGCTCATTCCCATCCGCATCGATTAGAACAGTATTTTGGTCTTCACCTTGTAATCTCTGCCAGTCTTCTGCACAGATCCAAGCATTAGCCACCTGATGTCCTTGCTCTGGTTGCCGTTCTTGCTGCCAACTCCGTAAAACACCACCAGCTAATTGTTGCTCCTCAGGCACGCCCCCTTCTGCAAGTGGCCACCAATTTCCTATCTGTTGTACTGGGTAAAAACTCATATCTTGATCTACGACTTACTCTATTCACCAATAATCTCAGCGACTACAGCACATATTTTAGCAGCTTCTTCACTAGCCATCACACTATCTTGAGCTTCGACTAGCACTCTCATTTTTTTCTCTGTTCCAGAATAACGGACTAAGACTCGCCCTCGCTCTCCAAGCACTTCTTCTGTAGAGCGAATAGCCTCTACTAATGAAGGCAGCTCTTCAATCGGAGGTTTTTCCTTCACCGCTAGAGCATGTAACTCTTGCGAGAACTCCTCCATACAGTCTGCTAACTCAGCGAGCGTCTTATCCCCACGCTTCATAAAGGCCATCACCATTAGCGCACTCATAATGCCATCTCCCGTGGTGGCATAATCAGAGAAAATCACGTGCCCAGAATTCTCTCCCCCCAGAGAATACCCATGCTCACGCATACACTCAATCACATGCCTATCCCCCACAGCAGTTTGTACGACATCAATACCTGCGCTTTCTAAAGCCACCTTTAGTCCTAAATTACTCATCACTGTAGCAACCAAAGTATCCCCCTCTAGCTGGCCCGATTCTTTTAATGCCATCGCACTCAAGCACAGCACTCTATCCCCAGAAACGACGTTCCCACCTCCATCTACCAGAATGAGCCGGTCAGCATCACCATCTAAGCAAAGGCCCAAGTCCGCACCGGCAGACTTCACAAGACTAGATGCATACTCTGGATGCATCGCCCCCACCCCTTCATTGATATTTCGCCCATCTGGCTCCACACCAACAGTCACTACTTCAGCTCCCAATTCCTTAAACACCTTCGGCCCTACCTGATAGGCCGCTCCGTGTGCACAGTCTATTACGATCTTAAGGCCTGCTAAGGATTGGTCTGCCAAAGCTCGTTTCGTAAATTCTGTATAACGTTCAGCTGCATCGGCCACCTCAATCACTTGCCCTAGCACCATATCCAGAGGCGCTTCCAGAGCTTCTTCAGACAATAAAAAGCCTTCTACTAATTCTTCTACTTCATCATTTAATTTATACCCATCCGCCCCAAAAATTTTAATCCCATTGTCCATATGCGGATTATGAGAAGCTGTTAACATCACTCCAGCATCACAGCCCAGCGCACTCGTCAAATATGACACCGCCGGCGTAGGAAGTACGCCTACTAAGTAGACATCGACACCTTCCGACAAGAGACCAGCACAAATTGCTGACTCCAGCATGATCCCTGAAGCTCTTGTATCTCGGCCAATTAATACTTTCTTTCTGCTCGAAGAAGGGAAAACACGCGAAATAGCTCGACCAAGCCGAAGAGCGAGTTCTGAAGTAATGGGATATTGATTCGCCCTTCCACGAATACCATCTGTGCCGAAAAGTTGTTTAGCCATAAATACAGTTACCAATAACGTTACGCTCATGCTGCCCCAACTCTCTTCTTCATGCAAAGAGAAAGAAGCCGCGATTCCGCCCTAGAGACCTAGAACTTCTGCAATCAAAGCCATCCGCACAGGTATACCATTCGTCGCTTGTTCAAAATACTTAGCTTGTGGTAATGCGTCCACTGACTGACGTATTTCATCCACTCTCGGCAAGGGGTGCATTAAAATCGCCTCCTCCTTCATCTGTTCCACCAACTCAGGGGTGAACACAAATGTATTTTTCACCTGATGATATTTCTCCATATCATCAAAGCGCTCCTTCTGCATACGGGTATCATAAATCACATCAGCCTCTCTCAAGACAGATGGCTCAAGAGTATGAATCATCCTGTCTGATGCCTCCACATAGTCAGCCGGCATTTGGATCACCTCTGGAGCGACAAAGGTAAATTCCACACCTTCGTAATGCCTCAAAATTTTAGCGAGAGAATGCACCGTTCTCCCATACTTCAAGTCACCTACAAATACGATCTTCAAAGCCTCTTCTCCGATTTTATGATACTTGGTAATGGTATACAGATCTAATAAGCTCTGTGTAGGGTGCTCTCCACTACCATCTCCTCCATTTAAGACTGGTACAGGAGAATAGTGCGCTGCTAATTTCGCTTCCCCTTTCACCTTCGTTCGTAGAGCGATCACATCGGTATAGCTACCGACGATGCGGATGGTATCCTCCATAACTTCCCCCTTTGTCTGAGAAGAAAAAGTCACATCTGTCTCTGAGATCACATTGCCCCCAAGCCGCATCATGGCAGCCTCAAAAGACAAGCGCGTTCGCGTCGAAGGTTCATAGAAAAGAGCTCCCAAAATCCTTCCCTTGCAAAGATCCGATCCTCCCTGTTTCATGACTTGCTCCATCTCCCTAGATCGAATCATAAGGTAATCAAGCTGAGATCTAGTAAATTGGTCTGCCGAGAGAACGTGCTCCATGTCCAAAAACTTAGAATCCAAATCGCCTGTGTCAGCAAAATTCCTTTCTTTTCCTAAATTTTCTCAACCATTGATTGGCGGATTGAATCGCTCAAAAGCAATAACGTTTACATACGCTAGGGTTAAAACAATCCATTTTAATCCAACAACATCAAACATTTCGACAATCCCCCTTCCATCATAAAAGCCCCAAAACGATAAAACGGAAACATTTCCCAACAAACAACAACAAAACCATAAAACAACTAACAATAAACAAGTTACACTAAACAACAAATCTCTATCGATGTCAGATAAAAACGAACTATCTGTAGCATGACGAAATCACTGGCAAACAAGTTAATAAAAAAATGATCTTTACCAGAAAATATTATATTTTTTATGAAACGTTTTAGGAAGTGTTCACATTAGTAGGTGTAGAGAGCGTTTATTTCTTCGCTTTTTACCACAGCAACCTGTTATTCCCCTTCACCTCCCCAACTATTCCCTATAAGAATACACCCCTTTTCAGCAACACATTATAACAATTCCTTACCCCAATTAAGACAACACAGGCCCCAAATTCAAATAAGATACGGAAAGGAATCTAGACCAATACAGCCCTCTGTACTGTACGGATTACCTCACCACCCAAATGTGATTTATCTTATTGATCCACACCAAATATATAGGCCGCCTAGTTTCAGCTAGGCGGCCTATTTGTGAATACTTATTTTGCTAAGACGATCCCTTTGTGCCACTTGAAAGGATCATCCATATTTTATTCGACTCTTATCCTTAAGAGTGATCCTTAAGAATCATAAAAAAACCGATCCAGAACATGCATTTTTTCCAGATCGGTCTCTACGAATCGTTTGAAACTATTCGATGAAATTCGTTTTAAGCTCTAGAGCCCTACTTGCTTCATTACTGCAGCGATGCCTTCAAAAAGCGCATCATCTACTTTGATTAATTCCTGGCGATCAAGCGCCGTTAAAGCATCCGCATCTTTACAATCAATCAGCGCTTGCTGAAGAGCGCATGTAAATCCTTCACCAAAGCTTTTCTCTAGTTGTGGGTGTGCTGTGAAATTGTAATCTGCAAAGGTAGGTGTTTCCCAGATTTTCACGCAAACGTTAGGATCTATCGTTCCTGCTTTTACCATCTTTTCATATTGCCCAAAGCTGAGTGCTCCGACTTCAAAGGTGCCGTTTTGCACAGCGTAGGCTGTTTTATCATGAGCTCCTGAGAAACCGATTTCACCTTTCTTAAAGAAGGAATCAGGCCACTCTCCTGTATTTTCATGAACATAAAAAGAAGGCATCACTCGGCCTGAGGTAGAACCTGTACTCCCGAAAGTAAATGTATGATTGGCGATAGCCTTAGGAAAAGTATCACTATAGGTAAGCCCTGTGTCTTTATGAGCGATGAAGTAGCTCTTAAATTTAAGATCCTTCTGACCTGCAGCAATCGCGCAAGCACCTTCGATCTCACGTGCCTGTACACCTGAAACTCCACCAAACCAAGCTAACTGGATATCTCCGCCTTTAAACTTAGCTACAGACGCAGAGTAACTAGCAGAAGGTACAAACTCAGCCTTTATACCAAGCGCTTTCTCTAAATAATCAGCCACTGGTTGAAATTTCGCAGCTTGTGCCGTCGTGTCAGAATCAGGAATCGCTGAGAAACGAAGGACCGCATCTTGGCTCCATTGGCCTTCTGAGTTAGTTTCTGATTGCTCCTTTGGGTCGCTACAGCTCGTAAACACCGCGGCAGCAGTCACTGCTAGAACGGTCATTGATACTATGTTTTTCATATATATTGGAATTAATTAGGTCGGACGTATGCCGACAGTCTATTTACAGCTAGCCTAAGTCAGACCAAAGTCTAGAATTTTTACATTTCCAATTCAACCTAGACTATGGAATCCTCCCAATATGCGATATGAGCAAAAGCTTCAATTAAGGATCCAAGCCACAGGTTCTCGCCTCTGTATCGGGTTAGACCCACGCCCTCAACTCACTGGTGGCATCGAGACTGTCCCAGATTTTCTAAAACAAGTGGTCGATGAAACTTGGGAATATGCTGCGACCTTTAAACCCAATATGGCTTATTTCGAAGCGATGGGGATCCGTGGGTTAGAAATCCTCGAACAGCTTCTTGAAAGTATGCCAAAAGAAGTACCGATCATCCTTGATGCAAAACGGAGTGACATTGGTGAGACGCAACAATATTACGCGAAATCCTATTTTAAGAATTGGAACGTAGATTCTGTTACTCTGAATCCTTTCCTAGGATATGACACCCTAGAGCCATTCTTGGATTGGGAAGGTAAAAATATTTACCTTCTCGCTATCACCTCCAATCCAGGGAGCGCGGACTTCCAGCAACAACTCGTAGGTGAACGTTATGTGTTTGAACTCGTTCAAGATCTTGCCAAACGGGCCTTAACAGAAAACAAAGCGACGAATGTCGGGATGGTCGTGGGATTAACCAATGCGAACCAAGATGTGCTTGATCGTTTAGCTGACTTCCCTCTACTTATTCCAGGCCTCGGAGCTCAAGGTGGTGATTTGAAAAATTTAGCTGACAGCAAACGTTCCGCCCCAGATATCATCAATGTCTCACGCGGAATTACCTACAACAATATGGATCAAAGCTTCGCTAGCAAAGCTAAATACTGGGCAGATCAAATTGCAGCGTCCTACCCACCCTCTCATTAAACTCAAGTAGAAGAATACGATATGACTCGCTACGATGTGATAGACTCCAAACTGTTTTGTGAGAACCGGAAAGAACTGGTTCAATCCTTACTTCCTAACAGCCTCGTCCTTCTCCATTCAAATGATGTGATGCCTACGAATGCAGATGGCATCATGACCTTCCATCAAAACTCAGACCTACTCTATCTAAGTGGAGCAGATCAGGAAGAAAGCGTCCTGCTTCTCTACCCTCAAGCCAAAGCGCCCGAACATCGTGAAATTCTCTTTGTAAGAGAAACCAGCGATCAGTTAGCCATTTGGGAAGGAGCTAAATATAGTAAAGAAACAGCCCGAAAGATTAGTGGAATCCAGCGTATTGAATGGACTAGTGAACTCGACTCTATCCTAGAAGAACTGCTAAAGGAGACAAATCAAGTTTACCTGTTTCAAAATGAGCATTCCAGAGCCTCTTCCTGTGTTGAAACACGCAATGATCGCTTGCGCAAAGAGCTACTGGAGCAATACCCCAATCTTTCTATCCAACGCCTAGCTCCATTGATGAGCCCACTACGGATGATTAAGTCACCGATCGAGATCGATCTAATCGCTAAGGCGGCTAAGATTACAGAAGCGGGATTCCGGCGTGTGTTACGCTTTGTCAAACCAGGTGTCGGGGAATGGGAAATCGAAGCAGAATTTGCCCATGAATTCCTACGCCGGAGATCTAAAGGTTTTGCCTATTCTCCCATTATTGGTAGCGGCTCTAACGCCACTGTTCTTCATTACCTAGAGAATAACCAGATTTGCAATGATGGAGATTTGATCCTAATGGACGTAGCGGCAGAATGGGCGAATTGGAATTCGGATATGACGAGAACTATTCCCGTCAATGGTCAATTTACTCCTCGGCAACGCGCTGTCTACGATGCCGTCCTACGCGCCATGCGCTACGCTAATTCTATTCTACGTCCCGGGATTAAGCCAAGTCAGTATCAAGCCAAAGTACTTGAATTCATGCAAGGTGAACTAATTGCTCTGGGTCTATTTAGTGCTGAAGAAGCCATGGAACAGGATGCTTCTAAGCCTCTTGTCAAAAAGTACTTCATGCACGGCACCTCCCATCACTTGGGCCTTGATGTTCACGACGTCGCCCCTACAGACCACCCTATTGAAGAAGGTATGGTCTTCACGATTGAACCAGGAATTTACATTCGAGAGGAAAACTTAGGAATACGTTTGGAGAATAACTATGTGATTGGTGCTGAAGGTAATCTAGACCTTATGGCAGACATCCCAATTGAGGCTGATGAGATTGAAGAACTTATGGCAGCTCATTAAACCTCTCTCCCATCACTATGTCTCCACACACACTACTTATCGGTCACGGCTACGTTGGTAGCGAGATAGCTCGCTTACTACGCTTAGCAGGACACACCGTCACCGCTGTATCTCGCACCTCAGACCCTACGCAGGAAGTGGTCTCTGCCGATGTCACTTCACAAAAATCCTTACAAAGCCTCGGAATCAACCCTGATCACATTATTCACTGCGCTTCATCCGGCCGAGGAGGAGAGGAAGCTTACCGCTCCGTCTTTGTAGACGGTGTCCAGAACCTGCAAACCGTTTTCCCAACAGCCAACATCCTCTTCACATCCAGCACCTCTGTTTATGCTCAGATTGATGGATCAACCGTCACAGAATCTAGCACAACAAAGCCTGATAGAGCGACAGGCCGCATTCTATTAGAAGCAGAACAGCTTGTTCTATCACAACATGGAACCGTCATCCGGCTATCTGGAATCTATGGGCCTCAGCGATCCTTCATTCTTAAGAAATTTCTTAGTGACGAGGCTTCTCTGGAGGAAGATGGACGCCGTATTCTGAACCAAATTCACAGAGACGATGCGGCTGCCTCCTTTCTCCACTTTCTGACGCACCCTGATAAGGCCAAGGGAGAAATTTTTAACATCTCTGATAGCTCTCCCCGCAGCCAGCATCAAACCTTTGAAAAGCTCTGCGCCTTATTTCAGAAGCCCATGCCTCCTTCTAAACCGCGAGATTTAAACCGGAAACGGGGCTGGACCCACAAATCTGTTAGTAACGAAAAGGCTAGGAACACAGGATGGGCCCCACAACACCCCGACTTTATTGATTCCGCGAAGCAAATTGCAACATCACTACATTTGATATGAATGCTATCGAACAAAAAATCCAATTCATTAAGGAAATTGATTCCCTAAAGAGCATTATACGCAAGAGCTTATTAATCAGTAAAGAGCGCTATGAAAACACCGCCGAGCATAGCTGGCATAGCACCATGCTGGTACTCATCATGGCAGAGCATAGTAATGAGCCAATCGATGTCCTCAAGGCGCTCAAAATGCAATTAATCCATGATATTGTAGAAATCGATGCAGGAGATACATTTTGCTACGCAGCAGACCAAAGCAATAAGTTTGAAACGGAATTAACTGCGGCAAAGCGTATTTTTGGATTACTCCCTCCCCCATTCCATCAAGAGCTATTAGATCTCTGGATCGAATTTGAAACAGGTGACACACCAGAATCTCGCTTTTGTAACGCCTGTGACCGCCTCATCCCTCTCATACACAACACAAGTACAGAGGGCAAAACTTGGCATGAAAACAAAGTGACTGAGTCCATGGTTCGCAATAGAAACCAAATCATTAAAACAGGCTCAAACGATCTCTGGGAATATACGGATCAGATTTTAAACGCCGCCGTCACAGCTGGGCATTTACCCAAAGACAATTAAGTATCCTCAGGTTCACTCTAGATAAGACTAGAATCAGGACTTATCATTCACAGTAGTCATTCACAGTGTTCCTAAGCTTCTCTATCCTTGTAGATCAAGGAGCGAAAACGACGGAAACACCAATCTTCAAGCTTCTTACAATTCACTTCAGTTTGAGATAATTGACATTTCTTTGAAGAAAATGCCCAATGGGTACCGTATACTTGGATAGCTATAACACTAGAAATCCATTATTTCCCATTATGAGTTCTACCATACGTAAATCAATTGACCGCCGCCATTTCCTGAGAGGAGTAGGTGGCGCGGCCTTATCCCTCCCTTATCTCCATGTTATGGCTGAGTCTAAAAGCATAACAAAAGCTCCTAAGCGCATGGTCTGTATCGGATCAAACTACGGCTTTGTGCCAAGCCAGATATTCCCCAAACAATCCGGTAACAATTACCAACTCTCCCCACTGCTAAAGCCACTCGCTCATATGCAAAATGATTTCACCGTCATCTCAGGCTTAGATCACGGAGATACAGGAACTGGTGGCCATAAAGGAGTGCATAGTTTTCTTTCAGGTGTCGTTTCTAGTAGTGCTTCCAGCTTTGCGGAAAAAAATATTAGCTTAGATCAAAAAGCCGCAGAATTTGTAGGAGAAACCACCCGCTACCCATCCATGCAGCTGACCACAGGAAGCGTACCGATTAATTTATTATCCTGGAATTCTAGCGGCGTTGCTATCCCCCCTATCGTAGACCTCCGTGCCATCTACGCAGCCCTATTTCAAAACCCTAAGGGAAATGAACTCAATGTCCTCAAGCGTGCGTTCAATGAAGAAAAAAGCATTCTAGATCTCGTAGCTCTAGATGCAAAGGCTTTACAAAAAGAGCTGGGAAAAGATGACAAAGAGAAAGTAGACCAATACTTCACATCACTACGATCCATAGAAAAGCGTTTAACCCAATCAAAAGCATGGTTAAACCGGCCAAAACCAAAAGTAAGTTATGCTCTCCCTGAAGGAATCAAAGAAATGGATTTCATCGACCGAGTTCCTTTATATTATGATCTAATGGCCTTAGCTCTACAGACTGATTCCACGAGAGTGATTAGTTTTGAGATTTCAGATTTTGGCTATAATAATGGTGGGTTTGAAGGCGTGCAGAAAGGCTACCATCAGCTCTCTCACCATGGTAAAATGCCAGATTTCTTAAAAGAGTTATCGATCGTGGAAACATTCCATATGCAACAGTTTGCCCGCTTTCAAGACCAGCTAAAAACAATAACAGAAGCAGACGGGTCTTCACTCTTTGATAACACCATGTCCCTCATTGGATCAGGAATGGGAAATGCTAGTTCACATTCCAACCGAAGCCTACCGTTCGTATTGGCAGGAGGAGGGTTCAAACACGGTTCTCACATGCAATTTAATCCATCCAGACAAGCCTCTTCTCCTCCAGCAACCAACATCTTCACATCGATGTTACAAAACTTTGGCTTAGAGATTGAACGGTTCAATACAGCGACAGGCACCCTAACAGGCCTAGATATATCCGCATAACCGACCCTCCCTCTATACCCTTCCCGTCCACAAATTCACTCCTATGCTTCCACACAGTCATCTTATCGTTCTTACGATCATTTACTCCACTTTGGTCACCCCATTTCTTATAGCGGCACCAAAACAGAGCACTGTGTCCACGCAACTCACCCCAGCTAATTCATCGGATCAGTTAGAGTATGTCGCCACATTTGTTGAAACGTATTGCACAGAATGTCATAACGAATGGACAGAAAAAGGAGACCGTAATTTCGATCCTTTCCTCTCAGACCCATACCACAAGAAGCACCTTCTCACGATAGAAGAAATTCTTGATCAAATTAACCTCGGAGAAATGCCTCCGAAAAAGAAAAAAGTACTTCAACCAAACGATCAAGAAATCCAAACAGCCGTCCAACGCCTCACAGAATACTTAATCCAATCCGAAGAAAGCTCAAAACCACGCACCACTATCCTCAGGAGGCTGACTACAGAAGAATACAAAAATACAATCACCGACCTCCTCAATGTCGATGCCCGTACAGATGATCAGACCATCGAATTCCCATCAGAGCTAGAGCACCACGGTTTCAAAAATATTGGCGAAGCCCAAGTCCTATCAGATATTCAACTACAGCGTATAGTCAAAGCCAATCGTCACTACATTGAGCACGCCTTCCCTTTTCCTAAAAATCGACCTAACACAAAGACAATCATTTATAAGCCACGAGAATTTAATGCCAGAACATTCGAAACCGGAGGGCCAAAATACCGAAGCGCGCCGAAGCATAATAACTTTCTAGATATCGGGCACGGTTCCGCTCTTGAACGCTTTTCTAACTACGTCACAGCTTTAAAAAATAAAGGGGGAATACAAGAAGCCGGCTACTACACAATCACAATAGACGCGACAGCGGTCAACAGGAAGCACCCGTACCCGAAAGAAATCTACTCGTCATTAGATTTAGAGGAACCATTACAAATGGCGCTATGGCTGGCCCCAAAACCTGAAAATTTAGGAGAAGCCGCAACCACAGGCCGTATCCACCTCAAAACATGGGACTTAACAGATCATCAGCGGAAATCATATAGCTATACAGTATGGCTACCCAAAGGATCCATACCATCTGTTAGTTGGATGAACGGAATGCCTAATGCAACGCAAGCATTCTCGAAACTGTACGAAGAGCATCTCAAAGGAAAAGTATACCCCCCAGACTTTGTCCGAACTAAAATGCGGCAGAATAACCAATTTGTCCCATCGATCAAAGAAACCAAACTCCCCTATCTCTCTGAAATCTATAAAGGGCCAATGCTTCGTGTCTTTCAAATGAAACTCCATGGCCCAATTCATAAAGACTGGCCCTCTCAACTTCACAAAGAAATCTTCGGAGATGTGCTGCAACCAAACAAAGTAAATCTACCTAAGGCCGTCAAAAACTTTGCAACCAAAGCCTTTCGTAAACCAGTGAAAGCAGAGCAAGTATCCCACTATGTCTCTGCAATTCGTAACAACATCACCAACGGTATGGAACCAGGGGCAGCCATTCGCCTCGGCTTTACAGGTATTTTAAGCTCACCACGCTTCCTCTACATGCATGAGGGGAACTCAGATAAGCAAAAGAAGTTAACTCCTTACGAACTCGCTAACAGACTGTCCTACACATTCTGGTCATCAATGCCAGATCAACGCCTACTATCACTAGCTGCATCGGGCGAGCTCGAGCAACCAGCCGTATTAACATCAGAAATCAAACGCCTCCTCAATAGCCCCAAGGCAGAAGCTTTCCATAGAAATTTCACAGAAGCTTGGTTACGTATCGATAAATTAGGCTCCATGCTTCCTTCAAGAAATCAATTCCCAGCTTACTTTCGTGATCATCTTGAAAGTGCGATGAAGAAAGAGACCCAACTCTTTTTTGCCGATATTCTCCAAAAAAACCAACCTGTTCACCGCTTGCTAGATAGTAACTACACCTTCGTGAACAGCGCCCTAGCTAGGCTTTATGGCTGGCACCATATCAAAGGCACACAATTCAGAAAAGTAGTATTTCCTAAAGACAACCCACGCCCTCTCGGCATTATTGGGCATGCAAGTGTACTCACCTCATCCGCTAATGGAGTAGAAACATCTCCAGTGACACGCGGAGTCTGGGTGCTAGAATCTCTACTTGGGACACCCCCAGCACCGGCACCGCCTGACGTCCCAACTATAGAGCCAGATACTCGCGGAGCTACCACCATCAAAGAACGCCTAGAAAAACATAGAACGGTGGCCGTTTGTAATGATTGCCACTCCAAGATCGATGCATGGGGTTTCGCACTAGAGCACTATGATCCAATAGGTGTCTATCGCCATAAATACCCTATATTTAAAGAATCTAGAATGCTTCGAAATAGAGGGGCAAACATAGATGCTACAGGAACGCTACTCGATGGAACTGTGATCAATAATACCGCAGGCCTCACAAAAGAACTTCTCAAACGAAAGAAGAACGTTACACGCAATATCATCGTCAAATTTCTCACATATAGCACAGGCAGAGAACTAAATTTTGCAGATCAAGCTGAAGTGAATCATCTCACTTCACTTATCCATAAAAAAGGCTTAGGGCTACAGGATCTCATTCAACACTGTATCCATAGTCAAGCATTTCTAAAACGATAGCAGCGAACTCAACCCATAAAAAAGGAGGTAGCCATAGTAGCTCAAATCTGCGAAACTACGCCTTTACCGTGAATCGCTACAAACCGCAGTGCCCCAGCCCTCCTAGAGGCGCTAAGGGAAACACCAGCGACTAGTGTGACAGTGAATGGAGAAGTCGCACTATTATTGTTAGATCACTCATTGAGTCGCACCACCCTCCCCCTTACTCCCCTCACCCAATCAAATAGAAGAGGCTTCACACATTCCTATCGTCATTCGCTCATTCTCCCCGTAGAATGAGGCCATAATACATCATATATCTTATGTCTCGTCTATCCATCTTCTGTTTCACCCTCTTTCTTCATAGCCATCTCCTCATGGCTCAGATCCCAGCAGAATGCCGCCAACTCATCATAGGTATTAGCTCTGGCTGGAATAGCTCCCACGTCACCCTCTCCTTATACGAAAGAACATCCAAGGGCTGGAAAGCTCAAGGGCCTGCTTGGCCAGGGCGCTTAGGTAGAAACGGTATGGCTTGGGGGCGAGGCGTCCACCCTAACCAACCAGGCCGGCATAAACTAGAAGGTGATGGCAAGGCCCCCGCCGGTTTATTTGGAATTGGAGGCGCCTATGGTTACGCTTCTAAAATACAAAGACAAGCAGATCTAACATACAGAACCGTAACAGAGCGTGATCTATGGGTAGAAGACAGCAAATCTTCATACTATAATCGCCATATCATTTTACCACATGACCCAAAAACAAGTTGGGAAAAACAACAACAAATGCGCCAGGGAGACCCCGCTCATGCGCTCAAGCTCTACATAGCTCATAATCACGCCACAAAAAACTCACCTGCTATACCAAATGCAGGTAGTGCTATTTTTTTTCATATTTGGCGTCAATCCGGAGCCAAAGCAACAAGTGGTTGTACGACGATGGAGGAAACTAAACTTAAAAGGCTTATAGCCTGGATAAAGCCAACTTCACATCCTCACTATCTCTTATTAACGAAGCAAGAATACGCCAAACTTCAGCAAAGCTGGAAACTTCCTTAAAAAGCCTCAACGAGGTAAATCTGCCTGTCTCAAGCCATTCTCTTTACAAGAACAGTCTCGATACAGGACAACATCAACCTTCGGGCCTAGCCATACACCATTCTGCCCATTTTGATGGGCCACTAAACCTTCCATTGATACTTTCGTGCCCTGCCCTGAACCAGTTAGACCACTAAATAAATTATTCACACTTCTAACATCCTTCGCCACCAGCGTAGCCTTAGATGCCACAGCGACTCCTGATTCTCGGTTTTTAGCAATCAGAGTAGACACTAGGTGCAGTGCACTACCAGCCCCAGTCACAACCACCCCTGTTCTATCACATGACTCGATCGAAACACCTGAATTCAAATGAGCAGATGCTCCATCCCAAATCTCAACACCATGTCTACAAGCCTGGCGAATAGAAACATCTTCCAACACAGCAGAACTACCCTTCCCATAAACGCTAAGACCATTCCACGCAGGATCCTCAATCACACATGACTTCGCAGTTAAACTCCCCCCACTCACAACAATCCCGTGCCCTGGAGAATGAGTAATCACCGTATGACGCACAGATAAAGAACCATGCTGAAGTAGAATCCCGGCATAACCCTGATCACCTAGACCGACCCCAGCCCCTCTTACTTCAACATGTTCCAATAAGCTATTCCCCCTTTGAAAAACAAATCCAGGCCCTGTATCATAGTTCGCTATAATAGACGTTTTCCCGGCACCTTTGCCCCGTATTTTCACACCTTTATTCACGATAATATTACCAGGAAAGACGCCCTCTCCTAATAGAATTTCGTCACCATCTCTCACCTGATCCATAGCTTCCGCTAAGGAGGCGACATCTTCCGGCACCTTTACTAACTGAACTCTAGCAAAGACCTCAGAACGAAATTCTTTGAGCTCTTTCAAATTAGGAGCATCGATCAAGGCCAGATCTATCTCATCCATCAGTTCTTGAGAATATTTCCCTTGGTCTTTTTCTTTCAAAGCTTTCAAAGCAATCTCAGCTTTCAGCAATTGAGCCTTCTCCTCCGCTTCTACGGATTGGATTTCTCGAACCAGCTCCAATAATGCCGGGCCTTCAAATTGAAGCTGCTTAAGTTTTGTTAGATTAGCTGTAGCTCCTTGCCAGTCTTTTCTAGCTAGTAAATCATGCACGTGGTCTAATAAAATAGAGATCTGATTTTTCCTTGCTTCCTCTCTGTGTGCTTTCTGTGCCCCTACCAAACTTAATTGAGCTTCTTCAATATCTTTCGTATTTGGATACTTGAGCAACAGGTTTTTATATAAGTCTGTTGCCCCTTCAAAGTCATTGCTCGTTATCTTCTCCTTCCCCAACTGAAGACCTTCTTTGATTTCCAAATCTCGAAGGTCATTTACCATAGTGACAACACGCCTTTGCTCCAGCTCTACGAACTCTGAGGATAAACGACTATCAAGATCCAGTGCCTTGGCCCTCTTAACCTTCTCATCTAACTTCTCCCAATTCCTCTGGGATAAGAATGCCTTAGCATCAGATAAAGCTTGCCGGGCATCATCAAGTTGAGCTTGTTTGATCAATTCCGCTCTCTGCATTCGGCGTTCATCAAGAAGTCTAAGCTCTTTCTGTTTCGAGAAGTAAATCCATCCCCCACCCACTCCAAACACGAGAAAAGCGACTAAGATGAAACCCCAAACGAAGCGAAACGAGCGCTTGGCCACTGGTGGGTCTACACAAGCTTCCACTGGTGGCTCAACACAAGCTTCCACTGGCGGCTCTTCTTTTTTGGGTTTAATCTTACGCTTCATAGTAGGGATAAGCCCTCATCATTTAATCAACAAACCGCTGCACAATAGGAACTCTTCGTCCCATTCCAAAAGCACGTGATGTTACTTGAAGCCCCAATGGGGCTTGACGCCGCTTCCATTCATTTAAATCTACTTTCCTCTGAACCCAGCGCACAACCGCTTCATCAAATTGGTGGTCTTCTACAATATCAGAAGCGGATACTTGATACTCAACATAAAGCTCCAAAATCTTATCTAACACATCATAAGGCGGTAAATGATCCGCATCTTTCTGCCCCACCACTAAGCCTGAAGAAGGGGCCTTCATCAAAACATTCAGAGGGATCACGGGGCTTTCTTCATTCACATAGTTTGCAAGACGGTAAACCCAGGTTTTAGGGACATCGCTAATGACTCCGAGCCCTCCGCACATGTCCCCATAAATCGAGCAATTACCGATGGACAGTTCGCTTTTATTACCAGAGCTCAATAAGAGTGCATTAAATTTATTAGAATACGCCATTAGGAACATCCCACGAAGACGAGATTGGATATTCTCTTCCGTTTTATCCACTAACATCCCTTGAAATAAACCACTTAGGGAACGTTCGACAGTCATATAACTATCACTAATAGGAACTATTTCTGCACGAATCTGCAGGTTATGAGCAAGTTGGACAGCGTCATCTATATCCTCGTGAGTGGTAATCAGACTGGGCATAATGAGGCCTACCACATTTTCTGCCCCCACAGCACGCGTTGCAATAGAGGCTGTCAATGCAGAGTCCACACTGCCATTTAAGCCAATACAAACGGTCTCAAATCCTGATTTTCGGACATAGTCATGTAAACCGACAACCAAGGCATTATAGATATCCTGTACATCAGATCCTCTAACATTGGGTGGTTCTTTTCCTGTCTTAAATACATCGACAACTTTGAAGCAGGAATCAAACCCGGGGAGACTACATAATTCATTCCCTTCCGCATCAAGAGCCATAGAATGCCCATCAAAGATAAGAGAATCATTCGCACCTGCAGCATTGCAGAAGACAACTGGCATACCTGAGCTACAGGCAATGACTTCCAGCCGGTTCGCTCTATCTTGTGGTTTTCCTTTTTGGAAAGGAGAAGCACTCATATTAATGAGTATCTCTGCTCCTTGGGAGCGGAGCTCTCCTACAGGATCTCTATTATAAGTCGGGCGCTCTAGAAAATCATCCACCCAAATGTCTTCACAAATTGTGATACCAAGCTTCACACCTTTCCATTCAAAGGGCTTACATTCTCTTGAAGGTTCAAAATAACGTTGTTCATCAAAACTAGCATATGTCGGTAATAACGTTTTCCAGACCCTATGGACAATCTCGCCATTATAAAGAAACGCTGCCCCATTCCGGAGAGGCTTTCCTGAGTTTTGATAATCATAGTAATCGACATACCCCACTAATAAAGGCACCTCGCCTGTTTCATCTGCAAGGTAATCGAGAGCTTGCTTGCATTTCTCCACAAACCTAGTCTTCAAAACTAAATCACGCGGAGGGTACCCGACCAAAGACATCTCAGGCGTTACGACAAGATCTGCTCCGGAATCAACACAGGCTCTATAGGCTTGAAGGATACGCTTCGCATTCCCCGGGAAGTCGCCAACGGTAGCATTAATCTGTGCGATTCCTATCTTCATAATATTTTCATTCTCATTTTAAGGGAAGAGTTAACTATCTAACTACCATAACCCGAGTTTATCGTAAGAGATGGCATACCACCCCATGATGAAATTTGCAACGCCGTGCATGACCACAACACTGGACAAACTTTTTGTCTTCACCGTCAATAGATAGGCTAAACTACCATAAACGAAGGCTGCTGGGCGATCACAGGCCTGATGTACAAAGACAAAAGCTCCAGTGACGACGAAATATGACAACCATGAAAATTGCCCAAATGGAACCTTCCAATAATCACCATCAGGCTTGACTAAAAACCGCATTAAAAAGCCGCGCCAAAAGATCTCTTCGACCAGTGACACAACAACGACGGCACGAAACATGCGTAGAATGAGGGAAGTCCAATAGCCGAATTGATGATCAAACACACCTGGATCAAACCCCTTATCACGCTGAATGACCCCCAACCACTTCATCCAATTGTCCGGATCCTCCGTCAAACCTAGAGAGTCATAGACAATGGAGGGCAAAATCCAAATACCAATACCAACCACTCCAAAGACAGCGCCAATTAGCATTTTCCTCGGTTCCCAGCGGAACTCGTAACGACTCCAGCAATACACTAGTAAAGCCATCACGCATATAGATTGTACTGGGTAAATCCAGTGTTCCGGATAATGACGCCACCATGGAGCATCCACATGCTTCCAGATAAAACCAAAGCTAGAGTCTCCATCTAACATCAAAAGAAGCAAAAAGGACATGAAGAGTATAAAAGGCGCCACATGCGCCCTCGTCCTATCAACCTTTATTGATGTTAGTAAGTCACCTATCATTCAAAATTAGCCCAGAGATTTAACAAACTGCTCCATTCTATCCATCGCCACCTTAATTTCCTCCATGCTGGTAGCATAGCAGCAGCGTAAAAAACCCTCGCCACTAGCTCCAAAGGCCTCACCAGGGACTGCCGCTACATTTGTGGCTTCCAACAGCTGCATAGCAAATTCCCTACTAGTCATGCCGCAATCAGGGATCTCAGGAAAAACATAAAACGCCCCCCCGGGGCTATGACACTCCATTCCCATGGCATTGAGCCGCTTTACCATATAGTCCCGGCGATGATGATAATCCTTACGCATACGCTCAACAGCAGGCATCCCATTCACTAAGGCCTCTACAGCGGCGACTTGACTGGTGATCGGTGCACAAAGCATGGAATATTGATGGATTTTCATCATTGCCTCGATCAATGGAGCCGGAGCACACGCATACCCTAGGCGGAAGCCTGTCATGGCAAATGCTTTAGAGAAGCCATGGAGAAGGATTGTCCGCTCTTTCATCCCTGGTAAAGAAGCGATCGAGACATGTTCTTCCTCCTCGTAGCGTAATTCACTATAAATCTCATCACTGAGTACGATTAAATCATGCTTTATGCAAAGCAATGCGATTTCTTCAAGATCCTCTCGCGCTGCCGTCGCCCCAGTTGGATTCGTCGGGAAATTCAGCATAAGTACTCTGGAACGAGGGGTAATAGCAGCTTCCAAGGTAGCGGCTTTCAATGAGAAACCGTCTTGTTTCTTTGTTCCCACACCTTTGGCCACACCATGTGCCATAACGATGCTAGGACTGTAAGAAACATAACAAGGTTCATGATAAATCACCTCATCACCAGGATTTAACAAGGCCCTTAGCGCTAAATCTATCGCCTCAGAGACTCCAACTGTCACTAAGACCTCTGAGTTAGCTTGGTAGGAAACATGGAAGAAATCACTGACATAATGAGCAATCTCTCGCCGCAAATTTAAAAGCCCTAGATTCGAGGTATAACTTGTATGCCCCTTTTCTAACGAATAAATAGCAGCTTCACGAATATGCCAAGGGGTATCAAAGTCAGGCTCTCCCACACCGAGGGAAATCACATCATCTCTACCCTGAACCAGCTCAAAGAAATCACGAATACCGGAGCGAGGCACTGCTGCTACTTGACGAGCAATTTTACTACTATAATCCATCCCCGTATCTTATTATGGGCTGATAGCAAGGCGTCCGTCACCATCTTCTGAGCGCATAAGAAGTCCATTCTCCTTATACACTTTTAATCGAAAAAGCGTAGCGGTAGATAACACACCACTCATTGTACTGAGTTTTTGTGATACAAATCCAGCCACTTCACGCAAGCTATTCCCCTCTACAACTAACAATAGATCATACCCTCCGCTCGCTAAATAGCAGCTAAGAACCTGATCAAACTTCGCAATCCTATTTGCCAATTTATCAAAACCATTCCCTCTCTCAGGGCTTAGCTTTACCTCAATAAAGGCACAGACACCTTCATCGCCAGCCATATCAGGATCCACGACGACCTGATAGCCTTTAATCGTTCCGTTAGCTTCGAAATCAGCCACCCTTGAAGCTACTTCAGAGGGCGAAAGCGTCAGAAGCTCTGCTAATTCTTCGTTTGTATAACGAGCATTCGCTCGTAAAAGTTGTAATAGTGGATCAGTAACCATTAGGCAGGCAGCATGCTAGGAAAGTGTCATGGTGTCACGTCGGTTTTTCAACACAACCCCATAAACGATTGCTTCCAGAGGAGTTAAACAAGTTACGAGTGATCGAAAAAGCCCTAACAAAAAATCCTAGGCCAGTTTTTGCCGCCAAAACCCTGTTCCTACACTCAGTACCCCGGCTGAAATAACCCCGATAGATTCCATCATGTAACCAATCATAAGTAAGGCTGCTCCAGAGCATAGATAGACAACACCCCCGCTATACCATTGAAAACCTTCTTCTCTACATTCATCACAAATACTGCCATTACGACGAAACCGGCGAATAACTGCTCGCCTCGCAGATGGCTCAGATGGGGGGATGAGCAGCCCTTGGCAACGTTTACAATTCATAGATAAACCAATGTTACACTAGAAATAGAGATTAGCCATTAGAAAAGAAACAACATCGTATACCGCAGGGCGACCCCACCCTGAAGCACTCTATTTCAAGGCCTTACCCTACACAAACAGGATCATAAAAACCGTGCTATCCCCCTCCTAGGCCAAGCTCTATTCTAATAAATCACGCACAGCATCTCGCTCCTCACGGAGCTCTTGTACGGAAGCTTCAATTTTAGCTTTAGAAAAGGCATCAATCTCAAGATCAGAAACCACTTCCCAAGAGCAGCCATCGATAGACCGAATCGGCATCGAAGCGATTAGCCCTTCATCAATACCATAGGAACCATCAGAACACACTGCTACACTTGTCCAATCCCCCTCAGGTGTAGGGCTAGTCAAACTCCGCACAGTATCAACCACTCCGTTCGCAGCAGATGCAGCAGAAGAAGCTCCTCTTGCTTGTATAATAGCCGCTCCTCGCTGCTGGACCGATGTGATAAATTCACCTTCCAGCCATCCTTGATCTTCGATCACATCTTGTACTCTCTGGTCACCAATTTTAGCTTGAACAAAATCTGGATACTGAGTCGCAGAATGGTTCCCCCAAATGCATAGATTCGTCACCTCACTATGGTGGCATCCAGCCTTAAGCGCTAATTGTGATTTCGCCCGGTTTTCATCCAACCGAGTCATAGCAAAAAACCTCTCTTTGGGAACACCCGCTGCGTTATTCATCGCAATCAGAGCATTGGTATTACATGGATTACCCACTACAAGCGTCCTAATATCAGAAGCTGCGTTACTAGCAATGGCACGGCCCTGCCCTGTGAAAATCTTACCATTCACATTCAGCAGGTCTTTTCTCTCCATCCCCGGGCCTCTCGGTACAGAACCAACTAGCAAAGCCCAATTGGCTGTGGAAAAACCCACGTCTAAACTCGATGTAGCCTCGATACCCCGCAGTAAAGGAAAAGCGCAATCATCCAACTCCATCACCACTCCTGCCAAGGCCTTCATTCCCTGCTCAATCTCAATAAGCCTCAGCTTCACTGGTTGATCAGGCCCAAACATTGCACCAGATGCAATTCGGAATAAAAGGGCATAACCAATTTGCCCAGCGGCACCTGTAATAGAAACTGTAATAGGGTCTTTCATAAATTAGACAAGGTAACTAAGCCATGCTCTTAGAGAGGTCAAGCTCACTCTAAATTTCTTTTATTCCAAATATTATTCTGTCACCGCCTTAATTTACTTTATGGTTCAGGATCAAAGAATTGAGCATGACAATTCTCGAGACGATTCAACATCTTTTGATGGAGCACTTCACGCTTTGAAGGATTAGTGTTCGCTAAATTTTTACGTTCATAGGGATCCTCTTCCAGAAAGAACAACTCAAAAGCCTCAGGGGCCGCTGAATCATAGTGCTTAATTAACTTCCATTCCCCATCACGAAACACCGTGAAATTAGAACTGCGATGTTGATGAGGGAAATGCATAAGAAACTCTTGATTATGCTTACCTCTGTGACTGGCAAAATAACGGCTCAAATCCTGCCCATCCATCACATGTCCCTCCGGAGCCTCAATATCTACCGCTTTCAGAATACTCGGCATAATATCACAAATCGTCACAAAGCTATCCGTCACGATACCACGTTTAATAGGGTACTTCTTTTGCAACTCAGACTTGGGATTCGGCTTTGCCCAACTAACAATCAACGGAGCACGCATGCCTCCTTCATAATGAGTCCCTTTCTTCCCACGGTATGGAGCAGAGGATTCTACGGCTAAGACATCCTTACTAAACGGTGCATCAGAACCATTATCTCCCAAAAAAATAATGAGAGTATTCTCTGCTTCCCCTATCTTCCCCAAATGCTTCACTAAACTATTTAATGATTTATCCATCCCTTCCACTAAAGTAGCAAATGCCTTGAGAGCCTCAGGTTGATCAGACTTTGCATAATGCTTCGCAAACCGTGGATCTGATTCAAAAGGGCCATGTACTGCATAATGGCTCATATGAAGAAAAAACGGCTGATCCTCTTCGCTAGCCTTGGTTAATGCTTTCATAGCCTCAATCGTGAGAGCTTCTGTTAAAAACGTATTTGTACCATGGTATTCTTCAAGATGAGGCACAGCGCGCACAGAGCCTTCCCCAAAGTTCTTTGAACCATAATACGTAGCCGGGCGCCCAATGGCAGTACCTCCAATATTGACATCAAAGCCCAGCTTCAAAGGCTCCTCTCCCACTTGACCAAATGGCCCCAAATGAGCTTTCCCTACATGAATCGTTTGATAGCCACCCTTCTTTAACGTCCCTTGAAGCGTAATATCAGAAGGCTTCCCCCCCTCCCAGCCCCACCCTTCTGGACCCGCGTTTCTCTCTGTCGGATTAATCCATTGTGTCGTATGGTGGCGTGCAGAATACTGACCATTCAGGAGAGACACCCGTGAAGGAGAGCAGACGCTATTTGCATAAAAATGAGCAAACCTAACTCCATTTCTCGCTAATTTAGCCATTGCAGGAGTCCTATAGAACTTATTTAAAGGATACTTAAAAGGCTGCCCTTTCTCATCCAAAGCAAAGGGAACAGAAGTATCCATCAGCCCCATATCATCCACCAAAAAAATGATAATATTTGGTTTTTCGGCAGCTAAGCTTATGACTGGAAGCCAGCCCGCTAAGATAAAAACAATGTGTTTAAATTGAAACATACCAACAACTACTAAGTACATCTACCACACCGGCCCAAAAAACAGATAAAGACAATTTTCTAATAAATATTATCAACTTTTAATGATCAACACTATCCAAAAAACACCCACGCGAGCCAAGTCAGCTATCAAATCAAAACGCTCCCCTATCTGAACAATCGCAGCAAAAAAAGATCGCGTGATACCGCCAAACCCTCACCTCATGCGTAAACACAAGAAACAGTCGAAGAGGGAACAGAAGTAAGTTGGCATGATGTGACAAACATCTAGAAAAAACGCATTGATCCGTATCAGTGTATCATTCATGATATCGTAAAGTGAAGATAGTCAAAAAGTGACGGATCAAAATAATCAAACAAGCCAAAGTAAATGAATTCCTTAGGATGTTTTATAAGTTGCAGACAATCAAAAATAATGCCACTCGTTTTGCCAAGGTGGTTAAATAGTGATATCACCACACCGTTCCACTAATAATACTATTCGACTGAAAAATGATCTGGGAATCACATTATTGGAAGGATCCATTACTTGTAGAAAGGCGCTACCTCCTCAGTGTCAGAGCCTCCAATTCGACTTCTAAGAAAACACTAGCGGGACTCGAGAAACGGCTGTTTTTCTCATTTTACGTTATACGTAAGCTTATTGAGGCAGAGAAGATGACCAACGCCACATGCGAATCGGAGTGGAGCCTTTCTCGGCACAGGAATATAAGTCGAGTTGATAGGTTGAACTGGCACAAGATTGATGAGAAATACGATCTGAAAGTTAGAGAAGAAGTAGAAAAGGATCTTCAATGGATTTGCAATCAGGTTATTCACAGTTTTGTCTTTAGTCCGAATTTTAACGAAAAGGGTAAGTTGTCTGGATTCTACATTTCAAACGATCGTGAGAGAAACAAATTTCTCTACCATCTAGGTAAGGTAGAACTCTTGCAAATTCTTAAACGTGTAGGACTTGGTTATCCCTCATCTTCTCTATCTTACCGAAACAAAAAAGGTAATTGGGCTTCACTTCGGACCTAGTGTCGAACAAGGCAGCGCACACCCATCCACTACCGCGCCTTGAGTCGAAGTTTTAATGATAATTATGAACCTTAACCT
>CAZLQY010000027.1:0-36662 GCA_964561965.1 uncultured Verrucomicrobiales bacterium
CCCGTAACTGCCAAATGATCAGCATGATGAAACTCTTAGGTTAATGCGTATGCCAGTATACTATATCGGCCTAGGCGTCCATAAAGATTTGGTCGCCATCGCTCACTCCTGCAAAGGCGCCACCTATGTCATTACCTGTGCAATTCATAAGGTTCATCGTCAAAAAGCTATTCCAGTTTCATTTTAGAATACAGTAGATGTGTAACGTTGTGGGTTTGGCATGCTACGTTCATTCTTTGGTATCAGGCCAAAGAACGGTTTGAATCAAATTGTTCTTTATATAAGTCCTATGTGTGAGTGATTCCGTGTTGATACTGTAACCAATATCTGTAGAATTTACCTTAAAAAGAACGAGATAGCATTCTGGTTTGAAACATCGGACAAGAGCTAATATTGGTTTTTCTTGTTCATTTAGAAGAAATGCGACATCAGTCTCTAGACAACCTTCTGAAGGAGTAATACTGATAGGTTTTTCCAATGATTCTAATAAACTCTTTTTGATAAAAGAGCCTTCCTGTTGTCTAAGAGTTAAGATGTCTGATGTTTTTTCCCATTCTACCTCTAATCTGACACTGTCAATATTCAGGTTAAAAGGGTCACTATTTGTTAAATCCTTAATTTCTCTACAGTAAACGACTTTGACAGGTTCTTCAAATGTATAGGAATCACCATCAATAGATTCAGTCGACACTTTTGATTTACAAGACAAGCAGGCAACCATGCTCATAAAGCTAAATAAACCAAAGAATATCATATTGTAGAAAGGCCTCATGATGTTGCCATGGGTTGTGATTATTTGTTTTCTGAAACGATATCAAAATCGTTATTTATTTTGATGGTTGTATTGTTCCTTTCCATAAACGGGTTTTTATGCTTCAGGAGCCCATGTACACGTTCTCGTCAATAGGTTAGTTAGATAGTATTCAAGGTCTTAATTTACTACGGTTGTGTGTGTAATGTCATTAGACCTGACTACCGGAGTGCTCAAGAAGCCATTGATGGATACTTGAGGCGATTGTGCTCCAGTGGCCCTGGAAGCTATGGTCTGTTCCCGGGATCACTTGGTGTTTTTTCGGGCCTGTGAGTTGAGCGTAGAGCTCGGAGCTGTCGGTCGGTAATACGACGTCATCTTCACTGCCATGAATGAGTAGCCAAGGTTGCTGGATGCTTTCTGCCGCGGTAAGTGTGTTAGAAATCTGAGTTAGATCTTGGACAAATGCGGAAGATAGTGGTTTGGAGCGATCATCCCACATGCAGCCTTCGTCTGGAGTAACATCTCCAAATTCTGTATGACAAAAAATCTGAGTATGTACCATTCCTGCCAGTGAAACGAGAACTTGTAGGCGCTTATCTTTTGCCGCAGTCAAGGTGCCAATGGCCGCCCCCATGCTGTAGCCGATGTAGATGAATGTTGTATTTGGGTACTGAGCTTCTAAGTGATCTAACATAGCTCTAAGATCAGAGCTGCCTTTACTGATGGTGGAGTCTTCAAATCTACCTTCAGAGTGGCCATTACCAGTGAAGGAGAATCTTAGTGTTGGCCAGCCTTGTTCCGATAAGAGAGAGGCTAGTTCGACCATGAACTCTCGGTCTTTATCTCCTGTCACTCCATGGGCTAGGAGTAGGAGGGTGTCTTTGTTTGTCCCGGGGTGGAGCGTATGGTCGATGGTTTCTCCGGCCTGATTTTTTATGCGCATAATGATGTTTGGTTAAGCCATGCGATTGCGGAAGGTGAGTTCCGCGATGCCAGATTTGTCTAGATCTCCTAGGCCGCTGTCTATGAGTTTTTCGTATTGCTTTTGGGTCGCTTTGGAAAGGGGTAAGTTCAGTTGTACGGATTCCGCTAGTTCGTTCGCTATTCCGCTGTCCTTTGCGGCATGTGCTGCTGAGAAGTAGCATTCGTGATCGCGGGTTTGCATATCCTCTGCGTCGGTTTCTAAGACTCTGGAGTTGGCTCCTGTCTGGCTGAAAATCTCTCGCATCATTTGGAGGTCTAGATCTAGGGCTTCGGCTAGTCCTAGCCCTTCTGCTAGAGCTGCGGTGTTGATGTTCATTACCATATTGACTAATGCTTTTACCTTTGCTGCAGATCCGCTGGGGCCGACGTAGCGGAGGGCTGTAGAGAGCTCTTCGAGTAAAGGTTTGTTAGATTGAAAACATGATTCATCACCTCCGATCATAAGATAAAGTGTGCCTTCTCGCGCTTGTGTGATGCTAGAGGCCATACAGGCTTCTAAGGAGAAAGCATCATTCGCCTCTGCAGCAGCCTCGACTTCAGAAAAAATAGCAGGACTTAGAGTAGCACAGTTAATGAATGTTTTTCCTTTTGATCCAAGGAACAGGTTATCTTCCTTGTTAAAAAAGATAGAGCGCATGGCTGCATCATCCGTGACTACGGTAAGAATGACATCGGCTGATGCTGTGACTTCTTGAAGTGTGGAGGCAACATGACCGTTTATTTCAGTAGCCAGTTCCTGTGCTGATGTTGTGTTGATATCGTAAACAGACCCAATCGTGTAGCCTGTATCGAAGAGGTGACGAGCCATGTTGGCTCCCATTCGGCCAGTGCCGACTAAGGCGATAGTTGGTTTTTGCATAGTGGACATTTAGCCGCTCAGGAACAGCTGGTCAATAAGAGGGAAGGAATTGTTTGGAATTTCTTTGGAAGAAGAATCAAACAAGAATGTTTATTGGGAGCGAGATGGTGAACTGGGCGGTTATTCCCCGTAGTCCATGCTAACGGTGGTATGGCTCTCCACGTTGGATCGTGGCGACTCTATAAAGCTGCTCCAGTAGAACGACTAGAGCTAATTCGTGCTGGAGTGTTAGTGGGCTTAATGCCCAGACGAGGTCTGCTTGTTTTCTAAGTTCTTCCGTATGCCCATCAGAGGCGCCGATGAGGTAGGTTGCTCTTTTTTCACCACGCATTTCCCAATGAACTATTTTTTTTAGAATTTGATCTGTCGTTAATTGTTCACCACGTTCATCCATGACGATACGTAGTGTGCCTTGACTGCCTTCGTGGAGGCGCTTGGAAACGTCTTCCGTACTACCATCTTTGATATGTCTGAGTTCGTAAGTTCCATAGCGTTTCAACCGTTTAGAGTATTCGGCGACTCCGTCTTTTGCGTAATTTAAGGCTGGTTTACCTGCGACGAGGATACTGTGCTTCATGGGCCCCAGCATGAAGTGGATCTGGTGTGTTATGCGAGGGTATTTTTGAAATGAGTGGCGATTGAGAGAATAGGATCAAAAATGTGATTATGAACACCTTTTTATGGTTGACTAGTGTTCATTTGTTGAACTAAATACACGGCGTCACTAAAGCGAATGGGTTGATACAAGGGATCGACTACAGTGAAAGACGTTAAAAATATTACTTATTAATGATATGGCCGCCAACTCAGACATTACCGATAAGCAGCAGGAAAAAATAGCTGCCGCCCGTAAGAAAAATTTAGATCTTGCGATTAACCATATTCAGAAAGAATTTGGAGAAACTGCAATTATGCGAATGGGGGATGAGCACCGGGTGGATGTTGATGTCATTCCAACAGGTAATTTACTCATTGATAGGGCCTTGGGTGTAGGTGGTTTACCTCGTGGACGTATCGTGGAGGTGTTTGGCCCAGAATCATCTGGTAAAACGACGCTAACATTAACTGCGATTGCTCAAGCTCAGAAGAAGGGTGGCCTTGCTGCGTTTATTGATGTAGAGCATGCCCTTGATCCTCAATATGCGAAGCGGCTAGGAGTGAATTTAGATGATCTGTTAGTTTCTCAACCATCTTCAGGTGAAGAGGCCTTACAAATTTGTGAAACTCTTGTGCGCTCCAATGCAATCGACGTTGTTGTGCTGGACTCTGTGGCGGCTCTTGTGACAAAGCAAGAACTTGCAGGGGAAATTGGTGATTCTACTGTGGGAGCTCAGGCTAGACTAATGAGTGCTGCGATGCGGAAGTTGACTGCCTTTATCGCGAAAGCTCGGACTGTTTGTATTTTTACGAATCAAATCCGTGAAAAAGTGGGTGTGATGTTTGGTAGCCCTGAGACAACACCTGGTGGGCGTGCTTTAAAGTTTTTCGCCTCTGTCCGGGTTGATATCCGTCGTATTGGTCAAATTAAGAGTACGGATGGCACGATCCAAGGGAGCCGAACTAAAGTGAAAATTGTAAAAAATAAGGTAGCTCCGCCGTTTCGTGAAGCTGAGTTTGATATCATGTATAACGAAGGGATATCGTCAGCGGGATCACTTTTAGATTTAGCTCTGGAGTATAATCTGATTTTGAAGCGTGGCAGTTGGTTCAGTTATAACGGAAATCAGTTAGCGCAAGGAAGAGACGCGGCGAAAGAAGCTTTGAAGGAGAATGCAGAGCTTTACCAAGAACTTGAAACCTTAGTAAAAGAGCGCCTAGCAGAAGTTAAAAGTTAAGGGGAGGTAAAAGCTTTTTGGTAGAAGAGAATATTTAGTAACTTTCTTATTTTAGGAAGGTTACTAATTTTTTTGTGAGGTAGGTAGAGGTTGTTTAACGGTCGTATTTTTAAGCGACTTAGACCGAGAGGTCTCTCATATCTTCTCGTCTATCTGTTTCGTCGACAATTTCTCCGGTGAGTTCTTCGATGATATCTTCAAGCGTAATAACGCCTGCAACACTACCAAATTCATCGCGTACAATGGCTAAATGTTGGCGCTGTTGTTGAAACTGAGGGAGAATGGTGTCTGCTAGTGTGTGTTGGTCGACTTCAAGGGGTGGGCTACTGAAGCTTTCTACTGTGGAGTCATAGGCGCCATTGACCATTGCTGTGAGAAGGTCTGATCGCAAGGCTACGCCTAAAATGATGTCGCTGGAGTGACCGATTACGATCATTCGACTATGCTCTGAGCCAATGATGTCCTTTTTCACGTCGTCGAGAGTACTTTTTCCGGGCAGTGTTGTCAGTGCTATCCTTGGTGTCATTAATTCTCTAGCTGTTCTATCGTTGAGCTGGAATACACCATTTAGCATAGAGTATTCGTGGGACTCTATGACTCCTTCCTTGGCTCCTACTTTGGCTAGGTAGCGTATTTCGCGCTCATTGGTACTGATCTCGCTTTGTGTTTGGTTGGTAAGAGGCTTTGTCAGGAATTCGACAAGTAATATGATAGGGGTGAATAGGGTGGTGAGAAATTTAACAGGACGTGATACTATTTTAGCGATCGCTTCATTGTGGGTTTCTCCAACTGTTTTAGGGATAATCTCAGCAAAGACGATGACTAGGAATGTAAGGATTCCTGAAAACAGGCCAAGCCATTCTGTGCCGAAGGTTTTAGCTGCTAGCCCCCCAACAATAATACTCCCTACAATATTCGATATATTATTGAGGATAACAATCATCGCTATTGGGCGATTCATTGATGTTCTAATTTCTAAAAGCGCGATGGAGCTTGCTTTGCCATTTTCGGCTAGTTGGCGAGCTTTGAGGAGTGGTATCGAAAACAGTGCTGCCTCTACGCCTGAACATAGGGCTGAGGCGAATAAAACGATGAATACTGTGGTGAAGAGTATGATCATATAAGGTAATAGAGGTGATATAAAATAGGAGAGCTGTGAAGCAACGAGAAAGATGTGGTCTTTATCTATAGAGGAAAGACTTATTACCGTTATTCTGAGGAGTCAAATTTCGTGAAATAAGGAAAGCGGTGAATTAAGAGATTATAGCTTTCGGTGATTCTTCGTTTAATTGAATGAGGCTTCCTTCAGGAAGGTCAACAATTTGAGCATGAAGCTGGCCTAGATGGTTGAGGTGTTTGTTGATATGAAGGGGTGCGATATTAGTGGGCATATCTTTTCCTCCAACGCAAAGAGGCAATAAGTGTGAGTAGCACGCTCCTTCTGGTAAAGGCGCGCATTGTTTCTGGCAGGCAAGGAAATAGGAGAGTTGGAAGTATTCCTGAATAAATTCTTTTTGACAAAAGTGTTCCTGAAGCTGGGATAGATTGTCTGCAATCGTCCAGATTCTTGCCTCGATAGGGTCGAAGAAATCGATTCTTCCACAGTTTGTTTGTAGGAAGAGGGAGCCCATTTTTGAAGCAATAATGGGGGTGTAAGTGTCTTGGAGAAACCATTCCCACTCACGGAGTGTGTGAATGGGGCTTAAATGAAGGGGATCGATTGCGAGGTCTGACTCTGTCATAGTACTAATTATAAACAGTACGAGGTCGTTCTGTTAAGTCGTGGATGGCGTCTCGCTTTTCTTGCTCGGCTTTCGCATCGAATTTTATAGCACCAAGGGCAGTAACAGATCCACTTCTATCA
Organism: uncultured Verrucomicrobiales bacterium; assembly: GCA_964561965.1. GTDB lineage: Bacteria > Verrucomicrobiota > Verrucomicrobiia > Verrucomicrobiales > Akkermansiaceae > Rubritalea. The sequence goes on from CAZLQY010000027.1 coordinate 6,297, forward strand.
GTGACTAGCTCTGGTGAGGTGTTTGTGGATTTTAGATATTCTCTGAAGAGTAATTCACCGTTGGGGCCAATTTTTGCATGCACCCATAAGTCTGGTGTGAAGGGGTATAGCGCATGGAGTTGGCTGTGATTGTCTACTCGGAATTGAGGTTTCCGGAATTTTAGATACTCGCCGAGTTGGTAGGTTTGAAGTTTTTTCCCTGTTTTAGGTTCTAGGACTTGGATATAGAGGACGTGCCTGCGGTCACTTGAGGTAATGATGTTATATTCTCTAATTTTTGATGGGTCTTCAGGGTCTCCATAACGGCTTCTGTATATGGAGAGGCCGTTGTTTACTGTGAAGAATGCGTTGTTTGAGCGGAAGACAGCTCCTTGCTCATCGACATAGACAGTGGCTTTGACGATGTAGTTTGCAGGTGCAGTGAGGCCGTAGCTCATGGAGAGATCGAAGCTGCTTTGGATCGTTGCGCCTGCCTTGATGGTGGTGACTCCATGTAAAGCATTCCTGCTAGCGGTGAGAGGGCGACTATTTTTTTTGATATCAAATTCGACCCATGAGCGATCCTTTGTGCTAGCTAGTCTGAGTGTGCGGCCTGAGGTGTTTGTGATAGAGATGACAGCTTTAACGTGCTCGTGAGAGATAAAGGTTTTCTTTTCCATGTCGATTCTTACTGAGATCTGGGCGTGTAATGCCCCTGATACGATAAGGAAGAGACTAAGAAGTATGGAGAATGATTTCATGATATTTAGTTAATGTTTCGTGTGGTCTTTCACTGTTCGGAATCCGAGATCTGGGCGCCGTTCTAGGCGGGATGGGATCCATTCACGGGCAATAGCCCCATTGGTTTTGTTTCTGAGATATGATCCACCACATAGAATTGGGCGTTTCGGCATGGTGGGGAGGGCTGGGTTTCGGCCTTTTTTCTGTGTCCATTCTGCGACGTTTCCGGCTAACCCGTAGAGTTTGTTCGCTGTGATATCCTCACTCGTTTGGTCAACAGGGCCGTATGGGGATGATTTTAGTGTCTGTGGATTTGTTTTGGAGGCAGATAGTGCTGCGTACCATTCTTCTTGTGTCGGTAGGCGGTGCCGTTTCCATTCTGCATAAGCGTAGGCGTCATACCAATCTACATTGATGACTGGGCTATTGAGATCGAGTATGAGTTTTACGAGGGAGTCTTCCTGTAGATAGCTCCAGGGGCCATTTTCCTTTGCCGCGGTGTACATACTTTCCCAGTTTTCTGGAATATGATCGGTCTTTGAGGCCGGTTGATCGTGAGAATCAAATGTGTTTTCGGAGCCTAATTTTTGGGCCGTTGCTAAGTAGTCTAGAAATTTTTTGTACTCGGCAATGCTGACTTCATGAGCATCGATGGAGAATGCGGAGAGGTTTGATTTTTTGCCATCATGGGAAGGGTAGCGCCCTGCTGGTATTTGAATCATTGCGCTAGTTTCACGGGGGGGCTCTGGGGCATTGTCTTGTGTATAGGTAATAAATGCGATGACGGCACAAAGAGCGACTATGGCGGCGACGGTGACGGCTGTACGTGTGACGACTTTATTCTGTTGAGTCTTTTGGATAGGGGATGTGTGGCCTTCGGGAGTGGAGGAATGGTTTGGTTCTGTAAGTTGGCGCTCAACTCCTTCTGATAATTCTCTGATTTGATTCCATGTGAGGGGGATTTCACGTTCTGTATCTGCCATGTAGCCAAGTAGTGATGTTGTTCGTGTGGCACCGGGCTGACCTGTTTGAATGAGAGCGAGAAATGCCTGTGAGAGCATGTATTTATCCTGAATCGAGATGGTATGATCACGTGGGCCCCCTATGGCCATATTGACCATTCGAGTGAGGTATTTATCCCCAAAAAAGATTTGGTAAGGTTGGATGGGGAGAGATGCGATGTTGTCTTTTTCTAAGTAGAGATTAGCTTCTGCGATCTGTTTGAGAATGTGGACGATTTCACGGGGTGAGAGTGAGGTTTTTTCCTCAATAAGGGTCTCCAGAGTCGTCCCGGGGAGGTTTTCTCTGGCATATGCACAAATACCGTTCTCATGAATTGCTTCAAAAACAGAGCCAATTAAGGGGTGATCTAGTTTGGCCTTGGCTCTAATGTCGGATAGAAAGTTACTGACAGCTGTCTGATCGTGGTGGAGAGCGCTATTAAGGCTATCGATAATGACTTTTCTTTGGACGGAAATTTGTTGTGCCAGCCATGTGCGCACAGATTCCCCTTCGTAGATGATTTCTTGTAGTAAGTAATCTCCAATTTGGGTTCCTGGACTAAGTCGTTGATTAGACATAGATGTTATCGAGTGGGTAAGGCTGGTAAAATGGGATTTTCTGGATTGAAGTTTGGGAGGGTGTGGGGCTGGAAGATTGAGGCCTTTGGCTGTTTAAATTTAGCGTGCTCTGCGTGTAATGTACGAGGGGATGCATGTGTATCTACAAGTTGATCGCGGTAATAGAGCTCTATGACTTGTCCGTAGTATTCTCGCTGGCCGTAAATGGAAGCTTCGGAAATGTCGTTTTCAGAGATTTGATAATCATAGTGGAGTGTTTCTTCTCCCAGCCCCATCCAGTCAATAGGTGCTTCCCCCCAGCTTTGGAGTCGTTTCGATTGGGGTGAGGCGGGTTCAATGCTCTGGCCATTACTTGTATCGTAAAAGTGGACGTCGATACGGACTTTTTCTGGCACGATTTTGTGTTGTGGCGCAGATCTGATAGGAATGGTTAGCTGACATGACTTTAGGTCTTCTGCTGGGCGTGCGATAATTTGGCCTAAGTTGATAATATCTGCGTATCGATCTACGGTACGAAGGCCTCTGGCTAGTTTTTTCGCAGCGATATTATAATAGGATCCTGCATCTGTCCCTTGCTTGTAGATATCTAAATAAATGTCACTGGCCTCTTTCCAAAGTCCCATATCTTCATGGATGATCGCTTTTACGTAGAGTAGGTGAGGTGTGTCAGGGGTGATGAGTTTTGCTGCTTCTTCCAGTTTAAGAAGTGCTCGCATCATATCACCTTTCATATGGAGAGATTTGGCATCGCTGACATGTTTTGAGGCGATGGGGTTTAAGATGTCCTGCTGAGGCGGGGCTACGGGTGGTATGGTTGAGAGTCCACTTGTTTGTACAGGAGGGATAGAGGGTGTGTAATCACCGGCTGCCTCTGCTATAATTTGCTCCACACTGCGAGGGGTGAATTGAAGTGAGGAGTCGGTAGCTTGCTCTTCCTCTATTGGGATTCGGACAACGACAGGATCACTCTCTACATAGCGGATGACTTCTCGGGTTTCTCCTGAGCGAGAAGCAATAGAGAAGCCCATGAGTAGTAACTCACTGAGGCCAATGAGCCCAAGAATAGTACAAGTAAGGCCAAAGGTGTGACTCGGCTTATACTTTTTCTTGGGCAACTGCGATGATGTAGCTGACATTCTGGAGAAGTTTAGAGGGATAGAAGATCGCTTGGAAAGGATGAAAGACTAAGTGATTGTAAAAAATGAGCATTATTTTTCATTCCTGATGCTTGAACAGAGTGTTCAGATAGCTATGAGTAATGGAGCTTCCTATGAAAAGTCGAACTCTTACGCCCAATCTCATTTCTCTGCCTTTGAGCCCTATGCAGGTAGCGGAGCAATTGAGGCATTTGGATGGGTTTGTGTTTTTTGACTCTGTTGGCAATTTTCCCAGTAATAGTAAAACCGTCTATAGTGTTTTCGCGGCTCGCCCAGTGAAGGTTGTGAAAGGAGGGCTAGAACAACTCGATGTATTGAGAAAGGAGCTGCAAGCGTTTGAGGTTAAGCAGGGAGAGATGGGTTTTCCTTTAGGGGGGCTATGCGGTTGGCTGGATTATGATGGCAGTTATTGTTTTGGAGTATATCCTGAAATGCTTGTCTATGATCATCAATTAGAGGAATGGTGGGAGGTGGGAGGTTTGTCTTCGTCTCTGGCTGATATGGGAAAAGAGGGTGACCGATCTCAGAGAGAATCTGTGATGATAGGAGAATTTCATTCTAATACATCAAGAGCGGATTATTTGGAAAGAGTGAGAAGGGCTCAAGAATACATTGGAGCTGGTGATATTTATCAGGTGAATATCTCTCAGAGGTATGAGGCAACGATTCAGGGGGGGAGTTTGTTTGAGCTATATAGCGCTCTTCGCGATAGTTCCCCTGCGCCAATGGCAGCTTGGATGAGTTTGGGGGGGAGAGAAATTTTATCTTCTTCTCCGGAAACATTTTTGAAAATACAGGGGAAAAATATTGAAACTAAGCCGATTAAGGGGACGAGACCACGATATAAAAAAGAGAAGGAGGATCTAGCCTCTGCCAAAGAGCTGGAGTCCTCTGAGAAAGAAGTAGCGGAGCTAGTGATGATTACAGACTTAGAGCGTAATGATTTGGGTAAAATCTGTTATTACGGCTCTGTTGAAGTGCCAGAGATGATTCAATTGGAGAGACTAGAGCATGTGTATCATCTAGTTTCTACCGTTAGAGGGGTTCTGAAGGATGATGTGGATCATTTATCTGCATTAAAAGAGTGCTTTCCTGGAGGCTCCATCACAGGTGCACCTAAGAAGCGTGCGATGGAAGTGATAGAGGAGTTAGAGGGGGCAGAGAGAGGCCTTTATACAGGAGCTGTCGGGTATATTGGGTTTAATGGCTGTAGCCAGTTTAGTATTGTGATTCGCACTTTAGTGCGCGAAGGGGAAAGCTTAGTCTATAATGTTGGTGCTGGTATAGTAGCGGATTCAGATGCCGATGCTGAGTATGAAGAAACGCTGCATAAAGCAAGGGGAGTTAGATTAGCTATTAAAAGCTTTATAGCTCAGAACGGTTGTTAGATTAGGAGCCGAGATCTGTGAAGGTGACGTTCTCAATCTTTAGTTTGGCTAAAAGATTAAGAACATCGATGACTCTTTGTTGATTCGCGTTGTCGTGCGCGTTGATTTGAATGAATGGTGAATTTGGGTGGCCTGTGGTAGAATGGATAAAGACCTGTAGGCGTTCTTCTAGGAGAGGGAGGTGGTGTTGATCTTTCTCTCTATCAAGGGTTTCAGCTGCAGTTGTCTCATTGAGAATAATCGAGTGATCTTCTTTGATGGAGATTAATAAGGGGCTGAGAGGGAATCGTTCGCTAGCACCGAAAGAGTCTGGAAAGGTCATCTGAATATCAGCTTCACGAGGTTGAATTGTCGTTGTGACTAGGAAATAGATCAGTAAGAGAAAGCAGACATCAATTAATGAAGAAATATCTAATGAAGGCTCTTCATGAATGGTATTTGGGAATCGGTTGTTTTTTCTTAAAAGCATAACGATGAGTCGTTGGTTCTCTTTTGAAACGAAATAAGATGAAGTTTCTTAGTAAGAAAACGAACAATAGATCGGTGTTATCCCGTGTCGTTTGGAAACTTATGATATTTGTCGTTTGATTGTAGAACAACGTTATCTAGAGATGCTCTTTGGGAAGAGGGGAAGGAATAGATGGGGGAAGTGAAGGTCTCCATCATGGTGAATCATTCATAGCAAGAGATGGGGGAAATCTTCACCAAAGCTTTTCTATTGGGGGGCGATGGGAGGTGTTGGCCGTTTATGTACTCTTTGGAAGGTAGGGTTTTGAGAAGGTTTCTTGGAAGTCAAACACTCCATGAAAGTCTTCGATGGAATCACTTTCTTGTTTCCCAAACATTCCTTCATCGATGAGTTGAAAGACCATCTCTCCGATGTCGTCTGTTTTATGAAGCCCCCATTCGTTGAGTAAGGTGAAGGCCATGGGGCCATATTGTTTGAGTGCTAGATCTCGCAGGCCATAGAGAAGCTCTGGTGCAGTGACGTGTCGATTTGGTTGAGTGCCGTCTTTGAGTTGAGAGACGGAGCTGTTGAGTGCTTCACTAAGGAATATGTAAGCTTCTACCTCGAAGCGGGGGTCTCTGCTTCGGATATTTTTAATGGCCTGATCAAAATGTATAGGCTGCATGGTTTTTGTTAGAGTGTGATTTCAGTTCCTATTCCTGATTGTGTGAAGATTTCAAGCAAGAGAGAGTGTTCACGCCGCCCATCAATGAAGTGGACTTTGTCTACACCGTTATGAAGGGCGTCCATTGCGGAATTGATTTTTGGGATCATTCCCCCGGTGATGGTTCCATTTGTTAGGAGCTCTTCTGCTAGATCACTGTGAATAGAGGGTATGAGTGTTTCTATGCATTTGGAGTCTTTCATGACACCTGGGACATCGGAGAGGTAGATGAGTTTTGATGCGTTTAACTCTTTCGCTAGAGCAGCAGCGGCTAAGTCTGCATTGACGTTTAAGGGCTTGCCTGTTTCCTGTTCTGAGGAAAGAGGGGAGATGACAGGGACTATTTCTGAGGATATAGCATGCTGCACTTGCTCTAAGTTACAGCCAATGACTTGGCCGACTCTGCCAATATCGCATTTGGAACCATTGGCATCGGTGGCTTGAATCCGTTCTCCTATAAATACTTCTGTGCCTGGGAAGCCGGTAGATTTCCCTCCGCATTCTTGTAGCATTGTGACTAAGCCGGGATTAAGTTGCCGGGATAAGGTGTTTTCTACGATGGTGATGGCTTCAGGTGTTGTGACTCGGAAGCCTCCGATGAAGGTTGCTTCTAGCCCGGCATTGGCCATGGCGGAAGAAATGGCTTTGCCTCCTCCGTGTACAATGACGGGGTTAATACCGACTACTTCTAGAAAGACGATGTCCCTCATGACTTGACGAACCAGTTCGGGGTCTTCCATTGCTGAGCCTCCCATTTTGATCAGAAAGATTTGACCGCGGAAGGACTGAAGGTAGGGGAGTGCTTCGATGAGTACGGAGGCTTTTGTAATGGTTGATTCTAGGTGATTCATATCAGGTAAGGTTCTTAGCTTCGTCTCCAGCTTGGCTAGAGGTGTTAGTTGATCGGACAAGTGGCGCGAGAAAGAAGCTGCTAAACCAACCTGTTATGGCGGTGGCAAAGACTGCTGAGGCCGGCGTCCACATGTTTCTCATAGATGATAATGTGACTAAGACTGGCCAAAGGGTAACGAGGACTAATAAGAAGCAGATATGGCGTTTGAGGGGGCGAAAACCAAGGAACCATGCAAAGAGGATGGCGATGTCAGTTAGGACGATTATTTCTGCCCATCTATCTAGGCGTTGATAGCTTGTTAGGAAGTAGGTCCTTGGGGAGGCTTGCAGTAGTTCTATCGCTTGTACATCTGTGGCTGTTTTTTCTGGCCCACTAGATAGAAAGATATTGGGTGAGAGTTGAGCCTCTGGGTTCCATGGGTAGTCAGCGGGGTGGAGTGGGGCTGGCTTGGATCGGTTGCTTCCTGCATAAGATCCAAACTGATTGATTGGTAGAACTGGGCCTGTATCTCCGAAAATAATGCATTGCCCAAGGATGACGGTGAGGTCATGAATACTTAGGCCTTCGGTCATGGCTAATTGAAGTAAGGAGAAGGAAGGAATGAGGTGGTTACCCCATTGTAGTAACAGTTGGTTTGGATTAGCGACTGATGTGGATGAGCTGAAGCCTGCTGTTGTATTTGTGGGTGGGAGTATGCTTGGGGAAAGGATCTCTGCGTTGACTTTTGGCAATAAATCTGAATTTCCTGAGATGTTAGAGGGCGGGATTCTAGCGATATAAAATGGGAGTTCGGTGGGAGTGGGGCGGTAGGTTAGCTCGGAGGTGAAATAAACGAGATGATATTCTTCGAGGCTTAGGGTGAGTGCGTCGGAGCCGTGCTCGGTAGAAGTTTGCCAGTGAAGAGGGATGTTGAGAGATAAGTGTTTGCAAGCGTGCTTATTGTATAATTTATCGACAACGGTTGCTACAGTGAAGGGATCATCTGCTGATTGGAGGCTTTCAGATTCTTTCCGAAATTCTAGAACACTGATGGGGGGGGGCGTAGTAATACCTGCTTTCAGGTGATGGACATATCTGTTAGGGTCTTGCCTTTTATAGGGCTCGACTACAGTAGTTCCCGGTAAGTAGTTTTGGGCACTTTGTGGAAATATGGTTTCATCGATGATTTGGCTGGCTGGAAAGACGATGAAATCTTCGAGCACAAGCCACCCTATCGTCAGAGAGAGGATGGCTGAGCTGATTTTGATGAGGTATTTGCGTTTCAATCGTCGTTTATTTTAACTTATATTGATCCAGTACTGGTTGTATGGCCTCTTGTACATCTGTACCGCTGATTAGCTCGTTGAGTGTATCTACAGCAGTAGGGATATGCTGGGCATACCAGGATTCATCTTTGTTCGCTACTAGGTTACCATAGGCTCCGAGTGCTTGTGTGATTCTCTGGATGGCACATTTATTTAGGATGTCTTCAATAGGTCTTTCTTCTGTGATGTCTTCCCAAAGTGAGAGTAGTTTTTCCCGCTCTTCTGCCGAGTGATTCATATAGGGATCATAGATCAGGGAGGCTAGATCATATTCTTGGCGGCCACGGCGCATTCCTTGGAAGTCGATGAGGAATGCCTTGTTGTCTCGAATTAAAATATTTTGTGACTGGAGGTCACGGTGGACTAGGTTTCGAGATGAGGCACCTAGCTGCTTTGCCAGAGATTTCATGGCGGGGTGTTCTCTTAGAGGGGCTGTTTCGCCGCTACTCATGCCAACGAAATATTCGGCAAAAAAATCAAAGAAGTAATTTTGCTCCCATTGATAGAGCTCTTCGTCAAAGGCTGGTTGGAATTCAAGGTCCTTCGGCGCTCTGGTGTAGAAGAGTCGATCGAGTTGCTGGAAGACAGAGCGATAGATTGGCTCGCGAACTTCCCATGCTTCATCTTTGAGGCTAAGTAAGTCTTTGTCTCCCAAGTCTTCAACTATGGCACAACAGCGGCCTGTGTTATTATAAAGTACTTGGGGGACGTTGAATGTATTATCACGTAAAAATTCTGCAACTGGGAGGTAATTGGCACTATCGGCACGTTCAAGTGTGTAGTGGATTCCTATGTATGTGGGGTGCCCTTCTGGTTTGAGACGAATGATGGTTCGGCCAGAGGCCCCTTTAGTAATAGGTTCTATAATGACCTTGTCAGTAGGCGTAAGCTTTAGATGATTTTTGATCGCAGTGAGTAATGTATTGGTAGGCATGTTAAATTTTTCTTTATGGGGGATTTCTAGTGGGAGCTAGAGATCAACACATGTGTGTTCTCCGCAAGCTCGGTGTCGGACGACACATTGATCGAGTTTTGTGTTTTTGGAAAGGACGGCTTTACTCCAAATGACGGATTTTTGAATTTTGCAGCCTTCTGGGATCACTGCAAGGGGCCCGATCACACTGGACTGATCAATTTCAGCGAGTGGGTGGATCTTAGCGTCAGGATGAATTCCGGATCCGTTCTCTGCGAGTCTTTGGTTTACTTCTAGGTAGACCTCTCTTGTTCCGAGGTCATTCCATGAACTGTTTTTTGTATGAAATGCGGCGAGTTTCTCTTGTTCTGCAAGTTTCAGAAATGCAGGGATTACTGAAACTTTTTCTTCTGCAGGTATGAGATTTAGAATGGCTGGGTCTGTACAATACATTCCTGTAAATTGATGAGTGCCTGAGTGTATTCCACGGGCGTGTCTTAGATCTGTTACCAGCCCTTTGTCCACAGCTATATTTCGGTTGGGGCCATTCTCGATAAGGGCGAGGGTGGCGATAGCGGGTGAGTTTGTGTGTTGCTCTATCAGTGATTTTAAATTGATCGAACTAAGTATATCTCCATTGATGACTAGGATCGGCTCATTTTGAAAAAATGAGCTGATGTTTTTGAGCCCTCCCCCAGTTTCTAAAAGCGTTGTTTCATGGAAAAATTCAATAGGCTTTCCCTGATAATGTTGCTGGGGGAATGCGGCTTCCCATTCTTCTGGAAGATGGTGTGTGTTAATGGCAAAAGATTCGATGCCGGCTAGGATGCAGGCATCCAGAGTGTAATGTACTAAAGGTTTATTTCCTATAGGTACGAGTGGTTTTGGCAGGGTGTGCGTAAGGGGGCGAAGCCTGGTACCCAAGCCTGCGCCAAGAATAAATGCCTTTGAAATAGAGCTCACGCGTGATGTGTAAACTAGAATGGAGCTGGTGATGAAGCAGAAATTTGATTGTTTTTCTCTTTTGACTCATTGTTGGGTGAATTGACGCTTGCCGCGGTGCCATGGCCATAAGAAAGTGGGAGAACTATATGGAGAGGGATCGGATACATTTTATTGATGCTTTAAGGGGGTATGCGATTTTGATGATGCTTCAGGGGCACACTGTGGGGGTCGTTTTAGCGGAGCAATGGCGCTCATCAGACTATATAGGTTATACTGTATGGAATTATATGAGAGGCATTACTGCCCCTGCTTTTTTTTTCGCATCAGGATTGATATTAGCCTATATCTTCTTCAGTGGGCCAGAGGGTAAATTACGGGAGCGCGGACGGAAGACGGGGAGGCGTGGTATCTGGTTGATGTTACTTGGATCGCTTACGTTGGTGTATCCGAGTACGATTGTTTCTTTGTTTCAGGGAGCTTGGGGCGATATTCGTTTTTATAAGGTTAGTTCCGTATTGCACCTCATTGGTCTGGCCCTTTGTATGACGGCGGGCTTACTTTGGCTGTCGCGAAGGAATGCTAAAATGTTTACGATAATGGCTGGGTGTCTAGCTGCGGGATTATTTCTGGGTGCGCCTTGGTTAAGGTCAATTCACACAGGGGTGGGGTTAATTGATTTTTTTAACCAGCAGCGTGCAGGGTCGATTTTTATCTTATCTCCATGGCTAGGGCATTATTTCGTTGGCTGTGTTTTAGGGTACTGGGCTGCACACCGGGAGTGGTATCGCCGTACTTGGGTGTTATGTTTGTTCATCCCTGTGGGGCTTTTTATCTCTAGGGAGGCGTTTTGGTATTTAGAGAGGCTTCTTGTGGTACTGGGTGTCTTGGAATTTGAGAATGAGATGTTTCGCCAAGGATTTGATCAGGTCTACCGTTTGGGAGAGGTTGTTGTTTTGACAGGGGTGATTGGCCTATTGGCTCACTTTGGGTGGGTGCCTAGGTGGCTGAGATTGACTGGGCGTGAAACTCTAAGTATCTATATGCTTCACAGCGCTGTTGTTTATTCCGCGTTTTTTGGAGTGGGGTATTCTACGTTATGGAGACGGGAGCTAGGCCCTTGGTCTACTCTGTGTTTGGCGGGTTTCACGATGGTGATATTTGTTGTTCTTGCTCACTATTTACCGAGGTTAAGGGAACGTGTGCCTTTGCTGGGCTGGATACGTTGAGCTTTTTTCTTAGTTCGTAGAGTAAGATGGCGGAGCTATTGGCGACATTGAGAGAATCAAAAGCATTGTGCATGGGGATCTTCGTGAACGTATCAACATAGTCCAGATATTCGCCGTGTAATCCCGTATCTTCTTTCCCTAGAAGAAGGGATATAGGCGCTTTGATTTTGATATCTTCAATGGAGACTGATTGACTCGATGGGGAAGCCGCTATGAGCTGACTGCGCTTTGCTAACCAACTTAGGTCTTTAGAGATATCTGAGGATACGAATAAGGGGAGTTGGAATGTGGCACCTGCTGCTGCGCGAATGGCTTTTGCATTGTAGGGGGATGTGCCTGAGTTTCCGCAGAGTATAGCATCCGCTCCGAGGGCTAAGCTATTCCTTAGAATTGTACCGAGGTTGCCCGGGTCCGCTAGTTCAGGAACAACGGTAATGAGTTGAGGCGCTTGCCACCAATCTCGGATATTGAAGTTTGATTTACGGCCAATGGCTAAATGACCTCTGTGAAAGTGAAACCCGAGGATCTCGGAGGCCGATTCTTTCGTGATTGTGTATGAGGGGATATTTGTGGGGGCTGTAATGGTCGCCCCTGTCGATATGAGAGCGTCACAGTGGTAGGGAGAATTGATCAGAGATTGGACGGCTTGGCGCCCTTCCACAATAAAGTGGGTGCTGCTCTCTCCTTGCCTTAACAGGTCTTTCCAAGGCTCAGGCATGAGGCTCTAGAGAGGGGATCGAGGCAATGAGTTGTTTGGTATATTTAGCCTTGGGTTGATGGAAGACTTGCTCCGCTGTTCCATATTCTACAATTTTTCCACGATGCATCACTGCGATGTTATCGGAAATATACTGAACTACGGAGAGATCGTGGGAAATGAAGATCATTGTTAAATCGAGATCCTGACGTAAATCCAAGAGGAGGTTAAGAATTTGAGATTGGATAGAGACGTCGAGAGCGGAGACGGGCTCATCGGCAATGATCAGTTTAGGTTCTGGGGCTAGAGCTCTTGCTATAGCGATCCTTTGTCGTTGCCCTCCAGAGAATTCATGAGGGTATTTTTTCATGAATCTAGGGGCTAATCCTACTCTGTTCATGAGCTCTTTCACAGCGTTGACTTCGGCTTCCGTCCCTTTGAATTCTGGATGTCTTTGTAAAATGGCCTCAGAAAGGGTGGAAAAGACTGTCATTCTTGGGTTTAGAGAAGCATAAGGATCTTGAAAGATCATTTGAAAGTCTAAGCGGCGTTTTCGGATTTGTTCGTTACTCGCCTTAGTAAGATCTACTCCCTCTAAGAGAATGGAGCCTGATGTGGAGTTTATCAATTGCATGACAGTCCGAGAAAAGGTTGATTTCCCACAACCGGATTCGCCGACTAGGCCTAAGATCTCACCTTTTTCGATACTGAGGCTCACTCCATCCACGGCGCGAATATAGCTGACAGTCTTAGGAAAAAACGTTCCAGATTGGAGCGGGAAATGAGTATGAAGATCTGTAATCTGAAGAAAAGCCATATGAGAGTGGGCGTTACATAGCTTCTAAAGCCATGGATTGATAAGGGCGATCATAGAGAGTTGGCTATAGGAGGCGAGTTTTAAATAGATAGGATAGAGGGGGATTCAGATCTTTGATTGTTGGTGTTTGATTGGAACAAGTGTTCTTCTTTCTTTATAGTATAACATTGACTAAATATTAATTTTATAAATATTATGTTGTAATCTATTGTTTTTAGAGTATTTCCCCTCGCGTGTCAGAAAAACGTATTTTCGTAACTGATGGGTGAGTTAATCTTAAAACAGAATCAAAACACAAACGCCATAAATGCCATTGTTCGGGCGGTTGAGCATACAGAGGAATATATTCCGAAACTATGTTCACCAATTCAGCAAATGGTGGATTTAGAGCATCCTAATGTATGGCCTTGTTTTGTTGATCCTATGAGCCACAGGCTTGTTTGGCAGCCTTACAGTGGTTTGTCATTGGCGCAGATTGTGAGGCGTCATGCTTTTGTGCTGTCTGATTTCATAGAATTAGCTCAAGGAGTGTTATCTGCAATGGTTCAAGCCCATTCCTTAGGGATAAAGCATGGATCTCTTTGTGGAGATAGCGTCATTGTGACAGAGGATGCTTGTGGAGGTTATCAAGTGCAGGTTCGTGGCTTTGATGCAGGTTATGGAAGTAGGGGGGAAGCGAATGAGGATGAGAGCCAAGGCTGTATCGCTCCAGAGATCCTAAAAGGAGAAGAAATTCAGGAATCATCGGATCTCTATTCCATCGGAGCTCTATTGTATTTTTGTTTGTGTGGCAGGTATCCTAATGAGGGAGTATCTTCTATTGCCTCGAGAAACAAAATAGTGGAGCAACAAACTCTTTCTATTTCGTTGTATAGAAAAGACCTGCCTGCTGAACTAGTAAATTGGGTGATGAGCCTGTGTAATGAGAATGTGAGGTTGAGGCCGAGTTCTTGTCTGTCAGCGTTAGAAAAACTGAATGAATTCCAGCTATCTCCAGATATTGCTTATGCGCCATATGCTTCTGAGGATGTTGTTGATGGAGTTTATGCACGTCAGATGAGTAGAGATTCCTTGGCTCTTAAACCATTGGAAGATCAATCAGGCTCTATAGCTCTCTTTGCGAGCCCTCAATCTATTCGTGAACCTGAATCTTCAGAACAAACAAGGAATCACATCCTTGCCTCCATTGGAAAAAAGGCAGGTAGTGCTTCAGCCGTACGTTTAATGGCAAAGCGCTTTCGCTCATCGGAGCGCCGCTCGGTTATGTTGGCTCTTCTTGGGATTGTTGGAATCTCGTCATTACTATTTCTGAAAATAGGTGGTTTGAGTGAACTTGGTATTAGGGAAACAGTGGACGTCATTTGTGAAAGTGTGAGTGTGTGTGGGCCCCTCAGATAAAAGGTGTTATTTTTTTAAAAAAATAGAAGTTTTAAGGTTAGTGATAAAACACTGTATCTGCTTCAATTGTAGCGATTTTAAGAAGCAATAGGGAGATGTTTGCTTTCTGTTAGTTGGTGGGTATATGTGATACCTATAGTGAAAACAGGTTGTTGCTGGAGTAGGAGTGAGTTGTGAAAGTGGCTGTGTAAATAGTTTGTGAAACTTAAAGAAACCATGCGTCAAGGGATAAAAAAAATAAGCTGTGGAACCCCTATGGAATGGAACTATTTTTTTTAAAAATGGAGAGAGGTTTTAAAAAAATGATGCGCACACAGTTTCGGATGGATATAAGCCTACCTCCAGCCGCTCAAAGGAGAGATAAAACAGATGTTTGCCTTCCTCGTGAGATTCCAACGCTTCAAAACAGATTTTTTTAACTACTCCTATGCATTCAAAGACGACTAATAAATTTGCTCCTAAAACCCAATCTGATCTTAGTGCGTTGTGGGCGAAAATTAGTGAATCTTTAGCTAAATTGGTTGGTTCGGATGCATATGCCCGTTGGTTTAAAACAGCATCTTTGGTTGATTTTAATGAAACGAGCGCCGTTGTTGAGGTCGTGAGTGATATTCACCAAGTTTGGATTGAGACGAATTATTTACCAGAGTTACAGAGTGCCGTTTCTGAGATTTTGGATGCGAGTGTGGTGAAAGTCATTGTATCAGGAGAAGATCAAGATTTGCACTCTCAGCCCTTACAGCAGGGACAATCAGCTAAGAAAATTTCAGGTGCTCTGAATGAGCAAAGTCTTCAAAAGAAATTGAAGAATGTGGGGCTCAACCCTCAGTTTAATTTTTCAAGGTTCGTCGTTGGGCAGAACAATGAGTTTGCTCATGCAGCTTGTAGTGCTGTAGCGACTCAAAAAGGAATCACCTATAACCCTTTATTCATTCACGGTGGGCCTGGTCTAGGGAAGACGCATCTTATGCAGTCCATTGGCTATAGTGTATTAAGGGAGAATCCGAACAAAAAAGTAGTCTATCTTACCTGTGAGAAATTTACGAACGAGTATATTGACGCGCTTCGTAAAGGGGATATTGAAAAATTCCGTAATAAGTACCGCCGAGTGGATATATTACTCATTGATGATATTCAGTTTTTAGCTGCTAAGGATAAGTCTCAAGAAGAGTTTTTTCACACCTTTAATACGTTGCTGGACATGCAAAGCCAAATTGTCCTGACGAGTGACCGCCCTGCCTGTGAAATTAAAAAATTAGAACCCAGATTAGTTTCTCGGTTTGAATGTGGACTGACTGTTGAATTAGAAGCTCCTAGGCTTGAAACACGGGTAGCGATCCTTAATCGTAAGATGGATGATTGGGATGTGAAATTATCTGAGGATGTCGTCTATTTCTTAGCGGAACGGATACGTTCTAATGTTCGTCGATTAGAAGGAGGTCTTGTCCGCTTAGCCACATTTGCATCTTTAGGTAGCGGAGGAGTGACCATCGAGAGGGCGGAAACACTTCTTAGAGACATTTTGAGAGAAGAAGGATCTCGGCAAATCACGATTGATAGCATTCAAAAGCAAGTTTCAGAGCATTTTGATGTTCGGCTAGCTGATATGAGTAGTCGCCGTAGACCTGCGAATATTGCCCACGCCAGACAAGTGGCTATGTTTCTTAGCAGAAGGCTTACCAATAGCTCGCTGATGGAAATCGGAGATGCATTTGGTGGGCGCGATCATGGCACTGTGATTCATGCTGTGAAGAAAGTGGAGCAGAAGATAGATAAGGATAGCGCTGTCCGAGATACAGTAGATCTATTAGACGCCATGTTACAGCGTAAGTAGAATTTCTCTGGTAGTTAGAGCTTTGCTCAAGTCAGAATGAGCCAATTCTCCATAATTAGTAAACAAGGATTAAAGAATGCTTGCCTTTGTAGTGGGAAGGTTCAAGTTAATTGCAATCCAGCAGAATTTTCTCAATGAAGTTTAAGATAGCCAAACAAGCATTTCTAGAAGCCCTCCAACAGGTGCAACATGTCGTCAGTAATCGGACGACGTTACCCATTTTATCGAACGTTCTTATCGAGGCTGTAGACGGCAGATTAAATATGGTGACGACGGACTTGGACGTGGGTGTCCGAGGTTCTGTCGAGGCTGAAGTCATGAAGGATGGTGTTACGACGCTTCCTGTAAAACGCTTAGTCAGCATTGTTCGTGAGCTCCCAGCTGCTGAAGTTGAGGTCTCTGTAGACAGTAAGAATCATGCGAATATTAAATCTGGGCCCTCTTTTTTCAAAATCATAGGAATTGGGGAAGAAGAGTTTCCTCCCTTACCTAAGTTTGATGAAGCTAGGGACTATAAGATAAGCCAAGCTGTGTTGAAAGACGCATTGAAAAAAACTTCTTATGCGATTTCTACTGATGAAACCCGTTATGTGCTCAATGGTATTTTTGCCTCATTTAAAGAAGGTAAAATCACATTAGTAGCGACAGATGGGCGGAGGTTGGCGATGGTGGAAAATGAAATTGAATTTCCTGCCAGCCATGAATGTGATGTGATTATCCCAACCAAAGCAGTCCAAGAACTTGGGCGCTTATTGGGAGATGAAGGAGAAGTACTTCTTCGTTTAACAGATAATCAAGTAGCATTTGAAATCAATGAAACATTATTGGTGAGTAAGCTGATTGAAGGGAATTATCCAAACTATAAGCAAGTCATTCCTAGTAACACGACAGAGCGCATTCAAGTGGGCCGTGAGGCTTTTTATGAGATTGTACGCAGGGTCTCATTGTTAGCTTCAGATAAGTCTAATTCGGTAAAACTGGTCTTTGGTGAAAACAATATTGAAATCACAGCCAACTCACAAGATGTAGGTGAAGCTCAAGAAAAGATCGATGTTCAGTATGGTGGGAAGCAATTTGCAATAGCATTTAACCCAGAATTCTTAATGGCACCATTGAAGGCTTTGGATACGAGTGAGATCTACCTTGATCTTATCGATGAAATGAGTCCAGGAGTTATCCGCATCGATGGGTCATTTCTCTACGTGATTATGCCGATGCGAGTCAGCTAGAGAAAGGCCTTTGATAGAACTTGAAAAAGCACCTAAATTAGGTGCTTTTTTTATGGGAACAAAGCATGTGAAGATTTTGTTCCCGTTAAGATAAAAGATCGAATTAGTCTTCGAGTGCTTTTAAGGCGCCGAGAGCATCTTCAATATGGGGATTGACGCTCTGGCTGACGCTTTCTGCTGCTACGCGAATAGCGTTCTTAATGGCGATGGGAGAAGAGCTGCCATGACAGATGATGCAGACTCCATTGACTCCTAATAAAGGGCCTCCTCCGTAGCTTTCGTAACTGGATCGTTGTTTGACTGCTTTAAATGCACCCATGGACATAGCCGCACCTAAGGCCCGCAGAGGAGAACGCTTAAATTCCAGCTTCAGCCACTTAGACATCGCTTTCGCAGTAGCTTCTGCCGTTTTTAGGACGATATTACCTGTGAACCCATCCGATAATATAACATCCAGTTCTGTTCCAAAAAGGTCGTGGCCCTCTACATTGCCTGCAAATTTGAAGGGAGCTTTACCTGTGGATTCAAATTCTTTGAGAAGCTGAAAGGTCTCTTTGGTAAAAGCGGTGCCTTTTTCGTCCTCTTCACCATTGGACATTAAGCCAACGATAGGGTTTTTAGATCCAAGGACGTGCTTGGCATAGACTGCCCCCATGATGCCATAGGCGAGGAGGTGCTCAGGCTTAGCCTCAGGATTCGCTCCTGCGTCGAGAAGGCTACATACTCTATGTTCATTAGGGAAAGGGGAAGAAATACCTGCCCGTTCAACTCCCTGTAAAGTTCTCAGCTTTAGCGTCGCATTTGTGACAGCGGCCCCTGTATTACCAGCACTGATTATGGCGCTGGCATCTCCTGTTTTAACGAGGTCTACTGCAATAGCGATAGAGGACTTCCGTTTCGTACGCAGAGTTTTAGTCGCAGAATCATGCATTTCAACGACGTCTTCTGCATGGACGATCTCGGCGCGCGGATCGTTAAGGCGTAACTTATCACATTGTAGTTTTAAGGTCGCTTCGTCTCCTACTAAGAAAAGTTTCTTGATGTTCTGATTCAGCTTTAGCGCTTCTTTCGCTCCATCAATGTTAATGTGAGGGGCTTGGTCTCCCCCCATAGCGTCTAAGGCGATATTCATTAGTTTTCTTTGGAGGATTTAGACGTAAAAAAGCGAGTGACGGTAAACCATCACTTCGCTCATGACCGTTTCACAACGTGATTAGAATGAATCAACATTAACAACCTGACGACCGCGGTAAAAGCCGCATGAAGGGCATGCGATGTGTCCAGGAACTCGTGTTTCGCATTCAGGACATGACTTAAGAAGAGGTGCCCGCCAGCGGTTAGCACCACGGCGCATTTTTTGCTTCATCTTAGATGTTCTTCTTTTTGGAACTGCCATAGTATTGAGTAGTTAGTTTATTTCAGAATTGAAAAATTGTTGTTTCCTGCGTCACGTCAAATGAATGATTGTGACTGGGTTGTGGTCTTGCCGGTGGATTAACTTGAGCTTTCAGGTAGGTTATTTAGCCCGTCAAGCGCCCCCCAGCAGTCATCACTTACAGGTTGGGACGCGCGGTTTACACTATCATCGGTGGGTTTGTCTACTGCTAAATAGCGTTCATCGATAATACATGGTGTTGGGTCGTCTGCTTGATCACATCTAGGGTGGGCTGGGAACTCGATTAAAACCTCTTCTCTTAAGGCTTCCGTAGCATCTGTGACTCCTGAATGTACTTCGATCGCTATTGCACAGTTGTCTAAAGAAATTGTCTTTAGGAATGGTCGATTAGTGACAACACATTGGAATTCGAAGGTCGCTTCTAGTGATCCTTGTAGAAGTAATTCACTCTCGAAGTATTGAGCGGAGAGGTCATAGGATAGAGATGATACTGGTTTCGCATCTCTATTAGATAGGTCAAATAGACTACCATCGAGTTCTCCTGAGAGGGTTAAGCCTTCTTCTGGGAGTAGGGAGGTATTGATTTCGAGTTTTGAGTCCATGGTTGTGTCAGCCTTCTGGGTTGAACCATCGAATAATTTGGCACTTTGACAAGTGCGTTTTTGAGGTTGAACAGACTATTCTAATAAAACGAACGTACAGCGCATGAATCATTTGGTTCAAGGAAAGTGCAAATGATGGAGCTAGCCTAGGCAAGACCCTACATTATTTGGTTGTTTGAGCTTCGAGACCAGAGGTAGGGGGGGATTGATGAAGCATCCAGTGTCTAATCGTAGGGCCATCCATAGCGTCTCCAAAGATATAGAGGTCATCCACAGCACAAGGGACTGTATTCACCTGGTGGAAATGCTTGGATCCGCCAATGGTGAGAGGAATGCTGTTGTCGGCCTCTGTGATGGTGTTGATGGGTGGGTGGTTTGTGCTGACTGTTGAGGCCTGGATGGGGTGTGATTCTCCATTGACATAGAGCTTAAAGGGAGAGTTTGAGCTTCCGCGTTGGACAACGGCTATATGAACCCATTCATTTAAAGGTAAATTGACAAGTCCATGGAATTGCTCGGCACCGAGAGAGACACTGGGGCAGTAGTGCTCATTTCTAGGGTGGAGCATGAGTTTCCACTCAGAGTTCTCCGTCGTGGAGGGAGTTCCCCAAGCAACTAAGGGAGGTATCGGAATCATACGTGGAGTGAAGTTCTTGGGGAGCTTTAGCCAAAGCATCACTGTTCGGTTCGAGCTAGATTCTAAACCTGGCCAAGAGGTGCGGATGTAGTTTCCCTTTTTCACTAAAGAAATGGCTTTGCCGTGGCGGCCTTGAATAAGCGTAGGTGAATTAGAGACAATATGTGATTTTATACGTTTTGTATTGGCAAGTGTTCCCACGGGGCGGAGTTGGCCTTGATCGCTTACTGTATCAAACGTCCAATGGAGATGGGGAGGGTTCTTGGGGAGTTTGGCTAAAAATGTGGTGGTTTCTGTCGTTTTGTAGAGGCTCCCCGCCGCATCACAGTTGAGTGTTTTTCCGGCTCCTATAACGTGTTGAATGCTTGGTTTGTTGAGACTGCTAATTTTGACTTGGCCTTCGAATACTGTGAGTTGGTCGTCTTTGTTCTTATGCGCAACAATTCCAAATTGTGTTCCTAGGTCTACATTTTTGGTTTGTTTCGTCGTTACTGTGAATCCGTGCCCTTTTTTGGGAACGTCGAACCAGCCTTTTCCTGAAGGTAAGGAAAGCTCTTTTAATCCATGGACAGTGAACTCGGCTGGAGCTTCGATGATGCCATGTACACCATTGGCTAAATTAAGCCGAACAACTCCTTTTGTGACTTTGATTCGATCACCGGGAGAGACGTCTTGAAGCGTATCTGGGATAATGAGATCATTTGGACTAAACTTGCCATTGTTATAGAGCTCTATATTCGTCCCTGGAGATATTTGGATGGATGCGAAGCCATTACCTGTCTTCCAAATGGAGGTGTCCAAAAGTGATATAGAAAAGAAGAGTGCCAAAGAAATAATGACAATGGCGGCACTGGCCCAAGAGACAACGAGAGAGAGTGATGGGAATTTGAGTGAAGAAGAGCTGTGCTTTGTTTCTTGGGCGGTTGGAGCCGCTTGTAGAGGTTGAGGTGGTTTCTTCGTTTTGTTTGGTTTCCTCTTAAGAGGCGCTTTTTGGTCCGTTTGGTTTGCCTGTTTAGATTGTTCTTGTGTTGAGGGGGGTGTTATTAGAGGGATTTCACCGGAGAATAGCATCTGTTCTGCTCCTTGGACGTGGATATCTAGAGCATTTTGGAAAGCAACGTGGTCCAAGTAAACCTCACGAGCGTCGGGGTTTAATTTGAGTTCTATTTGGAGGGCCTCGAATTCATCGTCTGTGATGATGCCTTCGAGTAAGTGGTGTATAGATTGGTCTAGAATGTTTGGGTCCATTATTTTGCCAAATTAAGTTTGGAGGTAACGCAATTGCGGAGGGTGTTTCTGACTCGGAATAGGGTCACGCGGAGTGAGTCAGCACTTTGGTTTGTTTTTCGGGCAAATTTTGCCAGTGATGTTCCTTTGTTGTAGCGCTCTAGAATGAGCTTTCTTTGTTTTTTGCTGAGATTTTCCAAGCAGCTTTGTAATGCGTAAATTCTGTTATCTGTCTGGTCTTCCATCGATTCAGCTTCACTGGCAATGAGATCTAAAAGAGTGTCGTCAAGCTGGCGTTGCTTCTTGTTCACAGCTTTTCTTCTGAAATTTTGCACTTCGTAGCGGGCAATGGTGAAGGCCCAAGCTTTGAAGTTACTACCAGGTTCAAAACTAGTCATTTTTTTCCATAGAGTAACGTTGGTTTCTTGAAGTAAGTCATTGACGTCGGGGCTGCCAGGCATGAGAGAGACGATAAAAGAACGGAGCGCCATTTGATGAGTTGTTAATAAACTAATGAACTCTGTATAGGTTTCAGGTGTTGTTTCTGGCGCATTCATTCCCACTATAGTACGTGATTTCTGCCAAAAACGTTAACATAAAATATAAAATATTGTGGAATGTCGCGTTTTTCTATTTTTGTGGATTTTAAAATGGGTTAGTTGATTGCCTGAATCTGGATGACAATCTGAGATCTTGAGACGATGAATATTGAAATAATAAATACTGGGACAGAGCTGTTATTAGGAACCACGTTAAATACTCATGGAGCTTGGATTGCTCAGGAGTTGTTACCTCTTGGTTTAAGGGTAGACCGTCAAGTCACTGTTCCAGATGGTGAGGCGATTCGTGATGCGCTAGAAGAGTCGATCAAGCGGAGTGATATTGTGATTGTAACGGGTGGGATAGGGCCAACAAGCGATGATATTACCCGTGAAATCACAGCGGAAGTGATGGGGCTAGAGCTAATTGAAGATGAAGCTGCGATTCGGTCGATTCAGAGCTTCTTTGATCAGAGATCCAGAGAAATGCCTGAAAGTAACCGTAAACAGGCTCAGAACCCTTGTGGGGCAGATGTGATCCCTAATCCCCTTGGCACGGCACCCGGTGTCTATGTTCCACCTAGATTAGGGAAAGACGAGCCTTGTGCTGTATTTCTATTGCCAGGTCCGCCGAATGAACTGAAGCCGATGTTTCTTGAGGAAGTGATTCCTCGTATAAGAGCTTTGGGGGAGATATCAGGAGACCGAGCAATGCAAGAGTTCCGGTTTGTTGGCGTAGGAGAGAGTGCTCTGCAAGACCAACTGGATGGGCCCTTACATGAATTGAAGAACCTAGAGGTGGGTTACTGTGCTCATTTAGGGGCAGTAGATTTGAGATTAATTGGAGCGAAGGACTCTTTACTCCAAGCTCAGAAATTGATTGAAACGGCTTATCCCACAGAGTGTTTCAGCTCTTCAGGGGAGAGCTTGGCGGCTGTGGTGATAGCATCGTTACGTGAGCATTCAAAAACAGTTTGTTTCGCGGAGAGTTGTACAGGTGGCGGAATCGCTGCAAAATTAACAGATATAGCAGGCGCTTCTTCTGTGTTTGAGACCGGGTATGTGACTTACTCCAATGAGGCTAAGATGAAGATGCTAGGGGTGTCTCCTGAATTGTTCCCTCAGTATGGGGCTGTCAGTAAAGAAGTGGCCAAAGCAATGGCTTCAGGAGCTTTAGAAAAATCAGGTGCCAATTACGCTATTTCTGTCACAGGGATTGCAGGGCCAGGGGGGGGGAGCGATGAAAAACCTGTAGGTACAGTTTGGTTGGCGTTGGCTACTCGAGGAAAAGGCGTAGAAGCCATACGTAAATTTCATCCTCGTGGGAGAGAAGCGTTTCGAGAGGTTGTTGCTATGGATGCACTCGATTTATTACGGAAGGCTCTTATGGGGAACTGTGAGTAGGGTGAAGAACCGTTGAAGTAGCTCAGGTTGTTATGATTCCCTTTTTAGGAGTTACCCCTAATTTCGCCCTAGCCATGGGGCATAAAAAAACGACACCTAGAAAGGTGTCGTTTAGAATGATTGTATAGAGCGAGAACTCTAAATAAGGCCTGCCTTAGTGAGAACTTTAAATGCTCCATTCTTGTTGATTGTCTTGATGGCGCGCGCTGTAAGTTTAACTTTAACGAAGCGATCAAGTTCTGGAACGAAAATTCTTTTTGTTTGTAAATTGGGTGTAACCTTGCGTTTCACTGTTTTAGTGACGTGGCGACCAATACCGCCTTTTTTCTTGGCAAGACCCGAACGGTGAATCTTGCGACCGACGCGAACGCGTGAACCTCTAATACTGCATACTCTAGCCATAACTTTTGAAAAATTGGTTTGTTTGTGGGGGCGGGAGAGATACACGCTGCCGAAATAAGGTCAAGGGGTTTCTGGTAAAAAGGTTGGTTAATGTGTGTTTTTATCAGCAGGCACTTTCTCAGAGTCACTAGTACTGTTTTGTTGGCGATGTTGACGATAATGGTTTTCCAAACCCTTACTAACGCCTTTTGCGTATTCTTGGATGATAGATATTCGTGACAGACCATTCACATCCCGCTTCCCATCGTAATCACCTGCCTGCACTCTCATATAAGTATCAATGCTGTTCATAACGTAAGGTTCGAGGAAGACAACAGGGCAATCGTAAAGACGATTTGCTATGAGGTTGCGTGCCCACAGGTAAGGATTGTTGTCGATTTGTACAGCTCTGGAGGAATTGTGTTCGTAAAGGTAAGGGGGGAGGCCTGTGATGGATGCCATACTAGCTGCGACGGCAGAGCCGAGGGAGAGCTCTTCTGTGTGATTTTCTTGTAGAATTTTTTTCAGCATCGTGAAGCGTTCATCGTCATTGGCTACTTCTCCTGAGGTGTAAGCGCCATTAAGGAGTAGATGTAAGTGATTGCGGGGAGTCAATGTGGGATTAGAGGGATCACCCCAACTTTCAGCATTAAAGTGAAGGCAGAGTACGATATCAGGTTGGATAACTTGGTTGATGATGCTAGCGCGGGCTCGGATTTCCCCTGCGCGGTAGAAGAGGCGTTCACATTCTCTATTGATGGACTGAACGGAGATGATCTGATTGCGTTGTTTGAGGCGAGAGTTGGCGTAAAATTCGAAATCGGCTGGTTGTTGGGCTAGGACTGGCTCAGGCGTGCTTCGTATGAGGGAAACCTTAGCCCCTAATGCTTCTAGCCTTGGCTGTAAAGCCAAGGCCACATCTAGAGTGAGATTCCCTTCTCTCACCGGGTTCCCTCCGTTGATGGAAAACCAGCGCTCTTCCAGTTTTGAGAAATTTCCCCCAATATGGCCTGGATCGATCGCAATATGAATATTTTGAAGAGGGGTTTCTGAACGAGCGGGTCTCAGTTCTGAGCTGTTTTTCCAATAACGTTTTGGAGAAACAGCCTCTTCTTCTGTAGGGGCAAAGGAAATCGTAATAGTTTGCGTGTCATCAGAGGCGTCGGTGAGGACAGTGGCAGAAGTCTCATCAATCGTAATAAATTGCTTCCATGTCTCCCCAACTGTAAAAACTTTTGTCAGTAAAAATTCGAAACGCTCTCTGGTCAGAGCCCTCGGCATTTGCTCCAGAACGCTCCAATCGGGAGTTGTACCCAGGTCAGATAAATTGGGATCGTAGACCGTAGGGATGAAGACTTTATGAGGGTCTTCTAGAGGTTTCTCGTTGACCAAGGTATTCGTTTCTTCTGGCGCAATAGCTGGCCGGATACGAAATGTTTGAAAGAGAAACGCACATCCGATCGCGGCACAGGCGAGAGTGATTTCAAGAGCAAAGGATTTAGATTGCATATTAGATCTGGTCTAGGGTGTTAGCTTGTGCTTGCATTATGCCGCCCTGCAAGCTTACAGGGGGAGATTACAAGTAAAATTTAAAATGCGCATTCTTTTTTTAGGAGACATTGTCGGGGAGCCTGGCCGAAAAGCCGTGATCCGCCATCTAGCAGGAATTAAAAGTGATTTCGATATCGATTTTATCATCGTGAATGGAGAGAACTCCGCAGGAGGTCGTGGAATTACTCCAAAGATCGCTCGAGATCTTTTTTCAGCAGGAGTTCAGGTCATTACTACAGGAGATCATGTTTGGGATCAATCAGAGCTTTTAGAGCACCTGAAAGACGAATCCAGGATTTTAAGGCCGATAAACTATCCAGCAGGCACTCCAGGAAATGGCTCCATCATTGTAGAAACAACGAAAGGGAAAGTAGCTGTTCTTAATGTTCAAGGAAGGACCTTTATGAACCCGCCCTTAGCCAATCCATTTTTAGAAGTGGAAGCAGAAATCAATCGCCTCCGAGCGAAAGAAGATGTAAACATAATATTTGTAGACTTCCATGCAGAGACGACTTCAGAAAAAATAGCAATGGGTTACCATTTAGATGGTAAAGCCTCTGCCGTAGTGGGTACTCACACTCATGTACAGACAGCAGATGAGAGAATATTGCCGAAAGGGACAGCGCATCTTACAGACGCAGGAATGTGTGGTCCAGAAACCTCTGTCTTAGGCCGTTCGGTAGAGTCCGTCGTATGGAGGTTTAAAACATCTATGCCAACAAGATTTCCTGTAGCAAAAGGAGAAGTCCGCCTATGCGGGGCTATCGTTGATATTAATGAAGAGACAGGTTTAGCGAAAGGAATCGAGCGTTATAACCGTTTATATAGTCTCTCAGAACTATCATAAAGAATAATTACTCAGTCATGCAGAGGATTTCCTCTTGCTTGGCTTACTATCCAGTAGTATCGCATGAGCAAGATGAATTATCGACACTTCATTCTAGTATTCAGTTTGTTGCTTCCTATCGTAAGCTGCCAGGATGAATCACAAACTATAGAAATAACATCGAAACGGAGACTAACCGATTTTGATGAACAGGCTGATGCCTTTGATTTTGTGTCTCCAAAAGAATGGCGGCGTGTGCCAGGAACGCAATTTCGTGAATTAAATTTTAGATTTGGTGAAAAGGGAGAGGTGTATTTTTCTAGAGCCAATGGCAGTTTATTAGAAAACGGAAACCGATGGTTAAAGCAATTCGGGAAAGAACCCGCCATTATGATGGACGGTTTTCCTCAAATTGAATTAGCAGGAGGGAAAGGCTATTTGATCGAAGAAGAAGGTGACTTTGGTGGAGGAATGGGTGCTGCCGTTCGTAGTGATTGGGGATTAATCGGTGTGATTGCTTCCGTGGGAGGAAATACAATCGCTACTGTGAAGATGATCGGCCCAGTAGACGAAGTGAAAGCGCAGAAACAGAATTTTCTAGCATTTTGTAAGCAGATAAGAGGGAAGGAAAACGATGAGTAAAAAACCGAAATCTTTCCTAGGGAAAGTGTGGCGAGTGCTATCAGGCTATGAAATAGCTGTTGTAACAATGCTCATGCTGCTTTTGCTGACGTGGCTATGTACGATTGATATGAAAGATCGTGGTATCTACGCCACGGTTCATGCTTATTATGATGTGGAGAGTTTTTTTGTCAGGCCGCACTATAATTTTAACCCATTGCCTATTCTCTTACCGGGAGGTTTCTGGGTCTGTGCGTTACTTACAGTGAACCTTATTTGTGGAGGAATAGTTCGCCTAATTCAATTTCGGCGTAAAGGGATACTGAAGTATATTGGAGTCTTATTGGCCCACTTCAGCATGGCGGCATTGATGATTTCTGGAGCAGTCACAAGCATGAAGGCAAAACATGCCCATATGACCGTGATTAAAGGACAAACGTCAGATTTTGCACAGCGCTACACAGAGCACTCTGTAGAAGTGGTATCGTATGACGACGCTGGAAAGCACGCCGAGCCATTTGTCATCCCTGCAGAGAGAATGAAGTGGATTAAAAAAGATTGGAAAAACACACGGTTATTTCAATTCCCTGATTTACCCTTTGATCTTGAAATTGGAGGCTTTCAGCGGAATGCAGCGATTGTTCCAGTGAAGTCAGAAAAACCTGATCTAGAAAAAGGACAATACCCAGTAGATAATTTCTTTCTGAAGGCACTGTTTGACGAAGCTCAAGAGGAAGCAAATGCAGGAGGTTGTTATGCCAAGGTGATTGAGAAAGAGACCAAGAAAGAAACGTATTTGATTCTATCTACCTTGGTAGCTCACCCCGTGACACTGACCGTAAACGATCGCATCTATGGCCTACGTATTTTACGTGAAGTTTGGCCAATGCCATACGTAGTGCAGCTTGATGAAACGGAGGGAGAATATTACCCAGGGTCAAATAAACCAAAATCATTTATGAGTGAAATCACCCGTTTTAAAGAAGGTGATGCACGCTCATTCCGTATAGAAATGAACGAACCCATGCGTTCAGACGGCTATACCTTATATCAGGCTAAGTGGGCTAACCCAGTCGGAGCTGAGCCCCAGTCTACATTTGAAATCGTGACAGATCCAGCCAGCCGAGGTCCGGAGTATTGCTTATGGATGGCAATGATAGGCCTGCTAATCCACTTTGGGACATCTCTAGCGCTTTTCGTAGTGCGTTCAACAAAGTCTAAGACAAAAAAAGATTCTATGAACAAGCAAGGAGGAGCAAAATGAATTCTAAATTAGGGAGAATCATAGCACTGATTGGTGCCTTATTAGTATTGCTGGGGATCATAGCCATGGTCGGTAAAACGACACAGGCTCCAAAGGTATACGGAGATGTGAAAGGCTATGAAGTCTGGGATCCAGAAATCATAGAAGCAGTGAAATCCTTACCAATTCAAGATGGAGGGCGTGTTAAACCGTTTGCCTCATATGCAGGATTTGAATTGCTAAGGATCAACGGGAAACGTAAAATTAGATTTCAATCGAATGGTGAGAAAGTATCCATCGGAGCAGAAGAATGGATGCTCGATTGTTTCTTTCGCCCTCACTTAGCCGAGCAGTTTCGTTGCATTCGAGTAGAAAATGACGATGTTTTACGGCAAATCAATCTTGAAGTGGAAGACCGTAAACGCAGAGATCACTATTCGTTTGCTGAGTTGAGAACATCTTGGAAAGAGTTTGGAGAATTAACTCAAAAGTACGCTCAGATGCGTGAGAATCGTGAAGAGCTCGATCAGCATGCATCTCAAGTGGAAGCGCTGGCTAAAACCGTGATATCCTACAGCAAAGTAGTAGGTCATTTTGCACTAGCTAATGAACGAATAGAAATTCAAGGGACAGAAGGCGCCCGCTCCATGCCTGTAAGCACGTTTTTGAAAGCATGGCCGGTATTACGTAATGAACTAGCGAAGCAAATGGAAACAGGGCAAGAATTGCCCGAGCAGATTCGTGAGTCCATGGACAAATTGTTCAGATCTCTAGAAATGGCAAGTACTAGTGAAATCCGGATGTATCCACCACTCGAAGAGGAACAAGAAGATTGGTCCTTAGTGAATCAGTCTCTCTCCGAGTACTTTACCTCGAATCAACTAGATGAAGAGAGCCTCGCTATTTTAATAGAATGGGAAACGTTAGTCGATCTATACAACACAGACGAGAAAGCATTTAAAACAGCATTTTTAGCTTACATTGATGCTTGTAAAACCCGTTCGGTTGCACGGGGTGAATTCTTAAAACACGAATCCGAATTGAAGTACTATAAGAAAGAATACTTTTTCCAAGCAATGTTCCCGCTGCTTTTAGGCTTCTTAATTGTAGCAGTAAGTTGGCTTTCTCCAGGATCTAAATGGTCTAAATGGATGCAGTATGGCGCGTGGTTCTTTGCCTTGTGGGGTTTATACCTCGTCACATCAGGGATAGTGCATCGGTGCATTCTCCTAGAGCGCCCACCCGTCGGGAATTTGTATGACACGATACCATTTATAGCAGGAGTAGCATTACTAGTTCTCCTCCTCACTGAGTTAATAACACGCAGAGGCTTATGCCTTGGCTTAGCATTAATCGTGGGTGGGCTGGGAATGCTCTTAGTATATCGTTTTGAAATGGGAGATGGCTCCGATCATATGGATCCACTTGTCGCTGTATTACGTTCGAACTACTGGTTAACAACACATGTTATAGCGATTACCATGGGCTATGCAGGAGGGCTCGTCATGTCCGCCTTGAGTGTCACTTACGTATTAGCGAGATTGTTAAACCTAATTGGAGAAGACCCGTCTCAGCGTCGATTTATGACACGAGTAGCTTACGGGATGCTTTGTTTCACCCTGCTTTTCAGCTTAGTCGGTACGATCCTTGGAGGAGTATGGGCGAATGATAGTTGGGGGAGATTCTGGGGATGGGATCCTAAAGAAAACGGAGCATTAATGATCGTACTTTGGGTTTTAGCAGTGATGCACGCGCGAATGGCAGGCTGGATACGCGAATGGGGCTTCCACGCCTGTTCCGTCTTCACCACAGTGATTGTATGTTTCTCATGGTTCCATGTTAATTTTTTGGGAACAGGCTTACACAGCTACGGCTTTAGCGGAGGAGATGGCATGCGGTGGTTAAATATCGTTTACTCAATATTCGCTACGATTATGATCATTGCATTGAGCTGTGAAATTGCTGAACGTTTGAAGAATTCAAAGGAAATCAAAAAATAATGAAACTATGAGTGAAATAAAAATTGTAGCCTATCTAAAAACATTCTGTGGCTGGAGTGAAGGAGTGAGATCTGTCATGCGCAAATATGACTTAACATTTGAAGAAAAAGATATCATCAAGAATCCAGCATTGCGTTGGGAAATGGAGCAGAAAAGTGGACAACCCTTGAGTCCGTGCGTAGAAATTAATGGGCAGATGCTTGCTGACGTTTCAGGCGATGAAGTGGAAGATTGGATGATAGAGCAAGGTCTAGTACAAGGTAGCGATCAACAAGCCGATGCACCAACGGATTCAGCGTGCACAGATGCCCAACATGAGGCCATGGCCAGAGGAGAAGATCCAAACTTGGTAGAAGAGCCTAGAAAAATCAAATTCATAGAATAGTTCTGAATAACCATAAAGAAAAGAAACCTATAGTGTAAAAACGCTATAGGTTTTTTTATGTATGGAAGAGAGCGTTTTTCAGAGTGAATCTCTGTAGAAGTGTAAAACGGCTAACTTTGATTAAAAGATTCTCCCGATGGAAAATCAACAAAGCAAAAAAAATGGGAAGGATGAGTAAATGACCCCTGCTTTGTAACTCCTTCAATTCAAAATAAAATGAGCGACGTTTTTTGTTAGAATGAAGCGAGTGAAAGAGAGATGCAAAGAAAAAGAGAAGAAAGGTATTGACCTAAAGGCGGAGGGATGTAGATTGCCGCCCCG
>CAZLQY010000028.1:0-35573 GCA_964561965.1 uncultured Verrucomicrobiales bacterium
GGGCTCAGACGTTAATCTGAGCCCTTTGTGATTGGTGGAGGCGAGGGGAGTTGAACCCCTGTCCTAGATCTTTTCCCCACAAGCTTCTACATGTTTAGTCGGCGGTTGGTTTTAGTAAGTACTTTGGCCACCGACGCCTTGGTACTTACGGTTGCCCTGTTTTATCTTATTTCGCCACGCGGACACCCCGTTTTGAAACCAGCCTACATAGTAGTTGTAGCGGCGGACCTCAGTAGG
The DNA here is from genome assembly GCA_964561965.1 of uncultured Verrucomicrobiales bacterium. Classification (GTDB taxonomy): domain Bacteria; phylum Verrucomicrobiota; class Verrucomicrobiia; order Verrucomicrobiales; family Akkermansiaceae; genus Rubritalea. The sequence continues at coordinate 238 of CAZLQY010000028.1, forward strand.
CATCGGGTCGGCGGCTTCGCTAGCAATTAAGCAGCGAGTGCGAGCTCGTTAGAGTCTGCAGTTATTTGTTTTGAACGGCTTTTTAAAGAGGCCAACCGATCAACCTCTACATGCTGCCAGCGCTTCCAACATCCAGTCGAAACCAAGGCGCCCCCATTGTCTTGTGACAACTTCCTGTCTGGGTTAGACCTCAGGTGGAGTGCGCTGTAGTATTTCCATGGTTTAGTGGATTTGCCAATGATAATTTACATGGGTTTTTGTAAGCTCTTGCCTTTGGGGCCGATATTGCCTAGGTCAAGGGTATGCCTACGGTACATGTGAATTTAGGGGAGCGGTCCTATGATGTGATCTGTGAATATGGAATTTTAGCTCAAGCTGGAGCGAGAATTTTAGAGACAGGGTTGCAGGGTAGAGTCGCTATTATTACGGACTCAAATGTGAGCCCGTTGTATGCGGCGGAGCTGGAGGCTAATTTGGTTGCCGCTGGTTTTGAGCCTTCCCTGCATGTTGCTGCTGCTGGAGAGGCTAGTAAGTCGATGGGGAATGTGGAGGGGCTTTGTCGTGAGATGGCTCAAGCTGGGCATGACCGGAAGTCCTTTGTTGTCGCTTTGGGCGGAGGTGTTGTGGGGGATTTGGCGGGCTTTGTCGCTTCTGTATTTTACCGGGGTGTTCCTTTTGTTCAAATTCCTACTACGATTGTTTCGTTGGTGGATTCCTCTGTCGGCGGGAAAACTGGGGTGAATATTGTCGAAGGAAAAAATTTGGTGGGGGCGTTTCATCAACCGAAACTAGTGTTGGCCGATCCTGCGACGTTAAAGAGTTTACCGCCCAGAGAATATCGTGAGGGCTATGCTGAGGTGATTAAACATGCAGCGATTCGCGATGCTGAGATGATTGCGGAGCTGGAGGCTCTTGATCCTGATGATAATCAGCTTCCTGCGGATTTAATTGCGCGTAATATTGCCATTAAGGCGCGCGTGGTGGAGGAGGATGAGAAGGAGACTAGTGGGGTGAGGGCTTTGCTGAACTTCGGGCACACTGTGGGGCATGGCATAGAAGCATCCGTCCCATATGGAACGTTACTTCATGGAGAAGCTGTTTCGCTGGGGACGGTGGCGGCGCTTAATTTGTCTGTTCAACATGGTGGGTTGACACAGTTGGCGAGTGATCGTGTTTTGGCGTTGTTGAAGCGTTTCCAATTACCGACGGTGCTACCGAGTGATATTGACTCTGAGGTTGTCTTGGAGAAGCTTCAGCGTGATAAGAAATTTAGCGCTGGGGAGATTAAGTTTGTGTTGTTGGAGGCTCTTGGTTCTGCGTTTGTTTCTTCTGTTGTTTCGAGAGGAGATTTGCAGGGGGCTCTGAAAGACTTGAGGGGGTGAAATTTCTGAGTGAATGGATGAGGGGAGTGCAGGATGCGTTATTTTGGAGGGCCAGAGATTCTTCACTTGTTCGTTGTGTGGTCTGGCGATGTTCTCGCCCTTAAGTAGGAATTGGCTGTTTTTGGTTAAGATGGCTTGGTGATTAGATGATTTTCTATGCAAAACTGACGAGGTAGGTGACTTTGTTCCTATTTATTGGGTATTTAGGTATTACGGCTCTTTTTTAAGTAAAGAGAATCAAGCTCTAGAGCTTGTGGAGCAACGTGTAAGGCAGAATTTGAGGCTTTGTACGAGGCTTTGAGTAGTGTTAAGGAATAAATCAGAACGTTAGGATGAAAGAGGAGACTTTAAATATTTTAGAAAGAGCGAGGGTTTGTAACGTTTGTGCGGGGAAGCTGCCGCATAAGCCTAGGCCTGTTTTTAGTTGGCACTCTGATGCACGTATTGTCGTTATTGGACAAGCTCCTGGGAGGAGAGTTCACGAGTCTGGTGTGCCATGGCAAGATGCTAGTGGGCGGTTGCTTCGTGAATGGATGGATGTTTCTGAAGAGACTTTTTATGATGCTAAGCAGATTTCTTTATTACCTATGGGGTTTTGTTTTCCTGGCGCTGGGCAATCTGGAGATTTGCCTCCTCGGCCCGAGTGCGCTCCTTTATGGCATGAGGCGATGTTCCAAGAGTTAAATACCCCTGCGTTCATCTTATTGGTTGGGCGTTTTGCTCAGAGCTATTATCTTCATGAGAATGGTTATAAAACGCTGACGGAGAATGTCCGGCGTTATCATGAATTCCTTCCTCAGTTTTTACCTTTGCCTCACCCTTCTCCTCGTAATCGGCACTGGCTTTCTTCTAATCCTTGGTTTGAAGAAACAATATTACCAGAGCTGCGGCGATATGTGCGCGGGGCTTTGGCGCATCAGTAAATAAGAGAGGGTTTGTTTGAGTTCTGAGAAGTTAAAACGAAGTATCATTTCTATGGTGATTTGAAAGCATTCAAAAGGCGTTTCATCATAGGACTTGTCATAGAGTATATGAAAATTGAGGGGCTTTTTGTAATGGAGTGATTCCCTCAGCCCAAAGACAAAAGATGCGGAATGAGGGGCCTGTTATCTCCGATTGGTGTGAACGCTGTGGAGGGGAGGAGAGGGGGGTTAATAGATAGGAGGTTCGATGAGTTCGTCGCCTACCTCTACATTGGAGCCTTCAGGAAATGAGCCTAATACAGGGTTGGCGATGGCGTTCTTTCCATCAGCGATGTATTGGACTTCCAGCCGACCTAGTACTCCGTCTCCACGGCGGACGGTAAGAACACTGCCTGGGTTGACGAGATCTAGTTTTTTGATTTCGATGACTGCAAATTGTCCGTCAGGGTTCCATTCAATGACGACGGCTTTGAGCAGTGCGTTTTTAATGAATTGAATGCGTTCGATTTGTTTGCGCTCTTCCCTGAGTAAGGTGCGGTCTTCTTCCGGAGAAGTGGTTTTCTCCTCTGCAATGGCTTTGAGCTGTTTTACTTGCTCTTGAAGCATTATGATTTTCTCTTGTTGGGCTGGTTCTACAGTCGGTTGGGGAAGGGTTGCCTGGTAAGTGGCTGTAGGGTAGCTGTTGGAGGGGGTGTTACGGAGTTCTTCTAGGCCTTTCCGTAGCCGTTGATTGTCTTCACGTAATTGGGCGATTTCAGAAGCGTGAGTTCCGCCATCTTTTGTGGCGGCAAATGAGTAAGTGAGCGCTATGAGTAACAACCCGAATGTGGCTCCGAGAAGAATTTTCATCGTATTCATGCGCTAGGTGTAAGAAATTTTGGCGGATTCTAAAGAACAAAGTGAATGAAATGAGTGGATTTTATATTTGAATTTGATCAAACAAAAAGAGGGCGGGGTCACATCACCCCGTCCTCTCTCTTTAGCCTGTTCATACCGGGAACAGGTTGTTTGTTTGTTATGAGAATGTTTAATTGATTAGTTTCTGCCAAGTGGCGTCAGCTTGATCGACCTGTGTTTTGTCACTACTATCGTTCCATTTCTTAAGGGTGTTTCCCCAGACAGCGGTGTCAAAGAAGAGATAGAGTTTATCATTAATGATTTTAAAACGTTTTGGATGAATTTTTACTTTTCCTCCTCCTTTTGCCAGAGCGTAGGCACACCATCCACCATATTGAGGCTCGTACTTGGAGGGGTTGGTTAAGAAGCTGTGTTTGGTGGCTTCTGAGGAAAAGTGATAGGTAATTCCGTTGTGAGTATGTTGAAGCTTTGAGTTTCCTTTGATCGCTGCCCCTTTGGTGAAGTAGGTAACGGGATCATACCCTTGGATAGCTACGCCTTTTTTGAGATTAAAGTGAGACTTCCGAGAGGATTCGCTTTCGCCATGAAGAACTCCTAAAGAGAATATCAGACTTAGAGCTATAAGAAGTGGATGAACTGTTTTCATTGTGTGAAATATCGTGTTCTCCACTTAGAGCAGGAATATGTGGTTATTATTCCGTCATATAAAAATAAAAATTTGACTATTTGGAATAGATGCAGTTTGAGTAGACTCCTAACTGAGGAGATCAAGGATATGTCTAAGGAACCGATCATTATTATAGGGAACGGAATTGCAGGAGTAACAGCGGCTCGAGAGATTAGGAAAAGGATGAGAGATATTCCTATTTTGATTATTTCTGGCGAAAGTGAATATCATTACTCACGCACGGCTTTGATGTATATTTTTATGGGTCATATGGATTTTGTAGATACTCAACCGTATGCAGAGGAGTTCTGGGTTGAGAATAAAATTGATCTAAAGCAGGCTTGGGTAACGTCGATTCATAGTGAAGAGAAATCGATTGAGTTAGAGAAGGGTGAGAAGCTTCGTTATAGCGAGTTGATTTTAGCAACGGGCTCTATACCAAATAAGTTTGGCTGGCCTGGGCAGGATTTACCTGGGGTGCAGGGGCTTTATTCTAAGCAAGATTTAGAAACATTGGAGGAAGGTGCAAAGGATGCCAAACATGCTGTATTGGCTGGTGGTGGACTAATTGGTGTGGAGATGGCGGAGATGTTGATTAGTAGAGGCATCGGCGTGACGTTCCTCGTACGAGAGAGTAATTTCTGGGGTGGGGTTCTTCCCTTCGAAGAATCTCGGATGGTGGGGAAGCATATCCTCGAGCATCATATTGACTTACGGTTTAATGAAGAGTTAGGCGAGATTTTAGCTGGGAGTGATGGTAGAGTGGAAAAGATCGTTACTAAGAGTGGTAAAGAAATTGAATGTCAGATTGTTGGGCTCACTGCTGGTGTTAAGCCAAACATTGACTGGCTGCGTGATACAGAGGGCTTGGAGTTAGGGAGAGGGATCAAAGTGGATCATTTCTTTAGAACATCGTTGCCGAATGTTTGGAGTATTGGAGATTGTGCGGAGTTTCGTGAACCATTGGAAGGCCGCCGACCAATCGAGCAGGTCTGGTACACAGGGAAGATGCAGGCAACATTTTTGGCCGAAAATCTTAATGGGAATGATACGGAGTATGCACCAGGGATTTGGTGGAATTCTGCGAAGTTCTTTGACATTGAGTATCAGACATATGGTGTGGTTATGCCAAAGCCTGCAGAGGGCGAATCCGTATTTTTCTGGGAAGATCAGGAGCGGAAGGTGTCATTTCGAGTTCATTTTGATTCCGAGTCCTTGGCTGTGAAAGGGGTTAATGTATTCGGGTTAAGGCACCGCCATCAAGTGTGGGAGCATTGGATTCAAAATAAGACGCCAGTGACAGAAGTCTTAGCTGCTCTCCCTGAGGCAAACTTTGATCCTGAATTTTTCCGCCAATTTGAGCAAGAAATAGTGCAAAAATGGAATACTCAGCACTCTCAACATCCTGTAGAACTTCTTCCTTCTGTGAAGAAAGGGTTGTTTTCTAAATTACTAAAAACTTTAAATTCATTCAATTAAACGATTATGATCCGAGAAAGTCATTCTATTGTTCCCCCTGACCCTAAACTCGATGGCTATGAGCGCACAGGCCTTGTCATCTTAGGGTTTGGATTATTAGTTATGTTTAGCTCCCTCTTTGCTGGATATGAGGATGGAGTAAAGCAAGCCATGTTTTGGTCGAGTTTAGCTGCTGTTTTTGTCGGTGGGTTAAGCTATGGAGTGCGAACGCATTTAAAGCGTGCCGCAGGGATTCAAAGTAATGGGATAACGCACTCTTCGTTGAGTGCTCGAGGGGCCGCTGGTTGGACGATGGGTGTTGTGTTAACAGGCCTTTATAGTCTCTATTACTGGTTTCCTAAGTCTCTTCAGGGTTTGGTGGAACTATTTGATCCATTAAGTCATATGATACGTAAGGCTCCTGCAGACCAATACTTTTTGTATGGAACACTCTATACGATCGCTGTCATCATTATGGGGACAAAGGCGATTGTGAAGTACCGCCATAGCCGTTATCAAATGATTCGGACCGGTAGTATTATGTTTTGCCAATTCTTTCTTGCCTGGACTGTGCCATATTGGATGAGTGCTCTGAATCAACCTGAGTTTTATCCAACGTATTTCTGGCCTTTAAGTTACGGTAATTTGTTTCCAGATAGTGTAAAGGGCTTGGCAAATAGTGATCAAGCTATGGCTATGTTTGTATTGGGTTGGGGTATCGTCATGATTTTGATTGTGACTCCATTCTTGACCTACAAGTTAGGAAAGCGCTGGTACTGCTCTTGGGTCTGTGGTTGCGGAGGGTTAGCGAATACTGCAGGAGATAGTTGGCGCCAGCTTTCTGATAAATCAATGGGTGCGTGGAAGATTGAGCGCTACAGTATTTATACTGTGTTAGTCTTAATCATTGTGACCACTGCTGCACTCTGGTTGCACGCCGGTTACGGCATTTTAGGATCAGTGGCGCCCGGGATGAAGAAATTTTATGGATTCTTCATTGGTAGCGTATTGTCTGGAGTTGTGGGGGTTGGGTTTTATCCAATTTTAGGAACGAGAATTTGGTGCCGCTTCGCCTGTCCTATGGCGGCGATCTTAGGCTTGATCCAGCGATTTAAATCTCGTTTCCGTATTACAACGAACGGTGCTCAGTGTATTTCTTGTGGTAATTGCTCGAAGTACTGTGAAATGGGTATTGATGTGCGCTGGTATGCCCAGCGTGGTCAAGATATTGTGCGCGCTTCTTGTGTGGGCTGTGGTATCTGCTCAGCCGTATGTCCACGTGGAGTATTGAATCTAGAAAATGGCCCTAAGGATCAACGAGAAGAATATAACTTTGATCTTTTGAGTGATTATAAATCAAGGCATAAGGAGATTAAGTAATTTAAAAGAGTAAAGACTCACCTTCTATTGGAGGTAGAGATTTTAGAAAACGTGCTAGGGGATGTAGCACGTTTTTTAGTGACTAGCTCAGATAGAACCTAGACGTTATGGAGTTGAACATATTTTCGGGTGACGACAAACCAACACCCCGACCCGATGATGAGTACGTTTGGCATAGGGGGGCCTTCTGCGGTGACGAGGGTTTTGGTTTAAGTGTGTTAATTAAGTGTGAAATGGATTTTTGATTAGGAAATTTGTGATTAGGAATCTTCTCGGTTCTCTGCTAATACGCCACTTGCATAAGCTTCCAGTAGGCCTTCTAGGGCATCGATTTGTTGTTGAATATAGCGCCCTTCTTCTGTGTCTCGCACAAGGCGTGGTGTTTGATAGGTGCGGATATTTCGCATAGTGGGGATGATATCTTCACCAGTTCTAACGACAGAGACGGGGTCGAGAAATGCGTGATGTTCGGCAAGCTGTACGCAATCTGGTGTCAGGATGAGGGTGAAGCCGCGATCGCCATAGGCTTCTGAGAATGCTCCGTCGATGGTGACAGCTCCCCCGCCTTGTTTGACGGGGTCTTCACCGTCTTCTACTTTTACTGGCACATGGCCATTGACGATGAGGCCTCCAGAGCTCACTCCCATATCGGAACATACTTTTTGGCAAAATGTAGGATCATGTAGTTTCTGGAACCATGGGTTTCGGCGCTCCTTCGATAAGGCTGGATCACTGAGTAATGCGGCTTCGAAGGTGGCCATGCGGTCTTTTCCGAATAAGGGAGAAAGAGGGCCTGCCCAGAGGTAGTAGAACCAATCTTTGTCTTCCTGACTAGCGCGGGATCCATTGCGAAAGGCGCGGCGGATGATGCGATTGAAGGCATCAAATTGCTCTGGGCCTCGGCATTCTTTACCATCGACGGTGAGGGGGAGGTACTGCCCTGCCTTATCAACAGCTAAGCAGGCATGGAAAATCACGGCGCGATCTCTGACGACGGCCATGGTGCCTCGGTCTGCCATCCAGCGCATGTGTTGCCAGAGTCGGGAAGAGGAGGTGAAGCTCTCTACAAGGCGTGTGATACAGCGTTGTTCTTCGGGAGAGAGTTGATTGGGATTAGCCGGGTTTATCGTTGGGAAGTGGGTATCATTCAGAGGGTGATTGATTCCTTCGATTTCTAGAGTTCCATTGGCCCAATCTACGTGGCGAAGGATATTGCGGCTTTCCATGTTCCATTCCGGATGGCGTTCCACCATCTGCCCTTCTAGCTTAAATTGAATGACGGCGATGGCTTTTTGCATGCGTGAAATGAGAAGCTCTCCACGCTCTCCTCCACGCTTTGGTTTGAAGTGTTCTGCGGGATCGTTACTGTAGACCTTCTCGACGAGGTGTTCTAATCCTTTTGTAAGTATGCCATAGCCTTCTTCTAGTTGGAACATCCGGCGATAACGCAGTGAAATGCGCATGACGGTGGCAATGAGGACTTCACTGCCAATACAGGCCCCCATCCAGTTGACGTCGTGATTTCCCCAGACGAGAGAAACGTTGGGTTGCTTCATCAGATAATCAATAACCCAGTCGAGGCGAGCGCCTCGATCTCCTAAATCACCAGCTACGACGAGTTCGTCTACAGCGAGATTTCGGATAAAGCGGCTAGCGGCACGGATGGCTGTGAAGTCCATTTGACGTGTGACGAGCTCTTTAAGTTGAGCTTGTAAGAAATTCTCATGGTGGCCACCAGCGGGGAAGTTGAGGAGGACTTCAAAGAGTTCTCTAAATTCCTTAGGGGCATAGTGTCGTATTGTCTTGCGTCGCTTGGTGCGGATTTCTTGACGAATGAGATGAAACTGACGGTCTAAGGTGGTTCTGACCCAGTCATAGCGGTGTTGCTCGTGACGATTAAATTCTTCGGCCTTTAATTGGAGGAGTTCTGTGGGGTAGTAGAGTAGATGTAGGAATTCTTGGATTTCTGGAGGAGTCATTTCTTGTTCAAAGAGTTTCTCCACGAGGGGCCTGAGCCGGCCAGAAGCATTATTGATGACATGGCGTAGTTTGCGCGCTTCGCCATGAATATCAGAGATGACATGGATGACACCTTTTGGCATTTCCATTTGTGCTTTGAGATTGGCGATTTCAAAGCTGGCGGACTGTGTAGTCGGGTACGACTTCGAGAGAATTTGTTGTATGAGCTGTGTCATGAGGTAGTGGGCTGAGAGATGAAAGGTGTCTGTTTTCAGTGAGAGTGAAACGTTATGCTTTAGAGTCTAGAGCGGATCCAGTTACTCCTTGTAGATACAAAGAAATAAGAAAGTCACCAATTCTAGGGACAATTTTTCAGTTCAAATACGTTTTATTAGGTGTAGGCTGCGCGTCAACTAAAGTAGAGATACGATGAAAACATATTCGAAACAAATGAGAAGAGTGGCCTTTGGCCGTAAAAACAAGGCTCGCCAAGGTTTAACCTTATTGGAGATGATGATTGTGGTAGCGATTATTGGTATCATTATGGGAGGTGTTGCATTTAAGATAGTGGGCCTGCAAGATGCGGCAAAGGTGAATCAGGCAGATGCTGATTTTAACGCTTTGGGGAATTTATTGGAGCAGTATAGAAACTCGAATGGGCATTATCCATCGAATGCGGCGGACCAAGGTCTGAAGGCGCTTACTGAAAAACCAACTAGTTCACCTGTACCTAAGCGCTGGAATAAATTATATCCAGAAGTTCCTGTGGATCCGTGGGGGCGTCCATATGGGTATGAATATTCAGGGAAAGGGACTCCAGTGATTACTAGTCAAGGAATCGAAGAGGGAGATGAATCTGATGATCTCCGTAGTGATGATGAAATATGATAGTGTGGTTCCGGCGAGAAAGAGGTGCTTTGAGGAGGATTTCTCGAGGCTTCACCTTGTTGGAGCTTCTTATTGTCATGTTTCTAGTTGGCATTGTTTTGAGCTCAGCCATAGCATTATTGACTGCTCCTAATGATAAAAAACGACTAGAAACCCAGATTGGTAAAGTAGAGCAATTAGGGCGTCAGGCTAGGGGCTTGGCTGTGTTGCAGCAGCGCCCTTATCGAGTGACGTTTACTCAAAATTTTTTAAGTTTAGCTCCTGCTGGGGAGATAGATTCAGAAAGTGATGATACGGGGAGCGAGGGTGTTGAAGATATTACAGAAACTCTGGAGTTAGATCCAGAGGTGGACTTTTCACTACGGCATTGGCAGCAAGACTGGGTCGTTATTGAGGATTTAAAGGATGGAACGAATTGGGTGTTTGAGCCCAATGGATTGGTGGAACCCATATCGGTGAAGGTAGAATACGGTCAGAGTTGGATACAGCAGACTTATCACAGCCTTACGGGAGAAGTCGCTGAAGAAGAAAGGGAGGTTTATTGAAGCGTATTACACATAAAAGGCGCCGGCGCCGGGGGTTTTTACTTCTAGAAGTACTTGTGGCGTCGAGTATCTTTATCATTGCCGCTGTGGCGTACACGAGAGTGTTAAGTTCTTTAGTAGAGCTGTCCCGTGTGCAGAGGGAGAATCTCCAAGTACAGCGTATTTTGAGTTCGAAACTTGAGTGGGCGATGAGTTTACCGTTTGATAACATTGGTGAGAATGGTGAACGGTATACGGAGAGAGACTTTCAAGAACTCGAAGTTGTGGAATTAGAGAAAGCAGGAGTAGAATTACTGATTTCGCCAAGAGAGGCCACTGTTTTAGAGAACGAAGAGAATGAATCAAAAGAATTAGAAGATGTTTTTTCCGTAGTCGTAAACCTTTTCTATACTAGGGATGGGGTGGAGTACACAGAGACCGCAGAAGTGTATCGTTATTCTGGATTATATTTACCATGAAGTTGAATTTCAATAGGCAAAGGCGTACTTCCCGTGGTTTCACGTTATTGGAAATCATTCTAGCGGTATTTTTGATTAGTATCCTAGTTACAGGGATCATGTTCATTGCGCACACTGCTAATAAAGTCAGTCAATCTGTGATGGATGAGCAGAATGAGACGATTCGAGAGCAGGCGTTCTTTGCCATGATGCGGCGGCATTTTGATAATTTACCAGGGAATGCGATTACAGAGTTGAGTTTAAGAGGGGATGAGGGTTTTGAAATGACCTTTGAAGAAACTCCTTTTTCATTTCAGATAGGCGCTACTCCAGTCGCAGCAGAATCGATGACCTTGATTGCCTCTGGTCAACTAGGGGATATGAATATGGACCTTATGTTTTATGAAAACCGAATTTTGGTAGATTCGGCGATTGATGAATCTACCGATGGTTCTGGAGTGTCGGATGAACCGATTGCTGTTCTACCGCTGTTGGAAGGGCTTTGGTTTTGTGAATGTGAGGTTTTCAGTCAAACAGAGCTTACAGATAGATTTGAGGGAAGAGATCCGGCTGAAATTGCGAACTACAATGAGTGGTATAACCGAGAGGAATTACCTGTGATGGTGACTTTACGAATCCAATATGAAAAGGGGTCTGATCTAATCGAGCAGAAATATTGGTTGCGAAATAAAGTGGATATAGGATCAATTATTCAACAGTTCTCTAATCAACGTGGAGGCGGACAGGCTGGAGATAGCGACAGTCCTGAAATCCAGCCTACTATTCCAGCAGACCCGGCAGATAGTGCTGGGGCGCCGGCATCTCCAACCTTACCTCAGGAGGGGGCAGGCCAGTGAGAATTTATCACTTAGATGTACGAGGAAATCAGGCACAGGCCGTGCGCCAAGGTAGTGCCCTGGTCGCTGTATTCTGGGTGTTGACTATCCTAGCTATTATCATAACGGCTTCCTCTAGACTGGTTAAATATGATTCAGATATTGTACTTCATCAGGTACATGGATTTCGTGCCAAGCAGCTAGCTGAGACTGGAGCGAATCTTGCCTCTCATCCAAACGTGGAAAATGGGGATGTCATCGTCGTAGAGAAAACAGGAAGAGCGGAGAGCGGAGAAGAGGAGGGCTACCAATTCACGATTAAATCAGAAGATGTCCGTTTTAATATTAATCGCTTAGTTCAAAATATGGAAACTGGGTCAGATCTGTTTTTGAAAGAACTTCTTGTCGAGGAATGGGGTGTAAATACAGATCTTGTGGACAAGACCATTGGGGCTCTGAGAGATTGGATTGATCGAGATGACGATGAAAATTTGAATGGAGCAGAGCGTGGGTATTATGAAGCTGTGGGGAGAAATAATCAGCCCTACAATAGAGTATTTTATTCCTTGGACGAGCTGACACTGGTGCGAGGGTGGAACGACGTTATTGCAGAGGTGCCGGGCTGGAAAGATTGGTTCACAGTTCTCTCTCCCAGTGGGTTGAATATTAATTATGCAGAAAGTTTTCTTGTTGCAGCGGCTTCTGGTGCAAACGAAGTCACTGTTGATGAGGTGGTGAGGCAACAAGTGATAGGGGTAGATGGTGAGCTTTATACTCAGGATGATGTTCCCTTTGAAGATTTAGAGCTTTTACTGAGTGAGTTAGGGGTAGATCCTAGCCGGGAAGACTATCAGCAGATATCTAGCCGATTTACTCAGGGTGAAAGTACAGTAAAACGAATAGAAAGTATTGGCTGGTCGGGCAAATTTGGATACAAGTTGACATTGGTTGTGCAAGAGGAGAGTGGGCTACCTACGGTTTTAGATAAAAAAGAAGAAATTATACCATGGCAACCAAAGGAGAACTAACCATCATCGCACCAGGAGTAAATGGCTGGGATATTTGGCGCGGGAAAAAGGGTGAAGCATTTCACTTAGAGCTCCGTGGTGAGGAACGAGATGCCTCAAAGCTTAAAGGGTTATCCGCAGGGGAACTTACGATGGTGTTTCCCGTGAAGGAAGTGACGACGGCCCCATTTTTGCTCCCTTCAGGAGAACTAGGCATCCAAGAAGAAGCCGCGACGATGCATATCGAGCGCCTTGGTATTAAGGTGGATCCTTTTGGGGGGCAGTTGACAGATGTATTCACCGTAGAGCAGACAGAGGAAAAAGCGGTCCTACTGCCAGTGGTGCTAAGTTCTCCAGAGGAAGGTACTATGCCAGGGAAGGCACCAAGCCATTTTGATATCTCTCCAAGAGCATTTACTCTGCCGCAGAACGGGGTAACCCTCTGGATAGAAATGGGAGTTTGGATCTTCGCTTTTTCTCTGAATGGTGTCTTAGTGTATTCTCAAGCAACAACGACGTCAGGCCTTGATCAGGGGATCGTTAGAGATATTCAATTAACAAGGACTCAGCTAGGCATCCAAGGAATTGAGGTTTCAGATCATTGTACAATCTGGAGGAGTAGTCAGGGAGAAGCGCCTTTTGATATCGAACTAGATCAATTTCAAAGCATTTACCCAGGCTCCATAGAAGTCGTTGATAAACCTGTTATCGATCTCCCTAGTAATTTGAGTAAACTTTTACCGGCTGATATTTCTTTTGAGCGTAAGAGGAAATCCGCTCAAAGGCGAGTAATGGCGATATGTGCCATAGCTGCCTTAGTGTATCTTGGTGTCATTGGTTACTTTGTCTGGGATTATACGGATCTAAAATCTCAGTATAGTTTAGCGGACCAAGAGGCAGATAAATTACGAGGTAAGGCTAGCTCTATAACAGATTTTATTAGAGTCTGGGACGGCGATCTGGAAGCCATGGTGAATGTGAAGTATTATCCCGTAGATGTACTTCATAACGTTGTTAAAAACTTACCGCCTAGAGGGACTGTGAAGTTTAAAGAATTTGGAGTTAGCCCAGAAGGAAACATTACGATTGAGGCGGAGAGTAAAGAGACAAAGCATCTTACAGCGTTTCGGGTCAATCTTTTAAAAAGTGTTCTGTTGAAGGACGATTACGATTGGAATGATCCAGGTAAGAATAAACAGACAAAAGGTGACGGTTGGAGCTTTAGACTAGAAGGAACAAGAAAGTATTAGAGAGTTAAGAAATGGAGCGTGAAAAAAAATTACTAATTTTATTAGGCATTATAGGCTTTGGTGTAGCCAATGTCTTTTTGCATGATTGGTATTCGACGAAGCGGAAAAAAGTGGAATCTAGTCTAACTAAAGTACGATCTGAAGTAGAAGTAGCTCGTGCCAGCCTAAGCATGTTTGAAGAAAGCTCAGAAATGTCATCAGAAATGGATTGGCTAGAGCGATTTGGTCCAAAACCAGGTGAACACCGTGAAGTGCAAGACAAGTTAATGGAAGATGTCCAAAAATATGCTTCTCAAATGGGAGTGACCATCAAAGGAGCACCAACTCAAATTGATTTGAAAGATGAAGTCGTGGGAGACTACGCTGTCGCAAAAGTAGAGTTTAAAGTAAACACATCAGAAACTGGTTTTTACAACTGGTTGGTTCGATTTCAACAACCTCAGGAATCCAGAGGGATTTCACAGCTAGTTGTGAACCCCCAACGTGACGATAATACTCGAGTAGATTGTACTGTAGTCTTTCAAGAGTGGTTTCAACTTCAAGAGGAAGGTCTAGAACAATGAAATTAAAATGTGCTATAACGATTTACTTAGGTTTGGCCTGTGTTGCTCTCGCCGTACCGCGTGCCTCAAGTCCCTCAAAATATGAATTCTTGAAAAAAAATTCTCCCTTTACTGAGAAACCAATCGTCGTTCGGAATCAAAAAATGCCCGAGCCCGGTATGGAAAAAGAGTGGTTTATCGCTTCTGTGGTGAAGACGACACATGGTGACGAAGTGATTATTGCCAATAAAGCAGAACGCTCTTCTCGTATGCGCTTCGGAGGCACACATGGAGAAGGCCCATCAGGGTATCGAATCGTGAGTATCAAACGAGGGGAAACATATCGTGAAGATGAGGTCGTACTAGCTCATGGTGGGCGGACGTCTACTTTGACTTATGATGTATCAACAGCAAAGGCTAAGCCAACGCCCCAAGCTCAAAAACCAGCACCGCAGAAGAAACCTGCAAATATAGGACAAAAAGCGAAACCTCCTATTCCAGGTGTTAACCCTCCCAACGTGGGAGAAACTAAAGCAGCGAAAAAGCCTAGGATACGTTATGTACCTCCAGCTAGATCCTCTGCAAGATAAGAAAAATTATGAAGAATCTGAGTATCACATGTGTTGTAACAGCACTTCTTTCTCAACTTTCTGCCCAGCAACCAGCTGAGCCTCTAGACCCTGCTGCTCCCGTCCTCTCTACGGAAGAAGCTGCTGGAGGGAATGGTGCTGCTGTACAGTTACCAGCTGGCTTACCAGGAGGAACTCCCGAACTTGTTAAAAAGCTAGGAGGTAGAGATATGCAGGCCATATTCTATACGGGTGAAGAAGCAAGGAATAGTCCTCAGAACACTCTTGCTGAAGACGTGGGGACCTTATATTTTAACTTAACGGGTAAGGATGTCATTATTCCTAAAGCGATGGAGGAAGTCGAATTTACTCTTCGCTTTAGAGGCCCCCTCACTTATGCTCAAGCCCTCAAACGGCTGTTAGTTCAAATTGAAACAGAAGGCTACACGTTTGTTCCTTTTGATGACGAACTTGTCAAGTTACTGCCAAAAGCACAGGGCCGAGGAGCTAGTGCTCCAGAGAATGGAGTCAAGTTTGTACATAGTATTGAAGATCTTCCTATAGGTGATGAGTTCGTGACGTATGTGATGCGTCTGGATTATCTTAAGCCAGAAGAAGCGCAGAGAACCTTCAATGCCATGGTAGGCCCGCTGAGTTCAGGAGGCAAAATCGCGCCAATTGTGAATGCCTCATCCATAGCCATTACAGAAAAAACGTCCCTTATTCGGTACTTGCTAGAATTAAAGGAGAAAATTGACGTTCCTTCGACTTCAGTAGCTTCCAAATGGATGAAATTAGTTTATGCCGATGCTGAGCAAGTCGCCGAGCAAATAGATTCTATAATGAATGCTAGCAATGAGTCGAGCACCACTGCAGGTGTCGCCAACGTTAGTGTAAGCAGTAACCCTGGGCAAAATGCAGGCACTCCTACACCAGTGGTCCAAGCCACTTCCGCAAATGGAGAGAATGCTCCTTCCGCAGCGGGAGAGACAATACCGATACAAGTTGTTGCAGAGCCAAGAAATAATCGCATTTTTATGAGAGGAAGTCCTTCGGACATTTTGTTTGCGGAAGGCCTAGTGGCAGAGTTTGATGCCAAACCTGAAGAAAGTAGCTTTTTAAAAAGACAGCTCCAATTTGTAGCTGTTGCAGACTTTATGCCTGTAGCTGCTAATGCCATAGATGCTATCACAGGAAACCCTCAACCCGATCAAAACGGAGCAAACCCTGCTTCCGGTGGTAATAACAACCGGTCTGCTGCATCAAGTAACCGAGGTGGCGGTGCGGGTGGCGGCGGAGGTGCTGGCGGCGGCGGAGGAGGTAGTGGTACAGGAGGTCTTTCTGATCCTAACGCAAGCAGTGCCCCTGAGTCCCTTCAAATTGGCAAAACCTTGTTAGTGGCGAATAATGTTGAAAATAGCATTATCGTAAAGGGGCCACCGCAGAGTATTCGTATTGTTGATGACCTCATTAGTGAGTTAGATGGTAAGCCAAGGCAGATAATGATATCTACAGTCTTTGGTCAATTGGCCCTTGGGGATGATTTTGAGTTCGGGATTGATTTTGTTAGAACGATTGCGGAGGACGATTCTAGAGGCTTTGCTGCGAATACTTCGAATGGAGGCAGAACCAGCCCTATAGATGTTACCACCTTGACAGATGTGGCTACAATCGTTGGAAACAACCTTGAGAGTGGGGGCTTTTCATTTTCCGCTCAAATTGGATCTTTCCTAAGTGGCTTCTTAAGAGCCGCGGAAGCAGAAAACAACTTCTCTGTTATTTCTAGACCTTCAATTACGACAACAAATAATACCTTAGCGGTGATTTCGTCTGGACAGAGAGTTGCGATTCCCACGCAGAGTTTTACCAATGGAGCCGGAGCGAACTCCACGCAGACTAGTAATATTGAATTTCGAGACGTCGTCGTACGTCTAGAAGTCATTCCACTGATTAACTCAGACAATGAAGTAACGTTAGAAATTTATTTATTGAATGACGAAGTCGTAGATAATGAAACAATTAATGGTAACGAGATTCCAACGATTGGAACTCGTGAATTAATTACGAAAGTCACAGTTAAGAATAATGAAACAATCGTGCTAGGCGGGTTCATACGTGAAACTGAGTCAGAAAATATAAATGGCGTGCCAATTTTGAGTAGTATTCCAGGTATCAAAAGATTATTTACAAGTAGAGAAACATCGGTAGATAAAGAAGAGCTTTTAGTCTTTATACAGCCAAGGATTCTAGGCTTAACAGAATCCAATGTTGATTTTGATAAAGATGAAACTAGGAGATATGATGTATTGGAAAATACGTTAAAGCTAGGTCACGGAACTGGAACTGTCTTACCTAGTAAAGATAGCTTGAAGCAGAGAGAACCGGAGACAAGTAGGCCTCCCGTATCAGAAGGCGTTAATAGACCACCGGCAGCTCTACCACTGGATGAAACAAGACAAATTCCGAAGAAACGTAAGTCATTTTATTCAAAAAACGGTTTTAAAAGAAAATAACGAACACGATTTCACATGGTTTCAGGCCTCCCGTATCCTTGAACCTAGAGGTTAAGAAGGAATGGTGACTGCCGGGTACTAGCTCTTTTTAGAAGCTTGGGTGCTTTGTTCTGGTATCACTTTCGGCAGTTCCCCACCTATTACAGGAGGAGGTATTGTTGGCTAGATGTTATCTCTAGAGATAAGTCGTGTTGTCTTCTATTATTGTAATGGACCAGAAGGCGTCACTCTTCTCTTTCTTTTGTGTGGTTTTGATGAATTTTATTGAAATGTGTGCCCTCAGATAGGGCTTTCGATTGTGTTGAGAGGGCGGCTGGAATGAGGATTCTAGCTTTTTTGGGAGGTGTTTTCCTGTTATTTATTTGTTAATATTGGGTCGGCAGAGGTTCCTGTTATTTCTATGTCATAAAGATCTGTCCTCGAAAAATAATGGATAAATAAAAATTATTTTTCAACAGTTAGATTAGGTGTTTGTTTGAATATTGTATGTGATGATTTATGGCTTAATCTATAAGGGCTTGGGCTTTATTTGTGATCCTAATAAATGACGATTTTTGCTTTATCAAAGGCGAAATTGGCTAGGATTCTCACCTTTTCGCTTGTCAAAGGTGAAAATATGGAAGTAGTTTAACAAATCATATTTACGTATTCTATCGACGTAAATTTTTTCAAAACTTCGTATTCGAAGCTTCTTAAACCCCGTCCCCAATGCCCTAAAGATAGATAGCTCCACCCAAATGGTTCCAAATATTAGAAAACACCAATCAATATACATATAATGAGCAAACTAAAGAAGAGTCAGATGACAAAAAACCGTCCAAGCTATTGTAGCTGGAGTTCTGTACGACGAAGGATTAGCAAATCTCTTTTTTCACTGAGCGCAATAGCTTCTTTATGTGCCAGTTCATTTCTGTCGACAGCGGATGCGGATTTGATTGTTAATTCTGCTCGAGAGCGTGACGAAGCTATTCGGCAAATTCAAGCTTCACAATTTTTAAGTCAAACAACATTTGGTCCTACTTGGGATGATATTAATGATTTGGCTGATGAAATAGATAGAGTAGGTAAACTGCGTGCGTTTGAAAACTGGATTGACGAGCAAATAGCAATACGGCCTTCACTCGTTGATCCTTTAATGGTGCGGTTACAACGAGCAAACGGTCAGAGTCTAAGGGCAGATCAAGATCCTTTGACTCCTGGATTCCAATTGCTAAGGCATTTCAGAGAACACGCCATATGGGAGAGGTCATTGAGTTCTCCTGATCAGCTGAGACAGAGAATGGCGAATGCATTATCTCAAATTCTTGTTGTTGGAGAAAATGATGTATTACGCAATAGAAATGGATGGAGAGGAACTTCTATTTATCATGATCTTTTGATTAATAATGCATTTGGTAACTATCGTAATCTCTTAAAGGATATTACATATAGTCCTGCCATGGGTCATTGGTTAGATTCTGCTAGAAATCAAAAAACATCCGTAAATTCTGTGACAGGGAATACTCGTTTTCCTGATGAGAACTTTGCACGAGAGTTTCTTCAGTTATTCACAGTAGGTGTCTTCCGCTTGAATGAAGGTGGGCAAGTTTTACAAGAAGATGGAACTCCTATTGCTAGAGCAGGTGATGTGCCAGATGAGCTCTACGATAATGAAACTATTCAAGAGTTCGCGAAGATATTTACAGGTCTAATCTATCAAGCTCGACCAGGAAGCAGTGCGTCATTCTTAAACGTATTCTTTAATTTTGAGAAACCGATGATCATGAATAATAATTTTCATGAACCGGGGCCTAAGGTGCTTCTTAGGGGTGCAAGGACTCCTGGAGGTGATGCAAATGGTGTTCGTGATATCAGACTAGCAATTAATAATGCGTTTGATGATCCTAATTGCCCACCGTTCATTAGTAGGCTTTTAATCCAGAGATTCACCACTTCTAATCCTTCTGTAGATTATGTACAAGATGTGGTAGATGCCTTTAAAGGCAGTGGCGGTAGAGCAAATCGTGGTGATTTGGAGGATGTGTTGAAAGCAATCTTATTGCATCCAGAGGCTAGAGAGTCTCTATCAATTGATTCTAATGCTTTAAGTGGAGGCAGATGGCGTATTAGTATAATTGATGAAGATCGTGATCATGGTAGTTTGCGTGAACCATTTATTCTGTTAACTTCGATGCTTCGTGCTTTTGATGTATCAAGTCAGGATTCTCGTGGTGATGGACGCTATAGCTTTACAAGGACGACTGGGTCTTTTGGTCAATTCCCGACAGATTCGCCAAGCGTGTTTAATTTCTATTTACCAGATCATCAGCCAATAGGAAGAATTTCTAGACGGAATCTAGTGGCTCCTGAATTTGAAATTCTAACTCCTACAGCGATTCATAATTTAACGAATGTTTTTTATTCAATATTAAGAGATGATAGTAGAGGGCGAAATAACCGTCAATTTGTGAACCAATTTGGTAGGACTGGAAGAGCTCAGATACAGCTAGGACCTGTTTTACGTAGAATAAATAATGAGAACGATATTCTCAATTATCTGAATATTCTACTTTGCCATGGGACGATACATAACGGAGCGCTGACTACGTATAGGAGGGAAATCCTCAGAAGCTCAGCAAGTGATGCCGATAAGGCAGAAGCATTAATAACTACAATACTGGCGTCTCCAGATTTCGTTGTAAACAACTAACAAAATAACTTAATATTTGATATGAAACGTCGTGAATTTTTAGGAGGTTGCGCAGGCCTAACTGCTGCGTCATTAACCTCATCAGTTCTTCAATTACAAATGACAAATTCAGCCGTGGCTGCTTTGTCAGGATTACAACGGCCAAACGATTATAAAGCGTTGGTGTGTGTATTCCTATTTGGGGGGAATGACTCATTTAACATGCTTGTTCCTTTGGGAAGAAATGGAAACGAAAGAGAGTTTGATAATTATACAGAAGCGAGAGATAACTTGGCCTTAGACCGTTCTGCGGTTTCTTCAAGAGGCATTAATGGGCCTGGTAATCGCAGCTTTGTTATTAATGGCAATATGCCGGAGGTCGAAGATATGTATAGGAATAATGATCTATCTTTCATTGCTAATGTAGGAACTTTAGCTCAACCTATCAGGGATGCTGCTGAATTCGCATCTTTAAGTCGAGCTCGGAAGCCCAGAGGTCTTTTTTCTCATAATGACCAACAAGAAATCTGGCAGACTTCTGTAGCTGATAGAGCTTCTCGATCTGGATGGATGGGTAGAGTAGCAGATGTCGTGAATGATGAAGTGAATTCGAACGATAGCATTTCCATGAACATTTCTGTAGGTAGAACGAATCTCCTTCAGAGTGGAGCTTCGATTGTTCCTTATGTTGTCAGCCCAAATGGGGCAGTGGAGCTTAGAGGCTTTCGAGGTATCTACAGAGATGCTACAAATGGGGTGATTAATCGTAATTATGCCAATACGTTTAAGAACCAGTATAGAATAGCTAGGCAACAAGCTCTAGAATCATCTTCGGAGTATAACAGCCTAATCTCAGGAGTGAATGTTGATAGCGCTGGCGGTGGGGCACCGCGCTTCCGAGGCCGTCTTGGTGAGCAATTAGAGTTAGTTGCTAGAAATATTAGAGCTAGAAATCAGTTTGGTTCTACGCGTCAGACCTTCTTCGTATTCCAAGATGGTTATGATACTCATGCGAACTTAAATGACACTCAGCCAGGCCTTCTTGCTGAACTTAGTGAGAGTTTAGCAGCGTTTAATAACGAGATGAGAGCGATTGGAGTCCATGATCAAGTGACGACCTATACGGCTTCTGACTTTGGTAGAACATTAACAACCAATGGCCGTGGTTCAGACCATGCCTGGGGTGGAAATCAGATGGTCATGGGTGGCGCTGTTAGAGGAGGAAGAATCTTCGGAGACTACCCTGAGGATCTTCGTAATCCGACAAGTAGATCAGGAAGAGAACTGGATGTAGGTAGAGGACGAATTTTGCCTACGACTTCTGTAGATGAAATGCATGCGGAGCTAGCCCGTTGGTATGGGATTCCAAATGATAACTCATTGACTAGAATTCTGCCGAATATCCGGAGATTCCATGGAGCGGGAGTCAATGCCAATATGCCTATCGGCTTCCTTCCTTCAACGAGTACTACTTAATCGTTCTAAATGACAAAATTAAGAGCCTTATTTGGAGCCCTAGCTTTTGGACTGGTAGCTTTCTTCTTCCTTCGTGGGGGGGGAGAGCAGGCTGGAGAACGTGAATTGCTTTCTGAAGAGGTGGCAGCCACCTCAGAGGGAGGTTCTGTAGATCGTTCTGCGAGCCGGATTCGTGGGAATGAGAATGTGAAGGAGAATAAGAAAACAAAGGAGAAATTTAAAGTCATCCCTTTGGTTTTAGAATCTGCAGAAGCATTTGGACAACCAGGGAATACAGCGAGAGAGAATATGGAGTATTTAACGAGTCTCATTTCAGAGTACGATTCTATTGTAAAAGAGGAGAGTATACCGACGGGTGTGAATGAAGACTTTGTAGATGCTCTTACTGGCAGGAACTCAGAACGAATTGAAGTCTTACCAAGAGATCACCCAAGGATTGATAAAGAAGGACGACTTCTAGATAATTGGGCGAGTCCGTATTTTTTCCATTCGGACTCTGAAACAGCATTTCAGATCCGCTCGGCAGGGCCAGACAAAGAGATGTTTACGGAGGATGACATTCTGGAGACTTTTGGCTCTTAGCCTGAGGTATTCATGAAAGTAGAATTAAGTTACAGCGCACCTAGTTTCTTGGGTGTGCTGTTTTAGTGTAAGCCTTATGTTGCGTAGATTTGCTCAAGGTAAATTGTGCTGGAGCATAGTTGAATGCTGAGCTGGGGTTGGTACTGGTGTTTGAGTGTTTTTGGGATCAATTCTGGAAAGAATGATATGATGCTCTTTGTGTGCTGATCCGTCGCTTTAATCAGCGGCTGGGACACATTATTATATTCCGAATCAACTTCGTTTTTGGGCGATATGTCCGGAAGTAGTGAGGAAGGTAAAGGTGGATTAAGAATTTCAATAGAGGATATGAAGGGGAAATATCTGGGAAACAGGGGGAGAATGACACATTAGAGAAGATACAGACTTGCAACTTGCTCGCTTTAAGCCCATTTTTCCGCGCCCAAACCCTTTCTGGGAGAAATCCCAAACATTTTTATACTATGGCTAACCAGAATTTCATTCCTGAAGACGCTCCTTTCTCTGCAGATCAACGGAGTTGGCTCAATAATTTAGTGGGTAAATTCATCAGCGACCTCACTTCCGGTGTAGGTTTGGCTGGTGCTGCAGGCCCTGCTGTTCCCGCGACGATCCTTTGGGGTTCTCAGACGGGTAATTCGGAGGGCTTGGCCAAGAAACTTGCGAAAAATCTGAGTAAGAATGGGTTTACTCCTAAGGTCGTGGATATGGCGGCTTACGATAAGGCAGATCTATCGAAGGAAGAGAATGTGCTTCTCATTACTTCCACCTATGGAGATGGGGAGCCACCTGATAATGCGGCAGACTTATACGATTGGATTCTTTCTGAAGATGCTCCTCGCTTGGAGCAGCTCAATTATACAGTGCTTGCTCTTGGTGATTCTGAGTACCCAGATTACTGTAAATGTGGGATTGACTTTGATGAGCGTTTGGCTGCTCTGGGAGCGAAACAGATCACACCCCGTATAGATTGTGATGTCGATTTCGATGATGAGTTTGCAGCTTGGCAAAAGGCTATCATTGCTAGCATAGGGGATTCTTCTTCCCATGAGAGCTCTGTGAATGCAGAGGATACAGGGGAAGATGGTTACTCAAAGAAACATCCTTTCCCTGCGTCTATTCTGCGAAATGAGAATTTAAATGCAGTCGATTCTGCACGAGAGACGAATCATATTGAATTCTCTCTTGAGGGCTCAGGCTTAAAGTATGAAGCTGGTGATGCTCTAGGCGTTTATCCTGAGAACCCAGAGGAAGTAGTTGATGAACTGATTGCTGCCCTTGGCATGAAGCCGACAGAGGAAGTACCTCTTCCAGGAGGAGGGGACGGTAGCCTTCGCGAAGCTCTGATAAAGCATTACGATATCCGCAGCCTAAATAAGAAGGTGATAGAGCAGTGGCAGGAACGTAGTGGTGCGCCTTTTCTCCGCTCTATTGTAGAGGCTGATTCTAAAGAGGTCTATGATGAGTTCTGCTGGGGCCGTGAGTTAATTGACTTAGCGGTGGATTACCCTGCTGATTTCGCAGATGCAGAAGAGTTTGTAGGTAGCTTAAAAAAGCTTCAACCAAGACTGTATTCGATTTCTTCTAGTCCTAAGGCTCACCCTGATGAGGTGCATTTAACGGTAGCAATCGTTCGTTATGATTCCCATTATCGTAGCCGTGGAGGTGTGTGTTCTACATTCCTTGCTGACCGGGCGGGAGATTTAAAACCCGGTGTTTTTGTTCATGAGAACAAAGCGTTTCGAGTACCTGAAGATGGGAATAAACCAATTATTATGTGTGGCCCGGGAACTGGTATTGCTCCTTTCCGTGCGTTTCTTGAGGAGCGCAAGGCCACTGAGGCCAAAGGGCTCAATTGGTTATTGTTCGGTAATCCACATGCCGCGACTGATTTTCTTTATGAAGAGGAGTTGAATGAGATGCAAAAGGATGGCGTGCTAAATAAACTTTCTGTCGCCTTTTCTCGAGATCAGAAAGAGAAAATTTACGTTCAAGACCGCATGCTTGAAGAGGGAGCAGAGATTTGGAAATGGCTTCATGATGAAGGCGGTAGCTTTTATGTCTGTGGTGATGCTTCACGTATGGCGAAAGATGTGGATGCAGCCCTTCATCAAATTGCTCAAACCCATGGGAATATGAGTGAGAAAGAGGCGGAAGATTTCTATAAGCAGATGAAAAAAGAGAAGCGCTATGCGCGTGATGTCTATTAAGTTTTTATAACTTCCTATTAATAAAGCACCTAGCCCGCAGAAGCCGACTAGGTGCTTTATTTGTGTTATGTGCCCAGTTAGCGATAGCCCTTAGATGTTCTCAGAGGACTAGAGTGTACCTAAAGCTAGATTAAAGTAAGGAGAGAAGATCCTCCGGGACAGGCTGTTTGGCCTTCTCGAGAGCAAGCTTCATACGTTGAGCAAGGGGCTGGAGTGTCCATACTCTGTCCTTCCGTGGAATGATGTCCTTCTCTGCAGAGTCAATGAAGCGGATGACTTGGTAGTTCCAAGAGGGCTCGTTGAATTTCTTGAGAATTTGTCGATCCGTTCCACCGCTATTGTTGTGGACAAGGATAGGGACGAAGGACTCTTCAATGACTTTTACTAAAGTGGGATTACTCATGACATTCTGACCGAATATCTGGCAGCCTCCTCATCCTGGAACTTCCTGGAAAAAGAGGAAAATGGGCTTCCCTGTTGTTTTCGCAGTTTGTAGCCCTTCTTTATAATTGCGCAGCCAAGAAACTTTACCTACTTCCACAGGAGGGCCATCAGATCCTCGTGCCTGGCAATTAGTAGAAAGTGCTGTAAGAAAGGCGAGAGATGTCAGAGTGAAGCGTCGTCGTTTCATAACAATTAAGAGTGATGCGAGTGTAAAGTTATTCCGTACTCTCTGATTCGTGCTTTTCTCTTCTCTAAAATCGTGAAACCTTTCATGCATGGCTAACAATGACCGTGCTCAACTGAAGGAAATCTTACTCGCTAAATCAGTCAGAACTGGAGAGTTTACTCTAGCTTCGGGGAAGACATCAGATCTTTATATTGATTGCCGTGTTACAGCAATGGATGCTGTCGGTGCCAGTTTGGTTGGCCGTGTAGGCTGGCAGGCTGTACGAGAGTATATTCAGGAGAATCATTTAGCGATGGACTCTATTGGAGGTATGACGATGGGAGCAGACCCTATCTCGCTCACTGTAGGGATGACTTCGGCTTTAGGGGCTTCTGAAGAAGCTCTACGGATTTTCACCGTGCGTAAGGAGCCTAAGGGGCACGGGCGTGGTAAGCAGATTGAGGGTAATTTCCAGAGTGGGGATTCGATTGTGATTGTGGATGATGTGATTACTACTGGCGGTTCTACTTTGAAGGCGATTGACGTTGTCGAAGCTGCTGGTGGGAAAGTAAAGTTTGCTCTTGTACTCGTCGATCGTGAGGAGGGTGGCCGCCAAGCGATTGAAGCTCGTGGCATTCCAGTCATCGCTCTCTATACGCGGACGGATTTGATAGGCTAGGCAAGACTTTTAAGGCCTATCTAGGGAGTGTCTTCGTCGGCCATCCATGCCTTGGTGCGGCATGTTTTGCTTATTCTGATGAGTTCGGAATACCGAGTGGAATACTGAGAGGAATACCGATGATGATGATCGAGGATGTCAGCGATTGTGTGGAATAACTGTATATTTTTCACACAAGAGTTTGACACTGGGAGGTAGGGGAGGACAGTGTCTGCTATAATGAATGCGCATCTTGAAGACCTTTTTACCCTGTTACGGTTCCCTTCAATTTCTACAGCCTCGGAGCATGCCGGTGATGTGCGTGCCTGTGGTGAGTGGATCTTTCAAAAGCTAGAATCCATCGGACTAGAGGCCACTTGGCATGAAACGCCAAAACACCCTATTATCGTGGCGCGTAATGAGCATGTGGAAGGTAAGAAAACGGTGCTTATTTATGGTCATTACGATGTGCAGCCAGTGGACCCTTTAGAGCTCTGGGATCACCCTCCCTTTGATCCTATTTTGAAGGATGGGCGGATTTGGGCACGTGGTGCTACAGATAACAAAGGCCAGATGTTAGCCCACCTACTCGGCGTAGAGGAAGCACTAGAAAAGAACGGGGAGCTTCCTGTGAATTTGATCTTTCTCTTTGAAGGGGAAGAGGAAATTGGTTCGCCCAACCTTGTGCCATTTATTGAGGCGAATAAAGAGTTGTTAGCCTGTGATGTGATCGCAGTGTCTGATACAGGAATGGTGGCGCGAGGTGTTCCTACAATGGGTTATGGCTTACGTGGGATTACTTGTTGTGAAGTCATTGTGAAAGGCCCTACTGGGGACTTGCACTCTGGTGTCTATGGTGGTGCGGTGGCGAATCCAGCAACGGCTGTGGCACGCTTGGTTGCTTCCCTTCATGATGCGGAAGGGAAAGTGGCGATCGAAGGATTCTATGATGATGTGCGCCCTCTGGAAGTGTGGGAGCGTGAAATGTGGGATCAAGTTCCAGGGGTGAGTGATGCAGATATGCTCCAAGTTACAGGCTCTCCAGATGTCTTTGGTGAGGCCGGTTATACCTCTGCAGAGCGCCTGTGGGCGAGGCCGACGGCGGAAGTGAATGGGATTGCTGGCGGGTATCAGGGTGAGGGGTCGAAAACAGTGTTACCTGCAGAAGCGATGGCTAAATTTTCGTTCCGTCTCGTGCCCGATCAAGATCCCAAGGATATAGGAGAGAAAGTGAAGAAGCATTTAGAAAAGCATGCTCCGAAGGGGGTGACAATTGAAGTGGAAGTAGGGCATGATGGGAAACCCTATATTTGTGATCCTCATTCGAAGTTCGGGCAGGCTGGTCAGGCTGCGTTGAAGCAGGCCTTTGGGCGGGAACCTGTCCTGATTCGAGAAGGGGGTAGTATTCCAATTATTAAAGACATGCAGGATATTCTCGGAGTAGATTCTATATTGTTAGGCTTGGCTCTGCCTGATTGCCAAATTCATGCGCCGAATGAGAATTTTTGGGTTGAGAACTTCGAATCGGGAATAGCGATGAATCAAGTCCTACTACAAGAATTAGCGAAGGCCTAATGGGCAAAGAATATTAGATACGTTATTATGAGTATTTCAACAGGTAGAGGGGATGAGGGGCAGACAGATTTATTGTTTGCCAAACGCGTGCCAAAAACTCACCCACGAGTGATCGCTTGTGGTGACGTCGATGAACTCAATACTTGGATAGGGGTAGTGAGAGCAACGCAACTTCCAGAGGGGATTAAAGTTGTATTAGACGGGATACAAGAACGCTTAGTTGGGCTGATGGGAGAGCTAGCTACGGAAGAAGAAGACCGCCCTCTCTATGAACAAAAGGGCTACCGCCAAATTCACCAAGAGGATGTGGAATGGTTAGAGCATCTCATTCATGAGGCGGAGTCTGAAAAAGGAATTCGTTTCAGAGGCTGGGCCCGACCAGGAGAAGCAGGAGTGATGGCTGCTGCTTGGCTAGATATGGCACGTACAGTTTGCCGCAGGGCCGAGAGGTCTACTTGGGCGGTCGAGGGTGAGGGGCTACAGCTAGCCCGCTTATTTTTAAACCGGCTCTCAGATGCTCTATGGCTATTCGCTCGTGAAGGTGAGAAAGCCTGATGGTTCTGATGCCGTCATAGCTCGTAGTTCATATCTGGAGGAAGTGCTTCTATAAAAATGGCTTCTGTCAGGTGAAGCTAAGCTTGCCAGATCTGGGATTCTATAGCAGATTTCATACCTATGGCGGTAGCTGTGAATAGGGTCCGATTCGTGATTTATGTAATAATATCGATATTACTTATACTGCTTTGTAGGCACGTTTATTTATCATGGCAGTGTAGAGACCTCAGCCATATTGCTGGGCGCAAAGAAATTTTGGAGACTGAGGACCAAGTGACTGCGGTGAGAGATGTGTACGAGGTGGTTGCAGACGCTAAAGAGAAGCAGCAAACAGTGAGGATCTCTGAGAGAGAACTTAATTTTTATATAGCAGAAAAGCTACGGGCGGAGCAGAGAAGTTCACTTGGTGCTATCGCAAAGATTAAGGGCGTTTGGGTCGATTTACAGCCTCATTCGGTGGAGCTAATAATTGAGCGGCGCCTAGATGTCAGTGACTTGGTTGATCAGGTGAAGGAGAAGGCAGGTTTTGATTTTGAGGTGGAGCCTTTTGATCATACCGTCTCCATGCGTGTCACAATAGTCTCTGAGGAAACGGAGAAAGGTCACCGTATTCTCACTCAGGTAGAATCAGGTTCGGTTGGTAAATCTCCAGCGCCAGGTTATTATGTAAAGGTGATTCAGAATAGTTTTAACCAGATTTTAAGAGTCTTTCAGCCAGAATTAAAAATAGGCTACGAAGAGATGGTGGAAATTCATGTGATGGATGGTGTGATTGAGTTGAATCCAGTGCGAGACACTTTGACCGTAGAGACGAAGGGAGGAGTGAATTGATGAGAGTGTTTTTCTTATTGTGTTTATTCTTATCTGCGGGCTTAGGGCAGACGGTGCCTGAGCAGGAGGGAAGGATTTTAGCTAGGACAGGCTATTCTGTTAGTGATTCAAAAATTTTTACTGTATATGGCGATAATGGCGATATTCGCTCTGCTCTGACGTCCCTGGCAGATGAGGTAACGCTAGATTTCTCAAAGTTGATTCAGAAGCCTCAGAAAAAGGGGAAATACCCTGTGATTGTGACATTACACGGAAAGCTTGGGGAAATCATCACACATAGCGGGATTCGGCAGGAGCTTCGGCAAGTCGAAGATCGATATCTGTTGCAGCTCCATGTCCATTTAGGCCGAGGATTCAGACATAAAGAGTTAGCATTTGAGTGCCTTGAGCTTCTCCTACATATTCAATCACTAGAGTCCATGCAAGTGATACCAGAGGACATCGTCTTAAGTGTACCTCCATGGTTAGTGCAGGGCTTACTTGAGACGAGTGCGTGGAAGAAAGGTGAAGTCTCTAGAGTGAAGTATGAAATGTTGAAGAGAGGCCCAGAGTTATTTGATGTAGAGAGGCTTCTTAATTTGACGAAATCTGATTTACAAGAACTCACTGGGCCGTCTCGAGAGCTATTTGAAGCTTCATCTGGTGCTATGGTGTTAGGTTTGTTAGGCCAGCCAGAGGGTGTACAAGGAGTCATAGAAATGATCTCTTCTATTTCTGTGTTTGAGGGGGAAATAGAGGATCTGTTGTATGGCCATTTCCCAGGCCTGAACTCTGGGCCGAAAGGGATTGATAAATGGTGGAACTTACAGATCGCGAATATGGCGTTACCGAAAATGACGGATTTGCTCGATATGACGGAAACGGAAGATCGGCTAACTGAAATCTTACACCTATATATTCGTGATGAATTGGGGCAACTAAATCAATCTCCAATGAGTGATTTTCAGGAATTTTTAAAGATGGAAGAAGCTGACCGGAAAACAGTGATGGAGGGGGTAAGAGCTCAGCTCATCCGTTTAAACTTCCGTTGTTTCCCTCTCTATCGACCATTCATAGTAGAATATCTACGCTTAATTGCCTCCTGGCAAGCTGGAGAAGATAAAGAAAGTACTATTGTGTTAGATCGTTTGAGCTCAGAGCGGAAGTTAATGTCGTCAGCCTCTGTTCGCTCTAGAGACTATCTGGATTGGTATTTAATTACGCATTCTCAGGTAGCAAGAGGTGATTTCTCAAGCTACCTGAGGCTTAAGGAGCAAATGATCGAAGAACGGGAGCAGCTGAAAGATGAGCTGATCGATTCCTATCTTGATGATATTCAGGCGGTCTGGGATCGTAACGCATCTCAGCCCTAACGGAATAAAAGACGTTTTGAGCAGGGTCCTGAGAAAAGGGGGCCTTTAGTAAGACCGACCCCAAAGAGCTCTTGTTTTTGTCAACTTACCAGTAAGGAGGCAGGCCGCCTCTTTTTTACCTTGTTGGTCAGAGGGTAAACAGCGAATGGAAATTTTGTGTTTCTTCGAGAGTTCTTCTTCCTCTTCCCGTGTGCCAGCCCATGGTGTGAGTAACCAACCAGGCGCCTGAGAGCTACTCCAATGCTTATGGAATGCCTCAAGTTCATGACAAGGTGATATGTTAGAGTCGCGGAGTTCTGTCGCACGGCGTAAAAGTTCATCGTGGATAGATTGCAGAGTGTCTGTGCAGTCGCGCAGGAAATCTTCTTTTTCTAAGAAGTGCTTCTGATTAGGAGCTTCATCACGGCGGTTCATGCAGACCTTACGGTTTTCAAGATCACGAGGGCCTATTTCAATGCGGAGAGGGACTCCTTTTTTCACCCATTCCCATTTCTTCGCCCCACCTTGGAGCTCGCGTTTATCCACTTGTACGCGGATAGGTTCTCCATGAAAGTCCTTTAGGCGTAAAGTCTCGGCAAGAGCTTCACAGGCGTCAATGATCGCATCTTTGCTATCCTCCTTCGGAGTGATAGGGATAATGACAATCTGTTGAGAAGCGATGCGTGGTGGGCATATGAGGCCATCATCATCTGAGTGCATCATGATAAGAGTTCCTATCAGGCGTGTTGAGACACCCCAAGAAGTCGTCCATGCGAATTGCTGAGAGTTATCGCGGCCAGTGAAACTAATATCCTGCGCTTTAGAGAAGTTTTGGCCAAGGAAGTGTGAAGTTCCTGCCTGCACGGCCTTTTTATCTTGCACCATAGCCTCTACAGTGAGCGTCATATCAGCTCCAGGGAAGCGTTCGGCTTCTGATTTTTCACCAGGAATGACAGGGAGAGCAATGTGGTCACGCATGAATTCCTCATAAATCTTATGGATGAGGTGTGTTTCCTTAAGAGCTTCTTCCTTCGTTTCATGAGCTGTGTGGCCTTCTTGCCAGAGGAATTCTGCGGTGCGGAGAAAGAGACGAGTCCGCATTTCCCAACGCATCACGTTTGCCCACTGATTAATGAGTAGGGGGAGATCTCGGTAGGATTCTGTCCAGCGTGAAAATGCAGAGCCGATAATAGTCTCTGAGGTAGGTCTGATGATGTAGGGATCTGTGAGTTCCCCCTGAGGAATCATCTTTGTCGTGCCATCTTCCTGTTTATTGGCTTCTAGGCGATGGTGGGTGACGATAGCGCACTCTGTGGCAAAGCCTTCTGCACACTCGGCTTCTTTTTCGAAATGGGAGAGAGGGATGAGTAGAGGGAAATAAGCATTTTGATGACCAGTACGTTTGAAGTATTTATCCAACTGTTGCTGGATATTCTCCCACAGTGCATAGCCCCACGGTTTGATCACCATAGAGCCCCGAGTCTCAGAGTTCTCGGCCATATCGGCGCCTCGAATGATTTGTTGGTACCACTCAGGAAAGTCCTCTGTGCGAGTAGGTGTAATTGCAGTCTTTGCTTGCTTTGCCATAACGTAATGAGATGTAGCGTGAAGCTAGAGAGGGAGCAAGTGAAAGGGAAGGTATGTTTTTTGTAAGGAGAACAGAAAAGAAGTATTTCCGCGAAGTTGTCGGTACTAAATGGAGATCAATAGCGGATGAACTTGTGAGATTAAGTGATGAGGAAAGCGGCTTATCCTTTTATATTTGAATCGATTACAGCTGCTCCTATGCCTTAAAAGAGTTGGGGGAGGTGAGGAATATCTGCGGATAGATATTGTTAAGGTGTCAGCTCAATGCGTGAAAAGAGCTGGGCTGCATTTTGCCGTGGGATTCTAACGATTACTTTATCAATGCCATTGCCTGCAATGTCTTCACCATAAAAGTCATCAAAGACTTCAGTCGTTACTCCAGCCATATCGGCATCCCAGTTTGAGAGGTCTCTACTAATCGCTACGATTGGGTTCATGGAAATGGCCGCGTCATTACGGCGAAAAGTGACAACCAAATCATTAGCATTTAGAGAAGACTGAGGTAGAATGGTAGCGTCATAAGTAGTCGGGTCTCCTCCAAATAAGAATGTTAGTCTGTTACTCAAACCATCTTGGTTAGGATCAGCATCAAACCCTATTAGAGACTCATTAGAGGTATCTGGGAAAAAATTCGACGCCCAGTTAGTAAATACAAACTCTGTCTTTACTAAGGCGATGTTATTCGAGTTAGATCCATTAGAGAAAGAGTAGTCGACAAAATAACCGAAGGGCACATTATTCTCAATAGCGAAATGACTTCCTGTAAGCGTCCCATAGCTGGCTATGATAAAGTAATTTGCAGTCACACTTCTAAAGTCTGATTCAAAGTCGAGAGTAGCATTTTGAATGTTCAAATTATCTGCAACTGTGAGGTTTGATGATCGATCTCGATCAAGATCGCAGACGTAAGTGCCATTAATTTGAAGGCTTCCATTCGTCGTGATTTGGCTTCGAATAAGTTGACCTTCTGGTGCGACTACGAGAGCCGTTTCCCTGCTTAAGGAAGCGGGTTTATTTTCAAAATCAAGAGGGCTGTTAATGGGGATAGTTTGTGCTGCGACTCTTCTAGTAAAGTTGACATTATATGAGTTAAGCGTAGTGCGGCGGTAAGTTTCAACAACTTCACGTAGGGATAGGTCTCCTCGGCTGAAGTTGAAGTTACTAGTATCGTCTACACTGGATACTCTAGGCCGGATGGATGCCGGTGTGCTGGATGCAGAGTTGGGGTCTGAACCGAGACCTACTTCTACTCCATCGTGGAAAGTATCATTATCGCTGTCAGAGTCGGAGTTCTCAGTCGCTCCGAAGCCTGTATTTTCCCCTAGAGCATTTTGCCCAAGCCGCTCTTGAGTGTTTATTAATCCATCGTGATCAATGTCGGAAGTTTCACTAACAAAAATGGTGGTTGTGGAGTCCTTAATCGTTCCTGATCCAGACTGGTAAGTTGTGGAGAAAGTATCAATGCCTATAAAGCCAGGGTCAGAAATGTAAGTGTATGTACCGTCACCATTGTTTGTGATCGCTCCATGGCTGGGTTGATTAACGCTGATTAAACTATGTAAACCGTCAAGTGATAGTGCGGCGGCCTCTAGTTCTAAAATAAGAGGACTTGCTGTATTAGCATCCACTTCTTCTAATGTGGAAGCCACGGGCATCCATATAGGTAGAGGTTGCCCATCGGTTCCTGTCATAGCGTTGACTTGATCAATCGCTGCTTGAGAGACTTCTAGTTTCCAAACATCGACCATATAAGGAACCATATTCATTTGAGAAACTTGAGACCAACGTTGTAACCAGAGGCCTTTTTTCTGTTCGTTAGAGAAGTTTTGGGCCTCATCACTTTCATGGTTTTCCGTGTAGATACTTAGAACATCTCGATACATCTGCCAGCCAAATCCATCCGCTAATTGGAAGTAAAATGGATAAGGGTCTTTTTGATCGAAGGTTGTGCTGGTGTTACTCACTGTAGTGATCGCTCTCTCCATGACTCGAGCAAAGGAGGTAGAATAGGACCAAAAATCTGCAAAAGATGGTGAAGGAACGACTTCTTCCAGAGCTGCATTTGCAAAAATATTGACGGTGACTTCGACGCCTCCTTCAAAAGTATACTCGGAGCTAGAGCGCGTCCTCGTTCCATCAGGTCGTCGTTGGGCCTCGTGCCCTAATTCATGAAACCAGCCCCAGTCACCACGGCTGACAAGTCTTTCAATGTTCACTAGTGATCCCTGTGTTGTTCCATCAGCAGTTACTATATTCTCATAAGTGTCCGGCCCTTGAATAGGATATCCAGCGTGTAAGAGGCCTACACTAATTTGAACGTCGATATTGATACGCTCTGGGCGATTTCTTCGGGATTCTTGCCCTGTGACCCAATCTTGCCGAGCGACGACATTATCCCAATAAGCCATTAAACCTTCGGGGTTATTGATAGTACGAATCCATGACGAAGGCACAGATAAAATCAGACCGGAGCATTCTAACTCTGCATAGGGTGCGGGGTAATTTCGGATACGATTAATCCAATCCTCGTTTGTGGTTTCTCCAAGGACAAAGTAGGGAGCTTGAATGGCGCCTGAGGTATTGATATCGAACGTGCCTAAATTTGCAGGAGGCTCTCCCCCTAGATCAATGTAGATTGCTCCACCAAAGGCACCTGCTATGGTTATTGTGGAGCTCGTGATAGGGAATCTACGCGTCACTCCAAAGGGTACTCGTAACCAACTCGCCCTTTGGTTGGGTCTGATACGATCAGTGTGGCTCCCTAGTTGCACATGATAATCTTTTCCGACGAGTGCGTCGGGGAAGGTGAGTGTGACAGTTTCACCTGGGACAGCATACATGCCGGTTGACTGCCAGCGGTTTCGGCTGGTGCCAATCGTCACAGTTCTTGAGTCACGACTAGCTCCAGAGGGGATAGTACCGTAGAGTTCTTCCGCAGTGGGGTGTGCCACTACTTCCTCCACGGGTGTATTCTCCAGGAGTTCAGATGCGTATTCGAGGGTGAATTGGTCTAGGTCATCACTAATGGGGTTAGCAGGCGTGGGTCTTAGGAGATTGGCACGATCAGTTAATCCTTCTAAGATGCTCAAAGCGGAGGGATCAGAGGAGGGGATGATATTTTGTATAGACCGTAGAGTCATGGCGATTTCTGTAATCTCCTCATCAGATAATGATCCCCGTCGGGCGAAATGTTCTTGGGCAGCAGCAAGAGCTGCTGTCGCATTCCCCAGTTCTGAAGTTGGTGTAATGATTGGATTAACCGATGAGAAGAATCCTCTTGGCCACCCGAGGCCCACTTGGTTTAAAAAAGGATTACTCAAGGATCTCCCCGGTGTCGGGAAATGTTCAATAATCCAACCTGCGTGACCGGTAATGAGAGCGCCTCCGTTGCGGAGGAATTCAGTAAGCGCGAGACTTCGTGCTTCGGTTAAACTGTCCGTGTTAATAATTGCTAAGTCGGCACTGGCTAGCCCATTTTCCCAGTTACTTCGGAATATGACATTATTATAGCCTTCCGTCTCCAACCAATCTCTGGCTTGAGTTCGGTTTGTGATGATCTCGATATTTTTATCGGTGGTTTGAGCTGCCCAGGCGATACTGTTTCGACAAAGTTGCCCTGTATCGGCCACGGAGCTAGTAAGACTAAAATTCAGGTATCCAGGATGAGGATAAGCGATCACTCTGCTGGTGCCCCATATTGCAGCTCCGATTACGCCTCTATATTCTGAATCTCTAGTCACTAAGAAGGCTCCTTGCCCTTCTGGGGATCCTTCAGGGTCAAATGCAGTGACGGCTCCAGGGCTTCCTACTCTCTCGATCTCGGATACTCCTGAGAGTATCTCCGCACGAGCTGCTTCTTGGTCTGCTATTGAAACTGCTGCCCATATAGAGGGCGTCGTTATCGTGAGAAGAATTAGGGAGAAAGATTTTATCCTACAACGAATGAGTTGTAGTAAAGGTGCTGAGCTATAGATCATCTAGCTAGGGACTCATACGCATTAACCTAAGGTGTAAGTCTTTTAAAATAAATGAACTAAATTGC
>CAZLQY010000029.1:0-35222 GCA_964561965.1 uncultured Verrucomicrobiales bacterium
CGATTATGAGTCGAGCGCTCTAACCATTGAGCTACAGCCCCTTATCAAGATTTTTGTCCGTCGTTATTCGTGTTTTTTCTAAGGTCTCCAACAAAGGCTTGACCAGAAGATTATGAGTCCCCTGCTCTAACCACTGAGCTACAGCCCCTTTTTGTTTTCAGATAAAGGAAGGCTTGCTCTTGGACTTTGAATTCATGGGTTTGGCGTTGTAATTCTGCCAATGATTCATGAATTTAGTAGACGTGGAGCAAGGGCTTATTATCGAAACCTCTATCGTCATGCCAGCGAGATATATTATGCATGCGTGGCTGTCAACGGAAGAAAAACATTTCATAGGATGTGTGGAGATGGATTGATGAATAAGAGATCGAAGCCTTTAGTGTGAGATGAAACCTTGTTGGTTAAAGGTTCGGTCTTTCAGGTGAAAGATAGAAGGGCAGAGAAGCAGTCGGGTGAGTATGCTTTATGATTGAGCTCAAGCGCATTACAAAATCGATAGGGGGGCTCATAAAAAAACGGTATCATTTGTTCGATACCGTTTTGGAGGTTTGGAGGTTTGGAGGGGTGATTTGTTAGGCTTGCTGTGCCATATGGATTTCACGCTGAGGGAAGGGGATTTTAATACCGGCTTGATCGAAGGCCTTTTTGATCGCTTCTTGGGTGTCGAAGAGGACTCCCCAATAGTTATCTGGATGTGTCCAGATGAAGATGGCTAGATTGACGGAGCTGTCTCCGAGTTCTTTTACGGCGATAATAGGGTCGCTGCCAATGAGCCTGTCGTCTGATGCGAGGGTTTCTAATGCGACTTGGCGGGCTTGATCTATATTGGCACAGTAGGCGATGCCGATGTTGGCTTCTACACGGATGTTTCCTTCTTTATGGAAGTTGGTGATGTTCCCTGTGGAGAGTGGGCCGTTGGGGATAAAGACGGAACGGTTGTCGTCTGTTTGGATGAGGGTTTGGAAGATCTGTATTTCTTTAACAGCTCCGACATGGTCTTGTGCTTCGATCCTATCTCCAATATTAAATGGACGGAAGATGAGTAGCATGACTCCTCCTGCAAAGTTCTGAAGGGTTCCTGAGAGGGCCATTCCTACAGCCAATCCAGCGGCACCGAGGATGGCGACAAAGGAGGTGGTTTTGACTCCCATGTAGTCTATGACTGCTATTCCAATGCTTAGCTTGAGAATAGTTGCTAAGATACTGGTGAGGAAGGGGATGAGAGAGGTGTCGACTTTTCTAGCTTCGAGTGTTTTGCGAAGTAGAGTGGCTACCCAGTTACTAAGTTTCCATCCTATCCATAATATGAGAATGGAGATGATGACCTTGGGAGTATAGGTCACTAGGGCATCAAGCCCTTGTTCACTGTATTGTGTTAGCTTATTTGCCATATTGAAGCCTTCTTCTTGAAGTGCTTCGGTAGCGGAGGAGATTTGCGCTGTTGTTGTATTGTTCATTTGCTGATTTAGACAGCAAATGAGTGCTAATAGTCACAGGGTTATGTTAAATTTTTTGGATATGTGAGAAAAAAGAATTTAGAGGTGCTTTTCTGCGAGCTGTTTGAATTCTTGTTCTAACGTTTCTGGAAGCCCATATTCCGGTAGTTCTAGAAGAAATTGTTCCCAATTTTTTGGTAGATCGGAGCGTTGGTAAACAGTGAGTTTCATGGCCACTGTGGAGTCCGCAAAGGATTTAGAGCTAGGGTAGGTTTGTTCTAGGAAATCCCGAACAGGGTGGCTTAGCGCATATTTTTGATGATAGTTTTCTGCGTAGGTGAAGTGTGTGAATGGTAAGATTTTCGTCGCGACTTTCTTTGGGTCGATA
Organism: uncultured Verrucomicrobiales bacterium; assembly: GCA_964561965.1. Classification (GTDB taxonomy): domain Bacteria; phylum Verrucomicrobiota; class Verrucomicrobiia; order Verrucomicrobiales; family Akkermansiaceae; genus Rubritalea. The sequence continues at coordinate 1,825 of CAZLQY010000029.1, forward strand.
TGGAGTTGTTTGGCCCGCTCTTTGAGGCTTTCTTTGGCGACGGCTTGTTGTTCTTCATCGCGGTAGAAGATGGCGTTCATGTATTGGCGGCTGGTGTTATTGTATTCACAGCGGTGGCCTGTCCAGAAATGCTGGAGGAGATCGTTATAACTGACGATGGCAGGGTCAAAATCGATGGAGATTGCCTCTGTGTGATCACCCATCGCGTAATAACTGGGTGATTCTTTTGTACCGCCTGCGTAACCTACTCTCGTTCTGAGTACACCTGGGATGCTCCCAAACTGGGAGTCAGGGCCCCAAAATCAGCCCATACCAAAAGTAGCTGTCTGATAATCAATACTGGCGACTTTGATGTCTAAGGGGAGGACAGAGGCCGCTATTTGGCCATTTTCTCGTTCTAAGTCTTCGCTAAACATTCTTCCTCCGATGAATAGTACGGCTAAGGTTATTGTGGTATAAAGTAAGAATCGTTTCATTGTTGAGTGATGTAACTTGTAGGAGTTTGGCTTTATATCATTTATTCCCTAGAAGTTTCTCAGACTGTATTTATTCGGGGCGGGAGAGCTTTTTTAGTAATGATAGGGGTAGTTGGAGTAGTCTTGAGGCCGTTTTTCTAAGAAGGCATCACGGCCTTCTTGCGCTTCTGTGGTGCCGTAGGCTAGGCGGGTGGCTTCCCCTGCGAAGAGTTGTTGCCCGACCATGCCGTCATCCGTCATATTAAAGCCATATTTGAGCATACGCATGGCAGTGGGGGATTTGGAGTTAATGATTTTAGCCCACTCTAGTGCTGTGGCTTCTAGTTCAGAATGTGGGACGACTTTGTTGACCATCCCCATTTCGTAGGCTTCTTGTGCGCTATAGTTGAGGCCTAGGAAGAATATTTCTCTCGCCCGTTTTTGCCCGACCATTTTAGCGAGGTAGGCTGAGCCGTAGCCACTATCGAAGCTTGCCACGTCTGGATCGGTTTGCTTGAAAATGGCGTGTTCTTTTGAGGCGATGGTTAGATCGCAGACGACGTGTAGGGAATGCCCTCCTCCGACGGCCCAGCCGGGAACGACGGCCATGACGACTTTTGGCATGAAGCGGATGAGGCGCTGGACTTCAAGGATGTGTAGGCGCCCTAGTTTGGCTTGGTCAGCCTGCTCGGGTGCGTTTTCATATTGGTAGCCGTCTTTGCCTCGTATTCGTTGATCTCCACCTGAGCAAAAAGCCCAACCTGCATCTTTTGGGGAGGGGCCATTGCCTGTGAGTATGACGCAGCCAATGTCACTAGTGGTGCGTGCGTGCTCGAGGGCCGAGTATAGCTCGTCGACTGTTTTTGGGCGGAAGGCATTGCGGACTTCTGGGCGATCAATGGCGATGCGCACTGTGCCGTGGTGTTTCGCCCTGTGATAGGTGATGTCTTCAAATTTGAACTCGGGGGCGGGATCCCAGAGTTCACAGTCCATAATCTTAGATGCCATGTTGTCACTGTAAGGTGACGTTGAGCAAAGCTCAAATCTGAAAACGGTTTGTTGGCGTTTTAGGGCTGGAGATCCGCTGCTGTGTAAGCTTGAGTTTGGTCGGTGATTTGTTCGCGGACTTTTTTGACGGTATCGGGAGTCACGGGTTTGGCAGTGTTTCCCCAAGAGTAGCGGATGTAGGTCATGACATCAGCGAGTTGTTGGTCTGAAAAATGGCCCATAGCTGGCATAGCTGCTGGTGGGGTGTATTTCTTCCCGTCTACCGTGAGTGGGCCTTGGAGGCCTTTGATGAGGATCTTACTGAGAAGTTCAGCGTCTTTGGTGACCCATTCTGAAGAGACTAGAGGTGGTCCTAGGAAATCCATGCCTGCTCCTTCTATTCCATGGCAGCCATTACAGGCTGCTGTTGCATACATGGCTTTCCCTCGCTGGAATGATTGTTTTGCGGCACCTTTGAGTGCTTTTCCTACCTTTTTGTTGTTTTGTTTGTTTTTGTAGGCGAGATGTTTGAGCAGGAGTTTGTCTGTCTCAGGGCTTTTAGCCATGGCGGTGAGAGTTTCGTCTCTTAGGCCTGCTAGGAATGCTTCTGTGATTTTAGCTTCTTGTGCGTGTTGCTTTACTAGGGCTAATCCTTGCTCAAGGTGTTGGAAGTGGGCGAGAGCTTTGAGCTGTGCATGAAGTGTCTGTGGGGATGTTTTTAGGGCGCTTATTGGCTGACTGAGTGATTGATGGCCTTCTCCGAGTGCGAACTCAAGTCCTGCATTGACCATCTCTGTGTTTTGTTGTGCCAGTAAGTGGGAGATACTGGGGGTGTCTAATTGACCTATGCCATGGAGTGTCCATGCGGCATGGAGCCAGCCGTAGTTTTTTGAATTTGTGAGGATGAGCTGGCGTAAGCTGTCGATTAGGGAGTGGTCTGATTTCTCTACGAGTATTCTTTGGGCGATGTCTCGTGTCGCTCCGTTAGGGTGTGACAGGTAGGGAACGAGTTCTTTTGGTTCCAATCCGTTTAGAATAGGAAGTTTTCTGAGTTCTGCTCCAGAGGCTTTGATGCGGTAGATCCGGCCGTTGTTTGCAGCTGGGGTGTCTAAATCTCTACTTTCATATTGACGGCGTAGATAGCTCGTCATGTAGGCTTTGTGTTGTGTGATGCCGAAGTTCATGTCGATGATCCAGATGGATCCATCTGGCGCTGAGTAGCTAGAGCATGGAAGGAACCATTCATCTGTAGAGGCGAGGAATTCTTTTGTTGCTTCTGTGCGTTTCCCTACTGGCTGGTTATAGGCGTTTCTTTCTACTGTGATGTTTTGGACGAGGTCTCCTACGGTTTCTCCAGAGAAGACGGAGTTTTGAAATTGGCTCGGGAAGAGGTTGTCCCGGTAAATGGAAATACCTGAAATGGCGGTGGATTTCTTGAGTTTCCCTTCTTCATCGAGTGTTCCGGCATTGTAGGCTCGGTTGACACCAGGAGTCATACGAATAGGGTAGACTTGAGAGTCTGTTAACCTGTCAGACTGCTTGACTTGTTTCCAATATTTAGAGGGGGAATGAAAGAACTGGGGAGTGAAGTGATCTGCGATGTAGGAGACACTGTTCGTGTTATAGAGGAGTCTGCCGAGGTTGTCCTTTGTTAGGCCCCATTGGCCTCGCATGGGTGTTGCTTCTGAGACCCAGCGATCATTGATCTTACGATAACGTTTTAGTGATTTGGCGCTGTAGAGCCAGTTGTCATGCCCGTAAGTGAGGGCGTTCGCTTGATGCTCTGGGTTGCCTCCGGAAGCATATTTACTGTCGATGACTTCAGGTTTTCCAGCTGGGTTTATTCCATCTCTAGCGATGTAATTTAGTGATTTACCATCTGTGTATAGGCAACCATCCTCAGTAAGGGCGATAGCTCTGGGGAGGACTAGGCCATCTAGGAAGGTGTTGACTTTATCCATGAAGCCGTCACCGGTGGTGTCTTCTAGGATTTGGATGCGCCCGTTTGGAGTATCTTCTCCATTGCCATCGAGATCGGGCATATAGGAGCGCATTTCAACGACCCAAACTCTACCTGCGGAGTCGAATTGAAGAGCGACCGGCATGTGGACTAAATGTTCAGGGACAACGGGCTCGATGATGAAACCGTCCTGAATTTCGAAACTATTTAGGGCTTCTTTCTGTGAGAGGAGGGGGGATGGTGGGATCTGGTCTGCTGGGATGGGGTCTTTCTGTACAATTCCTTCTTTGTCTCTTTTGTCTCCTTCTTGGCAGAGGGCTGTGAGACTAAGCGCTAGTGGTAAGGAGAAGATGATTGTTGCGATAGATTTCATGGAGATAGAGTCAGAAGTCGTGGAGTGGTTCTATTATAGTACTAATTTGAGTTGATGTTTACCATGATGAAATTACGTCACCCAGTGCTATAAAATCCGACATTTTATGACTTGAGCCAGCGGCCTTCGCGGCGCATTGTGCTTTTTTCTTATGCGGATAGATATCATTACTTTGTTTCCTGAGATTCCTACGGCCTCTTTAGGTGAGAGTATCATGGGGCGTGCTCAAGTGGGTGGGGTTGTTGAGATTGCTGTGCACCAGTTGAGAGACTGGGCTACTGGGAAGCATCGGCGGACTGATGATTACCTATGCGGGGGAGGGCAGGGGATGTTGTTAAAGCCGGAGCCGATCTTTGCTGCGGTGGAGGATCTTCGGCGTGAGGGGACTGTGGTGATTTTAATGACACCGCAGGGGGCTCCGTTTCGGCAGAGTGATGCTGTGAGGTTTAGTGAAACGGAACATTTAATTTTTCTCTGCGGTCATTACGAAGGCGTGGATCACCGTGTGATTGAGTGTCTTGTAGACGAGGAGATATCGATTGGTGATTATGTATTGACGAATGGGGCGATTGCCGCGGTGGTTGTGACGGATGCTGTGGTTCGATTACTACCTGGCGCTTTAGGTGATCAACGTTCCTCGGAAGAAGAGTCATTTTCTGATCCTCATGTATTGGAAGCTCCTGCGTACACAAAGCCGGTGGATTTCCGTGGGATGGAAGTCCCTAGTGTTTTATTGAGCGGGCATCATAAAAAAATTTCGGAGTGGAAAGAAAGGAAGTCGATAGAAAGAACTCGTGCGAATCGTCCTGATTTGTTAGATTAGAGGTGTTTTATAATCGTGGTTATGGGGGCTTTGAGAGCGTGATGTTTCTGTGTGGCGTTTCGTGTCGTTGACGTTTTTAGGTTTCTCGTTATTGTGATGTTCTACATTGAGAAGGATTTCTGGTGATTATGATGAGTATGATTGATTTAAAGCAAATGATTGGGGTGTTTCTCTTTGGGGTATCGCCTGTTCTGTATGGTGGGGGTGCGATTCATATTTCGCATGCCTCTCCGATAGGTGGTGAGATCTCTGAGGGGAGGCTCTCTATGGTGTCTTCTGATGGTGAGTCTTTAATTTTTCTGACGGATTTAGATCTTGATGGCGATGGCGATTTTTCTGATAAATTGGAACTGAAGTTAGAGCACGTTAAGACTGTTTGGAGCGCTGAGGGGGAGGAATATGTGGCTAGTTCGGGTGGTATGTTTCAGGCTGGTGATGTTTCAAAGTATTCTGTTTCACTGGGAGAGGTCTATTTGTCAGGTGGGGATGATGGTGCTGTGAACTTTCAACCTGCATTTTCTGGCTTTCGTTTGAGTGAGTTTTCTCAGAAGAAGGAGAGTGTGTTAGTGAAAGAGACAGATCATAATAACATTCGTTTCTATCAGAGCGTAACTCTCTTGAAAGGGGCGCCAGAGAAGGAGTTTTCGATGGAACCTGGAGAAGGATCTAGCTGGGGGGTGAGGGCGTTTGATCTTGTGATTTCGGTGTTCCCAAAGAAGAAAAAAGAGGCTCTTGTTTTTAAAGAGGGGGAGCGATTTCAGATTCACGGGCTAAGCCGCCAGAATGGAGAGGTGTTTTCTATCCATGCAGCTGGGAACTCAGATGGCACACAGTTTGAGTTTGGTGAACCTCGGCGTACGGATGTCGGTTTTCATGTTAATGGTATGGCTAGGAGTGGTGAGGGTGATGTGCTGTATATGATGGGGCACCGGATGAAGAAGGGGAAAGAACTCTATTTTAAGGGGTCGAGCATGTTAGGGCGTGATGGAAGTATTGACATTACGCGTATAGGGGCAGGGAAGGCGATTGCTGATGAAATGTCTGTGGACCGCACGGGCCGGTATTTAGTTGCCTCTCATTATCGGAGAGGGATTATTCAGTCTTTCCCTATCTTAGAGGATAAGACCTTGGGTAAGCAGATTCAACAGATGAATGACCAGAGGACGAAGGGCCATTTCGTGAAGTTCAGCCGCGACAATAAGAGTGTGTATATTCCCTATGTGAAGGATGAGACGGCATTATATCAATTTTCATTTGACGATGCGACGGGGGAATTTACGGCGTATGACCCGCAAAATATTGGCGCAGAAGGAGGGCCGAGGCATTTGTTTGCTCACCCGAATGGCAAAATGATTTATTCTAGTAATGAGCAGCAGATGGGGGTTTCTGGTTATAGCGTTGGAGCTGATGGGCGCTTAGAGCATGTGTTGACGGTGGACCCGGGTGTTCTTGCGAAAGGTGAAGTCGTGGATGCTAAGTTGAATTCGTCGTTTTTAGCTGCCACGGCGGATGGTCAATTTTTGTTTGTAGGGACAAGAGATCACTCTGAACGGGACAGAGATAGAATTACGTCTTACCGTGTTTCAGAAAACGGTTCTGTGCAGAAGGTGGCAGAGTTGCCTTTTTCTTATAAGATCCCTTGGGGTTGTGCGGTGTCTCCTAACGGAGATTATCTCATTGTGAATTCTGTTGCTTTTGAAGAGACGGGTGGAGTGCACCGGCTCTGTGCTTTTTTCATTAATCAAAAGGACGGCTCTTTGAAGGAAGTCGCTTCCATTCCCATTGTGGAACAAATGTTCTCTATTTTATCTGTGCCTAATAGAGTGAAGTAATGGAGTACTAGGAATCCGTTTTTGTTAGGGGGCTGAGTATTGATTTGTTGCGGTGAAGACCCGAGGAGAGGGGTTCCCATTAAAAGTAACAATGATTTCGTGATTGCCTGTATTCAGCAAGCTAGGGTTTATTGTGAGTTCTACGGTATATTGATCCGCTGCTCCAGCGGCGTTTTGACGGGCGACAAAGTTGGCAGGAATACCTCCGACTGTGATTGAGCTGGGAGTAACGGGGTTTCCTGCGGTTCCTCGTGTTAGGTTGGGAACTCGTGGGGAAATAGCGCTCGGATCTAAGCTTGCATAGATGGTGACTAGGGTGTCATTGGAATGATAAGGGCCTCCTAGTTCCGTATTTTTTACGATCATGAGATCGAAGGCTGCTTGCTCTGTGGTGGAGAGTGGGGAGTTAATGAGGTCATCTAATAAATTGGTTTCTTCATTGGTGTCAGAAGGAATGTGGTAGAACTCGAAGCTGGCTGTATCTGAGTTGGATGTAGGGTCATCACGGATGATCAGTTTATAGTCTCCATAGCGAATAGCGCGGCCTGGTGAGGTGATGTTATTGCCAAAGGCTTCTGCAGAGGTGATGCGGTCTGCCACATCGGAATCTGTGAGTATGGGGATGAGGCTGACGCCGTCTAGCTCTACACCGAGGGAAGAGGGTGTGACTCCTGCTAGCTCGAGCATGGTGGGATAGAGATCAGAGCAATGGACGAGTGCATCACTAACGCCAGGTTGACTGACTGCGGCCCCTGCTATGATGAGAGGGACACGGGTGCCTCCCTCGTAAATTGTGGTTTTTGAGTGATCTGAGGTATATGGAGGTTGAATGACATTAGCTGGAGTGCCGTTGTCTCCGATGATGATGACGGTTGTTTCTGTGAGGTCAACGCCGTCAAGAAGTCGGCCCAATTCCGTGTCAAAGGCCCAGAGCATCGCTTCATATTTATCTCGTGTTGTGCCACCTGCTGGGATTGGGTTTGTGACTCCATTGATGGATGTAGGTGGATCGTGCATGGGTGCATGAGGGGCGTTGTAACCAACCCAGCAGAGCCAAGGGTTACTTCCCTGAGCTTGGATAAATGTTAGAGCGTCATCAGTGGTGACAGTGGTGGCGTAAGGTGTGCCGAAGGTTGTGCTATTGACGGTGACTGCGGCGCCGGAGACATCATAGCGCTGCCAGTTATAGTAATCAGCCACGCCAGAGCTAAGGCTGCCGTAATAGTATGGCCAGCCACCAGCTTTTGCAGGGCCGTCGTTTCCTCCTCCAAGATGCCATTTGCCGATGGAGCCAAGCCCATAGGATGTGTTCGAGCTAAGGGCGTCGGCAATGGTCGTTTCAGATTCTAACAAGGTGGCTCCGCCTGGGGAGCCTACACCTGTCCGGTAAGGGTAACGGCCGGTGATGATGGAGGCGCGTGTGGTGGAGCAGGCGGCATGGGCATAGGCGTGGGTGAAGTGAATGCCTTGAGCTGCTAGAGCTGTGAAGTTGGGCATGGCGGGGAGGTTGGGAGCGCCAAGGTTATCGATCGGGCTTGAGTCGATACCCCAATCATCAACGATGACTAGTAGAATGTTAGATTCACCTAGCTTTGTATAGCTTCCTGTCGAGCTTGTGCTGTTTTGGGGGAAGGTTACTTCTAGAGGATAGGTTCCTTCTGTTAAGTCTGATGTTTGAGCTTGAATGATAATTTCGTTGATAGATGGGCGGGCGATGACGGTCACAGCTTCTCCATGAAATAAAACAGTATTTGGTAAGATGGAGAGATCAGAGGGGATGTTGTTACCGGATAGTGTGACGAGGAATGACTCTAATCCTGTTCTAGGCGTGGGGTGGCCAGTGAGTCCTGTTATGTCGTAAGCTTGGATATCTTCGACTTTTGCTCGATAGAATGTTTTAGGGCGGGTGAGTGCCGCCCCTATATCTGTAAAGGCTGCTTGGTCGACTTCACGCATGGGCTGCCATGTCTGCAGGTCAGTGGAGCTGGCTACCTCATAGGTGGCGCCTTCTGTCCCTGTCCACGTGAGGGTGATATCTCCATTGAGGATATTTTGCTCCGTTACTTGCATGTCTTTTGCGGCGGAGCTGGGGCCTCCTCGGAAAGAGTTCGTGAGGTTGGTGGGTAGAGTTGTTACTGTGCTTCCATTGGGGACTCCATAGAATTGGCGGGAGAGGTTATAGGGGAATTTAGGAGTGCCATCGATCTCGATGTTGACGAAGTAAGCCCAAGTTCCGGAAGGGAAGTCTGGTGTGATGCACCAGCGGCAGTTGTATTCGTTGAGGTCGAAATCTTCTCCCAGAGTGAATCCTACATCGCCTAAGTATTCGTTGTCTTCTAGGTAGTGGCCAAGGGGGATCTGGGCGAGTGTGGGGCCTTGCTCGCTATTGGAGAGAGGGGTGGGCTTGCCCTGAGAGCGGGCAGCCCATGCAGGGAGGGCGCTACGGTCACTGATTGTCCGTAGCCGAAAGCCTGAGCGCATTCTGTGGACGCCAGAGCTGGGGTCTAATGGATCGATATAACCATATGGGCCGTAGAGGGGGAGCCCGTCGCTCGCCCAGCCTAGAATGGGAGAGTGAGAACTTGGTGAGGAACCTTCGGTATAGATGTGATTCTCAGGATCATAGGTGACGTTATCTCCTAGGAGGTGTCTTAGCCCGGGAGGGTTTGCATGATAATGGTAGTTTGAGCCTGCTTGGTGGGCAAAAGCGGGATCGAAGGTTACAGACTCGTTGACATAGGCGTCACTATTCCAAATTTGATCCCCTCCATTGTTCATGGGCTGGTTACTTTGACTAGCCGCATCCCAGGAAAAGGAGTCGCGGCTATCAAACATGGAAACTCCATCGACAAAGAGGCCAATGGTTCCACCTCCTGTATTTGTTTTTGTGTCCGTGATGGTTGGGGTGCGGGGGATGCGATAGGTCGCGCCACGATTTTGAGGGAAATTAGGGAATCCTGCGATCCATGGCCCCATGATGTGAGCGCCTAGTCCACTGGAGGTGATGTAGATGTCTGAGGCGTCGTAATTGATTTCATACACCCCTGCATAGGCTGGTTGGGTTTGAACTCCAACGCCTCTATTCCATGTCGTACTGGTGTTTTTGGCCAGGGCATCAGCATCAGAAGTATAGACTCTCGCATAGTGGCGAGAGCTGTCCTCGTACCAACTCTCTAAAATAGGTTCTGCCAACGTGATGAGAGAGAGAAGAGCTGATAAGATGAGGGTGTGGGGTATGAGTTTCATGGCGTTCCAAGGTGTTGGGCTAATCATAGGAACCCCAGACTTGGAAGAGTGTTGCGTGGCTTTACATAAGCTTAACAATGAGGGTGGAATTTTAGATGCTATGGTTTTGATTTACGGAGCATGGATAGGCCGAAGAGAATGAGAATACTGATGAGTGCTACGGCGATGGCCCCGATGGGGTGACGCAGGGTTTTATGAATGGGGTCAAGGAAGTGCAGTTTGTGAAGGTTGATGAAGGAGAGCGTTTCAATGAGGCTGGCAGGTTTCATACGCATAGCCATATGGGCGTCTGAGGTATCGACGGTGTAGTGCCAGTATTCCTGTTCTTTGAAACTGATCCGCCAGACGGGGAGGCGTTTGAAGATGAATCCGTAGTCGTTGCGGAAACTGGTGATGTGTTCTGTTTCCTTAATAGATTCTGCGCTGTAGCCTGAGAACTCGAGGGCCAGGGCGATGGCGTAGTCTTTATCTTGTAAGGGGGGGAGGCCTTGAGAAGTCGCACTGATTAGTTTTACCGGAAGTGGTTGGTGATTTTCATTAGAAGTGAGGCGATAATAGGCATTTCCCTTTAGTATCGCTAATGAAACTCCTGTGGGTGATCCTTTGAGGGAGTGGAGAGCTTGATCGATCGGTTGTGTCAGTTTTGCGGTAGGGTATTCTTGCTGGCTAACCCACGATGTAGAGTCATCTGGAATATATTTCACAACGACATGATAGAGCCCGCTAAGAGAGAACATGAGGTAGAATGGTAGACTAACAATTCCAATGAGGCGATGTGCCCGGCGAGCAAATGTCATCTTTCTAGCTCGCTTGGTGGTGTGGGATGAGTTGAAAGTTTGATTGCGGTTTTTCCTGAATAAAATGAGGTTGAGTATGCCAAGGACTCCGGTGGCTAGACTAATGAGGCTAACAATCGTAATGGAGCTAATGCGGAGTAGGCTGTGGCGGTCTCCTAGAAAACTCCAGCGATGCAGCCAATCAAAGGCGATGGATGCTGTACGGCGGAATGGATTGTCATAAGTAGCAAGTTTTCCTGTGCGTAGATCGACTAATGTTTCTAATCCGTCGGGGCGATCTAGTTTCACGCGGTAGACAGGCAGTAATCGATTGATGTAGCCGTATGTTTCCTGGAAGTGTTCGATTTTCTCAATACGGAGTAGAGGGGAAGAGTCATCGGCTAAGTATGCTCGCGCGAGTTGCTCTGCGTAGAGCTTGGCCCCATTGGGGACGGTCTCCCCAGTGTTGGCGTCGTGAAAGTGTTGGGTTTGATTCGGTGTGATGGCCAGATACACCCATTGTTTGTTGATTTGAATGAGGGAGAAGTGGTGGATCGTCTCATGCTGAGCGAGAGCCTCTGCGGGGGAGAGGATTTGAAGATGGTTTGGGATGACAGTGGGAGGGAGAAAACGTTTTGCGATAGTCGGTTTAAACCAATGGGCCATCATCGGATGTAGCACACCGGAGAGGGACCAGAGGAGTACGGGGATGGCGGCCAGAATAGCTAGCTTTCTGTGCCATTGGTAAGTAAACTTTCTAAGGTGCATACTAGTTGTTCTGTGAATGAAGAATGAATATTGGGGTCAAAGAAGATGTATGTTAGGTGAATGGTGTTAGGTAAGGTTTGTCCTCTGCCGTCTGCCATTTACCATTGATAGCGAAGTCCAGCGTAGAGGCTTCTCCCATCACCAGGATTGATGAACCTGTCTGAGCTTGGGTTGACTGTGACAGTCGAAACAAAGTCTTCATCAAAGAGGTTTTTAATACCACCATAGCAAGTAAGGCTGTCATTGATCTGGTAACTGGCACTGAGTTCAACTGTGGCATAACCGTCAGTTTCCAATGTGTTGTTGTTATCTGCAAATAGCCCACTCGGTAGCCAGTCAATCGTGATAGCTGATGACCAGCGTTCTCCTTCTACCCGGAATTTTGTGGCAATCACATGTTCTGAAATCACAGGTATTTGATTTCCTTCCGCAGGCCCCTCATCAAAGGTGAAGTCGTTATACTGGTAGCTAGTGTCGATACTGTACAGGAGGCCTCCGTCTAACTTAAGAAGTTCGTTAAGGTGAATGGTTGCCGCTGCTTCGATACCGAAGTGAGTTGTATCTGCATTGGTGACATTGAAGATACCTGAACTGGTAGCGGTTTCTTCAAATACAAATTCATCGCGTACTTGGGCGAGGTAAACGGCGATTTCGGCTTGGATCGTAGGGCTTTGGTGGCGTGCTCCTATTTCATAGGTGATGGCTTGCTGAGGGTCTGTGATGTTTGCTTCGTTTGATTCAGAGAAGGGAGCGGCCTCAAAGCTTAAGCTGGCATTGGCAAATATTTGTGTGTTCAGTGAAGGTTCATAGAGGTAGCCGATTTTACCGAGGTAGCCTTCTTGGCGGTTTGTGAAACTTTCAGATGTACTACTCGTATTGTCAGAGCCGATGAGTCTTCTCCGCTCAGTCCAAATATATCCAACTCCTGCAATGATGTGGTGATTTTGAGCTATCGTCGTATCATTTTCTAGATACAATTTCCAATTCGTAGAGATATCCTCTCTGTCATTGATGCCAGCTGGTGGGCTGAAGGGGGTAACAAACCCGCTGAAGCCCCCCACGAGATTTCTTCCATATTCTGCTGAGCTAGTGAACTTGGTTGTGTGCTCTAGATTTGCTAGTTGATGGTGGAAGGTGCCATTGAAACCTGCGCTGACGGAGTCGATATCAAAGTCAATGAGGTTATTAAATCGAAAAGGGCCAAGTCCTGTTAGGTGATCAAAATCTAGGTACTGATAATTGGTGTAAAAATTCCATGTGCCGGAGGCTGTTTCCCAAGAAGTGTTTTGGCCAAGGCGAATGGTGATCAGGTCTCGGTCTGTAGCTGGATTGCGGCCGGGCTCGGATTGTCTAGGATCAGCAGAGAATTCATCAGGGGTAAGGCTACCTGAAAGAAGTCCTTGAGAATTGTTGAAGAGTCCATGAAATCGAGTGACGGCAGAGTCACTCCAATGATAGCCTAGATTGAGAGTGACGTGGTCACTATCCGAATCTTGTCGATCACGGTATCCATCAGAAGAAGTCAAACTGTACCCAAGGAACCAATCCCATTTCTCCTGGCGCCCTCCATGTTCGAAATGGAATCGTAGCGTATTAAAACTACCGTATTCCGCACTTGCTCGAGTACCTGCATGTGTTGTCCCGTTCTTTTGGTGGATTTGAATGGCGCCTCCTAGTTGGGTTGCTCCATGGCTAAGGCCGTTACCTCCACGGAATGTCTCTATATGGGAGATGCTCTCTGGGTCGATGATCCGGGTGTAGTAAGATCCATCTGCATCATTAGCAGGGATTCCGTCTAGGAGTAATGAAATGCCCCGTGAACCAAATCTACGCTGAATGCCTGAGCCCCGTATGGAAAGGCGGGTGTCATTGGCTGTGCCGTTAGAGCGGGCGTAGACACCGGGATCAAAACGGAAGATATCTTCAGGTTTGAGGATTTGAGACTCCCAGTCGCGGGCGTCAATGACGGAGCTGCCACCTGGTATTTTGCGGATAGTTTCCAGCGAGCTCTCAGGGCTAACTTCGAGGCTCTGTAGAGCTGCGGATACTGTTGTTAGATCAAGTTCTTGTGTGTCAGCATAGAGGGAGTGGTGTGTCGATAAGAAGAGTAGTAAGATAGTTGGTGAAATTGTTTTCATGGTGCATTTGTATGGAATGGTGAGTAAGGCCTGCATCCATAGACGAATCCCAAAGAGTGATTTAGATGTACGGGGCGTCTCAAGGTTGAGAGTGTGATGCAAGGCGCTTCTTCTTACATCGGAAAGAGTGTCGCTTTCCTGAATAAGAAGAGATGATCGTAATGGTGATAGGCAGGCAGAGGTGCTGCTCTATCAGATAGAATGACAAGAAAGGGCTTCTAGGTCTTAAGTCTTCTTGAAAGATGAAAGGAGCGAGAGTGATCTAGGGGGGGTGGTAAGATGACTCTGTCTTTAATTGAAGAGAAGAGAGCGAATAATGCACGAAAGCTGTGCATATATCAGCGAAGACAAAATGAGGGATCTGATGTGTTAGGTGATAACTTCAGATATCGTAGTAGCCGTGGCTTGCTTAACCGTGCCTTGGAGGGGGAGTGACGAGATCGATAACGACAGAGGTGGGGGGGGAGGTAGAGAACTCAAGGGGGAAATGTTCTGATTCTTGGGAAGGGATTCGATAAAGCTGGTGATGGGAAAATCCTAACACTTGGGAAGGCTTTTGCGCTTTTGGTTTTCTTAGCTGTTTGTTTGTTTCCGTATGATCTTCTTCGCCTCTTAGTGCTGCAGCTGCTTTACAGAGAGAGCAGGCGTGGGCGCCGTCGATATCAATGGTGTTTTCGATAGCCTGTTCAATAGACTGAGTGGCGATCCACTGGGCGGGGATCATTGTGATCCATGCCCCCATTTGGATGAGGGATGATCCTAGTCCGCATGAGATCATAACAGCCAATACCAAAAAAGATTTCATCACTGCCTTGGAGTAATGAAGTATTTGTTTTGGAGCTGTTGTCTGGATACTCATGAAGAGAGTGATAAGGGAGAAATGGAAGTTGCTCGTCGATAATTTGATGAGAGGTGTTTGTCAATATTGGATTGATAGTAATTCATGAAGGTGCTGAGAGGAGGGAGGGGCTTAGATGCTTTGGCCTGTGCTACGAAGTTGGATGTCTCCAATTTCTACATGAAGAGGTGACTCTAATATATGGAGAATGCTTTGAGCGATATCGTGTGGTGAGAGCATCTGCATAGATTTTCTCTGTTGGATTAATTGCTGCTCTCTTCCTTGGAAATAGTGATCGAGTAGGGGGGTGTCTACAAAGCCTGGGGAAATGCTGCCTATGCGTAATGTGCTATCGATGGCCCGCTGTTCACTACGTAGAGCTTCAGTGATCGCTCGTACGGCGAATTTGGTGGGAGAGTAGAAACCCCCAGAAGGAGGGACGCGCCAACCACTCATGCTGGAGACGTTGATGATGCTGCCGTAGTGATTGAGTTTTGAGAGGGCTAGTTGGCAAGCCAGTGCTAGTGCGTGTACATTGACTTGCCACATTTCTTCCCATTGGCTTGGGTCACCTGAGCTGATGGGAGAGAGATATGCGATGCCGGCGCAGTTGATGAGAGCATCGATTTGGCCGCATTGTTGAAATATGGCAGAGATGTCTGGTGTTTGTGTTAAATCCGCCTTTATGGGGGTGACGCCAGCAAGGAGTTGATCCGGGTTGCGGCTGACTCCGAGAACTTGGTGTCCTTGGTCTAAAGAAAGTTGAGCGAAAGCAGCCCCGATTCCAGAGGAAGCGCCAGTGAGTAAGATTTTCATGACGACTACATAGCTTGGTGATTTGATATCTGGCGATAAAAAAAGAGGTAACCGTAGACGGTTACCTCGAAAGTATTTCTGAAAACTTGGAAGTCTAGATTTAGGCTTGGGCCTTAGCTTCAGCTGCAGCAGCGTCTTGTGAAGGGCTGGTGTAACGGAAACGTTGCTTTTTCCGCTTGGAAGCAGAGCGGAGCTTACGTTTAGCGCGCTGAACTGGTGTTTCGAATGAACGGCGACGACGCATTTCCTCGAGGATGCCCTCGTTGTCTAGCATTGTCTTGAGTCGCTTGAGAGCACGATCTACTGGCTCTCCTTTTGAAAGATTTACTCCACGCATGTGATAAAGTTAGTTGAAATTAGTTTTCAGGTTGGGGCGCGGAAGCTATGAGGAAGAGAGTGATAAGTCAAGTAGGAGAGTAGTTTTTTTTCAATTATCTCAGGGGAATGCCGTTTTCTTCGCATTTTGGATATTAATTACGTTTTGATTTAGGCTTTGAATGATTTAGATGAGTTGAAGAAATTGACTGTTGGAGAGGTGTGAAAAAAGTAGATGCTATTTTGTTTGGCCTTAGTCGCTTATGAAGATGTTTTCTTAAAATCGGGTTTTTCGGGGTTTTTCGGATTGCAAGCTGGGCTAGGATTTCGATACTCGGCCGCCCTCTCCTATGAGAGAGCTAAGAAATCGCTTGTGAAATTTTTCACAAGCGTGTAAAAGCACCACAACTGACATGGCTAACATCTTTCCTCGCTGGACTAATCTACTGCCCATAAAGATCGCGATCTGTATAGGATCTCTCGCTCTTTGTGTTGTGGCAGGGTTCTCATATTACGCTACTCCTAAGGCTCAACGCGTCGGCTATATGCCGGATCAACCGATTCCTTACGATCATGAACTGCATGTAAAGGAGCTGGGTCTTGATTGTCGTTATTGTCACAGTTTTGTCGATCAGTCCGGACATGCTAATATCCCTTCTGCTAACACATGTTGGAATTGCCATCAGCACGTCAAGCAGGGGTCTGAGAAATTGGCGCCACTTCGTGCGGCCCTCGGTTTAGATAAGGATCATAATCCTATTGAGGGTGCCAAGCGTACACCAATTCGGTGGGCGCGCGTTCATAAAACTCCGGATTATGCTTTCTTTGATCATTCAGCGCACGTGAATCGCGGCGTTTCTTGTGTCAGCTGCCATGGGCAAGTGAATGAGATGCCTGTAGTGTATCATGCCGAGTCACTCTCTATGGAGTTTTGCTTAGATTGTCACCGCGCTCCTGAGAAGCATCTCCGTCCGTTGGAAGAGGTTTATAATCTGGATTATGATCCGAAGGAGTATCTTGCTGAACATCACGCTGCCTTAGGTGTGAAGGATTTCAATGCTAATTGGTCAGAGAAAAAGGCTCAGCTTGAGCTGGGAAATGTTCTCAAACAGAAGTGGAGCGTTACTCCAAGAACGAGCTGCGCGACATGCCATCATTAATTTCACCTTACTGCTATAATGAGTAAACGTAAATGGTTTCACCCTGAAGTTCCTGTTGAGGAGCTTAGATCATCCTTCCGCAGTGCGGGCGAGCTGGAAGATACAGCCGAGCTTCGCGCTTGGGCTGGGCGAGAATTCCCTTCATCTCTAGAGACGATGTCTGACGATGAGGATCAGGAGAATACGCGGCGTGACTTTATGAAGGTGATGGGTGCTTCTGCAGCCCTTGCTGGATTAGGTATGGCTGCTTGTCGCCGCCCGGAAGCTCATGTGGTTCCTTTTTCTAAGGCGCCAGAATGGGTTATTCCAGGGAAAGCTCTCTATTATGCATCGGCGATGCCTGCCGCTCATGGTGCTACTCCTTTGATGGTGACGACCTATGAAGGGCGCCCCACATTGGTTGCTCCGAATAAACTGCATCCAGAAGCAGATGGTACGGACTCGATGGTGACAGCTTCACCACTAAATTTGTATGATCCAGCCCGTTCGCGTTACTTCCTTGCCAAAGGCGAGAAAGTAGAGAGATCGAAGGCACTTGAACTGCTCAAAGAATTCACTTCGCAGAAAACCGCGATCGTGTTTGGGGAGGATATTAGCCCCACGCGGAATCGTTTGGTATCTAATCTTACACTTGCTGGTGCTTACCAGTATGAGGCGCTTGCAGGAGCAGGGCAGAAGGCTTCACTTGCAGGAGCCTTTAAGCCGGGTGCGACGTTGACTCACGATTATGCGAAGGCGAATCGGATTTTATCTGTCGATGCCGATTTTCTGGAGACAGATAAGCAAGGTCCCGTCAAAGGGTTCTATCAAGGTCGGTCACTTGCCGATAGCGATGGGGATGAGTCTCATGCCGTGGATAAAGCGGCGAAGATGAGCCGCCTCTACGTTGCAGAGCCAGCATATAGTCTGACAGGTGGTCTAGCTGATCATCGTGCGCCTTTAGCGCCTAGTCAGGTAGGGTCTTTCCTTAGCGCGGTCGCCGCAGAGTTGGGAATGTCTGGTTATAAGAACAACCTTACAGGAGATCAGTCTGTTTGGGTGAAGGCCTGCGCTGCAGATTTAAAAGGGCATGAGGGGCTTTTGGTTCTTGGTTCTCGCTATGAGAAGGAGCTGCACGACTTAGCGCTTTTGATCAATCAAACCCTTGGATCTCTAGGGGAATCATTGCAAGTGCTTGATACAGGAGTCAGCCACGGTTCCATCGAAGATCTCGCTATGGACGTGAAAGCTGGCAAAGTAGATACAGTCATCTTTGCGACCCCAGCGAACCCAATTTACGAGAATCCGACGCTGGGTGGGCTGGCCTTACGTGATGTGTTGGCTAAGGTGAAAGTAGTTCATCTAGGCGAGAAAGTGAATGCTACGGCGAATGCTGCAGATCTGCATATTCCAGCGGCCCATTACTTAGAGAGCTGGTCTGATACTCGTTCCGCTAAGGGAGTGTACACCGTTGTTCAGCCAATGATCATGCCGCTCTATGGTGGTGTGTCTGAAATTGAACTTCTCCTTGCCTTGGCTGGTGATGTCTCTGAGCTTTATAACTCTCTTGCAGATGATGCTAATTTATCTCCTTCCTACGAGGCGGTGCGGACGACGTTCCAAGGGCTCGCTGGTTCTGCCTATTCTGAAGCTTCATTGAAGCAATTTCTTCGAGAAGGCTTCTGGAAGAGTGAGTATGCTGCACTCAGTGGACTTAAAGTGTCTGCTCCTGAATTAGAATCGGTGAAGGCCCCGGCCAAAGGTGCTTACGATCTTGTTTTTGCCACGGATGCTTCTATCCACGATGGGCGTTATATCAATAATTCTTGGCTTCAAGAGGCCCCGGATCCGATCACAAAGTTGACTTGGGATAACTGCGTGCAAGTTTCTCCACAGACAGCCAAAGACCTAGGTCTTTACCGTGAAATCGTTGAGCTGGAAAAGGAAGAGAAAGCTTGGTGGAGTCAATTAGGGATCGATACATCTTCTAAATATAAGACGACTTCTGTTTCTGAAGATAAAGAGGGCCCTAGCCTCGCTGCTCCGATGCTGCGGGTGAATTGTGGTAGTAAATCTATTGAACTTCCAGTCGTGATTGGGTTTGGTCAGGCAGATAATACGCTCGTTGTTTCTCTTGGTTATGGCCAAGGCTATGACGGAGATTGGGCCGCAGACTTTAAGGGTGGATTACCTGCTGGGTATGAGGGGCAAGAGATTAATATTTGTGATGTGAGCTCAGTGAGTGTGAATCGAGGCTTCGATGTCTACCCTCTTCGTGATGCTGTTGATTATTACGCTAGTGGTGTTTCTGCAGAGAAAGTGGATGGCCTTCGCTACAAGATTGCTCGTACGCAAGAACATCACTCTATGTATGGGCGTGCTCTCGCTCGTGAAATTTCAGCTCAACCAGTTGACAAGTACGGCCATGATGAAGATTTTGCCCATCAATTAGAGAAGGTGCAAAAGCATGGGATGGATTCTCACGCTCCTGAAAATAATACGCTGTATAAGCAGCAAGGTCTGGAAGGTAAATCTCATCTTAGTGACAAAGTTCACCAGTGGGCGATGGCGATTGATTTGTCTTCTTGTACAGGCTGTAATGCCTGCTTAGTCGCTTGTCAGGCCGAGAACAATATCCCTGTGGTTGGTAAAACTCAGGTGGCGATAGGGCGGGAGATGCATTGGATTCGCATGGATCGCTATTTTGCAGAAGCCCCCGCAGCAGGGTATGGAGAGCATAAGGAGAAGAAGCATGATTCTGATTCCCTCTGGGCCTCTCCTCTAGAAATGATTCCTCAGCCAGTAGCTTGTGTGCAGTGTGAATCTGCGCCGTGTGAAACAGTTTGCCCAGTGAACGCTACAGTTCATACAGAGGACGGAATTAACAGCATGGCCTACAACCGTTGTATTGGTACTCGCTACTGTGCGAATAACTGCCCTTACAAAGCACGCCGCTTTAATTTCTTTGATTACAATAAGCGGAACCCTGTCATTCATAAGAATCTCTACAAAGGGCCATTTGGTAAGAAGCAGGTTGGTGAAGCTCCACATCTCCAGCGTAATCCGAACGTAACTGTTCGTATGCGTGGTGTGATGGAGAAGTGCACGTACTGTGTACAGCGCCTTAAAGCTGCGAAGATCGAGGCCAAAAAGAATATGAAACGTAAGGTTCTTGCCTCAGGAATTCCTTCTGTTGAAGTAGCTGTGGACGATAAGACTCTAAGAGTGAAGACTGGTGCTGTGACAGTGGCTTGTCAGGATGCTTGCTCTGCCAGTGCGATTACTTTCGGTAACTTACTCAACCCGAATGACAGAATTCGTAAGGTGAAGTCACGGAACAATGAGCTCATTAATAAGCGTGGGTATGATTTACTGAATTATATTGGCACGCTTCCACGCACGAGTTACCTCGCACGTGTGAAGAATCCGAATCACGCGATGCCTGGTGGCGATAAGGTTGGTCAAGCAACGATCCACATGCACTAATTTTAAATTATCAATTTAATCCATTTCGGAACAATGGCTGAACAAGCAAATACAAACGAAGCAGTTGCGGACGGAGAAGTGATTCTCCCTGTGATGGAGCGTGAAAGGCTCATCCTTAACGGGCGCTCCTACAATTGGATCACTGAGCGTATCTGTGGTATTGTGGAAAAACCGCAACCATTGATTTGGTGGCTTCTTTTTCTTCCATCCGCGTTCATTGCTCTCGTCGGTGTCGTCGGGGGATTGACTTACCTTGTATCAACGGGTGTTGGTGTGTGGGGTAATACAAACAGAACGATGTGGGGGTGGCCGATTGTAAACTTCGTGTTCTGGATTGGTATTGGGCATGCGGGAACGTTGATTTCAGCGATTCTCTTTCTTACTCGTCAAAATTGGCGAACGTCGATTAACCGAGCGGCGGAGGCCATGACGATCTTTGCTGTGTGTTGTGCGGGTATTTTCCCTGCCTTCCACGTTGGTCGTGTTTGGATGGCGTGGTTCCTAGCCCCTATTCCGAATGCGAATGCGATTTGGCAGAACTTTAAGTCACCGTTGCTTTGGGATGTATTCGCGGTGTCGACTTACTTTACTATCTCCTTGATTTTCTGGTACTTGGGAATGGTTCCCGATTTGGCGACGATCCGGGATCGTGCAAAACCTGGTTTGCGGAAAGTACTTTATGGCATCTTTGCTCTAGGGTGGCGTGGTGGTAACCGTCAATGGAGCCACTATGAGATGGCTTATCTCTTACTTGCGGCCCTCTCTACTCCGCTAGTTCTTTCCGTGCACTCGATTGTTTCCTTTGATTTCGCCACGTCGACTGTACCTGGCTGGCATACGACGATCTTCCCGCCATACTTTGTCGCTGGTGCGATCTTTGGTGGATTTGCGATGGTGATTACAATCATGGTTCCTGCGCGCGCCATCTATGGCCTGCACGATGTGATTACGATGAAGCATATTGAGAACATGAGTAAGATCATTCTAGCGACGGGAACGATCGTTGGTTATGCTTATATCATGGAGCTCTTCGTCGCATTCTATGGTGGCGCAAAATACGAGATCGAGGCCTTCAAGCTACGTATCATGGGGCCATACTGGTGGGCTTACGTAACAATGATGTTTTGTAACGTGATCGCTCCTCAGGCATTTTGGTTTAAGTTCTGCCGTGAGAACCTCTGGGTTGTCATGACGATCTGTATGCTTGTGAACATTGGCATGTGGTTTGAGCGTTTTGTGATTATTGTCACGACACTTCCGCGGATGTGGCTACCTGGTGACTGGAAGTACTATGAAGCATCCCCTGTCGATATCATCACATTTATAGGAACCATAGGTATGTTCCTCACTCTATTCCTTTTATTCCTTCGTTTCCTTCCATGCGTGAACATTGCAGAAGTGAAGTGGACTCTCCTCGAAAGTGATGCTCACTTCGATGATAAGAAGGCTCATCCAGATAAGGGCGTGGATAAAACCGCAGCCTACCAATACGAACTCGTTGACGGGAATGAAAACGTCGAATGCTAATTCATCAAACCTTTAAGAACTAATATTGTGAGCACAACAGTAAAACGAGTCTACGGCTACCTTGCCGAATTCGACAGTGCCTCTGCCTTGTATAAAGGCGCAGAGAAGGTGCGTGATGCAGGATTTAAGAAATGGGATTGTTATTCTCCATACCCTATTCATGGAATGGATGATGCGATGGGGATGAAACGCTCTATTCTCCCATATTTTGTCTTTTTTGGCGGAGCCGCAGGTTTACTCACTGGCTTCTCCTTAGCTTTTGTCACTCAGGTGTTAATTTATCCCACTGTGGTTCAGGCTAAACCGGCGAATATCTTCACGACGGCAGCATTCTTTCCGATCATGTTTGAGCTAACGATCTTGTTCTCAGGATTTACCGTTCTATTTGGTCTGTTGGGTTTGATGCAGCTTCCTCGTTTCAACCATCCACTTTTTGCGAGTCGTCAGTTCGCGCGTTCTACTGATGATGGCTTCTTTATTGCTGTCGAAGCACGCGATGGGAACTTCAATCCAGAAGAAACCAAGGCACTACTGGAAGAGGCCGGCGGCAAGAACATCGAGCTCGTTGAAGAAGAGGACTAATCTATTCTACCTAGACTAATGCGTTATTTTTATATCATACTAGCACTGATTATGACCCTTGTAGTGGGGATCTTCGGTTTTCGTGGGCAGACCTTTAAGGAAGCTCCTCGCCGCATTTTCCCGGACATGGACGATCAAGATCGCGTCGATGGGCAAGATTATTCATCGTTTTTTGCAGATGGATTTGGCTCACGCCAGCCTGTGGCCAATACACAGCCTCGTGGCTTTCATCCACATGCTCCTGCGGGATCAACGCCAGAGTTCGGCTTTGGTGATGGGGAAGGGTACTACGATACAGGGAAGGTAGATGCTTTCTGGGGCGAAGGAATGCCTGAAGAGTTGGAACTTACAGAGGAAAATGTCGGTGCCTTTCTTCTTCGTGGAGAAGAGCGCTACGCCATTAATTGCGCAGTCTGTCACGGTGACTCCGGAAATGGGAAAGGAATTGTAGCTAGCTATGAGTTCCCTGCGATAGCGAATCTCCGGACGTTCGAGATTACAGATGGGCGGCTCTATGATGTCATTAAGAACGGTAAAGGCCTCATGGGAGGTTACGGTCATAATGTTTCTGTGCGTGATCGGTGGGCTATTGTTGCCTATGTCCGCGCTCTTCAGCTCTCTGATAAAGCGAGTAAAAACGATCCTAAATACAAAGCAGCTCTTGAAGAGCTGACTCAAAAATAATTTCAAACTCTATTCATTAGTCTCATGGCACACCACGTCACATCTAAGGATATCCCAGCCCAGGGCGAGAAGCTCAAGGGAAGCCACGTCAATAAGATCATGTTGATCTCCACGGTCGTGTTTCTTGTCGGCGCAGTGGGATGCTTCCTCATGTTCAATTCAGGAAACCACTTCGTTCGCGATGGCTTTTCATACTCTTGGCTTTTTGCCTTCGTTTATTTTTCAACGCTCTCTCTCGGTGGGTGTTTTTGGGTGACTCTTCATCATCTGACGAACTCTGGTTGGGGTGTTTCTGTTCGCCGATTAATGGAAAACCTGGGATTTGTGTTCCCTTTCATGGCTTTGATGGCATTGCCTATTTTACTACAACCTTCTGTACAAAATGACCTATTCGAATGGATAAAACGTCATCGTGAAGTGGCCCTACTCCCGACCGTGTCTCATGATAACCATGATAAAGACCATGGTGATGCTGAAGGGAAAGACGAACACCATAGTTCGTTGGAAGAGGAAGTGACAGAGATGAACTCTGTTGAGCATGTAGCATACCGTAAGGAGGAACATAAGGACGAAGCTCATGCAACGACGGATCCATCTGATTGTGCAACAAACTCGGATTGTGCGAAAAGCTCAGATTGTGCAAAAAGTTCAGATTGTGATTCGCACTGCGATTCGCATTATTCAAAGGATCCTGAAAAAATTGCCGCCCACGTTGCTGCGGAGGAAGCAAATCTCTCTGATGCACCTTTTCTTGTAGGTGATGATCTTACTGCAGAAGCTCTTCATGGAACGCACGATCCCCACGATCACCTGCTTTACGTAAAGACGTTTTATATGACCTCCGGTAAATGGATGCAGCGTATTGTCTTGATGTTCTTATGTCTTGGTGGAGCGGTTTACATCATGCGCCGCGTCTCTATTAAGCAGGATACAGATCCTAAACCTACGGTGAAGCGCCTCATCTGGAATCGTAAATTCTCGACGTTAGCGATGCCTATCTTTGCCTTAGTCGTTACCTTCTTCGCCTTCGATTTTGTGAAAGGGCTTGATTATAAGTGGTTCTCTACAATGTACGGAGTCTACTTTTTCGCAGGTTGTGCGATCAACTCCATGGCGGTATTGATCCTCACACTGACTTGGTTGCGCTCAAAAGGGTATCTACAAACAGTCACATCCACAGAGCATTATCATGTCATGGGTAAGCTTATGCACGCCTTTGTGATCTTTTGGGCCTATGTTTCTTTCTCGCAGTTCATGCTCATTTGGTATGCGAACATTACGGAAGAGACTTCTTACTTTTTACTGCGCAATACAGAGAGCTGGAATACTTGGTCTTCCATCCTTGTCTGGATGCACTTCGCTCTACCTTTTGCTCTCATGCTACATCATAAGGCGAAAAAGAAGCCAGTACTGGCCGCCGCCGCCGCTTGTTACTTACTCGTTCTACACATTCTAGATGTCTATATCATGATCATCCCGGAACGAGGGCCTTCATTGACTGCCGCCGCAGATATGGATCCACAGCTGTTCCTTAGTCATGATGCCTTTTGGGGAGATATCTTGGCCTTTGTGACCATTGGAGCCTTCTTCCTTACAGTCTTCTTATTCAATCTCCGCAGTGCACGGCTCTATCCGAACCGTGATCCACGCATTCTCGAATCTGCTAATCTTCATAACTAAGACCCGATTTTCTTATGGAACCTAATCAAAGAGATACTCCACTTCGCCGTTTTAACACCTTTTGGTGGGGGCTAGGCCTATTTGTCGTCTTCGCCGTTGCAAGTTTGGTCATTAGTGCTATCAGCCCGAAGTCAAACAACTCTGATACAGAACTTCGGCGTGAGCGCAGTAAAATGAGAGTTGAGGCAGTCGCGGCTCAGAAGGCTGTTCTTGATTCGAAGGTACCTGTCGCTGCCGTTTACACGGAGCTCGGTAAGTCTTTGGTTTCTAAAAAACCAGTTGCATCTGCTAAACCTGTAGAGCAATAACCTATTTCTAAATAATTCACGATGTCTACTGAATCTACTCAACAAACTGCGGAAGACTCCGTCTTACGTGCGCAGATCGATCGCTCTCTGCGTCATCCAGTGATGTTTTTCTTCACGAGTGGAGCTGCCTGGTTAGCTGTCTCGCTATTACTGGGGATTATCGCTTCAGCGAAGTCTCATTCACCAGAGTTCCTCTCTTGTGTCGATTTTCTAACTTATGGTCGTACTTTTGCCGCTCATATGAATACACTGCTTTATGGCTGGTGTGCTCAGGCTGCGTTTGGAACGATGATCTGGCTGATGGCACGGTTATCACGTCAGCCTGCCACTAACTCTGGAGTGATCTTGACTGTGGGGCATGTTTGGAACGCTGTGATCGCTCTTGGCACGGTTGGTATTTTTGCAGGGAATGGATCAGGTCAGCCGTGGATGGGTTTCCCTGCGTTTGTCTGGCCTTGTTTAATTGTTCTTTATGCCGCTATTGCAATCTGGTCTGTGATTCAGTTTCGCGTTCGTCGCGGTGGGCACGTCTTTGTCTCTCAATGGTATATTCTAGCTGCGTTGTTTTGGTTCCCTTGGGTGTTAATGACGGCGCATGTATTTATCAATGTGATTGGGGATGGGCATCCGGTATTTGCGACGGCCATTAACGCGTGGTTCCGTTCTGGTCTTCTATTTCTCTTTTTCACACCCATTGCTATTGCCAGTGCTTATTATTTAGCTCCTAAGGTGACGGGCCGCCCAGTGTATAGTTACAGTCTAGCACTATTCGGGTTTTGGGCATTAGCTGTTGTTGGCCCTTGGGCTGGCATGCAGAAGTTGTACGGTGCTCCTATTCCTGTTTGGTTACAGTTTGCTGGTGCTGGTGCCACTATATTACTTTTGATTCCTGCGATGGCGGTTTCAGTGAATATTCTTAAGACGGTTTCTTCACGTGGGGATTTAGTGGCGCATTCCCCATCACTTCGTTTCAGTGTCGCCGGTGTTATCGGTTTAGCCGCTACAGCACTGTTTGGTGCGGCACTAGCTCTACCTAGTTCTCTGAAGTTAACTCAATTCTCTATTGCGAATTATGGATTTGATGTCCTCGCTCTGTATGGCTTCTTCTCCATGTGTATGTTTGGGGCGATCTACTTCATTGTGCCACGTATTACGAACCGAGAGTGGTTATCGACTCGGTTTATCCGCCTGCACTTCTGGTCTTCTATCTACGGAGTGTTATTCATTGCTCTCTTCTGTGGCTTACTTGGTGGGTACTTACAAGGGCAAGCGTTGGAAGCCTTTGACCAACCATTTGCAGCCGCAGTAGGCCGTTATAAGACATATACGATTGGAATGTCTGTGGGCTGGGTCTTTGTCCTATTCGCTAACTTTATCTTTTGCTTTCACCTTCTTCTTATGTGGTTACGTCTAGGGCGCCGCAGTAATCATCCAACGCTTCTGAAGCACGCTGCACACACGGCAGTGCATGGTCCAGAAGGTGATCTCGATAAACTTGAATCTTCCACTTCTTAATTTTCTACTGCAAACCAGATCATTATGACTGTTAAACATTTTTTCTACGGACTCATTTTTAGCTTTGCGTTGCCATGGCTACTAGTTGTCGCCATTCCATTTGAGACGATGCGTTCGCTCGATGCCGTCGAATTTAACCAAGAGAGAGATGAACGCTCTGGAGCTTACGCACCTGCTCGGAGTGGACGTATGAGTAATGGATCTATAGTTTACGCCGCTGAGAATTGCGCGAGTTGTCACTCTCAGGTGATTCGCCCTACGTATGCTGGCAATGACCTGTTTCGTGAGGGTTGGGCCGGTGCTAGTAAGGATAGTTGCCGTGAGTCGAATGCCTATGATTATCCGGGAGAGCTCAATGGGGAAGGAAAGGCGTATGCCCACATTGGTGAAGGCCGGAATGGGCCAGATCTTTCTAATGTCGGTTATCGTTATGAAGGAGAAGAAGGATATCAACGATTACTTGTCCGCCTGTTTAATCCACGTTCAGTACAAGGGAACCACGAATCCACTTGTCAGCCGAATCCTGCTTTATTCAAAAGTGTTGATGATAAAGGTCAACCAGATCACCGCGATGCGCTAAAAGTACCAACAGAAGAGGGAAAGAAAATTTTACCAAAAGACAGGGCTTTCGTTCTTGTCAATTATCTTCAGTCACTGAAACGTGATGACCAAGTACCAGATAGTATGAACTACAACCCACGGAAGGGTAAGAAGTAATCCTTTTTAACTGAATTAAGAAACGACCTTATGTTTACTCAACCCGTAGATCCCACTAAACCAGATTTGGAAGAAAGCACGAATGTTGCTGCGGCTCATGCTCAGTTGAGTGATGCTTCTGTCGCGACGGAGCGTGAGAAAGTACTCCGTGAAAATGGGATGGAACCTGTCTCTATCTGGGTGTTTCTGGGATGTTTAATGATCGTGTTTATTGCTGGAGGTGTCTTTTTGAAGGGGGGGCATTACTTCAACAATTCCGCTTTTGTAGCTGCAAACTATCAACAAGGTGAAGAGCCCGGTGGTGCGACAGGGCCAGTATTGGAACCAGCTTTCAAAGCCTATATGGCGAAAGGCAAAAATTTGTATACTCAAAAATGTGCGGCCTGTCACGGTGGTGACGGTAATGGAGGGCCGGGATTCCCTCCCTTAGCGGGTGCAAAATACGTGGCCGATAATGCGCGTGTGGTGACAATGATTGCTTTGAACGGGGTGGCTGGACCAATTGAGGTAAAGGGTAAGACTTATAACTCGAATATGGCGGCACAGGCTGTGGGTCTAAATGAATATGAACTCGCGAGTTTGATGACATTTATTCGGAACTCTTTTGGTAATGAAGGAGATGTGATGTCAATTGAGCAAGCGGCAGAGGTGCTAACCGATTCCGATAAACGTGGGGGAAGTCAACTCTCAGGTGGGGAAGCGCTTGAAATGATCAAGAAGAAGCTAATCGCAGCTCCTTTAAGCAAAGAGCAACTAGTTGACAAGAAGACAGGTGTTCCTGTAGAAGCCACGGAAGGCTAACCAAAACTTTTTAAACGCACAAAGACGATGGGCGACGACCACCACAATCCAAACTTCATCCAGAAGTATATTTTCTCCACCGATCACAAGATGATCGGTCTCCAGTATGGTATTACAGCATTGCTATTTTTACTGTTTGGTTTCTTTCTCATGATGTTGATGCGCTGGAGTATCGCCTATCCTCACGAGCCTCTTCCAGAATGGTTAGGTTGGGTGTTTAATGAGGAGTGGAAAGCTAGATGGCTCTCCGAAGGGCGTGTCACAGGGGAAACGTACAACATGTTCGGTGCAATGCATGGAACAATCATGGTTTTCCTCGGTGTTGTACCTCTTGGATTCGGTGCTTTTGGTAACTATGTGGGGCCACTTCAAGTCGGTGCGATTGATATGGCTTTCCCCAAGTTGAACATGATGTCTTATTGGCTCTACCTTGTCGGTGGATTGATGATGTGTGGTTCGTTTTTCTTGGAATCGGGAACAGCGAAGTCCGGTTGGACTAATTACCCACCGCTATCGTCCTATGCTGACTCTCAGCATCCCAATCAGTTCTTTACTGGTCAGACACAGTGGCTCCTAGGTATGGTCTTTTTGATTTCTTCATCCCTACTGGGTTCTGTGAATGTGATCACGACCATTGTGAATCTCCGTGCGAAGGGGATGACTTGGATGCGCTTGCCATTTTTTGTATGGGCTATGCTTGTCGTAGCATTCCTTCTTTTATTGGCATTCCCACCTCTTGAAGTTGCAGGTATTCTCCAGTTGGTAGATCGCTTTACAGGTTCTTCTTTCTTCCAACCCACAGGTCTGTATCAATCAGGAGTAGGTGTCGTAGAGCAGGCAGGTGGAGGCTCTCCACTACTATTCCAACACTTATTTTGGTTCCTTGGTCACCCCGAGGTGTATGTTCTCCTTCTTCCTGCTATTGCGGTAGTAGCTGAGATTATCCCAGTGAATACTCGTAAACCTCTCTGGGGTTATAAATCGATGGTTTATGCCGTCATGGTGCTTGGTTTCCTTTCCTTCATTGTATGGGCCCACCACATGTATATTACAGGTATGGGCCCAGCGATCTCTACCTTCTTCCAGATCACCACCGTATTGATCTCTATACCTTCTGTGGTTCTTATCACATCCATGTTGATTTCCCTGTGGGGAGGTTCCATCCGCTTTACGGTACCCATGATGTGGGCTTGTGCCTTCCTGCCGATGTTTGGAATTGGTGGACTTACAGGTCTTCCTCTTGCCTTTAACTTAGTAGACCTTCATTTACACGATACGTATTACGTCATAGGTCATTTCCACTACGTCGTAGCTCCTGGTATTCTCTTTGGCCTTTTTGGAGGGATCTATCATTGGTATCCTAAGATGTTTGGGCGCTATATGAATGTTTTCCTAGGACATTTGCATTTTTGGCCTTCATTAATCTTAATCAACGTTGTGTTCTTCCCAATGTTGTTACAAGGCATGGCAGGTTTCCACCGCCGTTGGTACAATGGGGGTGCTGCATACCTAGAGTCTGATCCTGATGGCCAGAATGTCTTTGGCCAGATCGTTCGTGAGTGGATTGATCTAAACGAAGTGATGTCTTGGGCCGTATTCCTTTTAGCCGCAGCACAGTTACCATTTATCATTAACCTATTCACCTCTTGGTTTTCAGGTAAAAAAGTGGAGAATGATAACCCATGGGATGCTACAACGCTTGAGTGGAATACACCAACACCGCCACCACACGGTAACTTTATCGGTGAGCCTTCTGTTTATCGTGGGCCATATGAGTACAGCCGCCCAGATGCCGATGGTGACTTCTATCCACAATGGGTAGATAAATCTGAAACAGCAAAGGCGAACGAAAAAGAGAACGCGGAAGCCTAAGCCTCAACTACCTTTTTAGAGAAAAGAATCATGGAAATTCCATACATCGTCACACCTCGTAAGGACACTGGTCTCAATAACTCGAAGATCGCCATCTGGCTCTTCCTTGCCTCTGAGGTTATGCTCTTCGGAGGATTATTCTCAGCGTATATCTTCCTCCGTATTTATGCGGACTACCCTTGGCCGGAGCGAGCTCTTGCCGTATTGCCGGGTTTGATCAATACCTTCATCCTTATCGCATCGTCTGTGACTGTTGTCTTTGCATGGGCGTCTCTGAAATTAAGAAACTGGCGGGCCTTCCAAGGGTTCATGGGCTTCACCGTCTTATGTGCCCTTGTGTTTATGGTGCTTAAGGGTCTGGAATATAACGGTAAGTTTCATCACCACGCAGTGCGTACTTCAGAGTATTCCGTAGTGGAAGGTCATGTGCATTACTTTGAGAAGGGGCATGGAGATTCGCACGAAGTAGCTCACGCAGGGGGGGAAAGCTCTGATCATCACGAAGGTGAGTCTCATGGAAGTGGCCATGATGGCGAACATCAATATCTGACAATAACAGGAGAAGAATCAAAAGGTGGGAAACACATTGATCAGAATTTCTACGTTGTTGATCCCGCCGCTGGTGAGGCCTCTGTAACCTTCGATTTAGATCGTTTTCATCCAAACTACGATAAGTACATCAAAGTGATCATCGCTTGTGCGGGTGAAGGAAAGATCACACTCAGGAAAGATTACTGGCAGACAATACGCGAAGAGTCCGGTGATACAGTGAAGGTGAAGGAAGTGAAACTGTTTGAAGCTGGTTCTGTGTTAGCGCTTACCGATGAGGGGAATGATGCTAAAGTTATCAGTGTTGCGGAGCTGCAACTCGCTAAAGATGCTTTTCTTAAGACTCGTAAGCACGAACAGGGCTTACGCACTGCAGCGCAGCGTGTGGCTGGTGCTGCTCTGACTAAGGCCTTGAAAGAAGATCCCTTGTTCAAAGGCTTATCACGCTGGGAAGATGATGCCGTTCAATTCCGTAAAGACGCCTATCAGGCCGAGATCACGAAGCTTGAAAACGCAGGCCAGTTTGATTCAGAGTATGCTAAAGCAGCGAGTACAATCAGTTTTGACGTTGCAAAAGAGGCACATCTGATTCGTTTAGACCCTAGTTGGGGCTTTATGACAGGTAAGAAAATGGGTGCAGATACGAATATAGCGCTTCTCGATGGAACATTGATCGCAGGTGTCGCAGGTGATAGCTCAATCCCGATCGCAGTGGATGCTCTAGACTTCACTCACTTAGTCATGCGGGCAGAGACTAAAGGCCTACATGCAGATGCATTGATAGAGGAGTCATTTCTCTTTGGAAGTGATGTAGATGCGACTGGGCAACTACGTAAGATCTGGGAAGCCCATAAAGTATGGAGCTCTCTTCTAAAGGCGAAACTGGAGAAAAAAGGGAAAAAGCCAACGCATAATGACATGTATCGCGTGACTTGGCATCAGATGGTCGCTTACCAACGCCTAAACTATCAGATTGATAACTTAGAAAAGGTCGCCAAGGCCACTCCGGGGCTTTTTGAAGACTTTGCGGGTGCAAATCATGATGACCCTGAGCAGCATTTATCGTATCCTCTATTGAGCATCCCTCGCGAGGAGATTGTCTTAGACTCTAAGCTGACTCCTAAATGGAATAATTATTATGGGATATACTTCACAGTTACAGGTCTTCATGGTCTGCACGTGATAGGTGGGGCAATTGTTCTGGGATATTATTTATTCTTTGGTCGGAAAATGTATGATGAAAATCCAGAGTGGTTAGCGAATCGTGTCGAAGTTGGCGGTTTATTCTGGCACTTTGTGGATTTAGTCTGGATCTTCGCTTTCCCGATTTTCTATCTCATGTAAATTTTAAACTAACTTTCGAATTTTAACTCACTAATATAATGGCAGGAGACAGTCCAGAAGCGATTAAGAAGGCGTGTAAACTCTACGGTATCATCGGAATTTGCTTATTCGTAGGTACCGTACTGACAGTAGCAGTAGCTAAAATACCTTGGCTTGATGTAGGTGGGCATGGATTTGATGGCTACGATGCAGTTCTGGGTTTAGCGATTGCGACGACGAAGGCTTCCCTAGTGGCTGTAATTTTCATGCACCTTAATCATGAAAAGAAAGCCATTTACTGGATTTTCTTAGGAGCTTTATTTTTCGGCGCTGCATTGATTGGCATCTTCGCCTTTTGTTATGCGGACCCAATTACCTTTGATGATTTACTTCCAGCAGGTAGTACCCTTAACCCATAGTCTATTATGTCACTTCGCGCGTTCCATCTCTTCTTTGTTACCTTCATTACCCTGTTTTGTGCAGCAGTAGCTGTTTGGGTATTTAAGATTCTAGCTCTACCAAGTCAGGGTTTATATTTAGCAGGGTGGTCATGTGGCGCTTTAGCGGTTATTACGCCAGTCTATGGTGCGTATTTTTATCAAAAAATGAAAAAACATTCACTCTAAGTTCTTATGCTTGATCAGATATTAGCTTGCCAAACTTGTGCTGATGCCATGTCAGCGGAAAATGATAATGCCACAGGTTTTGCTATTCTTTTTATGCTAGCGGTTATTTTGCCAATAGCCGCGACGATGATGTTTTGTTTCATCCGCTTGGCAAGACGCTCTAGTCAACACCTCGAACCTGAATTTCAAGATTCTTTTGAATCTGCAGTCCACTAAAGATCATGATACATCTTCTCGCAAATATTGATATTACTTCGCCAGCTAGCTGGTTTGGTATGCCTGAAAACTACTCGGCACACGGGGATCAAGTCAGTCACATGATTGATGTGGTGCAGTGGTTTATGATCGCTCTCTTTGTTGGTTGGACCATTTTCTTTTTCTACGCCATTATTCGGTTCTGGAATAAAAGAAATCCTAAGGCCGATTATCATGGAGTGAAGAGTCATGCCTCTACTCACTTGGAGATTGGCGTCATTATTGTAGAGGCCGTGTTGCTTCTTGGTTTTGCTCTACCTCTTTGGAATGAGAGAACAGATACTTTTGATCGTGTTATGGGGGATAACGCTGTGCGTGTCCGTGCCATAGGTTTCCAGTTTAACTGGGTCTTTCATTACGCTGGCGCTGACGGTAAGTTCGGCCGTATTGACCGTACACAAGTCGCTTATCCTGGTGACCCGTGCATAGACACATTAGATCCAAACGGATATGATGATGTTGTGACGAATAGCTTTCAGCTCCCTGTAGGTCGCCCTGCCATCGTGCAAACGACTTCAACGGATGTCATCCACAATTTCTCGATCAAACCGATGCTGATACAATCAGATGCGATTCCCGGTAAAGACATTCCGATGTGGTTCACGCCTTTGAAGGAAATCGAGACTTCTGTTGTCTGTGGTCAACTTTGTGGCGCCAATCATGCAAATATGGTGGGAGCGATGAAAGTGATTCCACAAGCTGAGTTTGATAAATGGCTCACGAAAGAGTCCGCTAAATCGAAAGAGAAATCTCTCTCTGAATTGGAAGCTTTGCAAGAGACGACAGCGAAGCATAGTTACTAGAGAAGCTATATGATTACCGGGCCTGATAGTTAGGTCCGTGGTAATACTCCAGTTTTTAGACATCAAGGCGAAATCGTTTGATGTCTATTGCATCGCGTTAAGATAGATGCTGGTGTATTTTAGTGTTTAGTCTCATGCGCATGTCTCATAATTGCACGGCTTGAATATACTCCTTCACAGCGCGAGTGGTCTCCTGAGCGTGTT
>CAZLQY010000030.1:0-34815 GCA_964561965.1 uncultured Verrucomicrobiales bacterium
GAAGGGGGGAGGTGAATTTTTTTAAAGAGAAACATAAAAAAGCTCAGTTTCCGTAGAGAAAGCTGAGCTTTTAAAAAGATGGGATGGAGAGTGAATTAGACCAACATCAGTGCTGGATTCTCGATGAGCTTCTTCACTTCATTCAGGAATGTCGCCGCAACAGCGCCGTCGACGACACGGTGGTCGCAACTGAGGCCGATATTCATGCGAAGACCTGGCACAATCTGGCCGTCTTTCACGACTGGCTTTTCAATGCAGCCTCCTACACTGAGAATGGCAGCTTGGGGTGGATTGACGATAGCATCAAAACTTTCAATTCCCCATGCTCCGAGGTTAGAGACAGTAATAGTACCTCCGTCGAACTCGTTAGGTTTGAGTTTCTTATCACGGGCCCGCTTCGCCATGTCCTTAATTTCCTTGGATACCTGCAGCATTGATTTCGAGGCAGCATCTTTAATCACAGGTGTGACGAGGCCGTCTTCTACTGCGATGGCAACAGAAACGCCAATTTTCGCAAATTGTACAATATTGTCGCCATTGTAGGCTGCATTGACTGCGGGTACTGTCTGGCAAGCGCCAATGAGAGCTTTGACAATGAAGTCATTGACCGTGTATTTATTACCATGTGTCTTCTCGGCTTGAGCATTGATTTGCTTGCGCATACTCATGAGAGGGGCTGCATCTAGTTCCACGTGGAGGTAGAAATGAGGAATCGTGATCTTTGACGTAAGAAGACGATCTGCGATGATTTTGCGCATGCTGCTGAGAGGGAAGAGCGTATCTTCTTCTCCAACGACTGGCATGATTGCTTTTGATGCAGTTGGCGAAATAGGGGTACTTACTGCAGAAGTCGGCGGTCCAGCTGGAGAGGTGCTGTCATTGCTATTCGCTTGATTGAGGTCTGCAGCAACGATACGCCCTCCAGGGCCTGTGCCTGATACCTGAGTAAGATCGAGGCCCTTTTCTGTAGCCAGTTTACGAGCGTACGGTGAAACGCGCTGGCGATCTTGCTCTGAAGTGTTGGCTGGTGCTGCTGTTGGCGTGGAAACCTGTGCGGCAGGAGCTGAAGTAGGTGCTTCTACTGGTGTAGTTGCAGGCGAAGCTTGGGCAGGGGTGGCCGCAGTAGAGGTGGTGCTTTCTCCTTCTTCTGCTAGAACAGCAAGTGTAGCTCCGACAGGGGCTTTTTGGCCTTCTTGTATTGCTATTTTCGCAACGACTCCTTCATCGAAGGCCTCCATTTCCATAGTTGCTTTATCTGTTTCTACTTCTGCGACAACGTCGCCGATCTCGACTTCGTCACCCACTTTAACCAACCATTTCACGAGGGTCCCCTCGGTCATAGTGTCGGAAAGTTTCGGCATTTCGATATTAATCGCCATAATAGTAATTTAAAGAGGTTCGTAAAATTGGTTTGTTGGTAGGTGTTCTCGGTAATTATTAGAGAAAGTGCAAGAGAAATGGGTCTTGTTTTATATAGATTCGTATTCTTCTGCAAAAAGTACAGAAGAATACCCGCTAAACCAAGGTCTAGCGGGTATTAAAAAGTCGAAAAGTTAGTGCTAGAGCTTACTGATCTGGAGCTAATACTTTCATTGTAGGGATTAAACCAATATGAGGCTCACCAGTACCTCCCTGAGTGGTTGCGCGCTCAAAAATTTTCTTAGATAGGATTCCACAGCAGCTTTTTGCGCGGAAGGAAGATCCGCACTTTTTACAACGGTGCTTTACTTTCTTGGTGCTGACGACTGGTACTTGAACGTCTACGCCCCCTTTGGCTCCATTACTAGGAATAGTTTCATAGGTTGTAGTAGTTTCTTCCCCCTCGATAGTGCCTGAGCAGCCACCAAGGCCACAGCATGAAGTAAATGCTGATGAAAGTAGAGCCATTGCTAGTAACATAAGTGCGTTTTTCATATTTAAATAGGGATATTAAGCATGATCGAAGAGGTTTCAAACAAAAACTTAGAAAAATAGAGAGGCTTGCAATTTTCTGATAGATACAAGTGGTGTAGGGATGGTGTAGGGATGGTGTAGGGATGGTGTAGGGATGGTGTAGGGATGGTGTGGGGAACGTGGCAGATATGAGAAATAAAATAGATGTGTCCTTAAATCAGGTGAAAAGAGGCTGTTGAAAAGTAATACACAACCAAAGCATCACGAAAACCGCGTGCCAAGTGAGAATAAAAATGCGAACCAATGACCTTCTTGCTACTGAGCCTACTTACTGATACAGTGCCGCCAACGAAGATGTGCAGAACATTCACCTGATTGACTTGCCCCATTTCTGCCATCGCTCCGTCACCAACACGTATCATTGGATGTAATGCCTTTCGCTCCATCTACTCGACTAGCCAAGGAAACGTCTCCTCCCACTTGGGTCCCGTCTCCCGAATCAACCAAGCCTGTCATCCCAAGCATCTTTCAGCCAAACAAACCTTCCAAACTTCAGTCAGACCAGCGAGTCATCTAGAACTATAGAGCAGCGATCTAACGTCTGCCCAAAACAAACTCAACAATTTACATCAAAATCTCAAAAAACCGCGTTAGGAAATTCTAATTTTTCTCAAAATCGCACGACAAGGATATACTACTATGGCTATCGTTACTATGATGCGGAGGTAGGGCGTTGGTTGAATAGGGATCCTATTGAGGAAGATGGGGGTTATAATTTGTATGCTTTTGTTAAAAATGATGGTTTTAATAATATAGACTATTTAGGTAAATTTCCACCATTTTTTTGGAGCTGTTCGCTTGAAAAAGCACAAGAAATTACTTGTGAATATGATAAGAATTCAACAGCTGGAGGACCTTGTCCCGGGGAGACTACTGTAAGAGGGCTTCTCTTAAACTCCTCTCTCTCAGCTGATGTTATGTTGCCAAAAATCGATAAAGTTTTAGTAAAGGGCAAATATAGCTTTATTGATAAGGTGACGACAATAATGGGTGAGCATACCAATGGAGAATGAAACTCCGTGATCCTTTGAGCGATTGAGGTTGATTGGATGGACTAAGGTGCAGGCGTAATTAATATGTTAGGTTGCGTGCTTTGAATGACTCTTCGGGTAATGCTTTGGATGAAGGGCTTAGCTTCCATACCGTTGTTTGAGGTGTTTTAGGTGGTGACTTGGGTTTGTGGTTTCTCCTGTGACAGTGAGCATGAGTTCTTGTGGGAGAAGGGTGGAGCCTTGTTGGTGAATGTTCTGGCGCATGAATGTTAGGAGAGAGGTGTAGCTAGCTTGTTGGATGTCTTTTGCGATGTTTTCGTTTTGCTTGGCTTTTGCAAAAAGCTGGGATGCGTTGAGGTTTCCGAGGGTGTAGGTGGCGAAGTAGCCGAGGCCTCCCATGGACCAGTGAATGTCTTGTAGGCAGCCTTCTCTGTCGTTGGTTGGGCGTGTGTTAAAGTATTCCTGAAAGAGGTCGTTCCAGACGGTTGGGATATCTGAGGTTGCGATTTCCTGATTGAGAATCATGCGTTCGATTTTGAAGCGGAGCATGATGTGGAGATCATAGGTAGCTTCATCCGCATCGACTCGGATCATTGAGTAGTTGGCTCGATTGACTTTGGTTAGAATATCTTCTGCTGTCCAATCACGAAGCTGGGGGAAGAGTTCTTGTACACGTGGCATCCAGTGTTGCCAGAAGGGGAGTGAGCGGCCGATGTGAGCTTCCCAGAGTAGGGATTGTGATTCATGGATACCTAAGCTAATGGCTTGCCCGGTGGGTAGGTGGGCTTGGCCTTCTGGCAGCCCTTGTTCATAAAGTCCGTGACCTGTTTCATGTATGACGCCGAAGAGTGAGGAGGTGAAGTCGGCTTCATCATAGCGTGTGGTTAGGCGGCAGTCTAGTGGGCCGAGTGTGGTGCAAAATGGGTGTTCTGTTGTGTCGATTCTACCTGCCTGAAAGTCAAAACCAAGTGATTCTGCTACTTCGCGGTTAAGGGTTTGTTGTGCAGCGATGGGGAAGTGGCCATGGAATGGACGGGAGGCTTGCTTGGAAGAGTGGGCTACTGCTTGTGCGGCTACTTCTTTTAGTTGGGGGCCGAATGAATCGAAGATGGCGACGATGTCTTTTGTCTTAGCTCCTCGTTCGTAGGTTTGCAGTAGGGCATCATAGGGTTCATCTTCATAGCCCCAGTGCTGCGCTTTTTCTTGTGCTATTTCGATGGTTTGCTCTAGGAGGGGGGAGAATTTGGCAAAGTCGTTCTGTTCCTTGGCTTCTGCCCATGCGGCTTTGGCGAGAGAGGATGTTTTGGAGCTTCGCGCTACGAGTTCAGCTGGGAGTTTAGTGGCTAGATGGTAGTGGTGGTGCCATTCACGTAGATTCGCTTGCTCTAGGGGGTCTTCACTTGCGTCTTGTTGAGCTTGCTCTAGAAGCGCTGCAAATTCAGAACTGGTACTGAGGGCGTGCGCCTTCGCTGTTAGGTAGGAAAGTTGTTCCGCTTTATGGGGCAGTGCTGCGGTGGGCATAAAAGTTTCCTGATCCCAAGAAATAGTAGCATTGATACTGCGGAGTATGTGGATTTCCTGACAGAGGGTGGATAGTTTAGAATAGGCAGACATGATTTTTAAAGTTGGAAATTATAAGAGGCAGTGTGGTTTAGCAACTGTATTAGCAACACTAGGAATGGAGTGAAATCCGGGTTGTATTGCGTAACGTGGGCATTGTGGTGGGGGGAGGGTGTTATTCTGTGTTTGGGCAAGGTTCTGTGGCTTCGGAGTACTTTTTTCTTCCTTCGTTGTAATTCGGCTTGAAATTAGCAACGAAACTCTCTCTACTCCGCCATGGCAGAGATTAATCTCGGACTTTCTTTTGATGACGTGCTTCTAGTTCCACAGCATAGCGCTGTGATTCCTAATGAGACGGACATTTCTACCGCTTTAACAAGGGATATTGGACTGAACATTCCTGTTGTTTCTGCGGCTATGGATTCTGTGTCAGAATCTGAGCTGGCGATTGCCCTTGCTCGTGAGGGAGGTATAGGTGTGATCCACCGAAACAATACGATTGAGGAGCAGGCTGCGATGGTGGCGAAAGTGAAGCGGGCAGAAACGGCGGTGATTCAGGATCCTGTGACAGTATCTAAGGATATGAAAGTCGCTAAAATTCGGGAAATTA
Source organism: uncultured Verrucomicrobiales bacterium (assembly GCA_964561965.1). Lineage (GTDB taxonomy): Bacteria > Verrucomicrobiota > Verrucomicrobiia > Verrucomicrobiales > Akkermansiaceae > Rubritalea. The sequence continues at coordinate 5,116 of CAZLQY010000030.1, forward strand.
TCGAGTTTGAAGGCTTTTCTGGTTTCCCTGTCGTTGATGCGGAGAATAAGTTAGAGGGCATGGTGACTGGTAGGGATGTCCGCTATACTGCGAATCAGGATCGCACGGTCGCTGAGGTGATGACTCCTTTTGATCAATTAGTGACAGGTTCCTCAGATACGACGATTGAAGAGGCGCGGAGGATTCTTTATTTAAATCGTATTGAGAAGCTACCCCTTATCGATAGTGGTGGGAAATTAGCTGGGCTTATTACTGGTTCTGATATCGAAAAACGCCTTACCTTTACGAACTCTGCGAAGGATAAGAATGGTCGCCTCCGCTGTGGTGCCGCTGTTGGCCCCGGCCCTGATCACATGGTGCGTGCACAAGCTCTTGTCGATGCAGGGGCGGATGCTCTCTTTATTGATGCTGCTACTGGACATACTGCTGTGGTGATTGAGGTCGTGAAGAAGCTGTCTACTTTAGGCATACCAGTGGTTGCTGGAAATGTTGTTACTGCTGAAGGTGCGAAGGATCTCTGTGATGCAGGTGTTTCGGCTGTTAAGGTGGGCGTTGGCCCGGGCTCTATCTGTACCACTCGTGTCATTGCTGGAGTGGGAATGCCTCAGTTTACAGCGATTCAGAATGTAGCCGGTGTTTGCCGTGATCATGGAGTGGCTGTGATTGCGGATGGTGGGATTCGTTATTCTGGTGATATTGTGAAGGCTATGGCCGCTGGTGCAGACTTGGTGATGCTAGGTTCTTTATTGGCAGGAACGCGTGAGTCACCTGGTAAAACAGTTCATTTCCAAGGCCGCCGTTTCAAGACGTATCGTGGTATGGGATCGCTGGGTGCTATGAAGAAGGGATCAAAGGATCGCTATAGTCAGAATGCTTCGGGCAAGATGGTGGCAGAAGGGGTGGAAGGGCGTGTGCCTTATAAAGGGCCTCTTTCAGACGTTGTTTTCCAACTGATGGGCGGCCTCCGTTCGGGGCTAGGTTATGTGGGGGCAAATAGTTTATCAGAGTTACGAGAGCGTGCCCAGTTTACCCGTATCACAGCCGGTGGTTTACGAGAATCACATGCACATGACATTACAATCACCGAGGAGCCTACAAACTATCAGCCACTTGGCTAAATGAGGCTAAACTCATTAGGATAATGAGCCAGACGATGGTCTCATAGTCCTTATTTCTTAATTTTGTATTAAATCACTTTATTCCCATGGAAGAAATTAACCACGTAGCCGTTCTTGACTTCGGTTCACAATATACGCAACTCATCGTTCGCCGCGTACGCGAACTTGGCTTTTTTGCGAAGCTTTATTTGCCAGAACACTTGTCTGATATAGGTACTCCTGGAGCGATTATTCTCTCTGGTGGCCCTAAGAGTACGAGTGATGCCGACGCTCCGGATATCGACTTTGATCTCCTAAATAGCTATAATGTCCCTGTATTGGGAGTGTGTTATGGTATGCAGTTACTCAATATTAAATTTGGAGGTTCTGTAAAGAAATCTGATCATCGTGAGTACGGGCAGGCAGGGCTATTTCCTGTGGAGCGACAGGGCTTATATGCAGGTATTTCTCAAGAGAGCCAAGTCTGGATGAGCCATTCGGATACAGTGGGTTCTTTCGGTGCAGACTGCTCTGTCATCGCAAAGAATCAACACGATACACCTGTATCACTCCAGTGGGGGGATCGTTTCTTCGGGATACAATTCCACCCAGAGGTCACACATTCTCATGAAGGGACACAGATTCTTAGTAACTTTCTTTCTTTTGCTGGCGCTTTAGCTCCTTTTGAAATCGAAGATTTTAAGCGGGAGTTGATCGAAGGTATTCGTGAGCGAGTGGGGGAGAAACAAGTTGTCTGTGGTGTTTCTGGTGGTGTCGATTCTACAGTGCTTGCTGTGTTATTGAATGAAGCTGGGGTGAAGATGAAGGCTATCTATGTGGATCAGGGCCTCATGCGTAAGAATGAAACGGAAGAGGTGAAGGCGAATTTTGAGCGTATGGGTGTGCCCATTCAGGTCGTAGATGCTTCTGAGCGATTTCTTAAGGCTCTTAAAGGTGAGGCTGATCCAGAGAAGAAGCGGAAGATTATAGGGAACTTATTTATCGATGTTTTCTGGGATGCTGTTGGCAATGCGGAGATGCTGGCCCAAGGTACGCTTTATCCCGATGTGATTGAATCGGCATCGAATGAGAACTCTAAGGCTTCTACCATTAAAACGCACCACAATCGAGTGGAGCGCATTTTGGAAATGCAGAAAGAGGGGAAGGTGCTAGAGCCATTAGCAGAACTCTTTAAAGATGAAGTGAGGGCTTTAGGGGCAACCATGGGAATTCAGCAAGATATCTTAGACCGGCATCCTTTCCCTGGGCCGGGGCTGGCAGTTCGTTGCCCAGGTGATCTTACGAAAGAGAAGCTCGATATTATTCGTGATTGTGATGCGATCTTTATCGAAGAGCTAAAGGCTAGCGGTTGGTATCAGAAAACTTGGCAGGCCTATGCCGGCCTTATTCCTGTGAAAACTGTTGGAGTGAAAGGTGATGAGCGCTCGTATGAGTTTGCGACGAATCTGCGTGCTGTTATTTCAGAGGATGCGATGACTGCGGACTGGGTGGACCTTCCGACCCCGTTGCTTCGTAAAGTTTCTAGTAGGATTCTAAATGAAGTCTCAGGTATTAACCGCGTCCTCTATGATATTTCCTCGAAGCCTCCTGCGAGTATTGAGTGGGAATAAAGGTATTACTCTAGATGAGTGATTAGGTGACATGGCCTTAGGATGACCTGAGTAGTTTAAAGATTTGTTTACTAGAAGGTGAGAATATGTGCTGCGGAGGTATGCGATTGATCTACTTGTTTCCTTAGTGAAGACAACCCCTGAAAAAAGAGATATTAAACGCTGCTGAGCACATGATGTTAGGAATCAGCTTTCTATCTGGCAAAATAGAGCAGATTTTAAAGTCACTTTGTAGTGTTCTCCGTGGTGTTGATTGTGATGTGCAAATATCACGGCTTGGCTAGAGTCGCTAGAACGGCCTTTTGTGCATGTAATCTATTTTCAGCTTGTTGGAAGATGATGTTAGAGTGTTTTTCCAGAATAGTTTCTGTGATTTCTTTTTCACGATAAGCGGGGAGACAATGTAGTACAATGTGGTCTTTGGCTGCGTGAGATAAGAGTGTGCTGTTGACTTGATATGCGCCAAAGAGGGCTTCCTTTTCTTCCTGTCCTTCTTGGCCCATGGAGAGCCAAACGTCTGTGTTAATGACGTCGGCACCTTTGATGGCTGCGGTAGGGTCACTTGTGAGTGTGACGTTACAGGCATTGACCTTTGTCATGAATTCGTCAGAAGGTAAGCATTGTTCGGGGGCTGCAACGATTAGTTCGAAGCCTAAATATTTAGCGGCCCAGATCCATGAGCGTGACATGTTGTTGTCTCCGTCGCCGATAAAGACGATTTTTTTACCATCCCAGCCTCCAATGCTTTCATGGATGGTGAGCAGATCAGCTAAGATCTGGCAGGGATGTTCTTCGTCTGTTAAGGCGTTAATGGTAGGGATGCCTCCAAAGGTAGCGAAGTCTTCGACGTCTTGTTGGGCAAATGTCCGTATAATACACCCATGGATCATACGGCCTAGCACACGAGCAGTGTCTTTAATTGGTTCGCCACGGCCGAGTTGAATATCATTAGAAGAAAGAAACATGATGGAGCCTCCAAGCTCACGAACGCCTACCTCAAAGGACACTCTGGTACGTGTGGAGGATTTAGTGAAGATCATGGCCCAAGTTTGCCCGGTAAGAGGTAATTCTCTGTGGCTTCCCCGTTCAGCTTTTAGCTGAGCTGCGTAGTTTACTAATCCGTGGAGGGTATCGCCGTCGAGTTCTTCGATAGAGAGTAGGTGGTTCATGATGTTTAATGTTGATTCTTTGGGAAAGCGAAAAACTAAGTGAGCTAACCTTATCTGTCTACTTTTTAATTACAGAAGGAGGGAGGGGGTTATACACCATCATTGTTTGAACAGGTTAAGGGTTTGAATGAGTGCTAATTTGGGAACATGAAATCTAGGTGTAAAAAAAGCAGCCTCGCATTATACGAGGCTGCAAAAAAAATGAATGGTTCTGATAGAATTTACTGCATCGACAGTCTTTTCTTTTGATCCTGAATATGTGCTAGGAATTTAGGGACTGTGTTGTTTTGAGTAGCAGGGAATCTGTGGAATTCTTCTCCACTGGGCTTTAATAAAAGAACAGTAGGAACACTTTCGACTTCATAAGCTGCTAGAACTTGCTCATTTCTTGTCGCTAGTTCTCGGTCGCTTTGAGGGATATCAATTTTTACTAGAATATAGTTTTCGCTCGCTTCTTTAAGAAATTCTTCTTTGGAAAAGACTTTTTGGTTCATCATCTTGCAAGGAGGACACCAGTCTGAACCTGTAAATTCTACTAGAATGGGTTTGTCACTGTCTTTAGCAGCTTTAATGGCAGCTGGAATGTCGGTAAGCCATGGGCCCTCCGCTAAGGCGAAGGAAGTGAGAAATGTTAAAGCAAGTAGAAACGTGCTGTATAGTTTAGTGCGGCTTTTCATGATATTGATGTGACGAAATAAATAGGGCGTTTATTCCATTTTTCTTTTGTTGAATTATTGATAGATGAAAGCATGTCAAGTTTACCACATCTTCTGATTGCGACTCGTAATGCGCATAAAACCAAAGAAATTTCAGAAATTTTGAGTGAGTTTTATGAGGTTTCAGATCTTAATGGAAAGGATTTTCCTGAGGTGGAAGAGACGGGGACAACGTTTTTAGCGAATGCGACATTGAAAGCGGAGCAGATTAGTGCTATGACTGGCGGGCTAGTGCTGTCAGATGATTCTGGGTTAGAAGTTGATGCCTTAGGTGGTGAGCCTGGTGTGTATTCTTCCCGTTACGCTGGAACTGATGGTGATGATGAGGCGAATAATACGAAACTGATGCTAGAATTAGCAAAATTACCTGAGGGGGAGAAGCGTAGCGCGCGCTTCCGCTGTGTGATGGTGTTGGCCGATAATGGGTGTTCTCTAGCTAGTTTTGACGGTGTTGTGGAGGGGGTGATTTTAGAGCAAGAGAGAGGGGGGGAAGGATTTGGATATGATCCTTTATTCCAGCCAGAGGGTTATGCCGAGACGTTTGCTGAGTTAGGGGCTGAAGTGAAAAATTCCTTGAGTCACCGTGCTAATGCTTTGGGAAGGGTTGTAGCCTGGATGGCACGGCAGAAGGAATAATAGCCGAAGGCCTAAGGATATCCTTAGGGTGCTTTTGGCGGGGCTCTATCTTTCCATAGATAAAAAAGCTCAACCCGATCATTCGAGTTGAGCTTTTTAGTGAGATGGGATTTCTGTAAAAAGAAAGGATGTCTCTGCTTGGTATGTTTGGCGGAGTTTTTAGCGAAATTGGTCGTACTCAGGATTTACTTTAGCATCTCTAAAGATGTCTTTTTGGATCCATAGATCATAGGTGCCTTTGAGCTGTACGGCGCTTTCGGGGTATTGCCCTTGGTCATTGGTGTCATGTATCCATTGCTCCAGAATGGTTCTATGAGTACTGAGTTGTTGAATATAATCGTGATCTAGCGCTAGGTTATGAATTTGATGAGGGTCTTTTTTAATATCATAGAGCTCTTCTGTAGGGCGGATGCCGAACCAGTGATTCTCTTGATAAGGAGTAAGTTTCCCTTCTTCCTTTGCTTGTTTCAGTGATTTGACAGTTGTGTGCTTATCTCTGTATTGGGCCTGAAGGAGGGGGCGATCTACAAAGTAATTACGGATGTACCGGTAACGATCTGTACGAACTGTTCGAATGCGATCGATTGTGTAATCACAGCGGTCTCTTGCAGAAATGATGAATCGTCTGGGTTTATAGGTTTCGGCGAACAGATCAAACCCATCTAAATAATCAGGTCTAGGGACATCAGCCAGAGCGAGAGTCGTAGCGGGGATGTCTAGGCCATTGACGAGTTCATCGCGGACTGTGCCAGCTTGTAGTTTAGGGTGGGAGCCATGGATAATGAGGGGAATGTGTAATCCCCCGTCATAACAAAATTGTTTGTGGCGGAGTGAGTGGTTATTGCCATGGTCTGAAAAGAAGAAGATAATGGTGTTCTCTAGCTCTCCGTCAGCTTTGAGTTCGTCAATGACTTGTTGCACGCGGTTGTCCGCTCCTCTTGCCGCGTTGTAGTGTGCTGTCCAAGATTTTCTATGATCAGGGACGTCGGGAAAATAAGGAGGGAGGGGTACATCATTGGGAGAAAGCTGGTCTTTCTTGTCCACCCACCGATTGTTTGCTTTTCCTCCTAGCAGGGTGATTTGCCCAAACCAAGGTTGGTCTTTCTTGGTGCGGTTTTTCCAGTTTCCCACACGGAAGTTTTTATGATCTATTGCTAGGTTTCCCTGCCATCCGTTCATCCCTACTTTGTAATCTTCTTTTGTGCCAGTGCTATATAGCTTTCGGCGGTCGTAGTGGAAATTGTAGTCATCTTTACCTTGATTAAAGGTGTAGTAACCAGCATTGCGCATGATTTCAGGAATGGTGATCATGCCTTCAGGTAAGTGAATTTGTGAAGGTGGGTCTATCGTGCCTTCCGGGGCGCGTGAAGAACGGTGTTGATGGGTGCCAGTAGTGGTTTGGTAGACACCTGTAATGAGAGCAGAGCGGCATGCGGAGCATACAGGTGCGGGTACAAAGGCTTGCTTAAATAAGACGCCTTCTGCTGCTAACTTGTCGATTGTGGGAGTGTGATCTTTATTAATCGGATCATCATAGCAGCCCATGTAGGGGGAGAGATCCTCAGAGAAGATCCAGAGGATGTTTGGCTTGTCTGCTGCTAGTGATGAGACACTAAGCAAGGCGTATACAAGTAAGGTAGAACATTGAGTGAGTAAATTCATATTGTAGCTATAATACCATGGGAATAGTTCGGATCTTAACGGAATTTTCTGGAAATCTGTTAATAATCAAGAATGCACAGGAATCCCGCTAATTTTTTTTACGAAAGAGATCTGTGTAGGGGCGGAATATCGTTTTTATGATTGTATAGATTATTCCAAGGACGAGGGCGATCAGCGCGATCGCTATGATCAATATTCCTAAAACAATCCACACGGGGATCCAGAGCTTACTGCGGAATAGGCCGTTTCTTCTCGTAAACGCTGAGATGATCTTTCCGAGGAGGAGGTGTTTCCAGTTCAATTGCCCTCCCATTCCTGGGAAGGAGCTGAAAGGCCCGGAGGTGTTGCTCTTTTTAGAGTCAGTAGACTGATCTGACTTGGTAAACTCGGAGGTCTTAGAGGGGTTGGAAGCGTCTGGCGGTACTTGCTGAGAGGCAGAAGTAGGCTCGATGATGACTTCATCGACTTCAATATCTATGATGGTGGGCTTGGGCATGGAAGCAATGTTCTTTATCTGGCAGAATCTCTCGTGCAGAGGTATGATTCATGCCCTAGACGCCCTGGATTGCAATATTGGAAAATGCGCTTTGAGTAAAATTATCGTCTGATGGACCAAGAATTGACCTGATTGTTTTTAAATAGCACGGTGGCGTAATTGACAGGAACGTAGCTGACGGAGTGACCAAACCCAAATCCACGGTTGAATCCACCATGGCCGAATCCTCTACGGCCGAAGCCACTGTGTCCAAATCCGCGACTAAATCCGCCGTGCCCGAACCCTCTGCGGCCAAATCCACCTCGCCCGAAGCCGCCGTGGCCATAGCTTGAAGAGAATCCTGAATGTAGTGCGGGACGGATGGAGCTATAGTCCCAGCGGTCATAGTTCGTTCCATTCTGATAACCTTCTGTCTGGCTACTAGGGGCGCCTAAGCTAAGGTAAACGGCCTTTTTACTCATACCTTTGGTTACTGCGCCCTGCTGTACAGCCTCCTGCTCCTGTGGTTCTAGTTTGTCAAAAAAGTCTTTGTGTTCTGCAATGCGAGTCTCTTTCTTTGAAACGCTCGTTGCGCAAGAGGAGGCTAGGCAACAAAGTACTGTGAGGCTAAGGAGGGATTTCAATTTATATTTCATGTTGTGTCAGAATGTTTTTTATCGGTTAATAATAGATTAGCAAAGAAATGAAAGAATGCAAATTGTGAGAGATCTACTTAGTTGCGATAAGGAGAGATGGGGTAGGAGTCAGATGATACGGAGTAGGGCCGTGTGAGCCAAGTGTTTCGTTACTTTTCTCTAGCGGTGAGTTGGAACATACGCTAGTTTGATAGTTATATGAATAGACCCATACGATCTAATGGCCCTCGTGAGCGGGATTTTACAGCAGGCTTAGTAAACGCAGCTTCGTGCTCCTATGTGGGGACGACTGGAGAGATGAAACTGGATAAGCGTATTATGGCTATGGCGCAAGAGGTAGCAGAAGACCAGGATGCCTGTTTACTTGCGGAAATGATTACGACTGCTGTGCGAATCACACGTGGGCCTATTAGCAATGGTGATTATAAGATGATGAATCGGGCTCTGAAAGAAATGAGGATTGCTCATGAGATTTTCGCTTCCTACCGAGGCCGCCGGAAAGTTGCTGTATTCGGGTCTGCCCGTACGCCTGCTGATGACGCTGAATATCAAACCGCTGTGGATTTTTCCAAAAAAATGTTAGAAGAAGGGTTCATGACGATTACAGGGGCTGGGCCAGGAATCATGGCCGCTGGTAATGAGGGGGCTGGTAGAGAAAATAGTTTTGGATTAAACATTTCCCTTCCCTTTGAGGCTTCTGCGAATGCATTTATCTCGGGGGATGAAAAACTCATCGATTTTAATTTTTTCTTCACTAGAAAATTATCTTTTGTCAAGGAAGCCGATGCTGCTGTGGCATTCCCTGGTGGCTTTGGCACAATGGATGAAATTTTTGAGGCTTTGACTTTGATTCAAACGGGAAAGGCGACTGTTTATCCGATTGTCTTGGTTGATGCAAAGGGGGGAGATTACTGGAAGTCTTGGAAAGAGTTTGTGAGTAAACAACTACAAGGAGGTAAACTCATTTCAGATACAGATTTTGCTCTATTCAAGGTGACGGATAGTATTGATGATGCGGTGGAGGAAATCGTGTCTTTCTATAAGAGGTTCCACTCGTATCGCTATGTGGGTGATCAGTTAGTGATTCGTTTAAACGAAGAAGTTTCGGAGGAATGTATGGTATCACTTAATGAGAATTTCTCTGATATCGTAAAGGCTGGTTCCATCGTGCAGAGAGGTGCTTTACCTGAAGAGGCGAATGAAGATGATTTGAAAAACCTCTCTAGAATTGTATTACGGCATTGCCGCAGAGACTTTGGTCGTTTACGTATGCTTATCGATGCTATTAATGCTTATTAGATTAGATGTATGAGTTCACCTATTATTATTGATGTTTCTGGCATCCGAAAGACTTACCGGGGTGGTGTGGAAGCGCTAAGGGGTGTATCTCTTAAGGTGCCCCGAGGAGAAGTTTTTGGCTTATTAGGCCCCAATGGTGCAGGGAAGAGCACATTGATAAAGATTCTTATGACCATTATTCGGGCTTCCTCCTGCCAAGGTGTGATGTTGGGGCAGCCTATAGGCCATAAGCCGACCTTAGCCAAGGTCGGGTACCTTCCTGAGCATGTCCGCTTTCCTGAATATCTGACAGGTCGTCAAGTGATTGAGTATTCTGCTGGCCTCTCTGGAGTGCCTGCAAAGCATGCGAAGAGAAGAACAGATGAGTTATTAGAATTTGTGGGGATGGAGACTTGGGCGAAGAAAACAATGAAGACGTTTTCCAAGGGAATGAAGCAGCGTATTGGCTTAGCTCAAGCTCTTGTGAATGATCCAGATATTGTGTTCCTAGATGAACCTACAGACGGGGTAGACCCCAAGGGGAGGAAGCAAATGAGAGATGCTTTGAAGCAATTGGCCGCAGAGGGGCGGACTGTCTTTGTCAACAGTCACTTATTAGGAGAGCTAGAGATGATTTGTGACAGCGTGGCTGTGATGACAGAAGGAGAAGTCGTGAAACAAGGCAGATTGAAAGACCTTATTTCCTCAGATGGATATACATTGACTGTGAGTGAAGATCTTCCTGCAACCATAGAACAAGTCGTGGATCGGTTAGGAGTAAGAATAGAAGGTGGAAATTTAATTACGAATGATTTGAAATCAGCGCAAAGCCTTATCGATGCCTTGCGTTCAGAACATTTAAATATTGTGAGTATGAATGAGAATCATCAATCTCTAGAAGATATGTTTTTAGAAGCTGTCGCGGATACAACTCTTGGTGCTCACCAAGGTGAAAAGGAGGTGGCGAAATGAAAGTATTGTGGGTGATTTTGTTGGACTCTTATCGCATGATGCATGCGCGTAAGTTGTTTTGGATCTGCTTCTCGATGTCTCTTTTAGCTGGGATTGGGTATGCTTCTATAGAGTTTCATGAGACGGGCTATTCTGTTGGTTTTGGGTTAATGGATTTTGAGAATTCGTTTATCAAAAAAGATTCACCGATGGCGCAGTGGTTTTACGTCATGATCTTTAATGAGTTTTTTGTGAGGTTTTGGTTGGGAGGAGGCGCTGTGTTATTAGCGATTGTCGCCACTTCTTCCATTTATCCTGAGTTAACGAAAGAGGGGGCTATTGAGGTGACGTTATCAAAGCCTGTCGGTAGGTGGCAGATTTTCTTCTCAAAGTTTTTTGGAGGGTGTCTGTTTACGTTTCTCCAGTCATTCCTATTTGTTGTGATCGTTTTTGCAGCTGTTGGTTTGAGAGTGGGCGTTTGGAACTATACGTTATTTTGGGCGGTGCCCTTAGTGACCTTTGTCTTCAGTATGCTATTTTGTATCTCAGTGTTGATTGGGGTTTTGTTTCGATCTGAGATATTTGCGATTATAGGCACTTTAATGTTCTGGGGCCTTAGTATGAGTGTGCAAACTCTGGAATCTTTTACTTACGATTTAAAAGTGGCTATGCCCAAAGCTGGTATGGGAGTAGATTGGAAAAGTGGGGAAGTAGTGGATGACGAAGAAGTAGAACCTGACGAAGAGAATAAATTTTTGAAGATCTCTCGTTGGATATCATACCCTTTTCCTAAAACGGCCTCGGGGGTGAACTTACTAAACCGCTTCATTGTCTTTCCTGATAGTAGGACAGGGATGGAGAGTATTGATTTTCCCTCATTACTGCGAGGGGAAGCGGAGGACCCTTCTTATAAGACTCTGGAATATGAGAGTAATAATCGTCACAGCACCAGTTATATCGTGTGGAGTTCTCTCGGCTTCGAAGCTGTTATACTTGGAATCGCTGGATTTGTTTTTGTAAGAAGAGATTACTAAGAGTGAGAATAGATCGTAGACTAAGGCTTGTTACAGGAATGAGCCATAGGGAAGTGCGTATGGCAATAGCAGCCAGGAGAGTTGCTTGTGATGGGGAGACCGTTCGTTTTGGCGATCGAACTACAAGTCCGTTCGTGACAATGAGTGTCGATGGTTCTGTGGTTTATCAGCGAAAGGCCGTTTACATGATGTTACATAAACCTGCCGGGTATGTGAGTGCAAATAGTGATGCGGAGCACCCGACTTTATTTGAGCTACTGGGGGAGCAATATAGAGAGAAGGGCTTACACATAGCGGGTCGATTAGATCGGTATACGACGGGATTGGTGTTACTGACCAATGATGGCCAATGGTCCAGAGAGATCACAGATCCTAGCTCAAAGAAGCCAAAAGTATATGAAGTGGAGTTAAACGGTGCACTAGAGCAAGCAATGGTGAATCAGTTTAAGGATGGGTTTTATTTTCACACAGAGGATATGATGACAGCTCCGAGCGAGTTAGTCATCTTATCCGAGCGGAGAGCTAGATTGACATTATATGAGGGAAAATACCATCAAGTGAAGAGAATGTTTCATCGGGTAGGGCTAAGAGTGGTAAAGCTACATAGAGTATCCGTAGGGCCTTATACATTAAAGGATTTGGAAGTGGGAGAATGGAGGTTTCTTGATCCAAAAAAGAGAGATGAAAGTGAGTCTTGATAAATTATGTAAAAAAAAGAGGGAATAAAAATGAATTTGTTACATCATGCCATATGAGCAAGTGATGACCATTTGTTTGAATGAATATAGAATTATGAAAAATAACATGATAATATTAGCTGCTTCTGCAGCTCTTATGGTAGGTGCCACTGCTGCACCTATCCAAGAGTCAGTAACCAACGTGGAAATCGTTGCTGCTGACGAGGCAACTAAGACAGTGAATCTTGTTGTCACAGGAATGACATGACCTGCCGGATGCGGAAAGAAAGTGCAGGCTGCACTTGAAGGCGTTGAGGGAGTGTCTAAAGTTGAAGTGACTAAAAGTAAGGCTGTTGTGACAGCTGGTGAAGAGGTCAAAGTTGCTAAGATGATAAAGGCTGTGAAAAAAGCTGGATTCGGAGCAAAGGAAGAAGTGATGGAAAAGGGTTAATTTGTAAAAAATAATCTAAAATAAAAAAGCCTAGGAAGTCAATTCCTAGGCTTTTTTATGAAATGTGAGAGACCGGTTGTTATGAGAGCTTATTCTTCGGGTGTATCCGGTTTGAGCTTCGTTTGTGCATTTCTATTTCCTTTCGTTTTATTTCTTGAACGGATAGAGAAGACAACAGGAACGCCTAGGATGTTGTGCTTATCGCGGATTCTGTTGGATAAGTACTGTTCGTAATGTTCATGCATGAGGCGCTTGTCGTTGACAAAGAGCACGTAGGTGGGGACAGGGATCGCTGTGTAGCGATCGTTTACGACAGCTGTGCCGTAGAGTAATTTTACTCGTTTGTTATGCTTTTTATGTGTGCCAGGGGGCTTGGCTTGGAAGGCCTCTTGTAGGAGGCGATTGAGAATTCCAGTAGTGATTGTGTTACGTGCAGATTGGCGGATCTTAGTAATTTGCTTAAAGACTTGGGAGATATGCTGCCCTTCTCTCGCCGAGACACAGGCTATAGGGGCGTAGTTGACGAAAAATAACTCGGAGTCGACTAGTTTTTGTACTTTGGCCAAGCGCATAGCTCGCTCCATACCCGGGTGGTAGAGATCCCATTTATTAAGGACGAGGAGGCAGGGTTTATTTTCGTTCTTAATAGTACGGGCGATGGTGCGATCCATGGTGGAGACGCCCGCTTCTAGATCGATGACGAGGAGGCAGAGATCAGCGCGCCGGATGGATCTTTCGGTCCGCATAGCGGAGAACACTTCTACACTAGTGTCCATTTTAACTCGCTGTCGAAGGCCGGCAGTGTCTATGAGAGTATGAAGTTCACCATCAAATTCGTAGGGCACGTCCAAAGCATCACGTGTTGTCCCTGCGATTTCTGATACGATCGCGCGCTCATCTTTCAGAATAGCGTTGATGAGAGAGGACTTGCCAGCATTGGGTTTACCTACGATCGCTATTTTTAGACCTGTGCGAGTGACGTGTTCTTCGGCCAGTGTGATTTCCTCACGGAATGGAGTAAGGGCTTGATCAATAAAGGCTGCAAGCTCGCCAAACCCTCTTCCATGTGCGGCTGAAACGGCGATTCCGTTGCCTAGGCCTAGGCGGGCGAAGTCACTAAAAATATGATCTTGTGCTGCGTGATCGGCTTTATTGAGGATCAATTGCACCGTAGGTTTGGCGCGGCGTAGTTTTTGGGACAGCGCTTCATCAATCGCAGTCAGCCCATCTCTGGCATCAACGACGAAGAAGATAAGATCCGCTGTTTCCATGGCCATTTCGGCCTCAATAGTCACTTGTCCGGCGAATCCATCATCGAGAGGGGCCCCGATGCCTCCTGTGTCGATGACCTCGCAGGGATGCTCTGTGAGTGTACAGGGTGCCGAGATCCGGTCTCTAGTGACACCAGGCTGATCGTGAACGATCGCGATATTGCGTCCAGCAAGTCGATTAAAAATTGCTGATTTCCCGACGTTTGGACGTCCTACGATAGCTACAGTTGGCATAGTAAAAGTGATTGAGTGCTTTTAGCGAAGATTAGGCTATAGGGTCAATGAGAGAGATTTGTCAATCAAAGTTCCTCTCCGTCAATGCGCAAGGCACCTTAGTGAGGAGAGGTGGACATGTTGTCATTCGGAGGGCACGCCTCGGAATGGAGCTGTTTGATACTCTCTAGTGTATAATGATACGCAGAAAAGAGGGTAATGGCTGCCGTGACCAGAGTTGGATAAAGAGGGGAGAATGGAACCACTTTTAGCATGACCCAGCCCAAAGTGATCATTTGAGCTGTGGTGCTGACTTTCCCGATCCAATGAGTGTGAATGGCGACACGGCCATTGAGCTTCATAATCATCGTAATGCCCAGGCCGATACTGAGATCTCGTAGGACGACCATGGCGGCGAACCAAGTGGGAAGTTGCCAGCCGTGTTCCCCCCATGGAACTTGGGAGAGAACGATGAGGGCCACCAGCATGAGGACTTTATCCGTTAAAGGATCAAGAATCGCACCTAATTTTGTATGGGTATTCATACGGCGTGCAACATAGCCATCTAGGGCATCACCGGAGGCCACGAAAATGAACACACAAAGCGCCCCCCAGCGATAGATTTCGTTTGGGGAGTTTGAGAGGACGGATTGCCCATAAGCCCAAGCCAAGACCCCGAATATCGGAATGAGGACGAGGCGTATAATAGTGATGAGATTGGCCAACGTCACGAATCAGAGATGACTTGGATTTGCCTGTTATAAAAGCAAAATATCATTTCTACCCGGGAATGGTTTCGGCAAGGCTTGCAAGCTTTGAGAAACAAGGGTATGGGGAGAGGTCATGAAGATTCTCAGTTATAAAGATTCTGGATACCCGGCATTTATTCAATCGCTGAATCGTCGAGCTATCACTTCAGATCATTTATATTCTAAGGTTGAGACGATTATTTCCAATGTCCGGAAGCGTGGGGACGAAGCTGTGCTTGAGTATACAGAGCGTTTTGATGGGCTTGTGTTAACACCGGAAACGATGTTGGTGACATCGCAAGAAATCGAGGAAGCTCGCAATGTAGTCGAGGACTCGGTGAAGCAAGCAATTGAGGAAACTCGGAAGAATGTGCATGATTTTGCCAATCAGTCTATGCGTCAAAGTTGGATGGGGAAGAACCGGCAAGGCGCTGAGGTGGGAGAGCGATTTACGCCATTTGATCGTGTAGGATGTTATGTTCCTGGGGGGAAGGCTCCTCTGGTCTCTACAGCATTGATGACAGCTGCCTTTGCTCAGGCCGCAAATGTGCCTCAAATCGTAGCTGCCACTCCTGCAGGGCCGGATGGGAAAGTGAACCCTCATTTACTGTATGCTCTAGTAGAGTCTGGTGCCACAGAGATTGTTAAAATTGGAGGCGCTCAGGCCATTGCTGCGCTAGCGCTAGGGACAGAATCCTTATTTCCTGTAGAGAAGATTTTTGGCCCAGGAAATAGCTTTGTGGTAGAGGCGAAGCGCCAGCTTGTCGGCACTGTTTCTATCGATTTACTACCAGGGCCTAGTGAGGTGCTGGTGATAGCAGATGATTCTGCCAATGCATCCTTCATCGCAGCAGATTTGTTAGCTCAAGCAGAGCACGGTGGAGATAGCGTTATTGGGTTTTTAACAGATTCTCAAAGCTTGTTAGATCAAGTGCAGCAAGAAATAGAAATTCAGGTGAAGAAGTTATCGCGCACTCAGTATCTGGAATCTGTCTTGGCAGATGGAACGTTTGCACTACTTGTACAGGATCTTCAGGAAGCCGTGGCTATTTGTAATGAGTTTGCTCCTGAGCACTTGAGCTTGATTGTCGAGGATGAAGATCGGTGGCTGGAGGAGGTGAGAACTGCTGGCGCCATTTATGTCGGGAATTACGCGGCAGTGGCAGTGGGTGATTTTTTAGCCGGCCCCAGCCACACGTTACCTACAGGGGGATCGGGTAAATCTTTTTCTGGAATTCGGGCAGATCAGTTTCAGCGCCGTACGAGTATTGTAAGAATGGATCAGGCCGCTGTGCAGAATTCGGAGCCATTTGTTGCTGAGTTCGCTCGAGTAGAGGGGCTTGATGCCCACGGGCATAGCGTCTCTATCCGTTCTCAGTATCAAGGAGAGGCCTAGGCTACTAAGGAGACCGGTGGAGGAAGGGCTGAGTCAGGGCACCTACGGGATAGGCTACTTTCTACCTCGTTTCGGCCCTTGCTTATTCGGCTTTCCTTGTTTGTTTCTCGGAGAGAATGTTTTATCTTTCGCTTTATAATGGCGTGGTGTTGATTTCTTAGCAAATTTGCTAGGCTTTCGAGTCGTGCTTGTAGGCTCCTGAGGTGGGGCATCGTAGTCAAAGCCTTCCAAGCGTTTTGTAGGGAGGGTGCGTTTGATAAATTTTTCTAGTCTTTGTAGGCTAAGGATATCACGCCCGCTGACGAAGGTGATCGCGTCCCCATTCTGGTTGGCGCGACCTGTACGGCCAATTCTGTGGATGTAGTCTTCGTTATTCTCAGGGAAATCGTAGTTGATGACGTGGCTGATATCTTGGATGTCAATGCCGCGGGCTGCAATATCTGTCGCCACCAGGATTTGGAGTTTCGCTGCTTTGAAGTCCTGAATCGCTCTGCGGCGTTGCCCTTGGGAGCGCTCTCCATGGATGTATTCGCAAGAAAAATTAGCCTTTTTCAGAGCTTTTCCTAATTCTTCCACACCAGTTCTTGTCCGAGCAAAGACGATGACGGAGAAGAACTCGTGAGAGCTCTGAATGAGGCGGGTAATATGCTCAAGTTTTTGATGAGGCTCTACGCGATAGACGACTTGAGTGACTGTCTCAGCAGGATTTGAGCGGCTGCCTACTTCAACGGTAGCTGGAGAATGGAGAAATTCTTTGACTAAATGTTCTACTTGCGCCGTAAACGTCGCTGAAAAAAGAAGTGTTTGGCGCTTCTTTGGTAGCTTTGTGACAATGGTGCGAATATCTGGGATGAAGCCCATATCAAGCATGCGATCCGCTTCATCTAGGACGAGATATTCGAGTTTCGAGAAATTGCCGTGCCCTGATTGGATTAAATCGATGAGCCGACCGGGTGTAGCGACGATGATGTCGACATCAGAACTGAGTTTATTAATTTGCCCCTTATCACTGACTCCTCCATGGATCGTTCCGCTACGGAGGTTTGTGTATTTACAGAAGATACGGATGTTTTCGTGAATCTGGATGGCCAGCTCCCGAGTGGGGGCAATGATGAGCATGCGGAGAAATCTTTGCTCAGAGGAGCCTGATTGTTCACAGAGGCGGGAGAGGATGGGCAGGCTAAAGGCCGCCGTTTTTCCGGTGCCAGTCTGGGCAATGCCAATGAGATCGGTTCCTTTGAGAATCTTAGGAATCGCTCGTTCTTGAATAGGAGTGGGCTGGGTATAGCCAGCGTCTGTAGCAGCCTTCGTAATGCGCTCGCTTAGGGAAAGGTGATCAAAGCTCATGATGTGGAATGGTAAGGAATTCGGTGCTATAATTAACTAGTGTTGGGCAGAGTACAGGGAGCAGTTTCTGCAGGTTGGGTAGACTCCCTGTGGTGAAAATTTTGGTATCACTGTCACCTCCCTGCGTATTTAGCAAGTCTTTGGTGCGGCGGGCTACGGCCTCCCCAGTATCCAATATAGAGATGTCCGGGCCAACAAACGAGCGAATACTTGGTTTTAAAAACGGGTAATGTGTGCAACCGAGCACGAGAGTGTCAGCCCCCTGCTCCAGTAGAGGGCGTGTAATTTTAGAAATAGATTGTTCTACTGAGGGGCCTGATAGTTTGCCCTGTTCCACAGTTTCTACAAAATCTGGGCAAGGTGTCGTGATCAGGCGTACGCCCTGACCATGAGTGTGGAGTAGCGTGTGGAACTTATCTCCAGCTAGGGAAGCTTCTGTAGCGAGAATTCCAATCACACCTGTACGAGTGAGTGCCACCGCAGGCTTCACCGCAGGCTCCATGCCGACAAAGGGAATCGGGTAGGTGGCCCGCAGGTACTCCACAGCATGGATGGTAGCAGAATTACAGGCGACGACGATGATTTCACAGCCTTGTTCGAGAAGAAACTCTGTAATCGCTCTTACTCTATGCTGGATCAACTCAGAGGATTTATTTCCGTAAGGGCACCAAGCAGAATCCCCTACATAGGAGATCGGATTATCCGGTAGTATGTGACGAAGCTCTAGTAAGACGGAGAGGCCTCCTACACCAGAATCAAGAATACCAATTTTTGTGCCAATTGAGTGAGCCATAGTTGCGTTTAGTTAAGAAAGAAAGGTTTTGTCCTGCTGTCGATTCTATTTGAACAAGTGAGCGGTGAAAAAATGGAGTGTTTAGAAATTTGGAAATGGTAATGTATCCCTCATGGGTATGAATCGATGTTATAATCTCTCGCGGAGTATTTTCTCCCATTCTTTCTTCTGTCAGCTACTGTGCATCATCAGTACAGCTCTTTTATCGAGCCCTTTTGTTATTGGGCGGCCCAATATTATTTATATCAATGCAGATGATCTAGGTGTGATGGATGTAGGCTTCATGGGGAACCGAGTCTATCACACGCCTAATTTAGATAAACTGGCCAGCCAAGGCATGGTCTTTACCAATGCCTATGCTGCTGCTGCTAACTGTGCTCCTAGCCGGGCTGCTGCCCTGAGTGGCCAAGTCGCAGCTCGTACCGGTGTCTATACTGTAGGTTCCTCTAGTAGAGGAAAGTCTAGCGACCGCCAGTTAATCCCAATTGAAAACACACTTTATTTACCAGATACAGAAGACACATTACTCGGTGTCTTTCAATCCGCTGGCTATACGTCGATCCAAATTGGCAAATGGCATGTGGGGAAAGACCCTCTGAAACAGGGAGTGACGATCAACATCGCAGGTAGTGAGGCAGGGCACCCAAAGTCTTACTACAGCCCGTACCGTATGAAGAATCTCGAAGAAAAAGATCCGGGAGAGTACCTTACGGATAGATTGACAGACGAAGCCATCGGGCTGATAGAAACACACAAAGAAGATCCATTCTTTTTGTACCTACCTTACTATACCGTACATACTCCTCTGCAAGGGCGTGGTGATCTTGTCGCGAAGTACAAAGGGATTGAGGGAGTGAATGCAAATTATGCAGCGATGGTAGAAGCTCTGGACGAAAATATTGGCCGCTTGCTCATTTCCCTAGAGGAGTTCGGCTTAACAACCAATACGATGGTCCTATTCACTTCAGATAATGGGGGCGTGCATAAGCATTCCTCTCAACGCCCTTGGAGAGCAGGAAAAGGTTCTTACTATGAAGGAGGTATTAGAGAACCTCTTGTTGTGTACTGGCCAGGAGTAATAGCAGCAGGTAGTGTGAGTGATACTCCAGTGAT
This sequence comes from uncultured Verrucomicrobiales bacterium, assembly GCA_964561965.1. Taxonomy (GTDB): domain Bacteria; phylum Verrucomicrobiota; class Verrucomicrobiia; order Verrucomicrobiales; family Akkermansiaceae; genus Rubritalea. Next base: position 24,431 of record CAZLQY010000030.1, read on the forward strand.
CGGACTTGATTTCTTTCCCACGTTTTTAGCTGCCGCTGGGGTGAAACGGCCTGATGATAAGATATTAGACGGTGTTGACCTTATGTCGATTTTGAATGGATCCGGAGAGATTAAAGATCGTGCTCTATACTGGCACTTTCCTATTTATCTACAGGGGTATAAGAAACATGATCTAGAGACGAGAGATCCTATATTTCGCACCAGACCAGGATCAGCGATTCGATATCAGGAGTGGAAATTAATCGAATACTTTGAGGATGGTGCGGTAGAGCTCTTTGATTTGTCGAAGGATAAAGGAGAGCGTGAAAACTTAGCGGAAAAGAGGCCTCTCAAAGTCAATGAACTGAAAGAAATGTTGGAGAACTGGCGCCAAGAAACCGGAGCTAAAATACCGACTGTGAAGAATCCTGATTACCAACAAAAAGGGTCTTAATAGAATGGGCAGAGTATCTCATTAAGTGTTAGAATTGGCGCTGGGGTCATAGCTTCTGGAATGGAACGCAGCGTCTTAGTTCTTGCTTCTTCGCTTAGGGAATGTTTCGATTTTCCTAAGTAATTATGGCTATTCCACAAAGCACCATTGCTCTGATCTATGACTATGATCAGACCTTAAGTCCACGCTACATGCAGGATGACGTGTTGTTTCCTGAATTCGGGATCGATCCAGCATCCTTCTGGGAAAAGTGTAACGCCTTAGTTCATGAGCAGCATTGGGAAGGAGAATTGGCATACCTAAAGTGCTTGCTGGATTATCTAGCGATGGACGGTGTGTCGAATGAACGCTTACAACGATTAGGAGCGAATCTAAGCTTCTTTCCCGGCTTGCCAGATATGTTTGAAGAGTTGAACGACGCCTGCCTTAGCACAGCACACATTGTAGCCGGGGTAAAAATAGAGCACTACATCGTATCTTCTGGATTAAAGGCATTAGTAGACGGTAGCCCCCTGGCGAAATATTTCACGAGAATTTATGGATGTGAATTTGGGGAAGACTCTCACGGTGTCATCAGCTTCCCGAAGCGTTCGATTTCTCATACAGCGAAAACTCAATATTTATTTCGGATCAATAAGGGGCTGCTTGATTACGATAAGGATGTGAATGACCACATGCCAGAGGAAGTGCGGCCAATACCGTTCTCAAACATGGTGTATGTGGGGGATGGGCCCACGGATGTCCCGTGTTTTACCGTCATGGGGAAAAGTGGGGGCAATGCCATCGCTGTGTATAACCCAGAGGATGAAAGCCGCAGAAGCTTCGGGAAATGTTATCAACTCTGTGCGGAAGCGAATCGAGTGAAACATATCGCCCCTGCGGACTATCGCGCAGGCAGCCACTTAAGGTTAATTTTAGAGCAAATGGTGAAGGATATCGCCGATCGTATTTTGTTAAATCGTAGGGATGAGGTAGCGAATGGAAAAGTCGCCGCCCCGAAATTCTAAATAATGGGAAAAGGAAATTGTATGAGTGAGAAGGATCATTTTCATTTTGTAGGGATCTGTGGTACAGCCATGGGATCTGTTGCCGCTGCTATGAAGGCGAAAGGGTATGCCGTTACAGGGTCTGACATGAATGTTTACCCGCCTATGTCGACATTCTTAGAGGATGCAGGCATCACACTTAGCTCCGGCTACCGTGCAGAGAACATCCCGGCAGAAGCGGATGTGATCATTATTGGTAATGCGATTAGCCGTGGTAATGAAGAAGCCGAGGCCGCATTAGATCGTAAACTCCTCTATCAATCCTTACCGGAAGTCCTGAAGGAGCATTTCCTACGAGGCCGCAGGAACCTCGTAGTGAGTGGAACGCACGGGAAGACCACAACCACCTCGTTACTCGCGTGGATTCTAGAATCAGCTGGGCACAACCCTAGCCATATGATAGGTGGGATACCCCGTAATATGGGGCAGGGGGCACGCTTCACAGATTCAGAATTCGTCGTGTTAGAGGGGGATGAGTACGACACAGCATTCTTTGATAAACGGTCTAAATTTCTACATTACCTCCCAGAAATCGTAGTAGTGAATAATATCGAATTTGATCATGCAGATATTTACAACTCGATTGATGAAATTAAGCTAACATTCAAGCGCCTGCTCAACATTGTCCCGAGCAATGGAGTGGCGTTTATCAATGGAGACGATGAGCATTGTTTGGATGTGGCGAAGAATGCCCCAGCACCAGTACAGACTGTCGGCATGAGTGCGCAATGCGATGTACAGATCATGGATGTCGTGTATGAGGTTTCCGGAAGTAGCTTCACCTTACAAGGGGAACGTTACACAGTGCCAATGTCTGGTGAATTTAATGTCAGAAACGCAGCGATGGCAGTCTGTTCTGCTCGTTTCTCAGGATTGACAGCGGATGAAATTCGGACAGGTCTGTTAGGATTTACAGGGATTGCCAGGCGGCAAGAATTACGAGGTGAAGTGAAAGGAATCAAAGTCGTCGATGACTTCGCCCATCACCCCACAGCCATTGACCTCGCAGTGGCAGCTCTACGCCAGCAGTATGAGCCAAAGAACCTATGGGTGATTTTTGAGCCCCGCTCGAATACGACACGGCGCAATGTCTTTCAGAAAGAATTAGCAACGGCCCTTGCGAAGGCTGATAGAGCGATCATCTCCGGCGTGCCTGATCCTGAGAAAGTAGAAGAACATGACCGCCTAGATCCAGCGAAGTTGATAGCTGATGTGAAAGAGCAAGGAACAGAAGGTTGGTTCTATGAAACCGTTGAAGAAATCGTGAATCATGTATCCCGGCAGGCGGAAGAAGGAGATGTGATCGCCGTATTGAGTAACGGTGGTTTTGAGAACATTCATCGACGTATGTTAGATCAATTAGCTGATAACTAATGGCGAAAATAGAAATAGTAGATGTCATCCTCTCATTAGAAAAATCTGAGGATGAAGGGGCACGTAAGAAAGCAGCTGCACGGAAGTTGAAGGTACCACCTGCAGCGATTTCTGAGATTCGCCTAGTGAAACACTCGATTGATGCTCGTAAGGCTGAGATCAAAGTGCATTTAAGGCTGGAAGTAGGGCTAGGCACACAGCTGCCAGAAGTGGAAGTGCCAAAGCCAAATTACAAAACAGTACCAAAAGGAGCGAAATCGATCATCATAGTAGGTGCAGGCCCTGCAGGGCTATTCGCTGCGCTGCGCTGTATCGAGCAGGGGTGGAAGCCTATAGTGTTAGAGAGAGGGAAGGATGCTTCTGCACGTCGTTTCGATCTGGCGCCGATCATGCGGAAAGGAAAAGTAATTGAGGATTCCAACTATTGTTTTGGAGAAGGAGGAGCCGGTACATTCTCTGATGGTAAACTCTACACTAGAGCGACGAAACGCGGCCCCGTACGTGATGTCTATGAAACCTTAGTAGCACATGGAGCACCCATGCGGATTTTAACGGATGCCCACCCACACATCGGTAGTAATTTATTGCCCAATGTCGTGAAAGCGATGCGCCAATCTGTGGTGGAATCTGGTGGTGAAGTCCACTTTGGTGCTAAAGTTGTTGATTTTATATTAACCAACTCTGTTCAGCGTATAGAGGGAGTAGTGACTAAAGGGGGGGAGGAATTTACAGGGGAAGCCGTGATTTTAGCTACAGGGCATAGCGCGCGTGATGTCTATCAATTATTAGATGAAAGGGGTGTTATGTTAGAGCAAAAGCCATTTGCTGTAGGTATGCGCATTGAGCACCCCCAGTCATTGATTGATAGCATTCAATATTCCTACCCCAGAGAGACCAAGCGCTACAACATGTTACCAGCAGCTCGTTATCGGCTAGCGTGTAAGATCGATGATCGTGGAGTGCATTCATTCTGCATGTGCCCCGGGGGCTTCATCGTACCAGCCGCTACAGAGAATGATGAAGTAGTCGTCAATGGGATGTCATTAGCCCGCCGTGATTCGCCATTTGCGAATAGCGGAATGGTGGTGACTGTGGAGCCTGAAGACACCAAAGATTTTCACAAAGAACACGGAGTGCTCGCTGGTATAGCGTATCAGAAATCCCTAGAAGTCGCAGCCTCTGAGGCAGGAGGGGGAAAGCAGAGAGCTCCGGGGCAAAAGGTCAATGACTTCATCAAAGGGAAACTGTCTAGTGAACTGCCAAAGACCAGTTATTTCCCCGGTCTGACATCGAGTCGATTAGATGAAATCTTACCACATGATGTAACGTACCGCATGCGAATTGGGTTGAAAAAATTTGGAAACAGTATGCCAGGCTACTTAAGTGAAGAGGCCAATTTATTGGGATTTGAGACTCGGACAAGCAGCCCAGTGCGTATTCCTAGAGATGAAGTCTCGCTGCATCATCCTGAAGTAAGAGGCCTAATACCTTGTGGTGAAGGTGCAGGCTATGCTGGGGGAATTGTTTCTGCCGCCTTAGATGGCATCCGCTGTGCAGAAGCTGCTATGAAATAAGAAAATAAGATCGCTCTCTTTCGGAGGTGAACTTGTGCAGACAGCGCCCTCCGGCTTTGGGGTTGATGATTGAATGTTCATAAAAGTTTTGACTCAGAGCGAGCAGGCAGTTGAGCATCCGCGACTTGTTATTCAGTTGTCGTTGATTGGCGCAGTTGTCCGCAAAGGTGCCAATACACGTCCATATCAGCAACCTCCAAATTCTCGATACTATCTGATCCAGCCAGAAAGAGCGGAGTCTTATAACCGATGCACTCTGTTGGCCTTTGGGGTGCTCCTCCCGAAGAGCTGATACGCTCTATAGAAATTTTGATCCGTCGTGACTTTATTTCGAAGCACTTCCCAACCCTTGTTATCACCATGCTTTGGAATGCGCCATCGATGCGACAGCTCGAAGACCTCGCCACTGCATGAGCGACATCTAAAATCAGTTTTCAAGCCACACGAAGAAGGGGCTCTCATAGAGGTGCGACACTCAATGCATACGTATGTGCGATTAGACATGGTTTCCTGAGGCGAATGTCTCAGCTCACCAATCCCTGAATGGGGGCAGGCGTTAACTGTGGTTATAGATGAAAGTCTTCATTAAATCTTCACAACTAAAACATTTCAGGAATTGGCTGCTGCGATTTGTTAGGCAATATTTGTTAAAAAACGTCTATTCCAGAAACTAAGTCACCGACAAAATCTCCGATACCTTCTACGACACTTGCTGAAATTTCTAAAACATCAAGAGGAGATATTACAGAATCTACAATATCTAAAACACTGATAGGTGCAGAATTAGCAGATTTGAGAGTAGTCTTCGATTGAGTCCCGAAAACCTTAGGGTACTCATCTCTGTCAAACCAAATTGAGTGAGTGTCTTTACAATAATCTAGCTGAATGCCCCGATATTTAAATTGGTGCATTGCTGAATCTGAATATGGTGAAAAAAGCTTAGGCTCTTTTGTGGTCTTATCAGTCTTTGAAAAAGATCTTTGTAGTAGACTTTCGAGTCGTTTCGCAGATTTTTGGTCTAAGCTAACGAAAAAACCACTACATTCTTCACAAAGGTGAATACTCATTTTTCCTTTTTGATGAGGCGTAAGTTTAGAATTATCTCTAGGGCAGTTCATTTTACTCGAAGGTCCAAAGCTAGTCATCCACTACCGGAGGGCGAACTTTGATTTCAGGTTAAGGTTTGTAAAATTCATTCAACTTTCGACTTTCGACTTGGAGCGGATCATGGGTCATCTGTGTCAAACTAAGTTGCAGCTCATTTATAATCAATGTTTATAGTGTTTAAATTTCAATTATTAAGTTGACGCCATTGAGCTATGGATTGGGAATGCTGCCTTATTCGCTTTTCTTTTCGGCTAAGATCCTCCTGAATGTGATGCTAATCCTAGCCTCATCCGTCGAAGCTTTCTTCACTGCATGAGTCCAGAAGTCTTGCGTCTTTTGAGTCATGTAAAACAATGATCCATTGGGCAACTGATAGTTAAGACGCTTTTCGTAATCTTCCTTATTTCGAAAGGTAAGGCTTCGCTCAGCACCTAGTGACACAATCACTATTCCAGTGTCGTCTTCCAAATTATTAGTGGTATCAGAATGGAACCCCATCGTCGACTTCCCGTCTTCGTAATAATTCAGCAAACAGTTTGTTGGGAGAAAGCCAACCTCTTCCTCAATGTGCTTACAGATTGGAACGAGCAGTGGGTGCATATTTAGCACTTTAAAATCGACTCCGGATTCGTCGTAGGTCTCACCATAACAGGCAGTTTTCCTAGCCTTCATACTTGTGTCCCATTCGACATTATCGATCAGATCTCTAAAAAGCTTCTGTGCCCGGATTTCGGAGAGAAAAGCAGGAATGAGACGGTATTCTGGTTCTGTGTTAATCGAGTCCATTTCTAGAGCGAACGTTTAGGTCTGGAATCCCGCTACCAAGAGTGCCAGTTTAACGAAGGGGTTAAGGTTCTAATTGTCATAAAAATAAACTACTCAAAGGGGAGCGGATTGCCAATTCCGTTTTGTTCTCCTTTGAAAAATTTGAGCCCGACACTCCTTCGTGAAGGCTCCATAAAATACCCATCATCAGAGGGAGCATCTCTCAGCAATTCATCAAGAGACCAAAGACCAGCCCCATCGTCCTGAACTAAGCCTGAAAACCTAGTAAGCAAAAAATGTGCAAGCTCCAGAGATTCTTGATAGCCTACAATTTCACCACTTATATCAGCCATAACTGTTACATCAGGCGGAAAAACTCCAAGCCGCTCCTTCAAAGCCTTAGCATCCTTAGATTCATATTCCGCAAGGTGATCGTCATAATACCCTATGTAGATTCCGTCCAAATTATAACCTTTAAGTGAGTCCACAACTTCTTGCTTACCACTTCCCTTTATATGTATGAATGTCGATCGCATTTCGTGGATTGATGTACGCTACTCTTATTAGCTAAGTGTAATTATTGTTACAATACCTTCGGGTCGACAATGGTTTCTTTGTAATTGATAGTTTTCGCTCCTGTAGGTAGCTCCAAATCAAGCTTTGGATAAAGGAAAGTCCTTAACTGCCAAAGAGTCAGGAATTTTAAAAAGTACGCAGACTGGGACTCGAACCCAGGACCAATTGGTTAAAAGCCAACTGCTCTACCAACTGAGCTATCTGCGCATTATACGCATTAGATTTAGTAGATTGAATCTAAAGTGAATCTAAAAAACGTTTGAAGCTTCGCTATGATTTAGTCAGGAAAAGTACGCAGACTGGGACTCGAACCCAGGACCAATTGGTTAAAAGCCAACTGCTCTACCAACTGAGCTATCTGCGCGTTTTTCTTGGTAAGTGCCGCGAGGCCGCGGAGGAATAGGGGATTAATGAATGCAACGCAAGGAGTTTTTGTTTTTTTTCTTTGTTTTTGTAACTGATCAAAGCAGGAGAGGAAAGAAATGTGGATCGATTAAACTGTTCTTCAAGACTCTTATGTAGTCCGGAAAAGAGAGAAACGAGGATAAGACCTTGAAATCGTAAGAGTTTGATCGTTTCAAAGGAGTGAATGTCCTGAATACCTTGGACACTTAGAATATTAGGGCGGGAATTCTACAACTCCACTACAACACTAGCCGAAGCGCTCTCCTGTAAGAAGCAGTGTAGTGAGTTTTTAAACGAGAGGATGACTCTGGAAGAGGAAAAGGGTAGGCTGGGAGCTTCTATTCAAACTTAATGAGAGAGAAGTTTACGGCCAGCCCAGAGGTAATTAGCACCAGAAATGATCGTAAGTACCACTGAGATCCACAGACAGACCGGAATAATGTGATTCGCCGGTGCAGCTAACCACTGTAGCCAGCCAATGATAGGTGAATTCAGGTTAAGAAGAGCAATGTGGGTAAGGCTTCCGATAATGAAGATGAGCTGGAACGTGGTTTTCCACTTTCCAAGACGATCAGCAGCGATGACGGAACCTTGTTCTACCGCAATTTGGCGTAACCCCGTCACCATGAATTCCCGGCCAATGATGGTACATGTGACCCATACCGGACATAAACTAGCTGCCGTGAGGTAGACAAAACCAGCACTGACTAGAATTTTGTCAGCAAGAGGATCCAGTAATTTGCCTAATGACGTCACAAGATTCATTTTCCTGGCTAAATAGCCATCCAGCCAATCTGAAACAGCAGCGATGATAAAGGAGATCAAGGCCACTGCAGAGGCTAAATTTCCTCCAACAGTCACAGCAATAATAAAAACAGCTGTGAGGAATAGGCGGAATATTGTGATAAGGTTAGGAATATTCACGAGTTGGTGAGTAGACTGGCTGACTTTTTGCTAGTAGGCAATCATTCCTTTCTAAAACAGGCCAATGCTTCAGGATTCTACGGGTTGAGAGTTTATTCAACAACTCTTAGGCTAATTTCAGGCTAATCTCAGGGTTAATGATGAGGAAACCTGGAAACAATAAGCAGCATTTTAGATGCAATAAAAAAGAGTGGTGGTGATCTGTGGAAGGAGTTCGAGCCCCTTGTCTTCTTAGCTCAGAGAGTTATCTAGAATAGGCGTGCCATAGAGAGTGAAGCCTGTTGAGCTTTCAATATGAAGATCCAGCATCTGGCCAGTCATCCGCGCGGCTGGGCCCTCAAAGATAACGATTTTGTTTTGGCTCGTACGCCCTGATAGAGTGTCTGGGTTTGTCTTGGAGGGGCCCTCGCAAAGAACCTTCTGGGTGCTGCCTATGAGGGCATTATTCTTACGAATGGCGAGTTCGTTGACAACGGCAAGAAGCTCTTGATTTCGCTCTTCCTTCAGTTGCTCAGGTAGCTGTTGTTCCATTTCAGCGGCTGGAGTATCCTTGCGTTGGCTATAGCGGAAGACGAAGCAATTATCGAATTCCAATTGTTTCACGCAATTCACCGTGTCTTGGAAGTCTTGCTCCGTTTCTCCAGGAAATCCCACAATGATATCTGTCGTGATAGCTAGATCAGGGCGAGCCGCTTTCATACGCTCACAGATCTGGATGAATTTCTCGTTTTTATACGGGCGGCGCATGAGCTTCAGGATCCGATCGCTACCACTTTGCATAGGGAAATGAATATGACTGGCGAGCTTGGGCAAATAACGGAAGGCCTCGATCAAATCGTCACGGTACCCAATAGGGTGGGGGGAGGTGAAGCGGATACGCTCGATGCCTTCGATCTCGTGTGCGCTCTGAAGTAATTGGACAAAAGGAGAGTGGCCGTCGATCGTCTTGAATTCGGTGCGGCCATAAAGATTAACGATTTGTCCAAGGAGAGTGACCTCTCGTACACCCTTATCCCTTAGTTGTTTGATCTCAGTGAGAATCTCAGGAATAGGCCGGCTGCGTTCTCTGCCACGAGTGTCTGGGACAATGCAATAGGAACACTTCATATTACACCCTTGCATAATAGAGACAAAGGCTGAGGATTGATAATCCTTCGGGATGTGATCACGGATCGTATTTTGAGAATCCTTTTCTTCCTCAATGTCACAGATCTCGTGGCCAGTGAACACACTGCTGAGGTCATCCATACGCTTCTCCATACGGGATGTCAGGATATTGTCTACGTAGTGAAAGACCTTGTGGTACTTTTGTGTACCCACAACGAGGTCGAGATGGGGAAGGTTTTTAAAGAGCTCCTGACCGCGGGACTGAGCCATACAGCCCATAAATCCATACACGACGTGAGGTTTGCGTTGACGGTGGCGGCCCATAATCCCCATCTTACCAAGAGCCTTTTGTTCCGCTTGATCTCGGACAGAACAAGTATTGACGAGAATGGCATCAGCCTCGAACTCGTCTGCCGTGACCGTATAGCCGCCATCCGTGAACATCTGAGCAACCTGCTCAGAATCACGTTGATTCATTTGTCATCCGTAGGTTTTAATAAATACTTTAGGCATAATAGGCAGTCAGTGAAGATAGCCGCAGCGTAGAAATAACATCTGAACAATCAAGTTGGAATTGGAAAGGTTCGTGATTTTTTTGCTCTATCCCTGAAAAAACGTATGACAGAGTGTTTCAATACAGAGTGAAATCATAGATGAGGCCATCTGTAGGTCATCATAAAAAGACGAATTGTGTTGTTCTAAGCGAAGAAGTATTTACCGCGTACAATGGAGGTGATCTGTCCATCAAAAACTTGAGTGAACAAGGCAATCAACGAAGAAGAGTATGGAATGCAGGGGTCGTGAAACCAACAAAGACATTGACGGCTTGCCACAATAATGCTCTAAAAGACATATTAGAAATTAAAATAAAGTTTCCTTGTGTGAAGTTTCATAGATCGCAACGGTTTATCTTAAAAGGTAGACATGCTTAGAATGTAAATTGTCAATATGGAATATACGCCTCACTGTTATCGAAATATTATCACCACCCTATGATCCAACAAAAGCAAAGTCTATCACTACAGCAGCAGATCACCGCAGGCATCGCCTTCAGTACCATGCTCCTCAGCACCC
>CAZLQY010000031.1:0-33788 GCA_964561965.1 uncultured Verrucomicrobiales bacterium
GTTTTCCTCTTTTCAATCAGGAATGTCAGATCAAGTCACGTTCTTTACATTTTATACAAGCTTCACAAACACCGTCTTCACCTTTAATAGATAATATTTTTAACTCTTCATCATCAAGGTCCAGAGCCTTAGGGTAAGTTAATTCAGGATTTTCACCTAAAAAATCATCATCTCCATGAGCAACTTTTAATACTGAGTTAGGGTTTCCCTCTCTTTCATCATCAGCAGTTTTCTGGCCACAACCAACAACTAGACCAAGCATCAGAAAGGATTGATAATATATAATTTTATTCATTTTAACGTAAATTCACACTCAACCCTATTAACTTTGCCTTGGTTTTATAGATTTAGTTGTGTATTGCTCCTTTCTAACTCCACCAAAGTAGCTCTCGTCAACTAGGACAGCTCCTGCTCTAGTCCCAACACAACCCCGTTTTAAGCCTACATTCAAGCTCCTTCTATACTCTACTATTATTGATAGTTTCCTCATTCAACAACATTACGATGTCTATTTGATTTCCTCTGGAATGAATCAGCGAAGATCGAACACATTAAATTTCTAACTGCTCAAGCTCGTTGCTAAAGCCGCCTGAGAGTATTGGGAAACGACACCAGGTCTTTGGGTCAAGATTTTCGTCATCAAGGTGGAAGGAAGGCGCATAACGTTCTCGCTTCCATTGATTCCTTGACCAAAGACGGAAAAACCGCACAACCCACTCTTTAACTTGCTCCGCCTTATATTCAGGGTAGCTCTCACGTACAATATCGAGGACGTCTTGAGGGGAGCGTTTATCACGAATCGCGGCCTTCTCTATCTTATTCAGTATAGGGTACGGCATCAGATCATCTTCATCTGTTTGCCCCTGCTCTGATGGCCTTAGTTCTGCTGTAGGCTGTAAGCCATTGACAGCACTTAGACCTTGTACCTGAGGTGTACGCTCACTCCCCTTCGACTCTAACCATCGCAGCCACTCTCTAAGAAATGCCTTATCAATACCCGCTATTGGACTTATTCCTCCGCATGTATCGCCATCCATTGTAGCATACCCTACTGCAGCTTCAGAGCGATTACTTGTCGCCACTAATAATGCATTCCGGATATTAGCAAGCATCCAAATACCTGGAGCACGCACTCTTGCCTGTATGTTCTGTAACGGGATATCATCACTCTGCCAGGTTAACTGACGACCAATACCTTCACTCACCATCGAGGTGTACCCTTCTATTAGGTTTGCAATGTCCCAACGTTGATACCCAGCCCCCAAAGATTCCGCTAAACTTTTAGCAGAGTGCTCTGTCGCTTCTCCACTATTTTCAGAAGCTTGATAGACACAAGACAATAAAGCGCTCATCCACTCCGTCCGCTCCTCAGGAAGGTTTAAGTAAGACAGCTTTTCCCTCACACCGGCTTCCCCTAATTCTTTCACTACCAGATCTAACATAATATAGACCAAGGCAGCAATAGCTGAAGAGTCCGCTCCTCCGCTTAGAGAAAGAACAAATCCACGGGAATAGCTTTTCCTCATATAATCGAACAGCCCTAACGCTTCTGCATGAGTGAACTCATCTTCCTTACTCCAACGCTCTCTATCTATTGATGGCGTAGGGCTACAAGAAAGAATGACAGGGCTCCAATCTACCTCCATCAATCCTGCGTACACCTCTACTTCTGCTACTCTACTCGCCGTGGCAGCCTTACGCGTTCGGTTCAACTCCAGATCGACTTTAGCAATTGTTAGATTATATTCAGCAAAGTTCAACCGTTGTCCATGTGCTATCATTTCTCCAGCGGAAGCAACCATCGCTCCACCATCAAAGATCATTCGTCCACTCTCATTACCTAACAAATTAGCATACACATAGACACAGCCATAGGCACGGCTCCCCTCCAATACGAAGCGCTCTCGCACAATTTGTTTACCAAAGGCAAAATGGCTGGCACTGGGGCAAAGAATCAAATCTACACCATAGGAGGAAAGCTTTGCTCCCGGCCGGTCTGCCACCCAGGCGTCTTCACAAATCTCAAATCCAACTCTCACACCGCCTGCATCATAAAGTAGATCTCCTATCAAAACTTCCTGCCCTAAGCACGTTGTCACAGCCACCTCACCACTAGGCCAGGGGCTAAACCATCTCGGCTCATAATGCACTCCATCTCCAGCCAAATGCTGCTTTGCTGAAAGGCCTACTAATTCCCCATCCACAAGCACTGCGATGACATTAAACACACTGTGTTTATGCCTCCACGGCAGACCTACTGTAATGAGCATATTCTCAGAGGCATTGGCGACTTCCTGAAGCATAGCTTCTGCGCTCTCTACCGTGCTAGGCGCTAAAAACATGTCTTCACATCCATAGCCAGTTAGGCATAACTCAGGGAAGCACAAGACAGACATTCCTTGCTGACGAGCAGACTCTATGGCATCGAGTATCCGAGCCAGATTTCCCTCCCAGTCCATCGGAGTTTGATTTAAACAAGCGGCTGCTACTTGGATTGTCTTCATAGATACTATGTTTACTGAGCTTGGCAGAGAGAACAAGAAAACAGTCAGGAAACGACTAAACTGTTCTACGAGAAGATGTGACAAAACAGCATTATTTGTTCGTTATTGAGATTTCAAATGAACTATCCGTAGGTTTGGCACACTTTTCCTCAACCCCTCTCTTGCTTGGCTCCTTGTTCTTCTACCAAGCATTTCGAACTTGATGAAAGAGTTAAAGTCCGTAGTGATACAGCTCAGAAACAAGTGATGTCTACAAGAGGAGGCTGGGCTATTATCATGAAAGGTAATATGCTCTCTGGCCTTCCATCACGCTCCACAAAAAAGCATCCACTACTCTGAGGCAGTGGATGCTTTTCAAATTGATTTAACGAGTGATCCCGGCTAGCGGTGTTTACGACGTAGCTTCAACGCTGCTAAATTAGCAGAAATCACGTTCTGCAAGTGAGCTTGCTCTTCTGTGTCACTAATATCGATCCCAGCAAGCGCTTCTTCCGCTCGTGCTATCGCTTTTTCCATAGCTTCCTCATCGATATCTCCTTCACTTAGTGCCTGATCAGTCAAGATGGTGAGTTTGTCCCCACTAACTTCCGCAAAGCCTGAGCCAATAGCCAACTCCACTGTCTTACCATCCTTACGGTAACGAAGCTCTCCTGGAGCCAAAGAAGTGACTAGTGCTGCGTGAAGCTGAAGAACACCCATCTCTCCTTCAGTACCGGGCAGATAAACGTCTTCGACTGTGTCAGAAAAAATTTTCTTCTCAGGAGTTACAATTTCAAGATGGAGCATAATAATGTTGTCTATATTGTATGAATGGCCAATGGCCGTTTCACTCAGAAAGAAATTTTAGAAATCTCTTATCCAGAGTTTTCTAAAATCATCCTTAAGCGAACGATATTGAGTTAATCACGAGGGACAGTGTCAATACTAGCCTTCATGTAGAAATTACCTTCTGGCACTTCGTCCCACTTCCCGTCAAGGATCTCAGCGAACCCGCGAACGGTATCTTCAATAGAGGCGTATACTCCAGGTACGTTTGTAAATACTTCCGCTACATGGAATGGCTGAGTGAGGAAACGCTGAATCTTACGAGCACGGAATACGCTTGTCTTGTCCGCATCAGAAAGTTCATCCATACCAAGGATTGCAATAATATCTTGGAGATCTTTGTAACGCTGAAGGACGTTCTGCACGCCACGGGCTACACGGTAGTGTTCTTCTCCAACAATGCCAGGAGCAAGTGCTTTCGAAGTAGACGCCAATGGATCTACAGCTGGGAAAAGAGCTTGCTCGGCAAGAGCACGCTCAAGTACGACTGTCGCATCAAGGTGAGCAAAGGTATTTGCTGGAGCAGGGTCAGTCAAATCATCCGCAGGAACGTAAACCGCCTGAAGTGATGTGATAGAACCTTTCTTCGTGGAAGTAATGCGCTCTTGGAGACCGGCCATTTCCTCAGAAAGAGTCGGCTGGTAACCTACAGCAGAAGGTGTACGGCCAAGGAGAGCTGATACCTCAGAACCTGCCTGTGAGAATCGGAAAATATTGTCGACGAAGAGAAGAACATCTTGGCCTTCTTCATCACGGAAGTGCTCCGCCATCGTAAGAGCAGAAAGAGCAACACGGAGACGAGCTCCTGGGGGCTCGTTCATCTGTCCATAAACGAGTGCCACTTTAGATCCGTCCGCAAGAATAGGGTTCCCTTTTTCATCAAGTTTAGGGTGACCGTTTTCATCCTTTTCTGTCTGAATAACGTTGGACTCGATCATTTCCCAGTAGAGATCATTTCCTTCACGGGTACGCTCACCTACACCAGCGAACACAGAGTAACCACCGTGCCCTTGGGCGATGTTATTAATAAGCTCCATGATTACCACTGTCTTACCAACACCAGCACCACCGAAGGCACCTACTTTACCACCCTTAAGGAACGGGCAGATAAGGTCGATTACTTTAATCCCTGTTTCAAGGATATCAGCAGAAGATGACTGCTCGACAAACTCGGGGGCTTTACGGTGAATCTTAGAGCGCTTAGAAGCATCTGGAAGTGGTACGTTTTCGTCCACAAGATCACCTGTGACGTTAAAGATACGACCGAGGACCTGATCCCCTACTGGCACTGTGATAGGAGCGTTTGTATCAACGAGTTCCATACCACGCTTAAGACCATCAGATGTGCTCATCGCTACTGCGCGAACCCAGCCGTCGCCAAGGTGTTGTTGCACCTCGAGAACGAGGGTAGAAGGCTCGCCGTAAAGGTCATAGGAGACCTCAAGGGCATTGTAAATGTCTGGTAATTTGGCAGCGTTGGAGAAATCGGCATCTACAACAGCACCAATGACTTGAACGATTGTTCCTGTATTGCTCATGGTTCTTATTAGTTTTAAAATTTTGTTAATAACCCACTTTCTAAATAAAGCTAAGTTACTAATCTAAAGTAGTTAAATTTATTTTTAGCGGGCTAGTTTGTTTGCCTCTGAAGCAATTTTTTTCGCTGCACCTGGAATAAATGATTCAGCAGTCTGTGAAGCAGCAAGGCTTCCACCTAAAAACCAACTATTCTTGTCGACATCGATGGAGCCTATACGCTTCGTAGTATTCTTAAAGTTGACAGTAGCGTCGAAACGCGAACTACCTGCTCCCATACCTACCAGCATACGAGCAACAGCATTACCGTCATCATATCTTGTGATTGTTCCATCAATTACTAATGTATCAACATCTGCTTTACCACTACGGGAGATTTCTGAAAAATTGGCAGAGCTCTGAAGTTCAGCCATAATCGCATCTGGGAAACTTTTCTTTGCCATTTCAACCTTACTCTTGACCTTATAACCAAGTTCAAGAGCATTAAAGTCGCGAACAATCACTTTAGAGAACTTTTTATCTGCTGAAGCGCCAGTTCCCTCCATGCTAGAAATTGTGCCACAAGACACTAGTAATAAGCTGCAGAGAGAAATTAAAATGAATGGGATTCTCATATTATATAGTAAATAGTTAAGTAAAAAATTATTTAGTTTGATTACTCCATTGCCTTCATAGCCGTTGTGATTTCGAGAAGTTCCGCGGTAATGGCAGCCTGGCGTGCTTTGTTGTATTGAAGAGTTAACTCATCAATCATTTTCTTCGCGTTATCTGTCGCAGACTTCATCGAGACCATTCGTGCGGAGTGCTCAGAAGCACGTGATTCGACAAGCATTTGATAGATCTGATAGTTAACAAAGAGGGGAAGCAGTGTATCTAGTACAGACTCGGCACTTGGCTCAAAGAGATAATCTTTTGATAAGGCTGTAGCTTTATCCGTCTCACCAATTTCCTCTTTACCTACACCTTCATAATCTTGTTTCTCCCCTACGGTATCCGCATTGATCGGCAATAGCTGGGTCACATGGGGGTCCTGCACCATCGTGCTCACAAAGTTATTGAAGGCTACCTGAATGATGTCGTAATCACCAGCGAGGAAAAGGTCTGTAAGATATTTTGCAATGGGGCGAGCTTCCGTGAATGGAACTGGGTCCTTCACTTCGAAGTCTGCCTTGAGCTCTTTCCCCAATGAGACTAACTGCATACGAAGCTTACGACCAACAGTGACGAAGTCTGTGTCCTCTCCTGCTTCTGCGATAATTTTCTTAAAGA
This sequence comes from uncultured Verrucomicrobiales bacterium, assembly GCA_964561965.1. GTDB lineage: Bacteria > Verrucomicrobiota > Verrucomicrobiia > Verrucomicrobiales > Akkermansiaceae > Rubritalea. The sequence continues at coordinate 6,135 of CAZLQY010000031.1, forward strand.
GGTTGGTGTTTAAACCACCACAGAGACCTTTATCTGTAGAAATGACCAACATAAGAGTCTTAGTACCCTCGCGCTTTTCCAGTAGCGGGTGAGCACCCTCTTCTGTGTTTTCTTTCAGATTCACAAGAACCTGATTGAGCTGGTCAGCATAAGCGCGCCCAGCGAGAGCCTGATCCTGCGCTTTCTTCATCTTAGCTGCAGCCACAAGCTGCATCGCACGAGTGATTTGTGCGGTGTTTTTCACCGATTTAATTCGGCGGCGAATGTCTCTCAGGTTTGCCATGGTGGTATCTTCGTCTCGGTTTGCTAGTAGCTAGCAGAATTTAAGTGGCGGTGATCACTCACCGCCAAGTTTTGATTTGTCTTACTTCCAAGAAGCTTTGAAGTCCTCTACCGCGCTTACGATAGCTTTCTTTACTTCGTCAGTCACAGCTTTCTCGTCAGCGATAAGCTGAAGAACATCTGCCTTACGAGTAGAGAAGAATTCCTCAAGAGCAGCCTGGCACTCCTTAATACGATCCACATCGACATCATCGAAGTAACCGTTTTGCATGGAGAAGAGAACTACTGTCTGCATCTGCATACTTGCTGGTGAGTATTGATCCTGCTTGAAGAGCTCCACAATACGCTGACCACGCTCGATCTTACCTTTGGTCGCATCATCAAGATCAGAACCAAATTGGGCGAAGGCTTGCAGTTCACGGAACTGGGCAAGGTCTAACTTCGTCGTTCCTGATACTTTCTTAATCGCTTTAGTCTGCGCTGCAGATCCTACACGGGATACTGAGAGACCCACAGAGATCGCTGGGCGGATGCCTTGGTAGAATAAATCTGTTTCAAGGAAGATCTGGCCATCTGTGATGGAGATCACGTTGGTTGGGATGTAGGCGGATACGTCTCCAGCCTGTGTTTCAATAATTGGAAGAGCTGTGAGTGAACCACCACCTGCATTCTCAGAGAGACGAGCAGAGCGCTCGAGAAGTCTGCTATGAAGGTAGAAAACGTCACCAGGATAAGCTTCACGACCTGATGGGCGGCGAAGAATCAAGGATACCTGACGGTAGGCGACAGCGTGCTTAGAAAGATCATCAAATACGATCAAGCAGTCTTGGCCTTTGTCCATAAGGTATTCTGCGATGGCACAGCCTGTGTATGGGGCAAGGTACTGGTTCGCAGCAGAATCAGAAGCTGTGGCAGCGACGATTGTGGTGTATTCCATAGCGCCTGCTTCTTCGAGAGTCGCTACAGTCTGAGCTACGTTAGAAGCCTTCTGACCAATCGCTACATAGATACAGTAGAGTGGTTTGTGGTTCTTTAGCTTGCCCTGCTCTGCAGCGCGGTTTTGCTGGGACTGGGAAATAATGGTATCCACGGCGATTGTGGTCTTACCAGTCGCACGGTCACCAATGATAAGCTCACGCTGACCACGACCGATTGGAACCATCGCATCAATCGCCATGATACCAGTCTGCACTGGGACGGAAACTGACTTACGCTTAATGATACCAGGTGCAATTTTCTCTACTGGATACTGAGCAGAGGCAGTTATATCACCCTTACCATCGATAGGATCACCAAGTGTGTTTACTACGCGACCGAGAAGTGCTTCACCAACTGGGACGGAGAGGAGTTTACCTGTTGTGCGGCATTCGTCACCTTCCTTAATATGAAGATAGTCACCAATCAGAACGACACCGACTTCGGATTCCTCTAGGTTCATTGCAAGACCTGTCAGTCCGCCAGGGAATTCAATCATTTCATTAAGTTGAACGTCTGAAAGACCTTCAACTTTCGCTACGCCGTCACCGATCTCGCGGACGATACCGACGTTGGCCTTGCCCACTGTAGAGGAAATATTTGCGATTTCCTGTTCGAGTTCCTGTAAGATACTGCTCATGGTGTTTAATTAGGTGAGTGTTATTGGAAATTGTGCCCGGGGGCGTTTGTTTTTAAAATAGAAAGAAAGTATTTATTTAGAAAGCTTCGGCAATGCGCTCGAGACGCGCCTTCAGCGTACTGTCCCAAACATCATCTGCCAGTTTGACGCGAATCCCACCGATGAGTTCTGGATTGACGACGTATTCATATGTAAGCCCAGTACCGTGCTTACTTGTAAATTTCTGCACCAGTCCCTCACGAGTAGAGGAATCAAGTATTTGAGCGCTTTCGACAACAACATGCCGTCTGGCAACGTCCTTACGAATGAGACGTTGGAGAACATAGAGAATACCGCGGAAGCCACGCGGTTTCTGCGTTGCTATCTTTTTTACAGCCAAGCTCAGATGAGCTTCATTCAGTTTTCCGTCTTGCTGACAAAGGCGAAAAATCCTGCGCGCTGTATTCGTTGCGTCCTTAGATACTTTCATAAAATAAGAAAATGTATGAATTAGCCCTCTATGGCAGAGAGAGCTTCTTCGTTAATGACTTTCTGGTCGGCATCACTAAGTACCTTACCAGTCACTTGCGTCGTTGTGGCTGCCACTAAGCGCCCGAAGTCTTTTTTCAGCTCCGTCACCATGGTGGCGCGCTCTGCCTTCGCAGCTTCTTCCGCCTTCGATAAAATATTTTGAGCAGAGGCTATGGCCTCTTGGGCCTTTTCCTCTGTGAGGGCAGCTGAACTGGCTTTTGCTTCTTCGATGAGACGCTTTGCATCGGCATTCGCTTTCTCAATCGCTTCAGCTGTTGTTTTTTCACTTTCTGCGAGTTGAGCCTCGATGCGTTTTAGCTTTTCTTCACCTTCAGCAATGCGATTACGGCGCTGCTCTAAGATGGCAAGAATCGGTTTAAACGCGAACTTCTTAAGCACGATGATCACGAGGATAAAGTTAATCACCTGAGCCCCGAATAATACAGGATTCCAGCCAAATTCCTTCATTAACTCAGTAGCAACATTGCCGCCTTCTGCAGCTCCTAAAAGTGTGATCATAGTTTATCGGTATAAATATTATTTTTGTAAAATACTGGCGCCTGCATTGGCAGACGCCAGTGAAATCAAACTTCGAATTCTCGTTACTTAGCAACGAAGAGAGTCAAGATGAACAGACCCTCGACAAGAGCAGCAAGAATGATTGAAAGTGTAAGGATAGGACCTGCAGCGCTTGGGTTACGGCCAGTAGCTTCAGTAGCTTTACCACCAAGGAATCCGATTCCGACACCACCAGCGAGGGCTGCAAGAGCCACAGCGAATGATTTAGTAAACATAGTTCTTTATTTTTAGTTGTTTGTGTTTGGATCAAAGGCCCCCACCGTCTTCGCTATGGTCTGACCTTCAAAAGTGTATGAAATTTATTAGTGAGCTCCCTCTTCGTCATGATGTTCATCGTGCTCACAGATCAGCTTTAAAAAGACAGCGCAGAGCAAGGAGAACACAAGGGCCTGAACCCCTCCAACCAACAGCTCTATAAAGTAGAAAGGCAATGAACTTAGCCAAGCGAACCATGTGCCACCCAGCCCCATGAGAAGCTCCAAAGTCTGCTCACCTCCATAAATATTACCAAATAAGCGGAATGAGAGAGCCAGAGGGCGAATCGCAATGGATATCACTTCGAGAAAACCGACCACACCAAAAATCAGAATCATCATCGGCAGCAACAACCCTTTGAACTTACCCTTCGGTGCAAATATATGGGCCAAAAACCCCTTTAAACCATTCTCTGTGATCGCCCAGAAGAACCACAATAAAGCAAAAGTCAAAGCCATAGCGGAAGTCATATTCACATCAGCATTTCCGCCACGTAGTAATGGTTTATGGACATGATTGTGAGCATCGACATCCCAACCAACTGTCCCTACACCGGGAATCAAACCCAAATAGTTATTCACTATGATTAAGAGAAACACAGAACCGAAGAACCAAAACGTGCGCTTCACCAAATGCTCCCCAAGTACGCCTTCAAAAAATCCATACAAAGACTCAATCACCCATTCCGCAAAGTTTTGAAACCCTCTTGGAATCATGGAAAGCTTTCCAGCTCCTGCACGACAGAAGAAAACAATCACAAGCACTGCAAGCCAAGTGGCTACATATGAATTTGAAATAAACGGAAGATTCTCCGATAACTGCACCGCATTTTTCGGCAAAGGAATGTGATGATGCCCTTCCTCATGATCACCTTCCGCCGCATGAGCTTGCTCTGTGCCATGTGCGTCGTGTGCTCCGTGCGCAGAATCACCGTGTGCATCCGCACCGCTCGCACTGCTATAAGCTGCTGAGGCAACACTAATTCCGACGCTGGCAAGCGCGGCTAAAAGAGTGAGAAAAAGGTGACGTTTATCCATGAATCTATAATCCGCGTCGAAGCGGGTACCGGCGAAATAACGTGAATTCTAACCACGAGCAAGTCTATTTGTGAAATTTTTCACAATCTACCCTTAAGGCACTGACCAGCAATAAAGTTATCTTTCTAAAAATTAACTCAGATTTCCTAAATATTTTTACCACATTTGTCCTATCATGACTTAAGATCAACATTCATTTCATAACTTCCACGTAAAACCCTATTAGCAAGTTCTCCTTTTAAAATTTTCCGCCCTTTCAATCCATACAAGGCGGCCACATGAAACTGCCCTCTACTCAGGAGTTGATTCATCAAACTTTCTGCCGACAAACAAAGCCTCCCTGCACATTCTTCCAACTCCAATTGCAATCCTCTAACCCCATGATAAGAGCGGTAAACCAATTCTGTACAAGCCAACCGATCTGATTGTCTGAAATCAAACAGAAAATCATACAACTTACCCTCATGCCCCATCGCCAATGAAATTACCTTACCAAGGTCAGAAGAGATGAAATTTGAGCGTAATATCACAAAGGCGTCCACCTTCAACGTTTCACGAAGTTCTCTATACTTCACTCCGTCTTTTTTTGACTCAATGATAGAGAAGGCTTGAGGCCCGCAATCTTCTAGGCAGCCCAATGCTTCTCTTTGATCTCTCGTACCAATATACAGGGCCGCGTGAGGCCAAAAACCCGGCAAAAATAAATTACTCAACGCATCATCATGCCTCGTTACAATGACATCTCCCGGCAACAACATACCCTGCAGTTCATTCAAGACAGCTTCGCTAATCCTCTTTTTCCTACTACCATGAACCAATCGCTTTATGAACGGCTGCCTCATTTCAGAGATCAGACAGCCACTAAATCGAAATAAATGAAACATGACACGCCGATACCCTGATGAATTCCTTCTACGAAAAGAATGCTTCCGGTACCGTAACCTTCTCTTTAAATAGGCTGATTTCGACAATTCAATAAACTCCGATTCTTTTTTCAATAACTCAAGGATATCATCTAAGCCCTCCACATCTATCGAGAAAATATCGGCCTGATGTTCTTCAAAAAACTTCGTCGCCTCATAGAACCTCCACATTCTACGAGGAGAAGTGAGATTCGAATAAATGGCACAAAAACTAGCGCGATCTAGCCCATATAACGGCGCGGCCTCATCCAACTTTCGGCGCACGACGGGCCTACTAGCTGATAACTTCACAATAAACTTAGCTGTCCTTATGAGGATGACAGAAGCAGAATACCCAATTGCAAAGAAGGCGTACTCATATTTCTGAATCAATTGTTCCTTTTTCACCAAGGTCTTAATTTCGCCAACTACTTCCAATAAACTCAGCCTAACAGACAAATAACGCATATAAATACCCCTCACCCTGTCATCCTCATCAGGCAAAAAATAGCCCCTTTTCTCCGCTGCATCCGCATCTTCAAGATACACCTTCATTTGATTTATTTCAGGCATAGCAGGAACAACCGCCAAAACACGGTCAGACAAGTTCCTTAATCTAACTAATACTTCCGTTTCAATCATTACTAACATAGTATGATCTGCCAAAATATAGACGTCAAACATCATTGAACATGCAAAATCTATCAGACACTAACACGCGCAACTCACTTCAAGAATTAGAATCGAGTCAAGATTTTTCGGGCTAATTCTCATAACGAAACTGCCTAACCTTATATGGCTCTAGGTGAATTTTTTATCACCTTTTATTATCTTTTATCTTTACAGAGCCCTCGCAGTTGGCGAAAACAGCTATGTTATGAATAAAGCTGAATTAGTAGAAGCAGTCCAAAAAGCCCTCGGTAAAGAAACCACTAAGCGTCATGCAACTGACGCAGTTGAGGCAGTCCTAGCTTCCATCGCCAAAGGCGTGAAAAAGGACAAAAAGGTACAACTTATTGGTTTCGGTACTTTTGAAGTCAAGAAACGCTCTGCACGTATGGGCCGCAACCCTAAGACAGGGGAAGCAATGAAGATCAAAGCTTCAAAAACTGTTGGTTTTAAAGCTTCTTCTACACTCAAAGGCTCACTTTAAATTTCTCACAAAAACCTTACAAAAAGCTCTGGCTCTCTCAGTCAGAGCTTTTTTATGCCTCGCCATAACATCATGGCCTAAACATATCCTAAGAATCGACTCTATCGCAACCTTACTTCACAGAAGGTTTTGCTAGCGGTGTACCATGCGAATGAGGCACTCCACGTCGACCCTTTTGCCCTGCTTATCAAAAAAATCGACACTAATATTTTGTTTCCCTCGGGCTAAACTGACTGCCTCAAAGCGTATCTCCTGTCCATTTGATGATAATTTAGCCTCCCAAGAAGCGTCTCTGGCCTTAAAACGACAAGTCTCTACCTCTGAATTCACAGATTCAGGAGCAATTATTTTAACACTCACATCCATACGGCTGCCATGCTGTAGATCTAATTTCCAATAACCTCTTTCACTCTTATTCCTCCCCTCATTAGAAAAATCATTTTGAGTTAACACTACAGGATTTTCCTCCTTACTATTCACGAGAATGTAAGGCCGCCTAGAACGACTTTCTCCTGACAATTTTGCAGCTTCGAACCAATGATGATACTCTTCTAATAATTCATTGAGCTTCATCTTCTCTGTCTCTGATAAATTTTCAGACTCGGAAGGATCTTCCTTTAAATGATACAGCTCAAACTTAGGAGGGGCCGACGACAAACTGCTCTCATCACTCGAAGAGCTCAGTAACTTCCATTGGCCAAGCCTCACCATAAAATGATCATACTTCAAAGGACTAGCCCCACGGTAAAGCTGTGTAATGAAAGATCGAGAGCTAAGGCGGCTCTTTGGATTCTTCATCGTAGAGAGTAAACTGCGCCCATCCAGTTCCAATGCCTCTACAGAGCCAACCTGACAAGCCTCTAACAATGTAGGCATCACATCAATATGCCCAGCCACATCATGCTTGATTTGGAGACCATTCTGGAATTCCTCTGGCCAAGAAATCCACAACGGTGATCGGACTCCGCCCTCATAGACTGAGCCTGCTCCACCTCTTAAGCCCCCAGAATATCCATGCCCTCCAGCACCATTATCTGTTACATAGACGATAATGGTGTTTTCAGATTGCTCTAGCTTTGCAAGAGACGTCATCACCTTTCCTACGTTCTCATCAAGGTGGGAAACAAATGCCCCAATACGTGAAATCTGTTCCTTTGCAACCGCCAAGTCTTCATCTGCGGCCTCGCCTAATAGATCCTTCATCGATTGAGCTTGATAATGATCTAACCAATCTTGTTTTACTGTAGCGAGGGAAGAATCTGGTGAATTAAACGCTAAATAACAAAAAAAGGGAACCCCGTGATCCACAGAAGACTGCATAAAACGGATCATCTGTTCCGTATAAATATCAGAACAATGGCCCTGTAGTTGGACTTCCCGGTTGTTTTGATAAAGAATAGGGTCATAACAGCTCACGCTGCTCGCTTGGGCTTCAGAATGACCACGATAGATCAAAGTTTCTTGAAATCCTTGGTCAGAAGCTCTCATCGGATAATGGTCGCCTAGTTCCCAAAGGCCAAAAGCTCCGGTATTATAACCTGAAGATGCTAAAACTTCCGCTAAGGTAACTTCATCAGCCGCCATCATAGATCCAGCCCCTTGCTCGTTTAAGACACCAGTTCGGAAATGGTGCCGCCCAGTCAAAAGAGAAGACCTCGTAGGAGATCCAGTTGGGCTGACGTAAAATTGATCCCAGCGCACAGACCTTGACGCAAGGCTATCAAAATAAGGAGTTTCAAATACAGGGTGCCCCGTTACCCCATAATCATGATACCCTAAATCATTCGCTAATATCACAATAACATTAGGAATGATTTCTCTCTGAGATTCAGATTCGGATTCAGGTTCCGCTTCTTGAGCAAGTACGGACTGGCCAACCAAAAGAATCAAACAGTGAAATATATAAATAAGGCGGCTCATAACTGTACGGAATTTACTAGCTCTAAGGTTCCCAGTGCGAGCAAAATTTACTCCCTTCGAGCAATATTCTCTAAATTTCAAGGAAAGCCCAATCGCCTACTGTTTTTTCTCAGAGAAAGACGAGCCAGATCATGTCACGTTCTTTCCATTTAATACGAAAATACATACCGCTTATTATCGACCTCTACATTTGGAGGCCATTTATGTTGTTCAAATAAATGGTACCCTTCTTGTAAATTGAGCCAAAAATCATACCAAGGATTACTCACCTCTTCCAACATACGTTTCTTTGTCATCCGAAACGGAAAGCTATGTAACCTAAAAAAGGGCTGACCATTTTTTAATGCCGCATCGCATAACGTATAAATTTCCTCTATCTTCTCGTCTGTCATGGCAAAACAGCCAATTGAAAGTTGTGCACCGTGTACCATTATAAAGCTCCCTGTTCGCTCGTGAACTACATCATATTGATTCGGATACCCTATATTAAATGCCAAATGATAGCTACTATCTGGCTTCATTCTCCCTGAAGGAATATAATAAAACCCTTCTGGAGCCTGTTTATCCCCTTCTCTCGTCTTTGCGCCTAATCCTCCGGACATTGCCGCTATGGGGTAACTGCGAAACAATTTATACTTTGTTTTATCCTTCACCCACAATTCAAGCACCCTCTCCTCTTTAAATAACCTAATAAAAACGGGAGCCCCCCAAGAAACCCCTTGTTTCTTCAATTCTGCTTCCAAGAAGGGCTTTTGTTGCCCAGCTATCACTTTGGCTCTCTTCTCCCCATCCGCATAATCCTCCTTTGTCATATGACCACTTCTCATTAATTGAATTTTTCTATCTCCGTTACAACAGGGCCCAAACATTAAAATTACGATGAACACATAAAAACTACGAAACATAACCATGCCCAACCCTTACATCATTTAAAATCAAATCCAATTCAAAGATCATCACAGATCTAATCACGGTGCTACAAACACTTCAAAATTAATCAATGTAGAACAATCACCACCAAAGACTTAGACCATAAACACCACTCTAGAACACCACGATCCAATCCCATCACCAATGATTATTCTAAACCACGATTGCATCTATTTTTCAAAAATTCTGGAATATATATGACCACCTAAACTCTAAATATTTACAAGAGCGTTCGCTCAACCGAATAACAACATAATTATATGAAACCAATCAAATCATTACTCGTATTAGCAGCAACTGCATTACTATCTTCAGTATCCGCTGTTGCCGGAACAGCAGAAATAGATGGTTACTGTCCAGTAGCTTATGTCGCCCTTAATAAGGCTGTTAAAGGATCTGAAGAGTATTCAGCTTCTCATGGAGGGAAAACATACTACTTAGGTAATGCTGAAGCTCTTCAAGCATTTAAAAGTTCTCCTGAAAAATTCATCCCACAATATAGTGGTTACTGTGCTTATGGTGTATCACTCGGAAAAAAATTCGAAGTGGACCCTACAGTCTTTAAAGTCGTAGATGGCAAAATCTACCTCAATAAAAATGCAAAAGTAGGGAAACTATTCGCTAAAAACACAAAGGCTCATATCAAGAAAGCAGATGCTCAGTGGTTAGTCCTCGGGAAAGAGGAGATGATGAAGGAAGAGATGATGAAGAAGGAAGAGATGTTAAAAGAAAAGTTGAAGAATTAACCGTTTTTCTATCATAATACGTTTTATTTTTTGCTCGCAGGCTATGCCTGTGAGCATTTTTTATGATGGGAGACGGCTCTTACACATTCATACTTGATGGTGATACGACCAATGAATCAGGTTTCACTATAAATGCCAACTTCAGAGGAAGCACAACATCTCCTCGAAAGCATAGACTCACACACATAAAGGGTGGAAAACGGTACTAGCAATCATCACTTGTACCGTTTCTCTATCCTCAAATGACAATAATACACCCTACAGATAGGGTGGAAAAAATCTCGTCATCTACATTTAAGTTCTTACCTGTAAAAAAGCCAAGTCGTTGCTGGCCCAATTAAGAAATACTAAGAACTTGATCAATCACTCTCTGCGCCGTGGGTAGTTGATGAGGCACCTCTAAAGCAGGGGCATAAATACCAGGAGCATCTATTGTGCAAACCCGCTTAATCGGGGCATCCAAGTAATCAAAACACTGATCTTGTATCATCGTTGTAATCTGGGCAGAAACACCACAAAACGGCTTAGACTCGTCGACAAGAACAACTCGATTCGTCTTTCTGACTGACTGCATAATTGCATCCTCATCTAATGGACGAATCGATCGTAAATCAACAACCTCAGCATTTATACCATGCTCGGCCTGTAAGCGTTGCGCTGCCTCTAGAGCAATTAAAGTAGATCGTCCATGAGCAATTAGGCTAACATCAGCGCCTTCTCGTTTAATATCAGCTTTGCCGAGAGGAATGACAAAATCACCATCTGCTGGATCAGGAACCTCTCCTTCCATGCCATAGAGAAGTGTATTTTCCATGACATATACTGGATCATTGTCACGAATAGCAGACTTCATCAAACCTTTCGCATCCGCAGCTGTCGCGGGAGACACCACTTTTAAACCAGGGAAGGCAGCAAATAGCCCTTCCGGCGTGTGTGTATGTGTCGCACCGACACTCGTCCCTCCATTAGCAGGACCACGAACAACAATAGGACAATTAGCTAAGCCACCGGACATGTACCGAACACAGGCCGCATTATTGACTAATTGATCGAAGGCTACAGAATGGAAGGACCAAAACATAAGCTCCATCACTGGGCGCACGCCTAGCATAGAAGCACCAATACCCATTCCAATAAAGCCTGCCTCAGAGATAGGTGTGTCGACAATTCTTCTGTCTCCCCACTTCTTCCAGAGGCCTTCTGTTACCTTATAGGCCCCATTGTATTGGGCCACTTCTTCCCCCATTAAAACGACATTATCATCGCGCTCTAATTCCTCATCAAATGCCTCACGTAATGCGTGGCGATATAGCAAAGTTCTCATGTGTATTTATAAACAGAGTTGAAATTAATCGTTAAAAAAGTGGCGTCCTGTATTGCCTGACTCGGTATCATTATCCACCTCCCAGTAGACATCCTGAGTAATCGTCTCAGGGGTAGGGTCTGGCGAATTCTGAGCATAAACTACAGAGGCATCCGCTTCTTGCTTCGCCTCCTGATCAATTTGTTTTGCCGCTTCTTCCGTCAATACACCTTCTTGCAGTAATCTGTTGCGCCATAAATTCAGTGGATCGTGAAACTTTTTATAATCACTAATTTCTTCAGGAGTGCGGTATTTCTTATGGTTAGCATCTGCTACGGAATGTCCATAATAGCGATACGTATTAATCTCCAATAGTGTTGGCTTTTTCTCTTTGTGTGCGCGATCCAGCGCCACTTTACTCTTAGCTCGCACCTCGTAAATGTCCTCACCATTCACTACGTCCCAAGCCATATCATACGCTTCTGCCCGTTGAGCTAAGGTCTCCTTAAATGCTGAGGATCTCGCTTGGCTCGTTCCCATGGAGTAACCGTTGTTTTCAATGATATAAATCACTGGGATATCAAACAGCTCGGCTATATTAAGTGATTCATGGAAAGCACCTTGATTAATTGCGCCGTCACCTAAATAGCAGAAGCAGGCTCCCTCTAAACCTAAATACTTCACACCATAGGCTAGACCTAGTCCTAGGGGAGTTTGCCCCCCTACAATCCCATGCCCACCCCAGAAATTCTTGTCTGGAGCAAAAAAGTGCATAGATCCCCCTTTGCCTCGGGAGCAACCATCGATCTTACCAAATAATTCCGCCATGCATTCGTTCATATTCATGCCACTAGCAAGAGCATGCCCGTGGCAACGATACGCTGTAATCGCATGATCATGAGCGCCAGAAAGTGATAAAGTGCCTGTTGCTACCGATTCTTGACCAATATAGAGGTGGAGAAAACCACCCATTTGACCTTTATTATAAAATTTCAGAGCCGCTTGTTCAAACCGGCGAATACGCACCATCGTGCGGTAGAGCCCGATTTTATCCTCAGCGGTCAATAGCTGATTAATCGGTGCTTGCGAATAATCTTGTGATGTTGTCGCTTCCATAATTGTAAAATTCTTCGAATTCAATGAATTCTAGCTTATAAGTACTGCGTCTAGCCCCTTTCTTTCGTACTGGCAAGCCCGATCTCTTTATAGTCTTGTCTCCTCACAGGCTGCATGGACCAAAAGAACAAGGTTGAAAACACAAGGCTGGACACAAAGCTATTGCGGAAAAAGGCCCAAGTCGGAACTTCATATTGAGGGAGGCCAAACCAAAGCGCTTGCATGTACCCATCTATCGTCTTGGTGTATTCTGGGCTCGTTACAAAACATACTGAGTTCGTCACAACATAGAAAACGACAGCTGAGGCAGCAGTTCCCAATAACACTGATAACCAGCTAGGGGCCATCGCCATTTTACTACCCCCCCATACAATTAAGCCCAAAGCGAACACGCTACTCAACATCCCAAAATGAAAGGGACTATATCCCTGCATCATGGAGGAAACGGGGTTCGTAACGATCCAGACAAAGAAAACGACCGGAAGTAACCAAGAACAACTCTTTCTGTACACAGCTCCACAAAAGAATAATGCCACAAAAGGCGAAACATTCTGTAACCACCATGAGTCTGATGAACCTACCAACCGGAAGGCTATCAATAAAATGGTAAACATAACCAAAAGTATCGGTTTCCACATGAATTGGAACCTAGCTTCTTCGAAGCACTCTGTGAAGTGAGATCTCTAAAAAGATTGCATTACATCATAATCTATGCATAAATGTATTCTCTTCTTAGAGCCTAATAAAGGAAACCCAATCTACCCTTAGGGAACAAAAACCACCAATTCAATTTTCTTGAATATGAAGACCTACTTCCAACGATCTCAACCTCGCGGCTATGGCGTCATCCTCATAGTCCTATTTACAGGGATTATCTCCTTCATCTTATTTCAGCAATCTTACAGAGTTTCTCTAAGAACTCTAGAAACTCAGCGCAGAGTTCAATTACAGCTAGACTACAACCAAAAAGAGCAAGCCTTTTTGACTGCTATGGTGGGGCTGACCCCTAAATTTCTGGCGAATAATATGATCGATGGATCATTAGTCGATGCAGCCGCAGATCCACATTCTACCATAACTGGCCTCACTGTGGAAGCTGCCAACCTATCCAGACTAGACGGAAACGTCGACGATCAACTCAATGCCCTAGGTTTTGACCTAGCAAATACTATCTCCGCCAACACAGGATTAGTCAACGCACGGATACCTCTAGAGTATATAGGCATTCTTCCTTCCATTTCCGACACACCAGCTGGTTGGGAAGGCGATACATCTCGGATAACAGGAGCATTCCCTCCAACTATGGCTGTACGAGGGAGCTCGAACTCACCTTTACCACAACTCCCCAACGACCACAATAGTGCCACGCACCAAACGTTCTCTAATGATAGAATCTATCTCAGCCCTTCTTTCACGTACTCTTCAAACAGTACTGGGCCTCTCCATCCCAACTTTTTTGCCGACCCTACTGTTTATACTCACTATAATCTCATTCCATACCCCAATATAGCGTTTGGTTATGGAACACCTGGTCAGCCCTTTGTTGCCAGACAGAACTGGTGGCGCATCTTTATGCACACAGAATCTGCTGACAGAGCTCAAACTGATGTCGCTGTTAATGAAATTAATAGTGGTGACAATCGATTGGACTTTATCGACCGAGAGTACATTCTCTCCGTTTATGAGATACCATCTCAATTAGCCATTTCAGCAAATACGTTATTAGATCTCGGCAGCTTTCGAGACGGTAATGCTTGGAATGCCAACATTCAAATTGATGGAGGTGTTTACGCGACAGGAGCAAACACTTCTGGCATACTTGACATCGAGCGCTTAAGCACCAAACAAGAAGCTACAATTACAGAAGGCACCACAATTGGTAGAGCCGGAGGACCTCAAGTGGGACCTGGCGCAGTCGGAACTAAAACCGACTTTGAGATTGCGAACCGACAGTTCTTTCCCATTGCCAAGTCATCAGATTCCTCTAAGTCCCTCTTTGTCGGATTAGCTCAGGGAAATGCATTTTTCGATCGATTTGCCGATGGCTTTACCCCAGATCCCACTAATCAGCGGGCTTCTTATCAAAACTTTCATCAATACTCTAGAGGTTGTAACCAGACAGCTATGAAACTTGATATCATAGCAGCAGCTGGCAACACTCCCACAGCACTTCGCTTCACTTATCTGAATAACGCTAGGCAAGAAGTAAGTATCGACCTCTCCAATACTGCTGATGGTATCAATTTCTGGCCAGCAAGCGAAGGTGACGATGGCTTTGATACATTTCCTTTCCTCACACAAGTATTAGCCGGTGATGAGGTTGCCATAGAACTTCATGTTGACCGCCTAGGGGCATATCTAGCTGGTCTTCCTAATAGTGCTGGCCTAGGGATCAACCATTCCATCACGATTAATCCAGACTATATCTCAGGAGCAGTAGAGGGAGTGCTTCCACCAGCGAATCCACTCGATAATGAATCTCCATCGGTTGTTCTAGATGGGACTCAAGACTTAACAGCTTTCCCCGAAGGTTTTTCATTTGTTAGTAACTTAAGAACCTTCATAAGAACTGATGTTAACCTCGTCCAAGCTCCCATTCCAGCAGGTTCAGGCCTTACTGAATTCTACCCTCCAGTTTCTATCTTTGCTCCAGAAATCCGCTATGGAACGGGAGCCCGTACGGGGATTGATATTCAAGGAAGAATAGGTTCTCTTTCCAATACAGGTACAGGCATCAATGTTTTAGACCTACGCCTAGCCGACGGAACTGTCGACAATGACGCTATCACAGCACAATTAGAAGACGTCACACACCCTAGTCAGATACCACCAGTCAACATCATGAATTGGCTCGTTGTATTGAACCGGGTTACTCGATAAGGGCTGACGGATCAACACTATCAGCTATCCACAATCTTCGCTTTCAATTTAGTGATTTGGTCTCGAAGGTGAGCAGCTCTTTCGAACTCTAATTTAGAGGCGGCAGAGCGCATTTCCTTTTCTAATTCGAATAAGAGTTTCCCTCCATTGTATTCACTTGAGTCTTCCTCCATGATGACTCCTTCTGCCGATGAATCCTCATCGCTGTATTTATGTAGACTCTCTTGTACTGGCCGCACGACGCTCTTTGGAACAAGATTAAACTTCTGATTATAAGCAATTTGTCGATCCCGCCGGTAATTTGTAATATCTAATAACGCCTGTATCGAGTCCGTCACCGCATCACAAAACAAAACGCATTCGCCTTTTTCATGCCTTGCAGCACGCCCAGCTGTCTGAATAAGGCTGGTTTCATTTCTCAAAAACCCTTCCTTATCTGCATCTAAAATACACACTAATGAGACTTCTGGTAAATCTAGGCCCTCCCTCAATAAATTAATCCCCACCAGCACATCAATATCTCCCCCTCGTAGAGATCTCAATATTTCTACTCTCTCTATTGCATCCACATCTGCATGAATATAGCTCACTCGTAAGCCTACCCCCTTTAAGTAATCTGTTAGATCTTCGGCCGTCCTCTTTGTTAAGGTGGTTATTAAGACCCTTTCACCCAGCTCTACACGGTTCTTTGCCAGTTCTATCGCTTTATCAATTTGCCCTTCCAATGGATACATTGTCAGAACTGGGTCTAAAAGCCCAGTTGGACGGATAATTTGCTCTACGACTAAACTGGCACCCCGCTTATTCACTTCAAAATCATCCACCTCCTGAGAAGAGGGACTAGCTTGCACCTTCTTGCGGATCAATTTCATCGCCTGATTTGCTGAAAGTTCCCCTCGCTGCCATGGAACAAACTTCTGATTATCTGGACGAGAGTTGATCATCTCAAAAGGGCCTGGAGTCGCTGTCACATAAACACATTGCTTCAGGCGCTCCATAAATTCATCAAATTTTAACGGGCGGTTATCCATCGCACTGGGAAGGCGAAATCCATGGTCGACTAGTACTGACTTGCGGCTTTTATCCCCCTCATACATCCCTCTCACCTGAGGAACTGTCACATGGCTCTCATCAGCTAACAGCAAGAAATCATCTGGGAAGAAATCTAACAGGGTATATGGTGTAGCGCCTGGCTTTCGACCAGTTAGATGGCGTGAATAGTTTTCTATTCCCTGACAAAATCCCAGTTCTTGCATCATCTCAATATCATATTCTGTACGCATACGGATACGTTGAGCTTCCACTAGCTTATTTTCATGCTCTAACTGGCCTACCCTCTCTTTC
Organism: uncultured Verrucomicrobiales bacterium; assembly: GCA_964561965.1. Taxonomy (GTDB): domain Bacteria; phylum Verrucomicrobiota; class Verrucomicrobiia; order Verrucomicrobiales; family Akkermansiaceae; genus Rubritalea. The sequence goes on from CAZLQY010000031.1 coordinate 22,707, forward strand.
ATTTCCTTACGGATCTGACCAATGGCCCGCTTAATTTTGGGCTTCGATGTCACAAACTGCTTTGCTGGAAATAAAACGTACTCCGCCATAGCCCCCATTTTACTACCTGAGGTTGCGTTCACCTCAGAGATCCGATCGATCTCATCCCCAAAAAATTCAATCCTCACAGCCGTATCCTCTAAATAAGCTGGGCGAACTTCGACAACATCGCCTCGCACTCTGAATTGCCCTCGAGTAAAGCTAATATCATTCCGTTCAAACTGGAGCTCGACAAGAGATGCAAGGAAGTCATCTCTTGGGATCTCCATCCCTTGATGGACCGGCAGCATCATATTCTGATAATCCTCTGGGCTACCCAAGCCATAAATACAACTCACAGAAGCGACGACAATCACATCTTTCCGAGTAATTAGGCTCCCCATCGTGCTAAGTCTCAGCCGCTCAATCTCTTCATTAATAGAGGAGTCTTTTTCAATATAAGTATCCGTACGCGGTATATACGCTTCTGGCTGATAATAATCGAAATAACTCACGAAATACTCCACAGAGTTCTCCGGGAAAAAATTCTTAAATTCTGAGTACAGCTGTGCCGCCAGGGTTTTATTATGGCTCATTACCAAAGTTGGCTTCCCTGTCTGCTGAATGAGATTAGCCATGGAAAAGGTTTTTCCTGATCCTGTCACTCCATGTAAGGTCTGATGCCTATTCCCCGCATCGATAGACTTCATCAATTTATCAATGGCTTGCTGCTGGTCTCCTTGCGGAGAATAGTGACTCACTAATTTGAACACGACATTTAACTCTAGAATAAGTACCCTTGCTCCAATGGAGACCTCAAACGATGAACAGATTCTTCTCTTCTGCCAAACTCCACCCAATCTGTCACCTCGTGTTGAGTCGCACAGTGGATATTCACTAAATCTCTATCCTGAGCATCTAACATACGTTTCACTGTATCCATAGCAACGTTTGGATCATTACAGTCACTACTCAAATGTACTAATATAACGTCACTGAGTTGAGCACAGGCTACACCACTTACTAACTCCCCTGTCTGTGTATTAGAAAGGTGACCGTGCTTGGAAGAAATTCTCACTTTTGTGGACAAGGGCCGTTTTGCATCTTCTTCTAACAAAGTCTCGTCGTAGTTCGCTTCCACACATAAAGCATCCAAATTATTCAAATGATTCCGCATAGACTGCGTCACATACCCCACATCTGTCACTAACCCTAAGCGTGCTCCTTCGCCTTCTAACACAAACGCGACTGGGTCAGCCGCATCATGAGGGATAGAAAACGAAGAGACCTCCAGTTCACCTAAAGAAAAGTTTTGCCCTGTTTCAAAAATCCGCCAATTCACACGGCTCTTCATATTCCACATCATCGCTTCCCGTGTAAGAGCATTTGCATACACAGGAATATCTCTTTGACGCAATAGAACATCCACACCACGGGCATGGTCCCCATGCTCGTGGGTCAATAGAATACCATCCAAGCTATCTGGATCTATCCCTAACGAATCTAACCTCAACGTGATTTGCTTTGCACTAAGCCCTGCATCAATAAGGAGCGTCGTCTTTCCGCACTCAACCAACGTTGAGTTACCTCCACTACCACTCCCAAGCACAGATAGGCGCATTGATTTCCTCCTACTATCCATACCCTGCCGTCACTGTATTTTCTTGATACACAATCCCAATTACTATTCCCACAAATAAGATTGTTCTGATGCGATGACCTTTCCTGATCTCCAATAAGTCAGCCTCCATGCTAACACTCTCCCCTTAGTAAAGTACTCTTTGCCAATCACTTTAAAATCAAACGAACCTTTGGTTTGACCTGGCTCTATCTCATGCTCCATCACTTGCACACTCGCTCCTGTCACATGTTGGAGGTATTCAAATTTCAAAACCCCTCCTACGTTCGCTAATTCCTTATCATTCCACCTTGCTGTGTAATAAAGCCCTAATCGCTCTCTTTGTTCTTTTACTGAGACTGCCCCATATAGACGTTTACGCTCTTCCCCTCGCAGCAAACTAGTCAAAGATCTTTCCACATTCGTATCTTTAAGAAGAAACGAGTCCATCTGAAGGGTTTGCTTGGAAGCACAGGAGCTAAGAATGGCGATCATAATGGCCCAGAGACATTTCATACGCCCATTGAAGAATGTTCTAGCTCAGATGCCAATCTTCAATATAAAGAATATTTTCATCCGTCTATGATCTCTGCTGAGACCACACTTTCCTCTTCCTTCTCGTCTTTTTCCTAGTAGGATGACACGTATATGGATTCCGTCATCCAAGAGCGCCTCACAGCCCACATCAAACGCAAAGGACTAAGAAACACTCCTCAGCGGAACATTATTGTAGAAGAAATCTTCTGTAAGGATGAACATTTTACGGCTGATGAACTCTGGGATAGAGTCAAAAAGACGAATTCTGGAGCATCCCGGGCGACAGTCTACCGTACGATTGCACTCCTCGTCGAAGCTCGATTGCTTCATGAGATTGACTTGGGTGAAGAGGTGAAAACCTATGATCCTAATTTTCTGGATCGCCCAGCTCATAATCATTTAATTTGCTTAGATTGTGGGAATGTTCTGGAATTTGAAGACACCCACCTGGAGTTATTAAACGATTGCCTAAGCAAACGCCTGGGCTTCTCCCCTGTCAGCCAAGCTATTCGTATCGAAGCGAATTGTGACCAATTGCGCACTAAAAAGAATTGCCCGAGTCTGATTAAAGCCCGCATTGAGGGTAGACGCCTACCTCGCCAGCGCTAAGTAAAGTCTCCCCCATACAACCATTTTAGAACTCTAAAATAGATTGCCCTTCCTTATTTTCGTTCTATCTTAAAGTTCACTCATTCCAAATACCCATGAAGTTCACACCGTTCCTTATCGCTACTGCCACACTTGGCCTGGTAGGTTTAATCAGCCTAGCAGAACCTAAATCAAAAGGCGCGAATGTCTCTGAAAAAATTGCTGAAGCTCTCCCAAAGACTGCTCTGGCACAACCTCTCACGAAACGAAAAATTCTTATTTTCTCAGTGACCAAAGGTTTCCGGCATAAATCTATCGATACAGCTAAAATCGCACTTCAAATGCTTGGGGACAATACAGGGGCGTATGAATCCATCATTAGTGACGATCTTAGCAATTTCGAGACCGATGCGATCAAGGAATTTGATGCGATCTGCTTTTTGAACACTACTCTTGAAGTCTTTTTACCAAGTAAAGAGGAACAAAAGACGATGCCGAAAGCTGAGATACAGGCAGCTATTCTGAAATCAGACCAACTCAAAGAAAGCTTTATGAGCTACATTCGCGAAGGTGGTGCCTTTGTCGGGATACATTCAGCTACAGATACATTCTATGACTGGCCGGAATACGGGGAGATGATCGGAGGATACTTTTGGGGCCATCCGTGGAGGGCGAACTCACCAGTGCATATTGATGTAGAGCCTGGGGCTGAAAATAACCCTATTGTCGCTCACTTAGAGGGAAAGCCGTTCAATTTTAAAGAAGAAGTTTACCAATTCAAAGAACCCTATGATTCTTCGAAATACGATATGCTTCTAAGGCTAGATCCCTCAAAGAGTGACCCTAATGTAAAGAAGGTAAGACGTACCGATAATGATTTTGGAGTTTCTTGGACGAAGATGCACGAGAAAGGCAGAGTGTTTTACTGCTCTATTGGCCACAATCACGACATGTTCTGGAATACCGATGTCCTTAAAATTTATTTAAATGGCATCCAGTGGGCAATGGGCGATTTAAAGATTCAATAACCCAATCCAATAATAGATGGGGATGTGTGAACAACCCAAAGTGTGGAGCTTCTGTGCGTGGCCACTCCGAAGCGCCCAGCCTTAACCTCCTTTTACTGCACGCGCAGCCCCCCAATCTTTTTCTTATTTTCAATAAGCGCCAACCCTCAACAACACTTATTTTCTACCGTGGCGTTCCCCTCCTTGGCTTCATCACATTGTGATCATAACGGATGTGATGTCTTTTTTCCCATCACGAGTTTCATACTCTATGATCAAATTTTCTCACACCGGAGATGATTTCTGAATTCTTGAAATCGAGCGTCCACTGAGCCTCCTTAAAAACCTTCCAAATCTCATCAGGAGGCGATCCACGGATCTTTCGATGGTTCAATCTCGCTATTCTTAAACTAGTTACAACAACTGCAATTTTATTTAAGAATACTTTATGATTCCGGGAGACTGAAACATCATAATTTTCCTCAAGACTATACATTCATCAGAAGTAGAGATGCCGTAGAGAATGAAAAACATCTCTTCAAATTTGTAATCACCAATGCCATCAAACGTGCTTTTGTCCCTTGTTTTACAACGACTAGCTAGCTGAAGCTCCCTGATTATTGTCGTGTAACATATTCTACATGAATTGTTGTGACTTATATTCTCTCTCCATTGTCTAAAGAGTAATTCTGGTTAAGTCACATTTAAAACAAATAATTCTTGACTGAACCCAGTGTTATTAACCATTCCCTGTTTTTAAATCAATTTACATCAACTAACCCATTATATATCACTATGATTAAATCCCTAACACTTATCTCCCTGTTCCTCCTATCGATACATAGCCACGCTTGGGAACACCTTCCTACATCATATTTTGCACAAATAGCTGAAGCTACAGCCGAAGCCCAACCTGTAACGGAAACAGTAGCTACTGTGGACGAGACTAGCGATTCGGAGAAAATCGATACTTTATTTTTAATCATCGCCGGAGCAATGGTCTTCTTGATGCAACCAGGCTTTCTCTTAGTAGAACTTGGTTTATCTCGCTCTAAGAATGCCTTAAATATTGTGATGAAAAACGTCGTCGACGTCTGTGTCGCGATGATCACTTATTTATTAATTGGTTTTGGCCTCATGTTTGCCAACGGAAATGGCTTCATAGGCATGGAGTTTAATTGGCTATCCTCTACCGATATGAGCAGCAAATTCTGGGCCTTCTGGTTTTTCCAAGCAGCATTTGTCGGAGCTGTATCCACCATCGCTTCAGGAGCGATGGCAGAGAGAACACGGTTCCAAGGCTATATTGTCTACACCCTAGTCCTCTCCGCTATTATTTATCCTATTACCGCCCATTGGTCATGGGGTGGATTAGCCGCAGGTTTTGGAGAAGGTTTCGGGAATTCACCGGGCTTCCTTGCAGAACTAGGCTTCACAGATTTTGCTGGTTCTTCTGTCGTTCACGGAGTTGGTGGAGCTGCTGCTCTTGCCGGCATCATGGTACTAGGGCCCAGAAAAGGCCGGTTTGATGAACAGGGCGCTCCTGTTATGATTGTTGGCCATAACTTACCTCTTGCCGCTCTTGGAGTTCTACTCCTATGGTTTGGCTGGATTGGCTTCAACGCAGGATCCATGCTAGGAATCTCAGATGGAATTGGTTTAGTCATCGTGAACACAATGGCGGCAGCTGGCGCAGGAGGCCTTTTCGCTATGTTTACCTATTGGATCCTCCATGGGAGACCTGATCCTGGCATCGTTCTTAACGGTATCCTAGGTGGTCTTGTCGCCGTCACTGCTTGTTGTAATGTTATCTCCCCTATCTCAGCTCTTTTCATTGGCCTAGTTGGAGGAATCATTTCTGCACTTGGTGCTGAACTTCTTTTAAAATATAAATTAGATGATGTTGCTGGTGCCGTCCCTGTTCACTTAATGAATGGAGTCTGGGGTACACTCTGTGTCGCCCTGTTTAATAGCAACGGCTTCCAAGTCGAACAATTCATGGACCAGCTCATCGGCACCTCTGTCATCATTGGTTCAGCCTTCTCTCTTTGCTACCTCACATTCTTTCTAGTCGATAAAACGATCGGCCTTAGAGCTACTGATGAGGAACAGGAAGTCGGACTAGACTTCTCCGAACACGCTTCTAATGCCTATCCGGATTTTGCCTCACCAGACTTCTCTAATCTAGACGATAATGATGGCGACTTTGGCTTTGATGAATTTGACGGGAACACCACGAACTCAAACTAAATAAACCTCATGCAACACAATACAGCCATGGAAAGAGATGAAACTCCCCCCTCAGAAAAAAGCCATATCACTAATATCAGCATGGGCAATATAACCATCAATATTGGAGATGTCGTCAGCAACCGCTATAAAGTCATCAGCGAAATAGCTCAGACTGCACTTAGCGCCATCTATATCGCAGAGGACACCAGACTCAATCGTAAGGTTGCGCTAAAACACGTCTTCAAAAAAAGCGTTACTGATGACTTCAAATCCCTCATTCGAGAAGCACACCTTCTCTCCACGATGTCACACCCCAATGTTCTCACTGTCTATGACTGCACAGCGGACGACAAAGGAACATACATCATTTCAGAATACCTGAATGGTGACACTCTGGAGAAATACAGAGAAAATAATGATATCTCCATAGAAGAATTCATCTCTTTAGCAGAGCAATTACTTCTAGGTCTATCTGAAGCACACAAGCAAGGCATTGTACACGGTGATATTAAACCAAACAATATTATCATTTTAAACCGTGCAAACGGTAAGAAACAACTCAAGTTGCTCGACTTCGGGCTATCCAGAATTGTATCTGATGAGGCTGTGAACGCTGGGGGCTCCCTCATGGAAGGTTCTGCCTACTTCATGTCTCCAGAAGAGTTCAACGGAACCGAGAAAAATGTTTTATCGGATATCTACTCTCTCGGTTGTCTTTGCTACTTCACCATCACGGGGCAATATCCTTTCGAGGGAGATAATTCCATGCAGATCATGGCAGCCCACATTCAGCACAAATTACACCTCCCAAGTGTTCACCGCCCAGATTTACCTGATATTTTTGAGCAATGGATCATGTGGCTCATTAACCTCAGACCTGAAGCACGCCCAAGAACAGTCGGAGAAGCTCAGGACATGTTAGCCCAATGCGTGCAACAACATAAAACGGAACAAGAAACAGAGGCCTTTCAGACCAAGCATAGAGAGCTCACACAAGCTCACAGCACATCAACAGAATGGGCAAACCTCCGTAATCACGCACTGCGTTCTCTTTCCAAGTTATTGAACAAACAGCACGCTATACAATTCATGACAGATACTATGGCAAAGCATGGATATCATAAAACAGATCAAGTCCCCAAAGAGTTCTGGAGACTTGTCATAACAGACTTTTACGCCTCCATCCCCAATAGAAGTAAACAAGCGGCGCTCCTCAAAGAAACTGAGAAATACTTCTCACGCTAATCTCCACCTCCCAGCACTTTCTATGACTAGCTCTCAAGGTGTTTCATAACACATATAGCATTCTCTATAGTGCTAGCTCAAGCTTGGGCCATAAGGATCCCCCACACCTTATTCAATAAGAGTGGGGGATTCCTCATTGAATCTCCGTTCCTAAAAATCACAACTTCCAGGAGTCCTGGCAAAAGGGATCACATCACGGATATTTTTCATACCCGTGATGAACATGAGCATACGCTCAAACCCCATTCCGAAACCGGCATGCGGACAGGTGCCATATTTACGTAAATCGAGATACCACCAATACGTTTCGGAATTGAGGCCATGCGCCTTCATATTCTCTTCTAACACATTAAGCCTTTCTTCTCGCTGAGCTCCACCGATGATTTCTCCTATACCAGGAACTAAAACGTCCATAGCTGCCACCGTTTTCCCATCATCATTAGTACGCATATAAAAGGGCTTCACGGCTTTCGGATAATTATAAACTGTCGTAGGGCATTTAAAATGCTCTTCTGTGAGGTAACGCTCATGCTCTGATTGGAGGTTCATCCCCCATTCTACTGGGTATTCAAACTTCGCATCACTCGCTATTAATATCTCTACTGCCTCAGTGTAGCTAACACGCTGGAATGGTCTATCAACTACGAATTGCAAGCGCTCGACCAAACCTTTATCAATAAACTTCGCAAAGATATCGAGATCCCCTTGATGGTTCTCTAAAGTATCTGCCACAAGGTATTGTACAAACTCCTCGGCGAGATCCATATCACCTTCTAAGTCACAAAATGCCATCTCAGGCTCTATCATCCAAAACTCAGAGGCATGTCGCGTCGTATGTGAATTCTCCGCCCGAAAAGTCGGCCCGAATGTATAAATATTCGATAACGCAGTGGCAAAGGCTTCTCCCTCAAGCTGTCCACTGACGGTCAGATAAGTAGCTTTCCCAAAAAAATCTTCCTCATAATTAGCCGCCTTAGAATCAGAAACATCATGTGTGGTAGCACGAAACATCTCCCCCGCTCCCTCACAATCAGAAGACGTTAAAATAGGTGTATGAACATAGGTGAAATCACGCTCGTCATAAAAGCGGTGTACTGCCTGAGCTAAACGAGAGCGCATGCGAAATACCGCTCCATAAAGATTCGCCCTCGGTCTCAAATGAGAAATGCTCCGGAGAAATTCAGGAGTATGGCCTTTTTTCTGCAAGGGGAAATCGACAGGGGATTGGCCAATCAATTCTAATCTTGTCACTTGAATTTCCCAGGCCTGCCCTGCCCCAGGTGATGAGATTAAAGAACCTGTAATCCCAACAGCAGCGCCAGTGGTCATCTTAGAGACATCCTCATAACCAGGCACCCCTGCATCAGCGATACACTGGATATTCGCCAAGCATGAACCATCATTGATTTCTAAAAAAGAAAACTCTTTCGAATCACGCCGGGTCCTAACCCAACCTTTAATAAGGATTTCTTCCTTAGTTGTGCTACCTTTCAGGGCGTGTTTAATCAATGTCCGCATGACGTTACTACTAGCAGCTGATGAATGTTTGTGAATACAGAATCTCCATTTTATCATCCTATTTTTTGTCACAATTTACCCTGCGAAAAAGCACTCTACTCGCTAGTCATACACTTCAACCCATGTTTCTATACATTTACTTCTAATATTAGTCTCACTCCATTCTGTTTTTTTGATTACCCATTTCTAATTGTTGGTTATACTCCGCCCCATGATAACGCTATCTATCGCCCTAGGGTCGATTATTCTCTATCTCATTGCCTACAATACTTACGGAAAATGGCTTGGCAGTAAGGTCTTTCAACTACAAACGGGAGTCAAAGTCCCCTCTATCGAACTAAAAGACGGTAATGACTTTGTCCCCACTGATAAAAGTGTCGTATTTGGGCATCACTTCACCTCTATTGCAGGTACGGGCCCAATCGTTGGGCCAGCACTGGCTGTCATGTGGGGCTGGGTCCCCGCCCTACTTTGGGTCATTTTTGGCTCGATATTTATTGGAGCTGTACATGACTTCGGAGCTCTCATCGTCTCTATGCGGAATCAGGGGAAAACAGTAGGAGACATCGCTGGCAATGTCATCTCATCACGAGTCAGAACCCTTTTCCTACTCATCTTAGTGATCGCTCTTACTATGGTATTAGCCATCTTCGGCCTCGTCATCGCCGTCGTATTTCAAATTTATCCAGCCGCGATCACTCCCTGCCTCATTCAGATTCCTCTCGCTGTCATTATCGGGACATTTGTTCATAAAAAAGGAATGAATATCCTCATTCCCTCCTTAATTTCCCTAGTCCTCATGTACCTCTCTGTTATCTTTGGAAATACTGGGGTACTTCACAACTTGAACCATTGGCTAGCAGGGCAAGATCTCATGTGGTGGGTCACTGTACTTTTAGCGTATTCTTATATGGCCTCTGTACTACCAGTCTGGTTACTTCTCCAGCCGCGTGATTACATTAACTCTCTACAGCTTATCTCTACTCTGGCCCTTGTTGTTATTGGCCTCTTCGTCGCAGGCCTCTTTGGAGGCGCTCCAATAGAGGGGACTCGGCCGGCTCTAGAAATCGTAGCACCTGCGCTAGAGCCAAATATGAGTGCGAAGCAACTACCTCTCATTTTTCCTTTTCTCTTTGTCACCATCGCCTGTGGGGCTGTCTCGGGATTCCATTGTTTGGTCTCCTCTGGCACATCATCCAAACAGTTAAAATGTGAAACCGATGCAAAATTTGTGGGCTACGGATCTATGCTCACCGAGGGATTTCTTGCTGTTTTAGTGATCCTAGCGTGCGTCGCAGGCCTTGGGCTAGGCCTAAATAAGGGAGATCAAATCCTCACTGGAATTGATGCCTGGAATAGTCAATACGCTAGCTGGGCTAACTCAAAAGGACTCACAGCTAAAATAGGGGCCTTCGTCGCAGGCTCCTCAAACTTCCTCAAAGCTATGGGAATTCCTGCCATGTTTTCCACAGCCCTCATGGGAGTTTTTGTCGCCTCATTCGCTGCCACAACTCTAGATAGCGCATGCCGGCTACAACGCTACGTCGTCCAAGAACTAATCGGCTCTATCATAAACTTACGGCACAAAGACAAAACAACGGAAGAAAAAGCCAAGATCAAAAACAACTCTTGGGTCACAAACAAGCACTTTTGCACGATCGCTGCCTGCTTGGTGGCTTGGTGGATGGCTTCTCTCCCCGCTGCACCTGGTAAAGCCGCAGGAACAGGAGGGATGATTCTATGGCCTCTCTTCGGTGCTATTAATCAGCTATTAGGAGGCTTGGCCTTCTTAGTCATCTTCTTCTGGATGCGCCAGCGTGACCTACCCCGATGGTTCATTGCCATTCCTACCTTCTTTATGCTCATCCTCCCCATTTGGGCAATGGTCTATCAAATCTTCATTGCCGCTATCGGTTCCGACCAAAGCTGGATCCAACAAGAGCGCTGGTTACTCGTCGCTATAGGAGCTATCACCATACTCCTAGAGCTATGGATGATTCTAGAGGCCGTTATGAAGTGGAAACGTCAACCGGCAGGCATCATTCCAGAACACGCCATCGCTAGCTAAAAACCGTCTTATACAATTTCTATGACTATTTTGTGACTTTTAAGGAACCACACCTGTCTATATTAACGAAACCTAATGTATATGCGGAAGGTTATCCCCCCACAAAAAGCGACCATAATGATCTACATGGAGCCCCATTATCAGACTCCAAATTAACAAACACCCCCCAATCCCCCTACAAGAACAAACCCGAAAAACCACCCCCCACAAACCCCCACAAACCCAAAAAAAACCCAAAAAAAACCCAAAAA